>CAJMQU010000012.1 GCA_905215555.1 uncultured bacterium
AAGTACTTCCTTTACGGCTTGAAGATATTCAGACTCGCCGGGATGCTTTGCCTCTAAAGAGGACATAATTCGTTCGATATTCATAATATTACGTTTTAAAAGGTTTGTCCTTTCGTGATTTTAAGGTTACTCGAACAAAATGTCAACGAATAACACTGCAAATATAGGAATTCTTTTGTATTTACCTACACATTTCAGCGATATTTTGATCAAATAACAATAAAACGTCAGATAAGATAAAAAAATCAATTCTCAATTCATTCAAATTTCATTCCCAGGTTATACATGACAAAGCCATAGATGTCCGCCTGTTCTTCCAGAACTTTAGCCATAGGCTTGCCTGCACCATGTCCGGCTTTGCTGTCGATACGGATAATGGTAGGATTCGTTCCGTCATTACATTCTTGCAGGGTAGCGGCAAATTTGAATGAGTGGGCAGGAACTACACGGTCGTCATGATCGGCTGTGGTAACCATGGTTGCAGGATACTTGGTACCCGGTTTCATATTGTGCAATGGAGAATAGCCTTTCAGGTATTCGAACATTTCCTTGCTGTCCGCACTCGTACCGTAATCACTTGCCCAGTTCCAGCCGATGGTGAACTTATGATAACGAAGCATATCCATCACGCCCACCTGCGGAATAGCCACACGGAACAGGTCGGGACGCTGCGTCATACAGGCACCCACCAGCAAACCACCATTGGAACCACCCACGATGGCAATCTTATCTTTATTGGTATACTTATTATTTATAAGGTATTCGGCAGCCGAAATGAAGTCATCAAATACATTCTGTTTCTGCATCTTCGTGCCAGCCACGTGCCAGTCTTCACCATACTCGCCACCGCCACGCAAGTTAGCCTGCGCATAGATGCCGCCATTTTCCAGAAACGGAATACGTGAAGTGGAGAAGCTTGGATAGAGACTGATGTTGAAACCACCGTAAGCGTACAGATACACCGGATTTGTACCATCTTTCTTCAAGTCCTTCCTGTAAGTAAGGAACATCGGTATCTTCGTACCGTCCTTGCTGGGATAGAACACTTGTTCGGTCACATATTCATCCGGATTGAACGCTACCTTAGGAGCACGGAAAAGTTCGCAGGTATTCTTATCCATGTCATACTTATAAGTAGCACCGGGGGTAGTGAACGACGTAAAGCCGAAGAAACATTCCTTATCGTCCTTATCACCGCTGAAACCTACAGTACCGAGTGACGGCAACTGGATTTCCTGCATTTCCTTACCATCCAGATCATACACATAAGCATGGTTGGCAACGTCCTTATCATATGTCAGGAAGAGTTTGCCACCTATTACCTGGGCACCAGAAAGTACGTTTTCCGTTTCCGGAATCAGTTCAGTCCAGTCTTTCAGAGCAGGCTTGTTGATGTCTGCCACCATCAGGCGGTATTTGGGAGCACCATAATTGGTGAACATGTACATCTTATCACCGATGATCTCAAGCGGATAATAGTTATAATCCATATCCGTAGCCATTGTCACGAACGGAGCATTCGGCTTACGCAAGTCCTTCATATGCAAAGCATTTCCGCGTCCATCTCCTGACTCATACAGAAACATTACAGTTTCATCTTCATTCACACTGGCACTGTAGAAACGTTTCGGGTGCTCCGGATTCTGATAAACCAGCTTATCTTCCGACTGTGGCGTCCCCATCTTATGATAGTAAATCTTATGTTTCTCATTTACATTGGAGAACTCTTTTCCTTTCACCGGAGCATCATAGGCGCTGTAATAAAATCCGTCTCCCTGCCAGGAAGCCCCCGAGAACTTCGCCCACAGAATATGATCGTCCAGCAACTTGCCGGTTGCCGTATCCATCACATAGATTTCCGTCCAGTCCGAACCGCTACGCGAGATAGTGTAAGCTGTATATTTACCGTCGTTTGAGAAAGAAATACCGGTCAGGGCTACTGTACCGTCATCCGACAGTTTATTGGGGTCAAGGAACACACGCGGTTCGCCATCCAGACTATCCTGCACATAAAGCACACTCTGATTCTGCAAACCATCGTTCTTATAGAAATAATACTTACCATGTTTTTTGAATGGCGTACCAATCTTTTCGTAATTGGCGACATCTGTCAGCCGTTTCAGCAAAGCATCACGGAAAGGAATTTTAGACAAATAGTCGTTTGTTACTTTGTTTTGAGCTTCCACCCATGCGGCGGTTGCAGCAGAAGTATCATTTTCCAGCCAACGATACGGGTCGGGCACTTCTGTTCCGAAATAAACATCTACCGTATCCACCTTTGCGGTTTCAGGATACGTAAGTTTCTGTTGTTGTTGAGCACATGACATCATGATGATACCGGTTGCGAATAAAGTTACTTTTTTCATACTATACATATATAAAAGTGTGATTGTTCTCTCTTTAGCACTGTCGTTATGTTATTTTATCTCTTTGAGGCGTTGAAATTACAAAAACAACTGATAGCAAACAAGGATTTGCAGTATAATTATATTTCAGAATAAAAGTTTAAATATCATCATTTGAAGTAGAGATTCTATCATTTTCCTCCATTTTGATGTTTTTTAGAGCTTTTATGGCGATAATCAAACCTCATTTCAGCAAATAATCACTAATCTTGCATCAGAAACCCAAGGTCAACAAATCATGAGAAAAACATCATCCATACTTTTCTTCCTGCTTATATGCAATACTTCCATATTCAGCCAGTCCCAACTGGCGGAAGATGCACAATTGGAAAAACAACTCCATGAAACAGGATTGGTTCATGCTCCGCTTCCATTGAACACCGTTCGGTCTTTCGAAGAAAAAGCCCTGCAAAAAGAAATCCTGTCCAGCCAGCCGCTTGCGGTATCCGGCAATACGGATGGATGGAGCCATTCCGGGAAAGGAATAATGTCTTTTTCCAAAGAGAAATCCGTATCGGATAAAGGCAGTATCCGTTTGTCCTTCCCCACATATACAGGGAAAAGAGCCACCGGCTCCCCCTCCGACCCCGATTATGCCACGTATGGAAACAGCCGCATCACCTATCACGTTAACGGAAAGAACTGGGAAGGATACAACAGAATCTCCTTCTACATCTATCCGGATTGTGACGGAGCACGCGTGGTCAATATGAACCTGACATTTGTAAATGATAATTCCACACCCAAAGAAGGATATAACTCTCCCAGCGGGTCACATCTCATCAACCTCGTAAACAAGACATGGAACCACTGCTTTCTTGAGATAGACGAATATCAGCGGGATAAAGTAATGGCAATCAGCTTTGATACAGCCCTGAAAGGGAAAGACCGGACTACGGGTGATTCCGCCATTTATTATATAGATGACATCCGGCTGCAACAAATCAAGAATCCAGAGAAGGTAAGCGGATGGAGTCCGGCAGAACATACAATCGCTTATTCCACCACAGGATATGAAACGGACGACCGGAAAACGGCTATCGTCAACGCCGGATTGTGCGATCAATGGAAACATTTCCAACTGATTAATGCAGCGAACAATCAGGTTGCCTACGAAGGTTCACTGAAACGGAAACAAACGAGTATCGGCAAATTCGGAGTTACCGACTTCACCGCCTTCAACCAGCCGGGAGAGTATCAACTGAAAGTGGGTGACATCATGACCCCTCCGTTCCGGATAGGTGGAAACCTTTGGGATAACTCCCTTTGGAGAGTGCTGAATTTCCTTTTTTGCCAGCGTTGCGGACATCCCGTCCCCGGCAAACACGCTGCCTGCCATATGGATTTATTTTCCCGGCATGACGGCAAAAGCATCTCCTATTCGGGCGGGTGGCACGATGCAGGCGATCTGTCACAACAGACCTTACAAACCGGCGACGTGACTTTCTCTTTACTGGAAGCCTACAATCGCCTCAAAGAAACCAATGTCCCACTGGCTGCACGCCTATTGGAAGAGGCCGAATGGGGAATCGAGTTTATCTTGAAAAACCGTTACGGAGATGGTTACCGTGCCAGCAGCATGGGATTGCTGATCTGGCAGGATGGTATTCTGAATACATCAGACGATATTCATTCTGTACGTGTCCAGAACATGGCATTCGACAACTTCCTGTATGCAGGCTATGAGGCATACGCAGCAATGACCATAGACCGGGACCCGATGCTGCAAGAACATCTGCGGAAAGTGGCGGAAGAAGATTTCTCATTCGCTACGGAGAAATACAAGAAAGACGGTTTCGACCGGTTCAAGCAGATGTACGAACATAGTTACAATACATCTCACAGCCAATATATGGCAACCATATCCTGGTCTGCCAGTATGCTCTATAAATTGACGGGCAAATCCTGCTATGCAGAGACGGCAGCCGAAGCCATCCGGTACGTACTCGATTGCCAGCGTACCGAACCGTTGAAAGACAAAGGAAAGACCTGCGGATTCTTTTATCGGGATAAATCACGGAAATCCATTGTACACTATATCCATCAGTCACGTGAGCAGGTCTACATGCAAGCCATGACCTTGCTTTGCGACACGCAGAAGGGACATCCTGACTATCAGAAGTGGGCGAACTCCATTAAACTATACGGCAACTATCTGAAAAGCCTGATGACATATACCCAACCCTACGGAATGATTCCGAGCGGAGTATATCATGCGGAAGAATACAAAGATTCCGCCAGCTTCTACTCCCTCCATCTTTTTCCGCCTGCCAATGCAAAGGAATTATATACGGAACAGATAACGCGGGGAGTCAAGCTCGACAAAGAGCACTATCTGAAACGTTTCCCCGTATGGTTCAGCATCTTCAACGGCAACACCGCCATCCATCTTTCTACCGGAAAATCCGCCGCCATCTGCGGAAACTTCCTCAAAGATGAAGAACTATTGAGCATCGGACGGGAACAACTTTACTGGACTGTCGGGAAGAATCCTTTCGGACAATCCCTGATATACGGAGAGGGATACAATTATCCGCAGATGAACACTTTCTCCTCCGGTGAGATGACCGGCGAGATGCCCGTCGGAATCCGCACGTTGGGCAACGATGACATTCCCTATTGGCCGCAGACCAATAATGCCTGTTATAAAGAGGTATGGGTAACCTCGGCAGGAAAATGGTTATCGCTTATCGCCGAATATTAAGAAATGAAATTATTAACCACATAAAATGATAAATGTTATGAGAACTATTAAACTTTATCTTATCCTATTATTTACTGCCTACGCGTTTCTGACAAACGCGCAAACCACCGGAGAATATCCGGCCAACTATGCCAAAGCTCCCCGCTTCAAGGCATTGGTATACTATACGCAACATGCAGAAGAAGCACATTATCAATTTTCCCTGCAAGCTGTTGAGTTTTTCAAAAAACTGAACTATGGCGAAGGTTTTATTCTAGACCTCACCACAGATCTGTCGCAGTACACTTATGAGAAATTGAAAGACTACAGCGTAGTAGTAATGCTGGACGGTTATCCCAACACAAAAGCCGAACGTGCCGCTTTTGAGAAGTATATGGAAAATGGAGGTGGCTGGGTAGGTTTCCACGTTGCCGCCTATAACGACAAAAACACGAATTGGCCTTGGTTTGTAGATTTTCTGGGTGGCGGGGTTTTCTATTGTAATAACTGGCCCCCTCAGCCTGTTCTGGTTGAAGTTGACAATGAGAATCACCCCGTCACCAAGAATTTACCAGCCTCCTTTGTGGCGCCGTCAAGCGAATGGTATCAATGGAATCCCAGTCCTAGAACCAACAAAGACGTAGAAGTATTGCTCTCACTCTCCCCCAAGAATTATCCGTTAGGAATCAAAGATGTAGTAAATTTTGGCGATTTCCCTATTGTATGGACTAATACCAAGTACAGAATGATATACTTGAATATGGGACATGGCGATGAGGAATTCATCGATGCTACACAAAATCTCTTGTTTGTAAATGCCTTCCGCTGGGTGGTAAGTACGGATAAGAAAGGAGATCCGTTCAAGAAATAAATAGAATCTGAATAACGTGATTCACTAAAAAAAGAGCCTTGCAAACCGACAGAAGTACCACTCCGTAGTTTGCAAGGCTACAAATAATAATATTAGAAGATTTGCCTTTACAAATTGGTAATGTCTTCAAGGGTTAAACGCAAAGACAGTGATAATCATTTGAGAAAGGACTATTATATCAGAATATGCATTCATAATTTAACCTTTGAAAGCCTCAAAATATCAATGATATAAAAAAGATAGAACAGATTCCCTTTTTTTTTGTCGTACATAGTATATATTTATATAAATTGATAATCAAACTATGGCGACTGTAAAAGTAAAATTCAGAAAATCATCGGTGAAAGGCAAAGCCGGAACTATCTATTATCAGCTATGCCACAAGCAAAGCAACAGACAGATAACCACCCGAATGTATGTGCTTCCCCAGTGGTGGGATGCAGAAAAAGAAACATTTATAAGTGAAGCGGACAACACCGGGTTGTCCGCCCGTTACCAACGGCAAATAGAGAAAGACTTGCAGTGCATCCGCGGCATCCTATGTGAATGGGACGGAACAGGGAAAGACTACACCTTGGCGGATGTCATTGCCCGTTTTCATATTTTGAACAAAAACAGCGACAACATACTGTCCTGCTTGACGACTTTGGAAAATGAACTCAAAGACGACAGCCAATATGGAAATGCCCGTAATCTCCAGCGAGCATTAAACAGTTTCTCAAAATTCCTGAAAGGTTTGGACCTGCCACTCAACCAGATAGACGAAAAGCTCATCATGGAGTACGAACAATGGCTCCGGGCACGAAAAGTGAGCAAAAACAGCAGTTCTTTTTATATGCGGACTTTACGCTCTGCCTATAACAAGATGATAATCCGAAACCGATTGGAACAGACATATCCTTTTCGAAATGTCTATACCGGTGTGGAGCGTACCCGCAAACGTGCTGTGCATGAGGAGGTCATGATTCGTTTACAAAGACTGGATCTGACATATTCTGCTCCGCTCGCCTTTTCGCGTGACTTGTTTCTCTTCAGTTATTGCACCCGTGGAATGGCCTTTGTAGATATTGCACATCTGAAGAAGGAGGACATAAGCGGAGGAATGTTAAGCTATGTCCGCCATAAGACCGGACAACGCCTCACCATCCGTATAGAACCTTGCATTGAGGAAATTATCAAGCGCTACGAACCATCCGTACACAATAGCCCCTATCTTTTTCCTATCATTACTTCCAATGATCCGGAAGAGGCTTTCCGACAATACCAAACAGCACTGGGTTATCATAACCGGAAGTTGAAGAAACTGGGAAATCTGACAGGAGAAAACTTGCATCTCTCTTCCTATACTGCAAGGCATAGCTGGGCAACGATTGCACGTAACCACAACATCCCGTTGTCTATCATTAGTGCAGGAATGGGACACACTTCCGAAAAGACCACGAACATATATTTGGACTCTATAGAAAGTTGGCTGATAGACAAGGCAAATGAAGACATTCTGGAGGCTTTATGTCGTGAGGTTTCTAAGTAAGAAACCTTAAAATTACTGCGCAAAGATATAACAAATAAAATAACAAAGCAATATAATACAATAAATATTTGTTTATATTTCCACTTCAATACTAGTATAAAATATTGATTTTTAAAGAAATAAGCACTTGTGTATAAAAAATAAATGAATAAATAGTTAAAATAAATACAAAACAGAACTTAATAGATCTACCTATAAAAAATAAATCAAACATATTATCAAATCTACAAAACCTAAAAAAATAGGATAAAAAATATTTTTTATCCTACAGTGGTTCAATGTTTTAAAACGTTGTACCGTTTCTTACTTAGAAACCGCACAATTACAAGGTTATGGATGCCTTCTCCTGGGTCAGGAGAAGTTCCGAGTTCCAAAAATCGGCAATTGGATTAACCTTGCTTGCTGCGTATCAGAGTTGTTTTAAAAATCAAAAGACTCAGATGCACAGGAATGGAAGGAATATCCTTTTAGGTGAGATATGACAAGTATGGAAGAAGTACCTTCAATCATGCATTGGTACGCACTCAAAGTCTTCTACAACAAAGTGTTTGAGATAGAAGACGTGCTGAATAAAGACAAAATCGAGACCTATATTCCCTGTGAAACAATTCTTGTGGAACGTGGCGGAGTGAAAAAGAATGTGCGCAAGCCAGTCATTTCCTCCCTAATGTTCTTCTATTCCACGGAGAGACAAGCATTGGCGTTACAACAAAAGCTAACAGACCGTGTCATCCTATATACCCGCCTGGTCAATTGGCAGAAACAGCCGATAGCCATCCCCGAACGGGAGATGAAAATCTTCATGCTTGTCACTTCTTCCGGTGAGAAAGGACTGGATTACTTCGGTGATGTTCCTATGGAGTACAGCACCGGCGAGCGAGTTTTTGTGACAGACGGCCCGTTCAAAGGAGCGGAAGGCTGCATACATCGCATCAGAGGAAACCGCCGCCTGATAGTAGCAATACAAGGTGTATGTGCAGTGGCCACTACCTATATTCCCCAATGCTTTCTCAGGAAGATATAATTCATCACACTGAAAACAAATTCTTACCTAATAAATTCTTCAGATATGATAATCTGCCTTTTTGAAACTGTGGTAGCATTCGCTGTCAGTTGCCTGCTCAGCGCAATGATTATCCCCAGGATATCACTTGTAGCCTTCAAGCGACGGCTTTTCGATCCGTTGAGTGAACGCAAGTTACATACGCTCCCCATTCCCCGTCTGGGGGGAATCGCTTTTTTCCCATGCATCACAGTGCCCATTTCGCTCGTCATCGCTTGCCATAATCTATGCACGGACAGCAACCTGCTCAGTTGGAAACAGTCCACCTGTCTGCTCACCCTATTCAGTTGTCTCTTCATACTTTATCTGATGGGAATGAGAGATGACCTGATAGGCATGCGTTACCGCGCCAAATTTGTCATCCAGACACTATGCGGCCTCCTATTGGCCGCCTCCGGTTTTTGCTTCGACAATCTCTACGGGCTGTTCGGCATCTACGAACTACCCCGCTACGTAGGCATACCGTTCACAGTCTTCATCATTGTCTATATCATGAACGCAATCAACCTGATAGACGGCATCGACGGTCTGGCTTCCGGACTAAGCATGATAGCATTCTTCGCTTTCGGTTGCATGTTCGTCAGTCTGCACTGGTGGCTGTATGCCTTCATTTCCTTTGCAGCTTTGGGTGCCCTGATACCGTTCTTCTACTATAATATGTTCGGGCAGCCCCATCGCGGACGGAAAGTGTTTATGGGAGATACCGGTTCATTAACCATCGGCTTGCTACTGGCCGTAATGGCCATTCATCTCAGCATGTTCAACCCCGCCAAAGAAAGCATCTTCCCCGGTGCCATCGTGACGGCTTTCTCTTTTCTGCTGGTGCCGATGCTGGACGTGGTTCGCGTGGTGCTCCACCGCCTTCGCAACCATCAGCCGCCGTTTCTTCCCGACAAGAATCATATACACCATAAATTCATCGCCCTGGGAATGTCGCAACGCCGGGCCTTGGGTTTCATCCTCAGCATCGCCTGGGGTTTTATTGCGGCCAATACCATCTTAGCCTCTCATCTGTCCGTCACCGCACTGTTCCTGCTGGATGTGACAGTGTGGACAGCAATGCACTTCTATATTACAGCAAAAATTACCAAAAAGACAAGAAAACAATATAAGCATATACTATAATTCAGTTTCAATATGAAGAATCATCTTTTATACTTACTCTTTTCGTTGACGGTACTTTCTTCGTGCAACACGTCAAAAGAGATTATCTATTTTCAGGATGTGGAGGTCAATAGCCCCCAAGCCATTGCTCCGCCCAAAGACATCACCGTGCAACCCAAAGACCAGATATCCATCATAGTATCGAGCAAAGATCCTGAGCTGGCGGCTTTGTTCAATCTGACCCGCGTGCAATACAAGGTAGGTTCCACTGAGCAGAATAGCGGCAACAATAACGGAGAAATCTCCGGTTATACACTGGATGACGAGGGCACCATCGACTTCCCCGTGTTGGGAAGCCTCACCGTGGCAGGCATGACGCGAAGCCAGATTGCCGCGCTGGTGAAACAAAGGCTGAAGGAAGAAAATCTGGTGAACGACCCGGTAGTCACCGTGGAGTTTATGAACCTCAGCTTCTCCGTTCTGGGCGAAGTGAAGTCTCCCGGAAAATACGGCATTTCCAAAGATTATATAACCCTGCTGGAAGCTATCAGCATGGCCGGTGACCTGACCATTTACGGCAAGCGGGACGCCATCTTTGTGATCCGCGAGGAAAAAGAAGAACGGGTGACACACTGGGTGGATCTCCGTTCCTGCGATTTATTCAAATCTCCCGTTTATTACCTGAAACAGAACGACGTGGTGTATGTGCAACCCAACAAGGTGCGTGCCGGACAATCCACCCTGAATGAAAACAGCGTGAAAAGTGTAGGATTGTGGATCAGTATAGGGTCGTTCCTTACCTCCCTGGGAGTGTTGTTGTTTAAGTAATATAAAAAAAGTAGTAAAATAGTATGGTTGAAAAGAAAAAGCCTGCCGATGATTTTATACGGATACAGGATTTATGGGGAATGTTTGTCCCCAAGTGGTATTGGTTTGCCGGTTCCCTGTTCATCACCCTGACTGTAGCGGCATTATACCTGCTGAGTACTCCGCCCATTTACACGCGTACCGCCGCCATCCTCGTCAAAGACAACTCGAAAAGCAACTCTTCGACAAGCGCGATGAGCGATTTTTCTGATCTGGGCATCTTCAAATCCAATACCAATATCAACAATGAGCTACTGACATTGAAGTCCCCCACCCTGATGACCGAGGTAGTCAACCGGTTGGGATTGAACGAAAGCTTCACCGTACGCAGGGGACTGAAGAACGTCGATTTATACAAATCGGTTCCTGTGGCCATCACGTTCCTCGACAAAGTGGAAGCTCCATTGAGTTTCACTATCGAGTTCTCCTCAAAAGACACGTTTGCCATTTCCGAGTTTGAAGTGTCGGGAACAACCATAAGAGAAACCTTCTCCGCACAAACGGGCGACTCCATACACACCCCCGCCGGAACGATGATCGTATCGCCTGCACAAGAACCCTCCGAAGCTTTTATGGACATACCTATCCGGTATACCCGAAGAAGCGTGCGAGGTGTTGCCGATGCCTATGCCAAAGCACTGGTTGCCGAATTGGGCAACGAAGACGCCACCATCATCAACCTCAGTATCAACGATACCTCCATCCGGAAGGCGGAAGATATCCTGAACACCTTGATCGAAGTCTATAACGAGAACTGGATTCAAGACAAGAACCAGATTGCCATCAGTACCTCGCAGTTCATCAGCGACCGTCTGGGCGTAATTGAGAACGAACTGGGACATGTGGACGAAAACATCTCCAGCTACAAAAGCGAGCATCTGCTGCCCGACGTGCAGGCAGCTTCCAGCCTCTACATGGCGCAGTCTGCTGAAAACAAGAAAGAACTGTCGGCACTAAGCAACCAGCTCTCCACCGCCCAATACATCCGCAGAGAACTGAATGCCAAACAATTGGACCAACCGTTGCCGACCAACTCCGGCATCGTCAACGCCAATATAGAAACCCTCATCAGCGAATACAACAATCTGGTACTCGACCGCAACCGCCTGATAGCCAACAGTAGCGAGAAGAACCCATTGGTAAAGAATATGGCAAGTTCCCTGCAAAGCATGCAACGCACCATCATCCAGTCGGTCGACAATCTGATCGTCTCCCTGAACACCCAAATCCGCAGCATTCGCCAGCAGGAGGAAGCCACCACCAACCGGCTGGCATCCAATCCGAACCAGGCGAAATACCTGCTGTCAGTAGAGCGCCAGCAAAAGGTGAAAGAAGAGCTTTACCTCTATCTGCTCCAGAAACGCGAGGAAAACGAACTTTCGCAAGCATTCACCGCCTACAACACCCGTCTGATCACCGCCCCGCGCGGCAGCATGTTTCCCACTGCTCCCCGCAAGATGAACATCCTGCTGGTGGCATTTGCCATCGGCCTGCTGGTTCCGGCAGTGGTTATCTTCATGAAGGAGAACATGAATACCAAAGTACGCGGCCGCAAAGACCTGGAAAGTCTGAGTGTGCCGTTCATAGGCGAGATTCCCCAATATTACGGCACAAAAAGGAAATGGAAAATCAGCTCCCGAAAGCGTCAAGAAATGAAAACCATCGTGGTGAAGGAAGGCAGCCGGAATATCATCAACGAGGCATTCCGCGTACTGCGTTCCAACATGGACTTTATGGCAAGTAAAGACAACAGCCAGAATGTCTTCGTACTCACCTCGTTCAATCCCGGCAGTGGAAAGAGTTTTCTGACCATGAACATAGCCATAAGTTTCGCCATCAAAAAGAAAAAAGTACTGGTCATTGACGGTGACTTGCGACACGGTTCCACTTCTTCCTACATCGACTCTCCGGATAAGGGACTGAGCGACTATCTGGGCAACCGGGTAGAAGACTGGAGGAAAATCATCGTCCCCGACAAAACGTACGGAAACCTGCACATCCTCCCCATCGGGACCGTACCACCCAACCCCACGGAACTGCTGGAAGACCACAAATTAGCGACCTTAATAACTGCTTTGAAACCGGAATATGATTATATCTTCATCGACTGTCCCCCCGTAGACATCGTGGCCGACGCACAAATCATCGAGAAGTGTGCGGACCGCACCATTTTTATAATCCGTTCCGGCATGCTGGACCGCTCCATGCTTTCCGAACTGGAGAATATGTATACCGGAAAACGTTTCAAAAATCTCTCCATGATACTGAACGGAACCGAAAGTACCGGAGGACGTTACGGATATGGCTATCGCTACGGATACCATTACGGCTATGCTTCCTATTATGGCGGCAAAGAGAAATAAGACTAGCAACTACTGGAAGCAGTTTCAATAACAGCAATAAGTTCCATGTGGTTATTTTCCAAATCCCAATCCATTGCAGAAAGCGGCCTTCTGAAAGGAGCGACCGACCACCATTGTCACATCCTGCCCGGAGTGGACGATGGTGTGAAGACAATGGACGAATCACTCGTAATCCTGTATCTGATGGAAAGCCAGGGTATCCGCAAAGTATGGCTCACTCCTCATGTGATGGAGGATATCCCCAATACCACTCTTGCCTTGAAAGAGAAATTCGAGGAGTTGCAAACCTCCTACCGAGGTGCAATGACACTGCATCTGGCCGCCGAATACATGATGGACAATCTCTTCGAGAAGCGTCTGGAAGCTGGTGATCTGCTCCCACTCTGCGAAAACAGCGGGCAGTATCTGCTGGTGGAAACTTCCTGTTTCAATCCGCCTATGAATCTGTTGTCCGTCCTGAAACGCATACGTGCGAAGGGGTATCAGCCCTTGCTGGCACATCCCGAACGTTACCTATATATGAATATGCCGGATTATTGCGCATTGAAGCAAGAACGTATCGCTTTCCAGTTGAACCTTCCGTCGCTGACGGGAGTGTATGGCGTGCATGCACAAAAAAAGGCCGCATCCCTGCTGAAAGCGGGGATGTACGACCTGACAGGAACCGATATGCACTCTCCGGAGAACTTCAGAGTATGGCTCGGAACACAGATTGGCAGTCGAGACAGGGACATGCTTTCGGCACGCTTCCAGGCATGTCGCGATGGCCTCTGAGCTGCGCCTTCGGGAAGAGTTTCAGCAGCTTCGACAACAGTTGTTCCAGTTGTTCAAACTGTTCCCCGGTGAGCGTGTCGGCAGGATGTCCTTCCGTGTCCAGTCCACCTTCGTAGCATACGCCGATGGAGCACCGGTTGAAAGGACGGCAGTGGGCTCCCACTTCGAGCAACCGGCGATGCTGGCTGACGGTTCCGTCACGGCGGACGTAGAAGTGATAACCGATGGTACGGAATCCGCGGGCACGATGGTCACGCATGAGTTGCTCCACCGTATAATTGCAGTTACAGCGGGTGGCGGAACAGTGCAGGATAATGTAGCGTACCGAGTCGGTGGAGTCCATCATCAATCCGCTTTCCACCCCGGCGAGGAGTTCACGCTCACTGAGCACTTCATCCCCGCCTACGGTCATGGGAAATGTCTCCTGTATCATGGCAGCATAGATTCAATGACGGTTGAACAACTGGTCACGCCCAGTGCCGTGAGAGCCGCAATGGCTGCCTGGATGATGGCGTTGAGCAGGGATACCCAAGTGATTTTATTCTTTTTTACAGAGTCAGACATGAGATTTATGATTTATAATTATTATTTTTTTTAATTCCAACGCCTCCGGCGTTAGATTCATCCCAGCGGGTTTTCGTCGACACCTCCTCCGGGGTTGTCACTGCCGCCTCCATCGTCCACGTCACCCGGATCGGAGGAAGTCACTTGCTTGATGACGTTTCCGTCCTTGTCGTAGCAGGTGATGTTGACGGAGGTATCTTTCAGTTCCTGCTTGATGTCGACACTGGGGGTAAAGATAACTTTGCGGGTGGTGATGAGTCCTGTACTCACATCCTCCACTTTGGTCACCGCCCCGGCCTGCAAGCCGAAGCGCATGGTTCCCAGTCCGGGCACGGCAACGGAATGTCCTTCGGTAGCCCATGCCTTGACGACATCACCGATAGCTTGCCAGGCGGCATTGATGCTTCCCTTCGGAATACCCGACCGTATGGAGGCTTCGGATATGACTTTTTCCTGCTTCAACGTGCTGTAGATTTCCGCCTGCATGATGAAACGATACTCCCCTTTAGAGGGGCCCACCGCCAGTTTGGTCTGACGGGCTTTTACTTTGATTCCCATAATCTCAATAAATTAGTCAATAATGTTAAATGGCAGGGTGTGGCAAGTGACTTTTGACACACCCTTAAATAATCTACTGACAAAGATATCATGCACCGGAAAACGGCTTATGGGTTTCGATGGGTTCCGATGGGTTTCTCCTTACGGGTCGCCCAAATGGTGGGTTATCAGCGACACTTGCCGGGACATGAGCAACTTCTGCGAACGATGATAACCGGCAGCTTCCAGTTCCTCCATCAAGGGAGGGCAACTGTGAACCCACCGCATCAGACGGTTGGTACCTACTGCGGGCGTTGATTCCGGAAAATAGAGAAGAGCCAGTTCGCTCTTCTTCATGGAGAAAGGATGAAAAAGCATAGTCATTAAAATAAAAATTGAAAATAAATCAAGTCTTTTTGCAGGGGGTATGAAAGCCACGGAATCACTACCCTATTGGAAAAATATTTTTTCCCAGTTGGGAAAAAAAATCAAGGGCTTGACAAATGTGGCAAAACTTGCAAACTTGCAAAACTTGCAGTGGCTCTCACCCCCACACACGTACACACGCGCGAGACAAATCGTTTTTCATACCCAACGATTTCTCAATTAAACCTGTACTCTCCCCTGCCGGTTTTCGTCAGCTGCCTTTTGTCAACCATGCGTTTCAGCAGCGAGTCGAGTGTACCGGGAGATATCCCGCGCTGTTCGCCCACCTGAAGGGCCTGGCTGCGGGTGAAACTGAGCGGCAGCAAATCCAGAAATACGTCCTGCGGTAGTTTCTGCTGCACGGTTTCGACTGCCGGAAGGAACGAAAGTATATGGCACGAGTGCAAGTATAGAGGCTCCGTGAGTGCCAGTACAGCGTGGAAGTCATCATTGCTGACGGTGAGATCGAACTGCGGCACCACTCCGTCTTGCACATTCTCTTGCGCAATATGAGGCGAGGGAGACAGTCCGGGACACGACATCAGCACCCTGACTATGTTGTAGTCCGTTTTTTCCCCGGCAGGCCGGATGACGTCGTCCGCCGCCACCAGCAAGGCGTCGAGCGAACGCATCAGTGCCACGACACTGGTGATACGGCAGATGTTGATGGCGATACGTGCCACCGCGCTTTTCATATGGTCGCCATGAACCACCCCCGCACGGCTGAACACACGTGAGAGGTGAACGTTGAATTCGTTTTTCTGTGCCTGGGTGAGTCTTAGGTTTATGCTGCTTACAGCGCCTGTCAGGGCATCGAGCAACCGCTTCCAACGTTCGCCCCAGATGGTGAACATAGAGTCGTAGTCGTGTCCGGAACGGTCGAACTGGTCCACCCACTCATTGATGGGAGGCATATAGTAGAACACTTGGCGTGAGAACAGCCCGTTCTCCGCCGACGGAATGAGCGGCTTCACCTGACCGGGCGTGCCACTGATCAGTACACTGAGATAGGATTCTTTACACTCCCGATATTCATGGTTGGTGCGGCGGTTGTAGGCCAGCCTCTCATGGTCGAAACTCTTGCGCAATGTATCGCTCCAGTGACCGTAGTCTGCGCCGATGGCTGCGCTCACGGTGTCGGCCTCCGTCTCGCATATCAGCCCGGCGCCGTCAGCATCCATCAGATTCTCCAGCATACCGGCTCCGGAGTTGTCGCCCGCGATGAGAAACATTTTCATGCAAGGCTGTTCGGGTTCGGGCGTATTCGCCTTCTCCTTGCCCATCACGTCCCATTGCGCTTTCTCGCGGCGATAGACTTTCATCTTTTCGAAGTATGAATTCATCAGCGAGTCGTGTTTGGGTTCGGCCAGCCGACGCACCCACGTCAGCACCCCTTTTCCGGAAGCGGGCAGAGCGATGATAAAAGTTTGCAGGCACGGATATTTATTCTTGCGTCCGTAAGTGAAAGTCAGCAACTTGTTGACGGTGGCCCCCAACACGGTGACGGCTCCCAGCAGCAGGATGTCCCTTTGGGCGGGCGTGTCGCCACAATCTATCACCTGCTGGAGGAATAGCGGCCACTGGTAGTCCGGGAAACAAGGCAGGGAGACGGAACCGCTTTCTTTTAGCTCACGCACGTGTGTGTGTGGGTGAAGGGGTTGCAAGTTTTGCAAGTTTGCAAGTTTCTTGTCGAGGCGCACCCCTGCCAGTTGAACCAAATGGAACACTGTTCCCAGGGAATTGCCTCCCCGTCCGTTCAGCAGAGCGTGGTCGTAGAGCTTATCAGCCTCGTCTTGCCGGTATTTAGCGGACAAGCTGCAAAGACGGTGGAAAAAACTCCGCCCCGCTTCACCGCAACTGTTAGCCACAGCGAAAGCCAGCGGCATATATTCCTGATAAGTGGGGGCAATATCAACTCTTGCCTGTTCGACAGCAACGGTCAATTGTTCGATAATATCAATTTCATTCATGGGAAGTTTGAAAAATTTATGATTTATGACTGGGGGGCGCGGAAGACACCGGATTACGCGGATTTTTATTCACTTGGGCGCAATGCGCAGCCTTTAATTCTTAATTATTGATTTTCAATTATTAATGTTTAATGTTTAATCCTCAATTATTAATTTACAAATTGCATCTGCAATTTGCATCATGCACCAGGAAGCACGCTCTCGACATATCGGCGTTGGCGGTGTCGGCTTTCAGCCCGTGTTTCCATTCCAGATAATCCCAGGCGGTGTGCAGAGCATTGTCGAACGATTGTTCCAGCGTCTGCGTGAGGCTTAGGCGGTAAGGCACAAAGAGTTTTACACCTTTGGCCCCGGGACTTACAAAGGCGAGGTCAGGTTGCAGTACTTCATCGGCAAAGAGACGGTCGCGCCACGCTGCGGCTTCTTCGGTGGAAGCAAGGTGGTCGATGTCTATCACAAATAGCCC
Source organism: uncultured bacterium (assembly GCA_905215555.1). Lineage (GTDB taxonomy): Bacteria > Bacteroidota > Bacteroidia > Bacteroidales > Bacteroidaceae > Bacteroides. The sequence goes on from CAJMQU010000012.1 coordinate 17,625, forward strand.
TGAGGGCAGTACGATACATTGCTCCCGACAGTATGAAAAAATTCCGGCAGGCGTGACGTATGGCAACAATATTTGTTTTTTTCCGCGGAAGGCTTTATCGTTTTCCGTATCGGCCCTTACCCTTTGCGTCAGTTCCTTCAAATGGGAATCGGAGGAGATATAAGCATGAAGCCCCGCTACGCTGCACACTCCGGCAGGCACCTTGTTGGTGACGGGAGCATTGAAAAAAGACATGATAGATTCTTTCATGGTATTGATTCTGATTTAATTAAAGCTACATTTATATTTATTCGATTTATATCAACAAAGATAGAGTAGAATTCCCATCCGTGCTAATTCTAACACTGGCGTTTACAAAGCATTTATAGCCATTGAATGCTCATTGAAAGTTCATTGAAAATAGTTGAAATAACCAAAGAATAGAAGAAAAAAAATGGAGAGAGAAAATATAAATATGAACGACAAACCGGAAATAGAGATAAAAATATTCGGCGGTACGAACATGATAGTCCCCGCGGGTACTACCGCCGTTCAGAACTTTTACGGCGATCAGTTTGCCGAGGTCGCCATCCGTCCCGAAGCAACCGCGGGCGTCGAAAGCCTGAACGATGCCGAGTGTCATCTTTTCACCTATGTGCCCGACGTGAAGAAAGTGCATGAGTACACCCGACTTTTGGGTGAATGTACCACCGCCCACGATCTGGCCAGCGTGGTAAGCATCATGCTCGGCGAACCCCGCGTGAACAAAGATACAGTGGTGAAAGGTGCTTTCATCGAGGTGCTTCTCCCTTTCGCCTCCCGGCTGACGTCGGGGGCAAAGGTGGATAATGTGAGGCAACAGATTAATAATATGCTGATGACGAGGGGGAGGGAAAGAAAATAGAGGAAGGGTGAACGCTTACAACGTCCCTATGATTGCGCACACCTAAAAAAATGTAAATCATAGCATATCTACAAAAATAAGCGGTATATTTGCTGTGTTATACATCTAAAATCCGTAGTCATGAAATTGAACGAATACCGCTTAAATTCTTTGGAAGAGCCTTCAGATGAATTGTTGCATCAACTGATGGAGCAAGTGGCCATTTCCTTCCGCGAGTCTTCGCACAGAGTGGAAAACGAAAAGAAACGCAGGCTACATGAAGTGGCCGAAGATATAAAGAAACGGCGGAAATCGCAACAACATGTATCGAAACTATGACAGAAAAGAAACCCACTTTATGCATTGTGGCGGGCCCTAACGGTTCCGGGAAAACTTCTACTACAATTCAATTGTTGCGTTATGAGTGGGGAGATAATAGCTTGTATATTAACCCCGATAATATTGCTCAAGAAAAATTTGGAGACTGGAATTCTGCGGGTGCCGTTCTAAAAGCCGCAGAATATGCTACGGGATTGAGATATAAATGTTTGCACGAAAAAAGCGATTTTGTGTTTGAAACCGTTTTTTCTTCCGAAGAGAAACTTGAGTTTATAAAAAAGGCAAAGGATGCAGGCTTCTTTATCCGTTTCTTCTTTGTCTGTACATCTGACCCTGCAATAAACGTGAACCGTATCACTCAACGTTACTTGGATGGCGGTCATGAAGTCCCGATCTCAAAAGTGATATCTCGATACTATAAATCGTTGTCTAATGCAAGCTTAGCTATTTCTATGGTAGACCGAGCTTATGTATATGATAATTCCATAGAAAACCAAATACCACAACTTCTGTTTCGTACGATAAACGGGAAAATATTCAAAAAATATTCGAATACAATTCCTGAATGGGCAAAGATGCTTGTTCAAGAGTAGACTACGAGATAAAAAACATGAAAATTATTCAGACAAACGTAGAGGGTTTGGCCATCATTGAGCCACACCTTCTCAAAGACTCACGCGGCTACTTCTTCGAGTCTTTTTCCCAACGGGAATTCGAAGAGAAAGTACGCAAAGTAAATTTCGTGCAGGATAATGAGAGTATGTCATCATATGGAGTGATGCGTGGACTTCATTTTCAGAAGCCACCTTTTGCACAAAGTAAATTGGTGCGTTGCGTAAAAGGCAGTGTACTTGATGTGGCGGTTGACATCCGTAAAGGTTCGCCTACATACGGTGAGTCTGTAGCGATAGAATTGTCGGAAGACAATCATCTTCAGTTCTTTATTCCCAGAGGTTTTGCCCACGGTTTTGCCGTACTGAGCGAGGTGGCTGTATTTCAATATAAGTGCGATAATTATTATGCTCCGCAAGCTGACGGCGGAATCAGTATCTTGGATGAAAGTATAGGGATAGACTGGAAGATACCGGTTGATAAGGCGATACTGAGTGAGAAAGATAAGAAGCATCCGTTGCTGGAGGAGTTTGAGAGTCCGTTTGAGTATGGGATGGGGCTTTATGAGTGATAAATGTGGTTACAACAGGTTTCCACGAATAAATTAGAATACAATGGGGCAAAACAGGAACTGCGCATTAGACATAGCAAAAGCTATTTGCATCATTTTGATGGTGATAGGGCATAGTGGATGTCCTGACTATTTGCATCGCTTTATATATATGTTCCATATGCCTTGCTTTTTCTTTATAAGTGGTTATCTATTGAACGATAAATATCTGACTAATTTAAAAACAGGATTATGGAAGAAGATAAAAGGTTCTTATTATCCCTTTATCAAATGGTCAACGATATTTCTATTATTACATAATGCATTTGCATACTTACATATTTACGATGCAAGTTATTCTTTGAAAGAAATCACCATTAAGTTTGTACGCATACTCACAATGACAGGCAGTGAACAGTTATTGGGTGGATTCTGGTTTTTGATTTCACTTTGTTGGGCTTCTATCGCTACGATAGTGTTCTTTCACTTTATGCAAAAGATAAATAATTTATCATATATCAACATTTTTTTCGGGGTAATTTTACTCCTCACAATGGCTACTTTATGGAATCATCTACCCATTAAGCTACCAGCTCAATTCGGAGAACAGACTCTTTTAGCAACGTCATTCTATATGAGTGGATATATCTACCGCAAAATAGATTTAAAATGTAATTATCCGTATATAATCGAATTAGCATTGTTTATTGTCCCTATTATAGCCGCACAGTTCACCAATTTAAGTATGGACTGCAAAAATAATGTTGTTCTACTCTATTATGTCATAGCAATATGCGGAACGATAGCCACTATACAACTATCAAAATGGTTATCATATGCAAGAATTGCATCACTATTGGCCTATATTGGAGACAAGACACTCTATATTCTCACATTTCACTTTTTGGCGTTCAAGCTGGTAAGTTACGTATATATTGAGTATAGCCATCTGCCACTTGACTACTTGGCACAATTCCCTGTATTGGAAACGATAAACAGTTGGATGTGGATAGTATATACGGTCATTGGCGTCAGCCTACCGTTATTAGTTTGGAAGTTATTCCACCTTCCTTTCTTGAGGTTTAAGAAGATTGAAAAATAAAATTACTTCAAGAGAATACAAACGTTATACGAAGAGAAATAAAAAAGGCCGATAGTTTTGGATTTATTAGGTCATATTACTATTAGTCTCCAAAAGTTATGAGTATAGCAAAGAACAGCCTAATAAAGAATACAACAACGTTGTATATACGAATGTTGTTTTCAATGTTTCTCGGATTTTTCACATCTCGTATACTTCTTTCTCAACTTGGCATAGTTGATTTTGGAGTGTACAATGTAGTAGGAGTTATTGTTATTCTTCTTGGATTTCTCAATTCAACATTATCGTTAGGAACACAACGATTCATAAATTACGAATTAGGAAATAAAGGAGATGTGAATAAAGTGTTTTCAACATCGTTATTAATTCATTTACTATTTGCTTTCGTAATTTTCATTTTCGCTGAAACTGTTGGTCTTTGGTTCTTAAATGCATATATAAACATTCCGGACAATAGGATGATAGCAGCTAACTATGTATACCAGTTTTCTATATTTTCCGCAATGTTGTCGATGACTTTGATACCTTATTCTTCAACTATAATTGCATATGAGCACATGAGTCAGTATGCAACGATAGGAATCATTGATGTACTCTTAAGGTTTTCAGGAGCTTGTCTGCTCTATTTTATCAGTGATGACAAACTAACTATCTATGCTATGATTATGTTCCTCATAGTGCTTATAGACAATCTAATTTATCGAGGTTATTGCCTCCGACATTTTCCTGATTGCCATTTCAAATTGTCGAAAGACAGAGCTCTCTACCGCAGGATGCTAGCATTCTCTGGATGGAATATTTTCAGTAGCATCTCTATGATTGTCAACGGACAAGTAGTAGGTATCATGTTGAATCTTTTTTTTGGTCCGGCAGTCAATGCCGCCCGAGGCATCACAACTCAAATCAATGGTGCCGTATCAGGATTCGTGAACAACTTTCAGATAGCCGTCAATCCCCGAATCGTACAAACGTATGCAGCAAAAGACTTTGACCATTTTTACAAGTTAATCAATCAGAGTGCAAAATTTTCATTCTTTCTTTCTCTTATTTTTGTAGTTCCACTATGGACCACTATGGACGAAATCCTGAAGGTATGGCTGACTGACGTCCCCAAACATACATTAGGATTTTGCAGAGTCGTTTTCTTGGTATCTCTAATTAATACTTTTTCACTACCATTAGCCACAGCAGCAAATGCAACCGGAAATGTAAAAAAGCTCCAATTAGCATGCGGCATTTTCGAGATTATGAATATTCCAATATCCTATTTCTTCTTAAAATTGGGATATCCTCCAATTACGGTCTATTTCGTACAGTTCTCCATCACAACAATTACACTGATTGTTAGGGTATCAATTTTGAGAAACTTGACAGATTTGAATGTAACTCAGTTCGTGATGCGTATCGTTGCCCGTTCCTTGTTTGTAGCTGTCGTTTCCTTTGCTTTATCGTTAGCCATGCAGTCATTCGTAGGTACTGGAAACTTATTCAAGCTAATTATTGTAATTGCTTCCTCTTTTATTTTTACCATATTGGCAATTTACGTCTTTGGCGTTGTCAAATCAGAGAGAAACGTGTTAATATCCGGCTTTAAAACTAAATTCCATATAAAATGAAAACATCAGTAGTACTGTCAGCCTATAATGGCGAAAAATATATTCTAGAGCAATTGAGGTCTATCCATACGCAAACTGTTGCGGTTGACGAAGTGTTGATTTTCGATGACTGTTCTTCAGATTCCACACCTCAAATCTGTTCTAATTTTATCAGAGCTTATGGACTTTCTAATTGGAAATTTATCGTAAATACAGAAAACAAGGGTTTTAAAAAAAACTTCTTAGACGGCTTTAAGAAAGCCACAGGTGACATCATTTTTATCGTTGATCAAGACGACAGATGGAGAGATTGCCGTGTGGAAGATACAATCCATTTTTTCACAAGATACGATGATGCTTATTCCCTTTGCTGCGGATTCTCACGTTTTTTTGAGAATAAAGTATTGTGCGAACACGTTAGAGTACCTCATTGTAAAATGAACGATATAAAAAAAATATCATTAGAGGAGTTTTGTTGGTTTAATGCCTATTTAGGGATGACTACTGCCTTTAAAAAATCATTATTGAGTAAAGATTATGATGAGGCATGGTCTACAATGCCATATGACATCGCAGTGAATTTCATATCGGTTTTGAATAATGGATTTTATTATATAGATAAAATACTTGTTGACAGGAGATCTTATCCTTCAAGCACCAGCAATTTGATAGCTTCCCGTTATATTGACCAGATATTCGACGGCAATCGCCACCTGTACTTTTTATTCAGAAACATCAACAAACTAGATTCATTTAAAAATTTCATTCGAAGCCATATTGATTATCAAAGATATGAAACCCAAATAGAACAAATTGTATTCTCTTTCCTAAAAGAATATAATATGCTTCGCAATGGACAATTATTCAGATGTTTATGTCAAATAAGCAAACTAAGGACAGTAAATGACGCCAAACGATATATAAACAATACATTGACAGTTATAATGACAAAAAAAACAAAATTAAAAAACAAGTTAATTACGATAAAACATTTTTGGAATATCGTGCTGTTTTCTGTAAAAGACGGATTTTCTTTTATCAGATTATCAGAGATTCCAAGTTCTAGGCATGACGAAATAGAACGGAAGCAGTTTGAACTGATAGTCTCAATTCACTCGATAGAAAAAGGATTGTCTTTTAAAGTTAAGAAAAAAGGATTTGGAGAGGAAAAAGCTACTAAAATAGTCACGCTATTAAAGGAATATATTGACAATAAATATCCAACAGATTGTTTCGCTGTATATGAAACAATAGCTATTTTGGAATCATACTTCTTTGAAAAAAGAAAACGACAGGAATATCTTCCTGTGTTAGAAGAGATTTTATCGCTTTGCAAAAGTAAAGTTATTGGCGACAATTATTGTATTGGAGGCACCAAATCATTACATTTTGAAGATTTAAAAATGGACAATATGCAAATAGCAAATCACTTATTCTCAACGACTCGCTCTATAAGAAATTATAACAAATCCAAGCCAATGACAGAAACAGAAATTTTAAATGTGATAGAAATGGCCCGCATGGCACCGTCTGCGTGTAATCGCCAGCCCGTCAAAGTCTATTACACACTTAATGAAGAAAAAAACAGGATGCTCAGTAGTATTGTACCCGGAAATAAGGGATTCAGCGATGCTGTTCCCTATTTTATGGTTGTTACATCATCAAAATCTTATTTTGGAATATTTGAATACAATCAATGGTATGTCGATGGTGGTATATTTTTGGGATATCTTCGTCTGGCTTTCCATTCACATAATATAGGCTCTATTATATTTCAATGGGGGAAGACAGCTAATGAAAAAAAACTCAGAGCTCTTTGCCATATTCCTCAATGTGAAAGTATAGTAGCTATTGTAGGTTTTGGACATTATGCAGCAGAAACGACAGTACTACAAGCTCAGCGAAAATCCATAAAAGAGTATACTTCTAAATTTTAAGCAGAATCATGAAAAATAATCAAATAACCATAGGCTTTTGGGGATTAACCTTTAACAGCGGAAATATGGGATGCAATGCATTATCCTATTCTTTTTTAAATATAATAAATGGAATTGCGAAACAAGATACTATCATTTATGTTTTCTATCAAGGAAACGATTTTGACGCCACCTCACTTAATACGGAACGTGTCACAGTCCTTTCCGCAAGCTATAATCCACGGTCGATAAAATCGATAAAGAGTCTCATCAATAAGATAAAAAAATGCAATATATGCTTTGACTTTACGGCTGGTGACAGTTTTTCTGATATTTATGGATTAAAAGGCTTCCTAAAATCATCATTGTTTAAGATTTTGTCAATACGTCACTGCGATAAATTTGTTCTTGGGCCCCAAACCTACGGACCATGTTATTCTCGAATCGCTCAAGTTGTCATGCGATACATTATAAAGAAAAGTACATATTCCTGTGCACGTGACGAGCAATCAGCCAAGTATATAAAAGAACTGTGCGATATCAATATCAATGTGTTCACAGATGTAGCATTCTTCTTACCATACAGTAACAATCATACAATCAACACGAATCTTATCAAACTTGGGATTAATGTATCAGGATTATTATGGAACGGAGGATATAATAAAAACAATCAATTCAGTCTTACTCTTGATTATCAGAAATACATTAATGAAGTAGCAAGGCATATTATGAATGATTCGAGATACGAACTTTATTTCATTCCTCATGTAATTACTCCTAATAACGGAACAAGTATAGAGAACGATTATCCCATATGTCTTGAACTCTCTCAACGCTATGCATGTATATGTTCTCCCAAATTCTCAAATCCGATCCAAGCCAAAAATTATATATCAGAGATGGATATTTTCATCGGCTCGCGAATGCATGCCACAATCGGAGCTTTCTCTTCAGACGTAGCGACAATCCCAGTATCATATAGCCGAAAGTTTGAAGGCTTATACAATAGTCTTGGCTACAAATATCTCATTAATGCCACGACAATGAACACCGACAAAGCTATTACGACTACATTGGAATATATAGACAAATATGTTGATCTAAAGCGAGTTCAAGTACTTTCAATGCAAAATGTCAATGCAAAATTCGGCTCTTTCATACAAAAGTGCCAAGAGCTAATTTATCCCTCAATATAAAATGAGAGTTTCAATCATATTGCTAAACTATAACTCCGCTAAAGATTGCCGGAAGTGCGTTAGTTTTTTAAAAGCCCAGGAAGGCGTTGAGTACGAAATCATTATCGTCGACAATTGTTCCAACTCTACCGAACGCTCTGAAATTAAGCGCCTGTGTCAAGAACACAATTGTACGTTTATTACAGCCGACAAGAATCGAGGTTATAATGCAGGCAACAACATCGGGCTACGTTATGCGGTGAAAAATGGTTATCACTACGCCCTGATAGCCAATCCTGATATGGAATTTCCAGAACCGGACTACATAGCACGTGTCGTTTCAAAAATGGAAGCTGACAAAGACATCGTAGTATGTGGTACCGATATTGTTGATGCGAATGGACAGCATCAAAACCCTTTGGATTATGTCAGCTTTTGGAGCGAATTGCTTTGGCCAATCGATATGATAAGATATAAACTGTCTGGAAAGTCATTATCTACAACCATGGATTACACCAACAGTCGTTACTGCCCTATCGTATCAGGTAGCTGCCTATTCGTCAGAATGTCATTTATAAAACAAATTGGATTCTTTGATGAGAATGTATTCTTGTATTGTGAAGAAGCAATTCTAGCTCATCAAGTGAAAGCAGCAGGTATGAAACTTTATTATATGGCAGAGGCTCAAGCTGTTCACAAACATATAAAATCCCAAAAAGGGAATCTTTATCGCCGGATGATATGGTTGTGCGACAGCCGGGATTATAAAAACAAGTATCATAGTGATTATAACAGGTTGCAAGTTACATTACTCCTTATCAGCAACCGATTACGTAAATACTTTCTAAAATTGAAATCATGAAATCATCTCCGAACTCAAAAAATAAGCGCATAAATGCAGTTGATTGGATGAAGGGATTCTGTATCATTTGCATAACAATGCTCCACATCGAAAACGGAATCTTACCTATGTGGGTGAATTGTTTTATCGGTTTTTTTATGATTACAGGTTTTTATATGACAAGCGGATGGCTACATGGACTAAAACAGAGGCAGTATGTAGATGTGAAGCAGTTTATAAGAAAGAGGCTACGGTCATTAGGAATACCCTACTTATGGTTCACCTTAATAATTCTAATAGTCGATATCCTCTTTTATTTGATTGGTCATTACAATATTGACATTATAGCTCGTGATATATATAAATCGATAGTTCTTCGTGGCATCGGGACTTTGTGGTTTCTTCCGGTACTGTTCTTTGGAGAATTGTTATTCGTTGTATTCAAAAACAGGAAACAATCATTATTGGGATTGTTGATGGGCATTTTTATCACTGTTGCTGCATCTGTATTGATACATCTGCTTGCATCGAAAGCTATCGGACCGTTACTTTTTCTAATAAAAATGCCACTATTAGTCGTCCAGAATTCTGCTACTGCATTAATTGTAATAACAGCCACTTACTATGTATCGTACTACTTTACCAAAAAGGAACAGAATGATAAATGCAGGATTGGATTTGTAGGGCTATTTCTGCTTATATTATCCGCAATATATCTTAGCATATCGTCTTCTTGCTTACCATTTTCAGCATCTTTATGTGGTAATTTGATTATTTCATGGATAGAGCCGCTTGGTGTCTTTTTCCTATTCCTATCTATATCCGGCAGTAACTTCGCACTACGATACCTGCAATATTGGGGACGTAATTCTATCATATTAATGGCTATTCATTATTCCATATTAATGGAAATATGCAATTGGATTGCCAATCGTTTCTTCGCAACTCAAATCACAGGATTTCCATCATTAGCGTGTTTCGCTCTAATAATGCTCGTGCAGTATCCTATTGCGGAATTAATTAACAAGAAAATGAAATTTTTGATAGGGAAATGAGCCAAGGATTAGTAGCTATATATAGCACACGCACTGTAGTGTTTATTATTGTATTGCTTTGTATATATCCGTCATTCTTGATGACACCAGCTAAGCAAAATATCCTTTTACTATTATTAATGGGCATATCACCAATAATGCTCATACTCTCTCCTAAAATCATACCAAGATTTGATTTTCCATTGATAATAATGCTTATACTGATGATTGTCTTTCCTTTCGCCTTTCACTCTCAGACGATGCGATGGTCAACCGTTTTATATACAGCCATGTTTATCTGCTTTTTCTTATCTTACGCCAGGATATTACACATGAGTAACATCAATATAAAAACATTTAAAGAACTTTTAAAGTGGATTATATATGCTTATGCTATCGTACTCATTATTCAAATAGCCTGCTTTTATACAGATTTACCTATCTTCAACAAAATCAACATAGATATCGCTCATGGGTTTCCACGACTTAATTCTTGTGGGCCGGAACCAGCGTGGACTGCGCGTATGATGGCTTTGGTGATATTTCTCTATATATGTTTGTGCGACTATAGTAAAGGATATAAATTGTCAATAAAAGAGTTCTTTATAGAGAACAAAAAGGTGTCTCTCTCTTTCTTGTTTGTATTGGTTATGTGCGGAAGCACAACTGGATTGGTATTAGGCGGAGTACTTCTTGCCAGATTCATTGATATTAGATCCCTATTTTATGTTTTGTTTATTATCCTTGTCCTCCTAATAATAGGAGAACAAGCGGGGATATCAAGCTTCTCGCGTTTAGCCAAATTCCTACCCGCAATTCTGACTCTGGATCAAGATACAATCATACGGGTGGATGGTAGTGGGGCAAGCCGAATAGTTCCGACTCTTAATGCTATAAAATATATATCATTAAACAGCTTTGACGGATGGGTTGGACATGGCATTGATTTCGACCAGTCGATTCTGAAATTGGGTGGAATTACCACAAATGGGGGTGCACTAAGCCTTTGGATTAATCATGGCGCGATTGTTCAGTTTCTATTTTGGTATGTCGCTTTCAGTATTTGCACTATCAAGGGTGAATGGGTATCAGTGACCTTATGCCTTCTGTTCATTACCGGAGGAGTCACACTGAATCTGCAAGTATTGTGGTTTATGTTAGTTCTGTTCATAACGTTTAAATATATAGTGAGAAATAACGAATCTATTTATAATAATTTTAATATCACAAATAATGAATAAGTACTATTCGGACGAAAAGAACATCCAAATTCTTATTGCCCTATTGAAAGCACATTGTATAAAATACGTAGTGGCTTCTCCCGGCAATACAAATTTAACCTTGGTGGCAAGTCTTCAACAAGACAGTTACTTTACGATATATTCTTCCGTCGATGAACGCTCTGCTGCCTATATGGCTTGCGGATTAGCAGCTGAAACCGGAGAAGCTGTCGTGCTAAGTTGTACAGGAGCAACTGCTTCAAGAAACTATATGTCCGCACTTACTGAAGCATATTACAGGAAATTACCTATATTGACAGTGACTTCCTGCCGTAGCAATGCAGAAATTGGGCATTTGATACCACAAGTTATAGATAGAAGAGTGCTACCAAACGATATAGCTAAATTAAGCGAGCAACTTCCTATCATAAAAGATGAACAAGACGAATGGGAATGTAACATAAAAGTAAACCGTGCTATTCTTGAATTGTATCATCGGGATGGCGGACCTGTACATCTGAATATCCCCACAACTTATTGTCCCACTTTCAATACTAAAGAACTACCCTTGCAACGAATCGTCAATCGATTATATCCATACAACGATATGCCGAATTTAAATGGCAAAAGAGTTGCTATACTAGTCGGTTCGCATAAAAAATGGGATAGTCAACTAACCCTGTCTGTAGAAAATTTCTGCGAAAATTATAATTCTGTAGTGTTTTGCGACCATACCAGTGCTTATCATGGAAAGTATCGTATACAGTATTCGTTAATAGGAGGTCAAGAGCAATTGACTCACTCATTAAATCGAATAGATGTGCTGATACATATAGGTGAAATATCCGGAGACTATTTTTCCACAATCGGAAAATTCAACATGTCAGAAGTATGGCGAATCAGCCAGGACGGAGAGTTGTGTGATACATTTCACAAACTGAGATATGTGTTTGAGATGACTGAAGGTCAATTCTTCAAGTATTATATACATACCAATAACAATAATACTGGCACCCAATACTATGACTCTTGCCGTTTGATGTACAATCACCTCTATGAAATAGCAAAGACGAAAGTGAACATGCCATTTTCAAATATTTGGATTGCTACTCAATTGGCACACCAGCTACCTTCCGATTCTTATGTTCATTTTTCAATACTCAGTAGCTTACGCTCATGGAATTTCTTTGAATTTCCTCAAAGCATAGAATCATTTTGCAATGTTGGAGGTTTCGGTATAGATGGTTGTGTATCCTCTCTTATAGGTGCTTCGCTTGCGCATAAAGATAAGTTGCATATTGGCATCATTGGAGATTTGGCTTTCTTTTATGACATGAACATTTTAGGTAATCGTCATTTAGGCAATAATCTGCGAATTTTGCTTATCAACAATAATATTGGAGCTGAGTTCAAGTTGTATTGCTATCCCGGAGCAAAATTAGAAGACGAAACGAGTCCATATATTGCAGCGGAAGGGCATTTCGGACAGAAATCTCCAAACTTAGTAAGACACTATGCACAAGATTTGGGATTTGAATATTTAGCTGCATCATCAAAAAAAGAATTTGAACAACATGCAGAAAGGTTTCTTTCCATCTCAAATAATGATAAGCCCATTTTACTAGAAGTATTCACCAGTTATCAAGATGAAAGTACAGCACTTAAAATCATCAGAAATTTAGATTCAGACACAATGGGATTTATAAAGAAAAAAATAAAAGACAACGTGAACTATAACACAATTCAGAAAGTTCGCAATTTTCTAAAAGACTAATGAACACAAAAAAAATTGCTATACTCACTCGTCGTGCGGGATATAACATGGGAACATCCTTACAAGCAGTTGCCATGTCGCAATTTATTGCCGATGCTGGGTATCCAAATGTAATCATCGACTACGATGAATATGCAGGACATCTACTGTGGCAACTGAAACCTGCTGTAAATAGGCTTATATTGTCAGTGATGAATCTTTGTCCGATGATAAGTCGATTACTTTTCAGAAAAAAGTATGACTATTTGTGCAGAATGCAGAATCAAATAAATAGTTTTAGAGAGTTTGAACATAAATATATGTGTTTAACCAGTAAGAGGTACCGATCCATCAAGACACTTAGGCGAGATTTCAGTGATTATTATGCTTGTATATGTGGTAGTGATCAGATATGGAGTCCCTATTTTTATGATCCTGTTTTTTTGCTGTCATTTATAAAAAAGGGAGAGACTTGTCGAAAAATCGCTTATGCCCCAAGTATGGGGATAACTGACAGTTCTATGTTGCGACAGGAACAAATAGACTTAATGCTACAATTTGATAGTATCTCATGTCGTGAACAGGAAGCATCTGCTATTGCCTCTAAAATCACAGGCCAAGAAATTACGACTGTACTCGACCCCACTTTAATGGTTACCTCAGACTTCTGGCATAAAATAGCTAACGACGTCACATTTATAAAAAAGGAAAAGTATATCTTGACATACTTTCTTCATACTGATTATTACCAAGATTCAATACCATACGATTATATACAAAAATTAAAGGATAAGACCGGATTTTCTGTATACAATATCTCTCTATTTAATTTAGTAAATCATATTGATGCAGATATAAATTTCGACTCCATAGGTCCTATGGAATTTCTATCACTAATAAAAAATGCAGAATGGATATGCACAAACTCTTTTCATTGCTGTATTTTTTCCTATCTGTTCAAACGGCATTTTTTTGTATTCGAACGATTCATGAGAGATAGACACGAAGGAGGAAATCAAAACTCACGAATCCACAATCTATTAAAGTTATTTAAGTTAGAACAATGCATTACAAAGCCGGATGACGAACCCAATATTTCACAAGAATATGATTTTAACGTTGGAATGCCTACTATAACAACTGAACGCAAAAAGTCTTTGACTTTTTTAAATAACGCATTAACACTAAATAAAGGATTATGATGCACATATTGGTTTTGGCTTATGCCATATCTCCTACACGAGGTTCGGAATACTCTGTGGCATGGAATTATGTTACTCGGATGTCAAAATATCACAAACTGACAGTACTTTATGGTTGCTCCGGTAATCATATTGGAGATTGTAAAGAAATGGAAAGGTACGTAACCGAAAAAGAGATTCCTAATGTGACTTTTTTGTGTGTAAGGCCTACGAAATGGGTAAATATATTAAACTGGTGCAATAAAAAAGGGTTCTTAGGATATACTTTTTATTTAGCATATAAAGAGTGGCATAGATTGGCCTATAAAAAAGCAATAGAAATCGTCTCAAATAATGCTATAGATTTGGTTCATTATTTAGGACCTATTGGCTTTCGAGAACCAGGATACTTGTGGAAATTAGGATTACCTTATATGTGGGGACCTATCGGCGGTGCCAATAAGACAAATATAACTCTTCAAAAAAATCTTCCTAATATCAGCAAGCTAAAGTTCAAATTTAGAAATTGGGCAACTTTGAGGCAGTTAAATATGAATAGACTGACCGATGCTCTACACCATACTGATTTGTTACTAACTTGCACAACGGAGAATCAAAAGGTGTTTCATACCGTTCATCAAAAAGAAAGTATCTATTTACCAGAAAACTCAATATCTGAAGACATATATCTTAATCAGACAAAATTCATACATCCAGAAGTATATCGGTTTATAGTTATTGGGAGTCTGATTGATCGTAAATCTGTGAACATTTTACTTGAAGCACTATGCTTGGTCAAGTACAAAGAAAAGATTATCATTGATATTGTGGGTGACGGACCAATGAGAAAAAATCTAGAGGCATACGCTAAGGATAACCTAATTTACAATCTAATAAAGTGGCATGGCATGCTATCCCGTCAAAAGGCCATAGAAATGTTTAAAAATGCCCATATGCATATAATAACAAGTGTTAGTGAAGGGAATGCTACAACTATATGGGAAGCCATGAGTTATGGAGTACCTACATTAAGTTTCGACCATTGCGGCATGCATGACACTTTAAGTAGTGGTGCTGGAATATTAGTCCCAATATCGTGTAACTATAGCGAATGTGTAAAGGCTCTTGCAAAAGAGATTGATTCATTGATAATGAATCCGAATCGATTTAAGCAATTAGCACAATCCACCATTGAATATGCAAAGAAATCCACTTGGGATGAAAGAGAAAAGGTTCTTCTTCATTGTTATAAAACGGCTATAAATAAACATATGAATAATTCATCTGGGAATTAAATATGTGATAACCTACTTTCAATTAAAATTCAAAATAATCAATATTATGATTCTTCATCAAGGAATTAGTAAAGCCATTAGCTCTATTAAAGGAGAAGATTTTATATTGGATAACAGGATTCCAATAGGTTATCTTTTCTCCACAATTTTTTTTAGAGTTTTTAGAGGGATAAAAGGAGCAGTCATTTTTAAAAGTTTCAAAAGGGTATTTGTCTCTTCATCATCCAAAATCAAATGTGTTTCAAAGATTCAAATAGGGTATAATTTAAGTATTGATAAAGACTGCTATATTGATGCATTATCAATAGAAGGTATTGTCTTTGGTGATAATGTATCAATTGGAAAATGTACATGTATTGAATGCAGCGGAACATTAAAAGATTTGGGAAAGGGATTAATCATAGGAAACAATGTCGGCCTTGGCACTCATGGATTTTTCGGATGTGCCGGCGGTATAGAAATAGGAGACAATACTATTTTTGGTAATTACGTATCTCTTCATTCGGAAAATCACAATTACGCAGATACTCATATCCCTATACGATTACAAGGAGTAAATAGGAAGGGAATAAAGATAGGAAAAGACTGTTGGATTGGATCAAAAACTACGATATTAGATGGTACAGAGATCGGCGACGGGTGCATTGTTGCAGCTGGTGCAGTAGTGAGAGGAAAGATAGAATCGTATTCTATAATAGGTGGCGTTCCTGCTAAAACTATAAAGAAAAGATCATGAAACACATTATCTGTTTCCACCTCTTTAACGACTACAGTGGCAGTCCCAAAATACTAAAAATGGTGCTGGAAGGCTTACTCCAAAAGGGTTATCAAGTAGATTTAATATCTTCCAAAGGTGGCACACTGGATGAATTACTGCATTACAAGAACTTGCGTAAGTACTCTTACTCTTATCGCTTTTCCAATAATCCAGCAATAACAATACTGCGCTATAATACTGTACAGATATACACATTCTTATTAGCGTTCCGCTGGCTATTTCATAAAAATGTGGTATTCTACATCAACACTTTACTTCCTATCGGACCAGCATTAGCTGGGCGCATCATGGGTAAACACGTAATTTATCATTATCACGAGAATGCATTTGCAAAGGGAACATTCTACAAGGCACTGGCTACTGCCATGCAGAAGTTAGCACATGAAATCATCTGTGTATCAGAATATCAGGCATCGTTCCTGCAACGGGAAAAAGGGGTAATGGTTATACCCAATGCCCTGCCAAAGAATTTCGTGAACAGGCTGACTCCCAATCTTCAAACAGCCTTTGAACGAAAACAGATTCTAATGCTCGGCTCATTGAAATTATATAAGAGTCCGTTGGAATTTATCGAATTAGCCCAAAGACTACCCCAGTTCATTTTTGTATTAGTAATAAATGATACAAAAGAGAATATTGACATCTTTATCGAAGAGCACAAAATCAACGTATGCAAAAACCTGACCATATATCCTCGACAGAATGATGTCGTACCATTCTACAATCAGGCTTCACTCGTTCTGAATCTCTCCAATAAGAAACAGGTCGTAGAGACATTCGGATTGACAGCATTGGAGGCTATGAGCGCCGGGATGCCGGTAATAGTACCCACGGAAGGAGGAATAGCGGAAATGGTGGCGGACGGAGAGAATGGGTATAAGATAGATGTACAGAATCTTAATCTAATAGCAGAATGTATAAAAACAATTTTATCTGACGAAACACTTTATATGGAATTAGCAAAAAATGCACTCTCATATTCCAAAAGGTTCAGTGAAGTAGAGATGGTAAATCGTGTTGAAACGATACTGGACAAAGAATAAAACAAAGATAATCATAAAAATTTCTTTTCATACAAAAGAAAGAAACCTCTAATAGACAATCTTTTTACATTCATGAAACAAGTAGCTATTGTAGGCATCCAAGGTGTGCCTGCAAAATATGGTGGCTTTGAGACTTTGGTGGAAAACATTATCGGTGATAATTGTTGTTCCGAAATCTGTTATACCGTTTTTTGTAGCGGCAAAGATTATGCCACACGTATGAAATCCTACAAAGGAGCACGGCTGAAATATGTTCCGCTATTCCATGCCAATGGGATACAAAGCACTCCTTATGACATCCTGTCGATGCTTAAATGTCTGCGAGGTTATGATGCCGTAGTCATATTAGGTGTGTCGGGCTGTATTTTCCTGCCAATTTTCAGATTATTGTATCGCAAGCATCTGATAGTGAATATTGACGGACTGGAGCACCGGAGGGCCAAATGGGGTAAATTTGCCAAATGGTTTCTGCGGACAAGTGAAGCAATGGCCGTACGCTATGCGGACGTGATAATAGCCGATAATAAAGGCATACAGAATTACGTGTGGAATACATATCAGAAAAAAGCTGAACTGGTGGCCTACGGAGGAGACCATGCGCAAAGAGATGTCACCGAAGAAAGGCAGAATGAAATTCTGAAGCGATATGGAATCACTCCCGGATGCTATGCAGTCAGCGTATGCCGCATTGAACCGGAAAACAACTGCCATCTGATTCTGAAAGCTTTTGCAACTTCAGGAGAGAATCTGGTGTTTGTGGGAAACTGGGAACGGAGTGAATACAGCCGACGACTAAAAGAGGAATATCATGGTCGGCAGAATATACAGATGCCGGACTCTGTGTATGACCTCGATGTGCTCTATGCTCTACGCAATCAATGCAGATGCTATATCCACGGGCACAGCGCAGGCGGAACAAACCCTTCGCTGGTAGAAGCCATGTTTTTCGGTAAACCGATTTTGGCTTATGATGTGATTTACAATCGTGAGACTACGGAAAACAAGGCTCATTACTTCAAGACAAGTGAAGAACTGGTGGAATTACTGCATAGCAGACCCAAGGACGGATGCAAAATGCAGGAGATTGCAACGAAACGCTATACCTGGTCTTTTATAGCCTGGAAATACAGGATGCTTATTTTATCCCACAAATAATGGGGAAACTTTCCGAAATAAAGTTTCCCCATTATTGCTTTTAAAAAGATACGTCCATCACTTATTCAATGTCCACCGGATTGCATTTCTGAACATCTTCGTAAAGTCTTCCGTTTCGTACAATTTCTTACTATGTCCGATCTGGAAATAGACATTACGCGCTTTCTTGTTCTCATTCACCCATACCACAGGATGGTCTCCCATCTTGACGTCAGAAGCAGGAGTATAGCTATATTCGTCCACATGTGCCAATACATGCACATTGCGGCGCGGACTCTTGTCATAGGTATACCACTCATCATCAGGGATAATGAACGTTCCCTGCACTCCTTTCATGACCGGATGTTCCGGATCTTCCGTGATAACCACTCCATCAGCCAAGGGGGCAATATAATTCTTGAAGCGCACACCACCCATAAAGTCGGAGAACCATTGCCACATCGGATAACCATCGAATTCTCCCAACAACGTGGCATGATGGAAACCGATCCAGCCGCCACGTCCCTCATCAATATACTTGGTAAAGGCAGCCTGTGCCGCTTCACTCCATGTATAAGGCGGGTAGTCCAACTGGATAATCAAATGGAAACGATTGAGATATTCCTCTGTAATCGGTTTGGCATTATTTATTTCCGTAATTTCAAAGTTCATAGTTTCACTCTCTCCAGCCAACCACTGCATACCGGCATCCGTAAACCCGCCATGCTGTCCGCCGCGCTCGGTCAGAACCAACACCTGATAAGGAGCTGCCTGACCCTTCTTATTTACAAGCAGACTCTCATACATCGTACGACGCAAATCGCTCTGGGAATTATCACCTGCATAGTCCCAATACATACCGCCAAGCAATCCCTTATCCAAGATATACTGGCACTTGATAGCCAGTGAACGGGGATTCTCATAACCGAAAACAAGCACACCATCCTTGTTTGCCAGATACGGCACTTTGGCTGTATCATCCCAACGTTCCTCAAATTCAGTCGTGCCACCTACCTTATGGTAATCCTGGAAATTGGGATAGTGGTCACCGCCACGTCCATAGAAAGGCACTCCCATAGTTAACTTAGAAGCCGGAACACCCGCCTTAAGGTGTGCTTCAACTGCAGCATCGGCAGTCATCCAACCGCTATTCTCCGAACGGTAAAGGGCAGCATGATGTTTAGGAGCATTCCCCATATCATAAGACATGATATTGACAAAATCAATGAATGGAAGAATTGCTTTGAAATCTATATACTCGGCAGAAGCCACAGTGGCAAGAGTCAACAGCTTTTTCTTTCCTATCTCTTTCCGTATATCCCGCATCAGCAACGTGAAGTTTTTCGTATCGTCCGGTGAAGCGGAAATGTTGGCAGCCTTACTGGTAGGATATTCCCAGTCGATATCAATGCCATCCAGACCGTACTCTTTCACCACCCGCTTGCAATCTTTCGCAAATGCCAGACGGAAGTCATCATCGGCAGCCATTTCACTGAAACGTCCGCTTCCCCATCCGCCGATAGAGAGCATTACTTTCAGTCCCGGTTTCTGTGCTTTCAAAGCGACAATCTCCCGAAGACGGTTCTCATTGGCAATCCCCACTCCATTGAAAGTTTCGCTCACATGACCGAACGCATAGTTGATGTGCGTCATGTATTGCGGATCGGGCATGACACTACTCCAGGAAGTCACATAAGCTACAATCACCTTCGCATCCGAAGAAGCCATACGCAACTCTCCTGCCTTACTACTACTGCATGACAGCAATACTGCCAGTACAGACAAAATCATAAATCTCATTCTTTTCATAATATTATAATTAATCAGCCGTTTGACGAACACGGGAGCCTACCAATGCATAATACAGCATGAATAACTCCCCCAAAAATACAATAAACCAAGACCATCTCCAACTTTCCAGCAAATCAGCGAAGACACCTTGCAGCAGAGGCAGGATAGCACCACCTACAACGCCTATCATAAACACTCCTGAAGCTACTGAAGTATATTTACCCAAATGAGCCACAGACAACGTGAAGATTGCTCCCCACATGATGGAGTGGAACAAACCTACTGCCGTCAGTAACCAAGGATTATTGAAAATAATAGCCAACAAAGCCAGCACACCCGCCGATACGGTAGTTGCCACCAACTGCACACGGGGAGAAATCTTACTCAGCGAACTGCCCACCAGGCGCCCCACCAGCATACCACCCCAATAGAGTGTAGCCATCAAGGCAGGTGAAGGGCAATTCCGTTCAATAGCATACAAATTGATATTCGCACCAATGCAAACTTCCACACCCACATAGCAGAATATGGCACAGACACCCAGAGTCAGATGCCAGAATGACCAGACACTTTTCTCCAGTTTCTCTCCTTTTTCCACCCGCGTGCCCTGTATGTCAGGCAAAGACAGCCTCATCAGCAGGAATACGATCACTGCAATAGTCAGCATCAATGCCAGGAAAGGTATCATCAACTGGCTGATTTGAATGGCCTCCATAGCCAGTCCACCGAAAACAACTCCCGTCACAAAATAAGGGGCAATCGTAGTACCGACAGAGTTTGCCGTGCCACCGATAGCGAGACGCTGGATAGCCTGCGTTCCTTTCACCCGGCAAGCCGTGAGATAGGGATTGATGACAACCTGCAAAATTGTGGCCGAAGCTCCCACAACGAACGACCCCAATAAGAAAATGAAAAAGCCGACGGGAATGATACTCTCGCCCACCCCGACAGCAGCATCGGGAAATCTTACGGTGAAATAAGAAGAAGCGAAAAAGAGTCCCAAACCGACAATCATCACCCAAAGCCCACGGATTAACGTGCCCTTATAGCCGTACTTATTAATCCAGGATGAGCCCACCCCGCCACAAACGGGATAGGCAAGAAACCATGAAAAAGTAATCAAAGTGGCAAAGGTATTCTTCAAATTACCCACTTTCATGAGGAAAGTTTCCTTCAGAGGTCCCTGAAACTGAGTATTGGCAGTTGTCAGGAATCCGACTATAAGGAATAGAAAGACCATTGTGAGAAACGGTCCCATGTAATTGATTTGTTTTTCCTGTTGTGTCATCATACAGTATTATAGTATAACGGTTATTTTTCAAATAGTCCGGAAGCGGAAGCTTTATCCAGCAGGAACTCGCAATCCGGATGCAGTTGGAGTACGGAAGCAGGAACATCGGGAGTGACAGGGCCTTCCAGCATTTGTTTCACAATACCGGCCTTATTACTGCCCTTCGCCACCAGCACGATCCGGCGTGCCTGCATAATATTCTTTATGCCCAAAGTAGCTCCACCCAGTTCTTTCTCCGGCGGAGTACCGGTCTCCCGCCGGATACGTTCTTCCAGTTCCGGATTCATGTTAGTGACCCACGTCTCACCATCAAAGGGGGACTGAGGCTGATTAAAGCCTAAATGCCCATTTTCTCCTAATCCCAGAATCAGCAAGTCGATGCCTCCGCGCCTGACAATCTCTTCTTGGAAAGCAATGCAATCTCTTCTGAAATCATCCGAGAAAGTAGGCAGCATCAGGAAGTTTTCATCCCGAATGCCCAAGGTATCTATGATTTCTGTCTTCAACATCGTATAGCATGCTCCGGCATATTCGCGCGGTACATTGGTCACTTCGTCCAGCCCGAAAAAGGTGACGGCAGAAGTGTTAAAAGGATAACGGGAATATATTTCTCCGACAATCCGATGCAGATTTCCGGTCGTGCGTCCCGTTGAAAGACCGATTACCGCTTCCGGCTTGTGCAGTATCTCTCCGATTATGCGCCAGGCGGCTGTACAGTCGAATTCACTTTCATTCTTTGCGATAGTTACTTTCATTTTATTAATAAGGTATTAATGGTTCCGGTTTTACATATTCATGGCTACAGCTCCTGCCCCCAACAAACCTATAAACTCCGGATTCAACTTTGTGATGACAACGCCATTGGTTACAAAACGCATGGTAGTAGGGTTCAGCAATTCCAGTATCTTGGCATGTATATATCCGTCCGCCACTACACCACCACCCAAAACGATGGTTTCCGGATCTGTCATCCTCACCAGGTTCATTATCAGGTTTGCCAATGCCTCGGAAGCGTTTTCCACGAGTTTCACACAAAGAGGGTCGCCTTTACGGCTCAATGCAAAAATTTCACTGACCGGTATCCGCTCGCCTCTGTCGGCAGGGATATGCAAGTCCGTTTCATACTGCTCATGAAGCAACCGGGCACAACGGTCGAAACCGATGCCGGAAGCTATCGCCTCCACGCAGTCCATTCTTCCGCAAGTACACTTGATGCCCACATTCACGCCTACCCGTACATGCCCCACCTCACCGGCATTGAAATGACTGCCGCGTATCTGCCTGCCATTCACAACCGTACCGACTGCAATGCCTGTTCCTATATTTAAATAGATGAAGTTTTTGGAAATTTGTCCGAAGCCCCAGACACGTTCTGCACGTGTGGCACTTTTCACATCATTATCTATATGGCAGGGAATGCCATAGATATCCGCCAATTCTTTAGCCAACGCGATGGATTGCGTCCTGCCGGGGTCTATCTGTAGCCAGATACCCTGATTAGGATCCACCCGGCCAATCAGTCCCACTCCCATCGCCAAAGGTTTCTTATCATACCACCCGACGGTTTTGATATAATCGTCCAGTGATAATTTGATAATATCCAGCGCTGCCTGCTGGTTGAAATATCCGGAGTCATATTTTTTGTACCTCAGGATATTGCCACGACTGTCAATTTCGCCAATCAGTAATTTAGTTCCGCCTAAATCCAGGCCTAAATACGTTTCCATTTTTTATCTGCATTTTTTGTGAGTTACTATTGGCCGCAATATTACGCACAATCAAGGAAACGAAAGTTGATTCTTTGACAAAAAAGGTTCGCTATTTATCCACTTAGGTTTAAATACAGTTTTTATACTCTAAAATTTGCTCGGACTTACTCCAAACTGCTTCTTAAAGCAGGTACTGAAATATTTTGGATCAGAAAAACCAACCATGGAGGCCACCTCGCCAACCGAGTACTTCTGTGATTGCAAAAGTTCTTTCGACTTGTTCAACCGCACAATGCGGATGAAATCATTAGGTCCTTGTCCTGTCAAAGTTTTTATCTTATTATAAGTGGAAGTACGGCTCATTCCCAGCACACGGCAGAAGTCATTAATCGAGAACTCCGAATTAGACAGGTTCTCGTCAATGGCTGCCATCGCACTATCCAGAAATTCTTTATCCAGCTGGCTGCTATAATCCACCTCGTCCGCAGGAATGTCCGAAGAGAGAACCGTGTCTCTGAGATGTTGCCTGTTCTGAAGGATATTACGAAGCCGCACTTTCAGCACGGACAGGTCGAAAGGTTTGATGATGTAGTCATTGGCTCCGGCTTCCAGTCCCAATATGATATTCTCTCTTTCGCAAAGGGCAGTTAGCAACACGACAGGAATATGACTGGTTTCAACAGATGATTTCAATATCCGGCACAATTCGTCTCCCTGGATGACGGGCATGATGATATCTGAAATAATGATATCCGGATTGATTTCCCTAGCCACGTCCAGAGCTTTTCCACCATCGGGCACACTGATAACCTTGTATTCGGAAGACAGACTGTCCGTCAGGTATTCGCGCATGTCTTTATCATCCTCTGCCAACAACAGCACATTCTTATCCGCCTGTTCACCCTCTTCCTGAGATGAAACATCAGAAACAGGGGGTTCCTGCAACCCCTCTTTCACAGCAACCACCATACCTGACTTCAGTTTCTTGGGGAACGTAACCGTAAACGTAGTACCCTGATTCTCCACGCTCCTGAGTTCTATCTTGCCATGATGCTGCTTAATGATTCTGGAAGTAATCATCAGGCCGATACCTATCCCCTGTTCCTGTGAGTCCACCGCATTCCTGGCACGATAATATTCATCAAAGATGTTTTTCTGTTCTTCCGCCGGAATACCGACTCCCGTATCCGTCACCTCAACCATCCACTTATTCCGGTTTTGCTTCACACTAACTCCTACTGTTCCTTTCTCCGTATACTTCAAAGCGTTAGAAAGCAGATTGTCCATAATGTGATCCATCTTGTTTTTGTCCAGCCACACCTCAGGCATCTCCGGATCGACTTCCAGATACAATTCTATCTCCTTCTGGGCGGCAGCCATGCGGAAAGCGGACAGCTTATCTTCCATATATGCCTTTATATCATACCATGCCACCTCCAGATGTTCAGGATGCACTTCCACTTTCTGCAACTCCAGCAGTCGGGTAATCATCGTGAAAAGTTTCTCAGCATTCTTCATAGCAATAGCCAGTTTCTTCTTGCTCTCTTCCGGCAGGTCGTCCTGGGTTTCAAGCTCACTCAGCGGAGCCTTTATCAAGGCAACCGGTGTACGTATGTCATGGGCTACTCCGATGAACGAGTGTATCCTCTCCCTGATTTTATCTTCCCGCACTCTCTGCCGCCTGAACTGAAGCAGCAAATAGCCCAGCACCAGAAATAGCATCAAATAGATGACTATGGCCCACCACGAAGCCCATAGCGGTTGACTGACTGTTATTTCAATGGAACGTTCTCCTACCTGATGTTGGGTGTATTTGTCGAATGCACGTAATTCAAAAGTATACTTACCGGGAGGAAGATCCATATAGCCCACACTCTGAACCGCATCCACGCGATGCCATTGCCGTTCATGGTTGTTCAGTCTGTACTCGTACCTGATTTTGTGTGGAGAAACAAAGTTGATAGCCGAAAAAGATATGGAGAACGAGTTCTGGTTATGTTTCAGCTTCAGACACCGGGTATCATTGATACTTGTTTGCAAAGGAGAACCGGACGCACCTACCTTTAGCGACTCGTAAGGCAATTTAAAGTCCGTGAATATCAACTTCACCGGCACACTGCCGGAAAAATCAAAAGAAGGTGCAAAAACAAGCACCCCTTCCGCAGTACCGAAAGCCAGATGACCGTCTTTCGTTTCCAGCGAAGCATTGGCATTATAATATCCCCAACCGATATTCAGGAGATCATTTCCGTTAATCACCATATCTTCTGCCAAATCCAGGCAATACAGCTCTTTTTCCGTATTAAACCAGATATGTCCGTTGCTGTCTTCGGACGCGCTGTTGATAGAGTTGGAGACAAGACCATCAGCAGTAGTATATATACGGGAATCACCATTCTCCGGATTGAAACGAACCAGCCCTTCACCACCCGTAAGCAACCAGATTTCACCGGATGACGAACGCAACAGGCAACGGACAGGATAACGTAAAGTGACATCGCCGAACTTCTGCTGCCACCTGGTTGCTCCGGTGGACTTATCGAAAAAGCCCAGACCTTCACAACCTGCTATCAGCAAGATGTCCTTGTCGCCATACTTGATATCGCCCACACACTCTATCGGATAATAAGTGTAGGTGTCGGTCCGCCTGTCATAGCGCGTAAACTCTCCTTCGATTCCTCCGAACCACAAACAATCTCCCTCGGCGTAAATCGCATAAATATAGTCAGTAGATATGCCTTTGTCCGATTGTCTTTTTCGTTCCGGCATTTTTCTGACCTCGCCGGATCTCTTGTTTATCCGATACAAGCCGATGCCATAACCGCCCGCCCAGACATTTCCCTCATTATCTTCGCAAAGAGAAAGCACCACAGATGAATAGGCATAGCCTTTTCCATTCAGGAAATGCATCCATTGTTTCGACTGCGCCCGATACACACTGATTCCGTCATTAGTACCATACCAATAATCGCCTTCCGAATCCTGAAGCATCACATTCACATGATCGGATGACAACGAAGAAGGATTATTCCGTTCATGCCTTATCCAGCGGACATCAGGCACATTAGGATCCAGATAGCTGATACCGTTTGTACAGGTGGTTATCCAGATACCTCCATACTCATCTACACAGATATCCGAGACCGTATTCCCATTCAGACTTCTATCATCGTCCTCATCGGTCATATAATGATTCATCAGCATCTCATTGACGGCATCGATTCTGAATATACCGGCACCATCGGCACCAATCAGGATAGAGTGGTCTCCATCATAAGCAAACACGCGGACAGGTATGCCCGGAATAAAGGAGAGAGACTTCACTTGTTTCGTTGCCAGCTCGACCACAAACGCACCGCTAGAAAATGTCCCCACATAAAGCTTATCGCCATGCAGGAACAACGACTCTATACGGGCGTCTACCGGTATATCCACTCTTTCCTCTGATAACCGGCAGCCTGTTCCCGTTCTCTTCATCCTATAAACTCCCGTATTGGTACCCACAAAGAAAGCATCATTTTCCGCTCTGACGATGCAATTGGTCCATTCACCGGTAAAGCCTGCCGGGGACAAAACATCAGTTGTCTTATCCCAGTAATACACACCTGTGGATGTGGACAGCCACAAACCTTCCTCTCCTTCAAACTCCATGCCGTTCAGCACCGGAAACGATATGAATCGGGACAGGTCTGCCTGCAAACAGAAAGCATCCCTCAACTTGTCATAACAGTATATTCTGCCGTTCCGCAGTGCAACCCAGAGACGACCTTTCTTATCCACATTCATAACGGTGAATGACAGAACATGGTCTATGGACTCTATCGTCTCATTCAGTGTATAGTGTCTGATTTCATTTCCGTCATAACGGTCCACTCCCATACGGGTATAGACCCAAATAAAGCCTGTTGAGTCTTTACATATCTGGTAAGTCTGCCTGCTGCTCAATCCTTCCCGGATGTTCAGATGCCGGAAAGATCCGGCAAACGAGCTGGCATATAATGAAATAAGTAGTAATAAAATGAATGTGCGTTTTAGCATAATATGGTTGCATTTCATAATATTTGTCTTTTAACTGCTGCAATTATACAGACAAATATAAAAAAAGTGGTTGAAAAACTATCCAAATAGGTTTGATTTCTATTACTTTTGCCTATCAAATCAATAAACCGTGATAAGCCATGCTCAGCAAGCTTAAATTAAACCAGCTTTATTTTAAAGATACGCAGTTCGCCAACCTCATGACGCGACGCATTTTCAACATCCTGCTGATTGCTAACCCATACGACGCTTTCATGCTGGAAGACGACGGACGCATCGACGAAAAGATCTTCAACGAGTATACTTCGCTTTCCCTGCGCTATCCGCCACGCTTCACTCAGGTGTCTACCTGCGAGGAGGCATTGGCACAACTATCCACCGTACCGTTCGACCTCATCATCTGTATGCCGGGAACGGGAGATAACGAGAGTTTCGACGTAGCGCGCCACATCAAGAGCCTGTACGAACAGATTCCTGTAGTGATACTGACGCCTTTCAGCCACGGCATCACCAAGCGCATTGCCAACGAGGATCTGAGTGCTTTCGAGTATATATTCTGCTGGCTGGGCAACACGGATTTGCTGGTTTCCATCATCAAACTGATAGAGGACAAGATGAATCTGGAACACGACGTCAATGAAGTGGGCGTGCAGCTCATCCTATTGGTGGAAGACGGCATCCGGTTCTATTCGTCCATATTGCCCAACCTCTATAAGTTCGTGTTGAAGCAAAGCCAGGAGTTCAGTACCGAGGCACTGAATGCCCACCAACGTACGCTGCGTATGAGGGGGCGTCCTAAAATTGTGCTGGCACGTACGTATGAAGAAGCTACCAGCATCTACGAAAAATATAAGAATAATATATTAGGTGTAATTACCGATGTCCGCTTTCCCCGTGTGGAACGTGGTGAGAAGGACGGACTTGCCGGCATCAAGCTCTGTGCCGCCATCCGCAAACAAGACCCGTTCGTGCCGCTCATCATCCAGTCGTCCGAATCGGAAAATGCACTCTATGCATCCAAATACGGTGCCGCCTTCATCGACAAGAATTCCAAAAAGATGGATGTGGACTTGCGCCGCATCGTATCGGACAACTTCGGTTTCGGTGATTTCATTTTCCGCAACCCCGACACGCTGGAAGAGATTGCCCGCGTGAAGAACCTGAAAGAATTGCAGAACATCCTCTTTGCCGTACCGGCAGAGTCGTTCCTCTATCATATCAGCCGCAACCACGTCAGCCGCTGGCTCTACTCACGTGCCATGTTCCCGGTAGCGGAATTCCTGAAGCCCATCACTTGGAACAGTCTTCAGGATGTGGATGCCCACCGCAGAATCATCTTCGAAGCTATCGTGAAATACCGCAAAATGAAGAACCAGGGTGTGGTAGCCGTGTTCAAGCGCGACCGTTTCGACCGCTATTCCAACTTCGCCCGTATCGGCGACGGTTCGTTGGGGGGTAAAGGCCGCGGCCTTGCTTTCATTGACAACATGGTGAAGCATCATCCCGAATTTGAAGAGTTCGACAACGCCCGCGTCGCCATCCCCAAGACGGTAGTGCTCTGTACCGATGTCTTCGACGAATTTATGGAGACAAATAACCTGTATCAGGTGGCCCTCTCTGATGCCGACGACGACCTGATCCTGCGCTACTTCCTGAAAGCCAAACTGCCCGACCGACTGGTAGAAGACTTCTTCACTTTCTTCGATGTGGTGAAGTCTCCGCTCGCCATCCGTTCATCTTCTCTGTTGGAAGACTCGCACTACCAGCCTTTCGCCGGCATCTATAATACCTACATGATTCCCTATCTGGATGATAAATATGAAATGCTCCGTATGCTGTCCGATGCCATCAAAGGAGTATATGCTTCGGTTTATTTCCGCGACAGCAAGGCTTATATGCAGGCCACGAGCAACGTCATCGACCAGGAAAAGATGGCAGTCATCCTGCAAGAAGTTGTCGGTAATCAGTATGGCGACCGCTACTATCCCAGCATGTCCGGTGTAGCCCGTTCGCTGAACTACTACCCTATCGGTGACGAGAAAGCCGAAGAAGGTACCGTGAACCTGGCCCTCGGTCTGGGAAAATATATTGTGGACGGGGGCATGACGCTTCGTTTCTCGCCCTATCATCCCCACCAGGTATTGCAAACCAGTGAAATGGAGATAGCATTGAAGGAAACGCAAACCCGTTTCTATGCCCTCGACTTAAAAAATGCCGGACATGACTTCTCTATGGACGACGGTTTCAATCTGCTGAAACTGCACGTAAAGGAAGCAGAAAAAGACGGCGCGCTGAATTATATCGCCTCTACCTACGATCCTTACGACCAGATTATCCGCGACGGTCTGTATCCCGGCGGGCGCAAGGTCATCACCTTTGCCAATATCCTGCAACACGATGTTTTCCCTCTTGCCCGTATTCTCCAGTTGGTATTGAAATACAGCGAACAGGAAATGCGCCGCCCCGTTGAGATTGAATTTGCCGCTACCATGAGCCGCGAAAAGGATAAGAGCGGTACTTTCTACCTCTTGCAAGTACGCCCCATTGTTGACACCAAGGAAATACTGGACGAAGACCTCACCACCATACCGGACGATAAGGTTCTGCTCCGTTCCAACAACTCCCTCGGACACGGGATCATGAATGATATTTATGACGTTATCTATGTGAAGACCGATGATTACAGTGCTTCGCACAATCAGGAGATTGCCTGGGAGATAGAAAAGCTGAACCAGCAATTCCTGGACGAGGGAAAGAATTATGTATTGGTAGGCCCCGGACGCTGGGGAAGCAGCGACACGTGGCTCGGTATTCCGGTGAAGTGGCCACACATCAGTGCCGCCCGCGTCATTGTGGAAGCCGGACTGACGAACTATCGCGTAGATCCCAGCCAGGGAACCCACTTCTTCCAGAACCTGACTTCTTTCGGAGTCGGCTACTTCACCATCAATGCCTTTATGAACGATGGCGTGTATAACCAGGACTTCCTGAATGCACAACCTGCCGTGCATGAAAGCAAATATCTGCGCCATGTCTGCTTCGAACAACCTGTAACAGTGAAGATGGACGGCAAGAAGAAGTTAGGTGTCGTACTCTTGCCCGGCGAGTAAGCACACAAAAGATATCAGTCTCTTTGCCGATGCAGTATAATCATTACCACCTCGCTGGGAGCAAAGAGACGGATATTCTTGTTGGACGTACCGATGCCATTGGTTATAATCATCGGTGTAAGTTGTGAGTTGTATTCCAATCCGGTACGGAAGCGCTGCCCGTAATGGGACGGAAGTATGGGAGCATACAGGCCAAACAAGGTAACCTGCCCGCCGTGGGTATGTCCTGCAAGCACCAGGTCGGTGTTGGTAATGGGGACATCCTCGGCATAATCGGGTGTATGCGTCAGCAGAATGACGAAATCTTCCGGAGAAAGACCGAGCGTAGGAGACGTGCCATTCTTCTTCAGGTCGAAAGGATTGCGCACACCGGCAATCAGTATCGCTTCTCCATCCCGCTTCAGCGTATCGACTTTATGTTCCAGCAGGTGCATGCCATACTTATTCATCTCACTGACAATATCACTGTAACAAGCCTCGTAATCATTATTCCCCAGTACGGCATATGCGCCCATCGGAGTTTTTACTCCAGCAAGGGCAGCGATGACGGGCGACACGTATTCACAACCTTCATGCAGGTCACCCCCTATCAGCAGCACATCGGCATGTTGCTCCCGAAGCAGTTTCACCAGATTATCCAGCCCCTTTTCCTTGAAAAGACTTTTATAATGCAGGTCGGACACGAAAGCGATACGGAAACCGTCGAAAGCACCCGGTACATCGGGGTGGGTAAATTCGTAGGTTCTCACCCGGCTAATACCTTTATACCCGGAACCTTTCTTAAAAGAGCTGATCTTTGTGTTTGCCATCCGAACGCTATCCTCTGCCGACATTTGCGAAGGCAGGGAGGAAGTCAGACTCCTGCTCGACTTACAGGAAGAGAGAAACAGAGCCGAAATGAGGCATAAATAAATCAAATTCTTCATCATAACAGATGCAAAGATAAGCATTTTCCGTATCTTTGTCGATAGGTTGACAGATGATTGTTTATCAGTGCATTAAGCTTCTTGCTGTTTTCGCAGGAAGAAGATGCCGGTTTCTCCTCATGGGAACGACAGTTTCTCCTCATGGGAACGACAGTTTCTCCTCATGGGAACGACAATGCCTCCTGAAGGAAACAATTATCCCTCCATAGAAAAAGAAACACGCCTATGAAAGAGATTAAGCAAAATTCACCTTACGCCTGGCTCCTCGCCGCCCGTCCCAAGACTCTGACAGGAGCAATCATCCCGGTACTGATAGGTACCTCGCTGGCATTTTCCGATGGACATTTTCAATCTACACCTGCCCTGTTGTGCTTCCTCTTCGCCTGCGGCATGCAGATTGCCGCCAATTTCATCAACGACTTGTTCGACTACCTGAAAGGCTCCGACCGTGAAGACCGTCTCGGTCCGGAACGTGCCTGCGCACAGGGATGGATTACACCAGGAGCCATGAAATGGGGCATCGGCGTCACCATCATCCTTTCCTGCATCATCGGTCTCGGAATCTTATACCAAAGCTGGGGAGTGTTGCCACACGGCGGATGGGAATTAATCGTATTAGGTATGTTCTGTGTGATATTTGCCTTCTTATATACCACTGTCCTTTCCTATCAAGGGTGGGGAGATTTGCTGGTACTCGTATTTTTCGGATTTGTCCCTGTGGGAGGAACATACTACGTGCAGGCCTATACATTCACGCCGGGTGTCATCATAGCCTCGCTCATCAGCGGATTAGTGATAGACACGCTACTGGTTGTGAACAATTACCGCGATCGGAAACAGGATGCCCTCAGCGGAAAACGTACGCTCATCGTCCGTTTCGGAGAACGCTTCGGAAGATACTTTTATCTCTGGCTCGGCATCATCGCCACGCTTCTCTGCCTCTGGTTCGTACTAGGAGGAAATCCGGTGGCAATAATTTTACCTTTCTTCTACCTCTATGCACATATACGTACCTGGCGACGGATGGTACAAATACGAAACGGTAAAAAATTAAACAGCATATTGGGCGAAACATCGCGCAATATGCTGCTTATGGGAGTATTACTGAGTATTGTTATAATAGCGGTAAAGTGGTGAAGTCGTGCCTATCATCTTTTCCCGTACATCTTTTCATAGTAATGCTGATAATCACCACTGGTCACCTCTTCCACCCAGTCCTGATTATTCAGATACCATTCGATAGTCTTCACGATGCCGACTTCAAACTTCGTTTCGGGATACCAACCTAAAGCATCGGTTATCTTTGTCGGGTCGATGGCATAACGTTGGTCGTGGCCGAGGCGGTCTTTTACGAAAGTAATCAGGTCTTCGTTTATCCAACTGATATCAATCTGACCGTCTTCACCTTTAACTTTCTTCTTCAGCACTTCGCGGTACTCCGGATTTTCCGTCATCAGGCGATGAATGGTAGCGATAGTCAATTTTACAATTTCGAGATTTGTCTTTTCGTTGTGCCCTCCTACATTGTAAGCTTCACCTTCAACGCCTTCGCGAACCACAAGGTCGATAGCCTTACAATGGTCTTCCACATACAACCAGTCGCGCACATTGCTTCCGTCACCGTAAACAGGGAGTTTCTTTCCCTCCAAGATATTCTTGATAATCAACGGAATCAACTTTTCGGGAAAATGATAAGGACCATAGTTGTTGGAACAGCGGGTGATGGTCACCGGCATCTTATAAGTGTCATGATAAGCCATTACTACCAT
This sequence comes from uncultured bacterium, assembly GCA_905215555.1. GTDB lineage: Bacteria > Bacteroidota > Bacteroidia > Bacteroidales > Bacteroidaceae > Bacteroides. The sequence continues at coordinate 50,692 of CAJMQU010000012.1, forward strand.
ATCGGCACTGGTCTTCGAAGCGCTGTAAGGGCTGTGCGGGCAAAGCGGGGTCTGCTCCGTGAAGTAGCCTTCGGCACCCAGCGAACCGTACACTTCGTCCGTAGAAACCTGATGATAACGCACACCTTTACGCCAAGTGGGATAACCGTTTTCGTCCTTACCTGTCACCCAGGCACGACGGGCAGCATCCAGCAGGTTTTGTGTACCCAGAATATTGGTAACCAAGAAGAGCTGCGGATTCTCGATACTGCGGTCCACATGGCTTTCGGCAGCGAAGTTCACCACATAATCAAACTTGAATTTGGCAAATAGTTCGTCGGCAAGTACCCGGTCGCAGATGTCTCCTTTCACAAAGAAACAACGTTCGTCATCAATATCATTGGCGATAGTACCAAGGTTTCCGGCATAGGTTAAGGAATCAAGTATCACCACCTTCACATCATCGTGTTTAGCCAGAATGTACTTGATATAGTTGGCACCGATAAATCCGGCGGCACCGGTTACAAGATAAGTCTTCATATAAATTAAAAATTGAAAATTAAAAATTAAAGGTTATTGGCGATAGGAGTTGGCAAGATCCATCAGGTAGGTACCATATTCCGTTTTGCCAAGTTGTTCGCCAAGCCGATAAAGCTGGTCGACATTTATCCACCCCTTACGCCAGGCTATTTCTTCGATACAGCTTACACGGAACCCTTGGCGGTTCTGTATGGTAGCCACAAAGTTGCTGGCTTCCAGCAGGCTGTCGCAGTTACCCGTATCGAGCCAGGCAAAACCACGGCCGAAGATTTCTACTTTCAGCGTGCCTTCATCCAGATAAAGGCGGTTAAGGTCGGTGATTTCATATTCGCCACGTGCAGAAGGTTTGAGAGCGGCAGCCTTGGCAGTGACAGTAGAGTCATAGAAGTAAAGGCCGGGAACAGCATAGTTGCTCTTGGGGTGCTCGGGCTTTTCTTCAAGAGAGATAGCCTTTCCATCCGCATCAAATTCCACTACACCGTATGCGCGAGGGTCTTTCACATAATAGCCGAAGATGCATGCTCCCTTTTCGATAGAAGCGGCACGTTTCAGCATAGCAGAGAACCCTTGACCGTAGAACATATTGTCACCCAGAATAAGGCATCCCGGTTCACCGTTCAGAAATTCGGCACCGAGCACGAAAGCCTGCGCCAATCCGTTAGGCTTCTCCTGTATCTTGTAAGAAAAGGACATTCCAAGTTCTTCTCCCGTACCAAGCAATTCGCGGAACATGGGTAAGTCACGTGGAGTGGAGATAATCAGCACTTCGCGTATCCCCGCCAACATGAGCGTGGAAAGCGGATAATAAATCATCGGTTTGTCATAAACCGGCATAATTTGCTTGGAAATAGCCTTAGACAAGGGGTAAAGACGGGTGGCACTGCCACCGGCAAGAATAATTCCTTTCATATTTCAGTTCTTTTTTCGGTTGATACAAATATAGAATAAAATAAGAAGGAGGACCACGCCCCACGGCTCTCGTAAATCTATTCAGATTGCAAAAATAATGCAAAGCAGATGCAGTACAAAATAAATTATTTATTTTTAATGCTGATGCATTGCCTGTTTTTGCGCTGCAAATTTCAGAAAAAATTATAACATGACAAAATAATAAAGCATAAATCAGCCCGCCAGTTCTATAACTTCAAGGTCTTTGAACGTTCCGTTATCTATGATGAAACGCACCATAGTGCGCACCTTATGAAATCCGGAGATGCCTGCCGCCCCCGGATTGATGTGGAGCATATCCAACGTTTTATCATACTTCACCTTCAGGATGTGCGAGTGTCCGCTAATGAAAAGTTTAGGCGGACGCACCAGAATGCTTCCCCGGATGGAGGGGTCGTAATTGCCCGGATAGCCACCGATATGCTTGATGAGCACTTCGGCACCATCGACGGTGAAACGGTTGATTTGCGGATAGACGGCACGGATATCCTGCCCGTCTATATTGCCATACACGGCACGAAAAGTGCGGAACGCCGCCAACTTCCGGGCCACTTCCGGCGAACCGATATCACCGGCATGCCAGATTTCATCGCACGTCTCAAAATATTGCAGATACTTTTCATCCCAATATCCGTGCGTATCGGATAATAAACCAACTTTTGTCATCTTTCTTTTGTTTATCTGTGCAAAGGTAACTATATTTGGGGAAATCTTTGTCAACTAAAGAAATTATGGAGAACAGATATTTCAAACGGGACATAAGTTGGCTGTCATTCAACTACCGCGTACTACTGGAAGCGGAAGATGACAGTCTGCCTCTGTATGAGCGAATTAACTTCATTTCCATTTACTCGTCCAACCTGGAAGAATTCTATAAAATACGTGTGGCGGACCATAAGGCGATAGCCACCGGCGCCGCACAAAGTGACGAAGAAACCGTGCAGTCGGCCATCGAACTGGTGGATGCTATCAATCTGGAAGTAAACCGCCAAATGGAAGACCGTATCCGTATTTACGAACGGAAAATACTTCCTGCACTGAAAAAGAACCATATCATCTTCTATCAGAGCCGCAACGTGGAGCCATTCCATCACGACTTTGTACGCCGTTTCTTCCGGGAAGAGATTTTCCCGTATCTCCAGCCCGTGCCCGTCTCCAAAGATAAGATAGTCTCGTTTCTGCGGGATAACCGTCTGTATCTTGCTGTACGTCTGTTTCCGAAAGGAGAGAATGGAAAAAAGGGAGAAGCTCAATACTTCGTCATGAAACAGCCGTACAGCAAAGTGCCCCGTTTCATAGAATTGCCCAAAGTCGGAGGGAACTATTATCTCATGTTTATTGAAGATATCATCAAGGCGAACATCGACACCATCTTTCCCGGCTATGAGGTGGACAGCAGCTACTCCATCAAGATTTCGCGCGATGCGGATATCCTGATAGATGATGCCGCCAACACTTCCGAAATCATCGAGCAGGTGAAGACCAAGGTGAAAAAACGCAAGATAGGAGATGTCTGCCGTTTTGTATACGACCGTGCCATGCCGCAGGATTTCCTCGATTTCCTGGTGGACGCTTTCCGCATAGACCGCCGTGAACTGGTGCCGGGCGACAAACACCTCAACCTGGAAGACTTGCGCCATTTACCCAATCCCAATCCGAATGTACAGCCCATACGAAAGCCACAACCCATGAAGTTGACTTGCCTCAATGAGCGGGAATCCATATTCCAATATGTGGAAAAGAAAGACTTGCTGTTGCACTACCCTTACCACTCATTCGAGCATTTCATCCATTTCCTATACGAAGCGGTGCACGAACCTACCGTACGCGAAATCATGGTAACGCAATATCGGGTTGCAGAAAATTCTGTTGTAATCAATACGCTGGTAGCCGCAGCACAAAATGGTAAGAAAGTCACCGTTTTTGTAGAGTTGAAAGCCCGTTTCGACGAAGAGAATAATCTTGCCACAGCCGAAATGATGAAAGCTTCGGGCATCAACATCATATATAGTATACCCAAGTTAAAGGTACACGCCAAGGTGGCCCTCGTTTTGCGCCGCAACAAAGAAGGCAAGAAACTCACCAGTTATGCCTACATCAGTACCGGAAACTTTAATGAAAAAACTGCTACGCTCTATGCCGATAGTGGATTGTTCACCTCCAACCCCATACTCGTCAACGATCTGCATAATCTGTTCCGTACCTTGCAGGGGAAACAAAATCCGGTATTTCACCGCTTGTTGGTGGCGCGCTTCAATCTGATACCGGAACTGAACCGCCTCATCGACCATGAAATAGAACTGGCCAAGAAAGGTAAAAGCGGCCGAATTATCCTGAAGATGAATGCACTGCAAGACCCCAGCATGATAGACCGCTTGTACGAAGCATCGCAAGCCGGAGTTGAAATAGACTTGATTGTGCGGGGAATCTGCTGTTTGATACCGGGACAGTCATACAGTCGTAATATCCGTGTAACACGTATCGTAGACACTTTCCTGGAACATGCCCGCATATGGTATTTTGGCAATGGCGGCAACCCGAAATTATTCCTCGGCTCGCCGGACTGGATGCGGCGTAATCTGTACCGCCGTATTGAAGCCGTCACCCCTATACTGGACCCGGAGTTAAAACAGGAATTGGTTGACATGCTTTCCATCCAGCTTGCGGACAAGCGCAAAGCCTGTTTCGTGGACGAAGACCTGCATAACTGCTGGAAATCAGCCCACCCGCAAAAAGAAAAGATACGCTCGCAATATACTTTTTACGAACTTCTTAAACTAAAAATCGAGAATTAAGAAATACTGCTTCCAACACTTAGAATTGATGATTAAAATTTAGGGTCAAACAGAGCCTTTCATCGTAATATAGCTACTAACAAGCAGCCTTAGAGATATTTGTAATACTTCTGTAACATGTATGACATTTCTCTGCAACACTATTTCAGTTCCTTTGCAGCCAGAAATAAAATACATCATTATGGAAACTATTTATCTATGTATTGTCATCTTCCTGTTCGTCCTCGCAGTGTTCGACCTGATAGTGGGCGTCAGTAATGATGCAGTCAACTTTCTCCAATCGTCAGTCGGTGCAAAGGCTGCTTCTTTCAAAACCGTGTTGTTTATCGCCGGTATAGGCGTATTTATCGGTGCAGCATTGTCCAATGGGATGATGGACATCGCCCGACACGGCATCTACCAGCCACAACACTTCTACTTTGCTGAAATCATGTGCATCCTGCTTGCCGTGATGCTAACAGACGTTGTGTTGCTGGATGTTTTCAACACGATGGGCATGCCGACCTCCACCACGGTATCAATGGTATTCGAACTACTTGGAGGTACTTTCGCCCTGGCACTCATCAAAGTACACGGCAGTGACACATTGGGACTTGGCGACCTCATCAATACAGATAAGGCACTATCCGTCATCATGGCCATCTTCGTATCCGTAGCCATCGCTTTCTTCTTCGGTATGCTGGTGCAATGGTTGGCCCGTGTTGTGTTCACCTTCAACTACAAGAAAAAGATGAAATACAGCATCGCCATTTTCGGAGGTATCGCCGTTACATCCATCATCTACTTCATGTTGATAAAAGGTTTGAAAGACAGCTCATTCATGACTGCAGAAAACAAACAATGGATACAAAACAATACAGCAATGCTCATCAGCATCAGTTTTGCATTCTTCACCGTGCTGATGCAGATATTGCACTGGCTCAAAGTGAATATATTCAAGGTAGTGGTACTGCTGGGTACCTTCGCTCTGGCGCTCGCCTTTGCCGGCAATGACTTGGTGAACTTTATCGGGGTACCTCTGGCCGGATACTCTTCTTTCATCGACTATACCACCAACGGAGCAGGTGCTTCACCGGATGGGTTCCTGATGAATTCACTCCTTGGTCCTGCCAAAACACCCTGGTATTTCCTTTTCGGAGCAGGTGCCATCATGGTATACGCCCTCTGTACTTCAAAAAAAGCACATAATGTAATCAAAACTTCCGTAGACCTTGCCCGTCAGGACGAAGGAGAAGAATACTTCGGAAGCACGCCTATCGCCCGTACATTGGTACGCTTCAGCATGACACTGTCCAACGGGATATCCAAAACAATGCCTGAAAGCACTAAACGCTGGCTCGATACACGCTTCCGCAAAGACGAGGCCATCATTGCCGACGGTGCAGCCTTCGACTTGGTACGCGCTTCGGTCAACCTCGTACTGGCCGGTCTGCTCATCGCATTAGGTACTTCGTTGAAGCTTCCCCTCTCCACTACGTATGTAACTTTCATGGTCGCCATGGGTACATCGCTTGCCGACCGTGCCTGGGGACGTGATTCTGCCGTATTCCGCATCACAGGAGTACTGAGCGTCATCGGAGGTTGGTTCATTACCGCCGGAGCTGCATTCACTATCTGTTTCTTCGTAGCTATGGTCATTCATTTCGGAGGCACATTTGCTATCATTGCACTGATCGGTTTAGCTATATTCTCACTAATCCGCAGCCAAGTGATGTACAAGAAACGCAAAGCGAAAGAGAAAGGCAACGAGACAATTAAGCAATTAATGCAGAGCAGTGACAACACAGAGATTCTGGAATTGCTGCGCAAACATACCCGTGAAGAACTGGTGAAGATTCTGGCATTCACAGAAGAAAACCTGGAACGCACCACAACAGCTTTCTTACATGAAAACCTTCGCGGACTGCGCCGTTCCATGGGAGCCGTAAAATTTGAAAAACAGCTCATCAAGCAAATGAAGCGCACAGGTACTCTTGCCATGTGCCGTCTGGATAATAATACGGTGCTGGAGAAAGGTCTCTATTATTATCAAGGCAATGATTTTGCCAGCGAACTGGTATATAGTATCGGACGCCTTTGCGAACCGTGCCTTGAACATATCGATAATAATTTCAAGCCGCTGGATGCCATTCAGAAAGGTGAATTCTCTGATGTGACGGAGGACATCGTTTACTTGCTGCAAGTATGCCGTCATAAGATGGAAAACAATGATTATGAAGGATTTGAGCATGAGCTTCGGAAAGCCAACGATCTGAACGGACAGTTATCACATTTGAAACGTGAAGAATTACAGCGTATCCAAAGCCAGTCCGGCAGCATCAAAGTCAGCATGGTTTATCTGACAATGATACAGGAAGCCCAGAACGTTGTCACCTATACTATCAATCTGATGAAAGTAAGCCGTAAGTTCCAGGCGGAAGAATAAAACATATCAGTTTTTATATCCGTACAGTTTTATTTCTTTTCAGCACAAAGGGCACAGAAATCACAGAGTTTTCATACTAATCATTGATAGTAACAATCTCTGTAATCTCTGTGCCCTCTCTGTAGCAATCAACTTATTGTTCCGAAACAGGTGTCTTCAACTTCACATCCGCCCAATCCGACCATGTAGGAGAAACCATATACTGCGGTTCCTGCATCTTGCCAATCAAAGCAGTAGCTTTCTTCACTTCAGCGTTGGTCTTCTCAAACAATTCACGCATGGTCAAGTCACCTTTCGCATCTTTAATGCACTTAATCAGGAAATAAGTATAATATCCCTGCTTCTTATCATGATAAACGCTGGAAGTCTGGTCACCGCTACTGGATGAGAAACTCAACGTATTTCCTTGCGGCAGACCCGCTTTAGGCACCACACGCACACCTTTCTGAGCCAACAGCGGAGCGGCACTCTTATAACCACCGCTGAAACAAGCATCGAGGAACACATAAGCACCCTTAATCGGATAAGTAGCCAGACGCTTATACAAATCTCCCAAAGAAATCCCCAGACGGATATTCTTGCCCGTAATGTCCACCGGCAACAAATAAGGCTCTTTCGTAGCCTCATCGTTATTACCATGACCGGAATAATAGAATATCAGTTCAGCTTCGGGGTCGGTACTTGCCATGTTCACCAGCCAGTCAAGTTGTTCATGCATCATACCCGCCGTAGCGTTAGGCACTACTTTCAACTGCCCGTCGGGCACGCCAAACGTACGTACGCAATATTCACGGAACACCATAGCGTCATTTACGGCATAAGGCACGTTGATTTCGGCATTGGCACCGGTCATACTGTAATCTTCATTCCCTATGATCAATGCATAGCGATGACGGTTCACAGCACCTACCGGAATATCTTTCAGCAACTCGGTGGTAAGCCCCAGGGAAACATTCTTGAGGTCTACCGCCTTACGGACAGCACCGTCAATCTTGATAGTGCTTGAAGCCGTCAGGTATGCACCCACCTTTACTTTATAAGCTTCGCTCAGATAAGAAGAGCGGGAATCTTCACTCACATTCACCATTACGGCAACGGAATCGCCATCGAAACGCTTGTTCACCAGGAAGCCGTAGTCCAAAGTGGCCACATCACCCGGTGCAATACTGTCTATCACCATTTCCGGGGTATCCGTCGTAAATACATTGTTCGGTAACTTGAAATTCAGCTTCACATTGCGGGCGGTTTTAGTACCGAAGTTCTGCAAGGCAAGTGTCAGTTTACCGTTCTTGCCCAAAGTGATGGACGAACCTTCGGAAGCAAAGAACTGATGATCGGCTACCCGCAAACGCGGCATGGCATATTCCTGAGTGTTCACAATCAATTCCGACGGGTCCGCATCAAAACCGTTCGCTTCGAAAGCATAGATATTGATCTTAGCCAGTGCCGAAGGCATCTCCTTCTTCACCAGATAACGGAAAGTGTATTGTTTGGATGTTCCGGCCGGGATGTTACCACCATCCAGTTCGCGGGGACCATCGAAGTATTCATCGTACCCCTGCTGTTCGGAAAGACGGAGGCGAATATTATAAGCATCTCCCTGTCCATTGTTCGCAATCGTGAATTGAACGGCAAAACTTTCACCGGCATCTATCACCTTATTATTATTACCGTCGATGAAGCTGTCCACATGAATCACCAGCATGGCAGGTTCCACCGGTACAGGAGCTGCTTCTTGCTGCTGAGCCACGCCTTCGGTCTTCTTCAATGCTTCATTGTAAGCTAACAGGCGTGAAGAGAACGATGTATAAGAAGCACCGTCTGAAACAATTTTCATCAACACTTCATATTCCGCTTTCATATCCATATACTGATATACACCCGCCAATCCCTGCATATACATCTTGGACGAAGGTTCTTTCTCCAGGATTTTCAGGAAAAGGTCTTTGGCATCCAGCAGATAACCGGAAGCACGCTGGCGCACCAAAGCATATTCCGTATCATTGGCAATAGTAGCACCATTGTTCACAATCTCCGTAGCCACATTAAAGTTGACGCGAGCCAATCCGGTCAGCAGTTCAAAGCTATCGGGGTGAAGGGCATACAGACGTTTGTAGATGTCAAGCGCTTCCTGATTCTTGCCTTGACGTTCCAAAAGACGCGCCTTGATAGGTAACACTTTGTCGTTGTTGGGATCCACCTCAAGAATGCGGTCTATAGCGGACAATAACTTCGGCATATTGTTCGTGGCGATATGTACATTCACCAGATTGTAGAGGAAATCGAGCGAAACGGGATACTTGGCAATAGCCTGCTCAAGAATGCGCTCTTGCTCCGAATAATTCTTCTGCGACTGATATATCATGCTCATATATACATAGCAGTCTTTCTGCTGCGTGTCTGTTCCTGTATTCAGATACTCCTGAAAATACTTCAATGCCTGCGAATACTTTTGCAGAGTGTAAGCGGATACTCCCGCATAATACACAACGGAAGCATAACGGCTGTCCTTAGGCAGCAATTCACTTTGGAATATCTTCAACTGGGGCATCTCGATATAAGCTGCCGCAAAATCCAGAGCCTTGGCCGGTTGTTTCTGCTCGGAGTAGTACACTGCTCCGTTCAGCAGATAAGGGTACATAGCACGCAAGCGGTTCTTGGCACCACTCAAATACTGACCGTTATCCGGTGCTTCAACAACCTTCATGAAGTTCTCGTAACTGTCCAGCAGATAGCCGTACATGCCAGTCACGTTCGTTCCTTTATCGCGCTCACTTTCAAAAAGCACATATTGCTGGTTGGCACGTTTGGATGCGGCAGCGGCGTCTTGTGCCGCTACCTTTCCCCATGCCCCCAGCACAAGAATGATTGTCAGTATAAAAAATTTATTCATGATAATTATTTTACGGGGAAAGCATTCATTATTACAAACTCCACATTGATCTTGCGGAATTCTCCACCACGTTCTTTGGCAACTTCCACATGATATTCGTATTCGTTTTTGGTGTTATCCAGTGTAGCCACATTCTTCTCAATGTAATCCTTCACACCTGCCGCACGCATCAGAGCCAACTGTTCATTGGTAGTAATGCCCGAAGCTTTCGTAACTGTAATATTATCAAGATTGCCATCCTTATAGTAAGGTTCGTCAATGAATTCGCCATATTGCCCGTTGTAGGCTATACGTCCGCGGATAGGACTTGCATCAGCAGAACCGGTAATGATTACTTTCACCTGTTTGCCTTCGGACAGATACTTGGCGAAATCGCCTTCGAAAGCATTCTTGATAATCTTCATCAAAGACATGGCAGCATTGGAGCGTTCAATGTTATAGCCACCGGACGGGAAGTCTTCTTTAGCCGAGAATTCCTTGTTAATAACTTCATATTGATATTCCACTTTGTAGTTCAGAATCTTATTACCGTCAGCATCCACACCCGGAACCACCTCAGTCTTCACATCAATCTGAGTGTTTTCCGTAATCAGCTTATCCTGCTTCTTCTCTTCGATTACGGCTTCCTTGATTTCTTTCAACTGAATTTCTTCGCGGCTAGCCTGCTGCATAATCTCCAGCGGAACGAAGTTATCATCAGCTTCGAGAGCCGTCAACTTGGTACGGCCGATGTTATCATAGATATACACTTTATTTGTAGTCTCATTACGCACCTCTACATAAGCCAACTCAAATTCGTCCTTATCATTCAATACATACACAGCATTGTCAAACTTCAGGTTCTTGGTATCCTTGAAGTCCCCCACTTCACCTGCCGGCACTTCGAGAGCGATGGCGGGCAATGCATTGAAGCCGATATTCAGCATATTCTTGGAAGCATCGTACTCACCCACAAAAGGATTATCGATGGAGATACGGTCACCTGCCAGTTCCGTCGCCACTTCCTGGGCAAACAATTGCTGTTGCTTCAGGCGTGTTTCGTCATTTACACGAATGGCATAGTCTTCCAAAGATTCGCCTTGCATCATTTTTACCCATTCGTTCATTTTAGCATCCACTTCCTTGCTCATCAATTTGCCGAAGAAAGGATTCAAACCGTTAGCATCCCAGAAAACAAGTCCTTTAGCACGATTGGAAAGCATGAATACATCTTTCGTTTGTTTGTTCACAAAGAACCGGCTGGCCGTTACACCACCCGGATTCTCGTCCAAAGTCTGTTCGGGCACGCTGTTCTTCAGGTTCATGATGACAATGGCGTTACCGTCTTTAACTACGCTGATATATTTGCCGTCCGGATGGAAAGAAGGGGAAGTCAAAGTGCCTCCTATTTTATCGAAAATATCTATCTTGTCCCACGTTTTCGTATCAAAGATAGTCAGACGCTTGTCTGTGGTCACAACTGCCATCTGGGAAGCATCGACAGAGAAGACCGCCTCCGTCACTTCGGCAGGCATCGGAATAGACTTACGCAATTCTTTTGTCTGGAAGTTCCAGATATCGATGTTCTTGCCGGTTCCGGCAGCAATGAAATAATTGTTGGGACTCATAGATACGGAAGTAGCTACGCTTTTTCCCTGAATATAAGCCTGGGGCAGATATTCCTTTGTATCATAAATGATGATTTCACCCAAAGAATTGGATACTATGAAGTTGCGGGCATCAGCACCATAACACATGGCAACAGGCACGATATCCCCCTTTGAAGCGCTTTTCATCAATTCAGCGCCTGCCTGCCCGGCCATGTGGAAATCCAGATTCTTCCTGCCTTTCAGATCTTTGCTCTTGCGCTTCTCTTTCAGTTCGAAGAGTTTCTTGTTCCGGTCACGGAAAGAGTATATACTGACAGGCTTCTTACCTCTCATCAAAGCCAACGAACTACCGGTCGGATTAAAGGCTATCCGATCAACATCTTTCAAATCTGCAATAGGGATATCACGAATCGTCAGCAAAGAGCCATCCGACAGAAAAGCTGTACAGAACGTTGTATTATCAAATGCCGTAATACGTTTAGCCGAAGAAAAACTCCTCTTTGCTTCTACCTGAGCCACCGCCTGACTGCAAAAAAGGGCAGCCGCAAAACAAAGAGTAATCCCCTTAATCGGGCGGAACCACGTTTTCATTTCATCCATACCTTTCAATATTTATAACAGTTTATATTTTTGTACTATTTGCAAATATAAACATTAATTTTCTATCAAACGGTCAACAATTTCTTATTTTTTTTGTTTAGAGAGCCTTTTAACAGGATAAACGGGCGAAAAACAAGATTAAAAGGATGAAAAAGGCAACTATGTGGAGTAAATATTTGTCACGGAAATCCGTGATAAATATTAATGAAATTTCAGTCCCATCTTTTCGGCACGTTGCAACATAAAAGTACGCGCAGCCTCATATTCATTGGGGATTACTCCATCCAGAATAGCATCTTTAATAGCACTTTTCAAAGCTCCTACCTGCCGGCAAGGCCCCAAATTGAAGGTCTTCATGATTTCCTCCCCACTGATAGGCGGCTGGAAATTACGAACACGGTCACGCTCTTCCAGGTCTTTCAGTTTCTGGCGCACCAGTTGGAAGTTATTCAGGAAGCGTTGCTTACGCTCCACATTTTTAGAAGTAATGTCAGCCTCACACAATGTCATCAAGTCATCAATGTCATCTCCGGCTTCAAAAAGCAGACGGCGGACGGCAGAGTCAGTCACCACATCATCAGCTATCACGATAGGCCGCATGTGCAGGCTCACCTGTTTCTGCACGTATTTCATCTTCTCATTCATCGGCAGTTTCATCTTCCGGAAGATTTCGGGTACCATCTTCTCACCAATGAAGTTATGGTTATGAAAGGTCCATCCTGCCCGCGGCTCCCAACGCTTGGTAACCGGTTTCGCTATATCGTGCAGCAAGGCAGCCCAACGCAACCAGAGGTTATCCGTCTTGCGGCTGATATTGTCCAACACTTCCAAAGTATGATAAAAATTATCCTTATGGGCTCTCCCGTTGCGGGTTTCCACTCCTTGCAAAGCCACAAGTTCTGGGAAAATAAGTGATAACAAGCCGGAGCGGTCCAAATCGATAAACCCTTTGGAGGGCACGGGCGAAAGCAATATTTTATTGAGTTCGTCCGCTATGCGTTCTTTAGATATGATGGAAATACGCTCACGATTGCGGCACAAAGACTCGAACGTGGCATCATCAATGTAAAAGTTCAGTTGGGTAGCAAAGCGGATGCAACGCATCATGCGCAGAGGGTCGTCGCTGAATGTGATATCCGGGTCGAGGGGAGTCCGGATCGTTTTTTCTTTCAGGTCTTCTATACCGCCGAAGGGGTCCACCAATTCTCCGAAGCGTGTCCGGTTCAGGCAGACAGCCAATGCATTGATAGTGAAATCACGCCGGTTCTGGTCATCCTCCAACGTGCCGTCTTCAACGATAGGTTTACGGGAGTCACGTTGATAAGACTCTTTGCGTGCGCCTACAAACTCAACTTCCGTCCCGTGATATTTCACTTGTGCAGTACCGAAATTCTTGAATACAGCTACGTGTGCCCCACGTCCCAGGCGTTTTCCCAATGCTTCTGCCATTTCTATACCACTGCCAACCACCACAACATCAATGTCCTTCGACGGACGTTGCAGGAATATATCACGCACATATCCCCCCACTGCATAACATTCCAATCCCAGCTCATCGGCCGTTTCGGATATCCGCTTGAATATGTCGTCACTAAAATGTTGCTTCAGTTCTTCTGTTGTCAACTCTATCATATAGTATATCTTTATAAATGATAATTCAGTAAAGCAGAGCTTCGCTAAATTATCAGTTTCGGGGCGCAAAGATACGGATATTATTTCTAATTTTGTCGTCACTAACATAAGAACGATAATTATGAAGAAAGTGATACTTCTCGCGTGCCTCTGCTGCACGCTTTTCTCTTGCGAGAATGTAGAAAAAAAAGCTGGTGAGAAACTGCAAACAGCCCGCGAAGCCTTCGAACGGGGAGACTTCAGCGAAGCAAAGATACAGATTGACAGCATTAAGATACTATATCCCAAAGCCTTCGAAACCCGCCGCGAAGGTATCGGCCTGATGCAACAAGTAGAATTGAAAGAACAAGAGAAAACACTTGTCTACCTGGATAGTCTGCTCCAGAAAAAACAAGGAGAACTGGAGGCCATAAAAAATAAATTTACTTTCGAGAAAGATGCCGAATACCAGAAAATCGGTAATTACCTGCATCCTTCACAAGTGATAGAGAAAAACCTGCACCGCTCCTTCCTCCGTTTTCAAGTGAACGAGACAGGACAAATGACAATGACTTCCATTTATTGCGGTCCGTCCCATATTCATCACCTCAGTGTGAAAGTAGTTGCTCCCGATGGCAGTTTTGCCGAAACACCCGCTTCCAAAGATAGTTACGAAACCACGGATTTAAGTGAGAAGATCGAAAAAGCGGATTACAAATTGGGAGAAGACGGCAATGTCATCGGATTTCTCTATTTAAATAAGGATAAGAACATCAAAGTAAACTATCAGGGCGAACGCCCCTATTCCACCACAATGAGTCCGGCAGACCGCCAGGCAGTAGCCGGCGTTTACGAGTTGGCGCAATTGCTGTCATCCATCACCCAGATAAAAAAAGAGATGGAAGAAGCCAACCTGAAAATAGAATTTGTGAAACGGAAGATGCAGGAAAGGGAAAGCCCAAAAGAGGAAGCAGAAGAAAAATAGACGGAGGCATTCATTTTTGGTCTTTATGACTGATTTTACTTCACACGAAAGGCAAAGCATATGCAGCAATTGCCCATCTCCTCTATTGTCAATCTTTATTCCTATCTTAATAGAGTGTGGCTCAAAAAAAATCCCTCATCGAGGGATGAGAGATTTCTTTGTATATTCTAGTACCAGATGTTTACCACTGTAACCGGGGCAGGAATCTGCTCAAACAAGTGCGCAATGCACTCAATGTGATGGGTTTTACCAGCACTTCCGAAGCTCCGGCTGCCATTGCATTTTCGCGGTCGGCCGTAAAAGCATAGGCAGTCTGCATGATGATAGGAAGTTCTTTTTCCTCTTCACGGATAATCTTCGTTGCTTCCAGACCATTCATGATGGGCATCTTTATATCCATAAGGATAGCAGCTGTCTTTCCACGGTTTTCCTTAAACAAAGTAACCATATCTTCACCATTCTTCGCCCATAATATTTCACACTTCTTGCCAATAATAGCTTTTATCAACTTAAAATGACTATCATCGTCTTCCGCCACCAATATGAGGGGACGGTAATCTTCTGATAAATTCACTGTTTCCATGACCAACGTATTTTGTTTAATGAGGCAAAGATATAAAAAATAATATAATTATATTATCTTTGAAGAAGATAAGCTGTATCTCGGCATAACTTTTTCACGCAAGCATGAAAGTTCTGTACTCAACATGCATGTTCTTCAGATAAGATAAGCTGCACCTCAACATAAAAAAATGAACGGGTTCATTTTATTCTGTCCCCGGTTTGCACTATCTTTGCGCCTCAATTTAAAAATAGAGTATGATTTCAATTGACGGACTGGCCGTAGAATTCGGCGGCACCACCTTATTCAGTGACATTTCCTTCGTTATTAATGAAAAAGACCGCATCGCCCTGATGGGAAAGAACGGAGCGGGAAAGAGTACCTTGCTGAAAATATTGGCAGGAGTGCGCCAACCCACCCGTGGCAAAATATCAGCACCCAAAGACAGCGTCATCGCTTACTTGCCCCAGCATCTGATGACGGAAGACGGAAGAACCGTATTCCAGGAAACAGCCCAAGCTTTCGCCCATCTGCATGAAATGGAAGCGGAAATAGAACGCCTCAACAAGGAGCTGGAAACACGCACCGACTACGAAAGCGACAGTTACATGGAACTGATTGAAAAGGTTTCAGCCCTGAGCGAGAAATTCTACTCCATCGACTCCACCAACTACGAAGAAGATGTGGAAAAAGCTCTCCTCGGACTCGGTTTCTCGCGCGAGGACTTCAACCGCCAGACCAGTGACTTCAGCGGAGGATGGCGCATGCGTATCGAGTTGGCTAAACTTCTGCTCCAGAAACCGGATGTGTTATTGCTGGACGAGCCGACCAATCACCTCGACATCGAGAGCATCCAATGGCTGGAAGATTTCCTTATCAATAATGGCAAAGCAGTCATCGTCATCAGCCACGACCGCAAATTCGTGGACAATATCACCACCCGTACCATCGAGGTGACAATGGGACGTATCTACGATTACAAAGTGAACTATTCCAAATATCTGGAACTCCGCAAGGAACGCCGCGAACAGCAGCAGAAAGCTTACGACGAACAACAGAAATTCATCGCCGAAACCAAAGAGTTCATCGAACGGTTCAAAGGCACTTACTCCAAAACCCTGCAAGTGCAGAGCCGCGTAAAAATGCTGGAGAAACTGGTGTTACTGGAAGTAGACGAAGAAGATACTTCGGCACTGCGCCTGAAATTTCCACCGTCACCACGTTCAGGAAACTACCCCGTTATAATGGAAGGAGTAGGCAAAACTTACGGCGACCATGTAGTATTCAAAAATGCTACGCTGACTGTGGAACGAGGCGACAAATTAGCCTTCGTCGGCAAAAACGGTGAAGGTAAGTCTACCTTGGTGAAGTGCATCATGAAAGAAATTGAACACGAAGGTACACTGACCCTCGGACACAATGTGCAAATCGGCTACTTTGCCCAAAATCAGGCTTCCCTGCTGGATGAGAATCTGACCGTGTTCCAAACGATTGACGATGTGGCAAAAGGTGAGATACGTAATAAGATACGCGACTTGCTGGGCGCATTCATGTTTGGCGGTCCCGAAGAGTCCATGAAGAAAGTGAAAGTCCTGTCCGGCGGAGAACGCACCCGGCTTGCCATGATCAAGCTGCTACTGGAACCGGTAAACCTGCTGATTCTGGATGAGCCTACCAACCACCTAGACATGAAGACAAAGGACATTCTGAAACAGGCGCTTCTGGATTTTGACGGAACATTGATTGTGGTGAGCCACGACCGCGACTTCCTGGATGGCCTGGTTACGAAGGTTTATGAATTCGGCAACAAGCAGGTCAAAGAACATCTGAGCGGCATCTACGAATTCCTGGAAAAGAAGAAAATGGAATCACTTCGCGAACTGGAAAGGTAAACGTTCCTTAACAGGACTTCCGCAACATTTCTCCCGTCATATTGTTCCATTTGGATAAACCTCTAACTACGAGAATAATGAAACAATATGACGCTATAATAATAGGCTTCGGTAAAGGTGGAAAATTACTGGCGACCGAATTGGCCAACCGCAACTGGAAAGTGGCGGTCATCGAACGTTCCCCGGAAATGTACGGTGGAACCTGCATCAATGCGGGGTGTATCCCTACTAAAACCATGATAACCGAATCGGAATTTGCCGAACGCGTGTATCAGAATGACTATAAGAAACAAGCCAAACTATATGCTCTCGCTCTGAGACGTAAGGATAAATTGGTTGCTTTCCTGCGGGAAAAGAATATTGAAAAACTGACGGGCAATCCCAACATCACCCTATATGACGGAACTGCATCTTTCATCTGCCCTGACACGGTAAAAGTGACTCCTTCACCCGAAAAAGAGGAAGAGTCTTTCGAATTATCAGGTAAGGAGATATTCATCAATACCGGCTCCACTCCCATTCTGCCGGCCATCGACGGGTTGAAGCACAACCGCTATGTGTACACCAGCGAAACGTTGCTGCACGCCGACATTCTTCCTCAACATTTACTGATTATAGGAAGCGGAGCCGTCGGACTTGAATTTGCAACCATATATGCCGGATTCGGCAGCAAGGTCACCATTCTGGAAGCCGGCAAACATTTCCTTCCGAAAGCAGACCGGGAAGTTGCCGAATATATGCAGGAAAACCTCAAAAGAAAAAATATAGAAGTACGTCTGAACGCCCGTATACAGTCTCTTCATGACACCGCGGACGGCATTACCGCCACCTATACGGATGCTTCGGACGGTACACCCTATTTTCTTGAAGGTGACGCCTTGCTGGTGGCTATCGGACGCAAACCGATGATAGAAAACCTCAATTTGGAAAAAGCCGGTGTACAAGTCAATGCACAGGGAGCAATTGTAGTAGACGAGCAACTGCACACTACCATGCCACACATCTGGGCTTTGGGAGACGTCAAAGGCGGAGAGATGTATGACTACCTTTCCATCGATGATTTCCGCATCATCCGGGATACTTTGTTCGGAAAGAAGGAGCGTACCACAGAAGACCGGCATCCGGTGCCTTATACCATCTTTACCGATCCACCGATGGCACATATCGGACTGACGGAAGCAGAAGCTATGAAACGGGGATATCCCATTAAAGTATCACGCTTACCGGTATCAGCCATCCCGCGTGCCCGTACTTTGCAGAATATAGACGGAATGCTGAAAGCCATCGTGAATACAGATACGGAAAAGATCCTGGGGTGCACCTTCCTCTGCGTCAATGCACCGGAACTCATCAATCTGGTGGCATTTGCCATGAAAACCGGACAGAAATCTTCAGTTCTGCGCAACTTCATATTCACGCATCCCAGCATGAGTGAAAGCTTAAATGGATTATTCAAGGCTTTTTAATAACTGGCATTTGGTAATTAAGCAGTTAACTGCTATCTTTGTCCGCAATAAAAAAAGGATGAAGAATAAACGGTACATCACATATTTTCTGCTATTCATCAGCATGGTCATGCTGGTAGTACCTGTTATTCCCCATCACCACCACAGCAACGGGTTGATATGTATGAAGAATGATATCACACCCGATTGTTGCGGACAACAACACGCTCCCGAAAACGAGCATTGCTGCTGCGACACGGGATGCGTCACCACACATTTCTTCCAGCAGACTCCCACCTCGGATAACGGATGGGCGCATCCCGACTTCCCGTTAGTGATTACTTTATTCTCCGAACCACTCCTGAGATTACTCATTCTACCCGAAGAAAGCGGGCTAAGGCAGGAGTACATATACCAGGAGTCACTTCATGGCACGTATCTAACGCGTGCCACAGGGCTTCGCGCACCTCCGTCTGTTCTTGCTTAATCAGAAGTCTGCAATTATGTTGCAGACCCCATTTTCTATTTTTGTACCCTATTAAAAGTAAGAACAAAATATATCATCATGAAGAAATTTATTTTTATGGGAGTCATAGGCCTGTTCCTATTGGGCTCCTGCAACAGCAAGTCCGGAGACGGGCACGAAGGCCATAATCACGAAACAGAAAAACACGACCACAAAGGTTGTGACCATGATCACGAACATGAGGGGGAAGGGCATAACCACGAAGGAGAAGATCATGCTCATGCAGGTCACGACCACAGCGGAGAAGCTGCAGGCGGACATAGCGATGAAATCATCCTGCCTCCTGCCAAAGCACAAGCTGCCGGTGTGAAATCCAGCGTTATCGAACCGGGAATATTCCATCAGGTCATTAAAACCAGTGGGCAGGTAATGGCTGCGCAGGGAGACGAAAGCGTTGCCGTGGCTACAGTGGCAGGCGTTGTTTCTTTCCGCGGGAAAGTGATTGAAGGCATGAGCGTGAGCAAAGGCACGCCACTGGTGACTTTGTCTTCCAAGAATATGGCAGACGGTGACCCCGTAGAACGTGTACGTATCGCCTACGAAGTATCGAAGAAAGAATACGAACGTATGAAAGCCCTTGTCGGAAACAAGATTGTCTCCGAAAAAGACTTCGCACAGGCCGAACAAGCGTATGAAAACGCACGTATCAGCTACGAGGCCGTAGCCAAAAACAACTCGGCAAGCGGCCAGGCTGTAACTTCCCCCATCAACGGATATGTAAAAAGTCTGTTGGTGAAAGAAGGCGATTATGTAGCCATAGGACAACCGTTGGTCAGCATTACGCAAAACCGCAAATTATTCCTGCGTGCCGATGTCTCAGAGAAATATTACCAGTATCTGCGCACCATTGGTTCGGCCAACTTCTGCACTCCTTATAATAATAAAGTGTACACATTGAAAGACTTGGACGGACGTCTTCTCTCCTACGGCAAGGCTTCGGGTGGAGATGGCGGATATTATGTGCCCGTTACTTTCGAATTCGACAACAAAGGTGATATCGTCCCCGGCTCATTCGTAGAAATCTTCCTGCTGTCTTCACCCATAGAAAACGTGATTTCTTTGCCCCACTCGGCACTCACCGAAGAACAGGGCAGTTTCTTCGTCTATCTGCAACTGGACGAAGAAGGCTACAAGAAACAACTCGTCACATTGGGAGCTGACAACGGCGAAAGTGTACAGATCCTTTCAGGTGTGAAAGCCGGAGACCGTGTGGTAACCGAAGGAGCTTATCAGGTGAAATTAGCAAGTGCCACGAATGCAATTCCGGCACACAGTCACGAACACTAAGAAAAGCTATTTTAATTGTTAATTATAAATTATTGAATATTAATTATCCTGCGGCATAACGATGCGAACGGCTTAAACATGACTCCGCAGGCTATTTATAATTAATATTTAAGACTCAATATTTAAACCACATGTTAAACAAGATTATACATTTCTCACTCCACAACCGCATCCTGGTGCTCGTAGCCTCGGTGCTGTTGCTGATAGGCGGAACTTATACCGCCATGCACACGGAAGTGGACGTATTTCCCGACCTCAACGCACCGACAGTCGTCATCATGACGGAAGCGAATGGTATGGCGGCAGAGGAAGTGGAACAACTTGTCACGTTTCCCGTAGAAACGGCCGTGAACGGTGCGACAGGTGTGCGCCGCGTACGTTCTTCATCTACCAACGGTTTCTCCGTAGTCTGGGTGGAATTTGATTGGGATACGGATATTTATCTGGCACGGCAAATTGTCAGCGAAAAGCTGTCTGTCGTAAGCGAAAGCCTGCCCACCGGAGTAGGCAAACCGACTCTGGGCCCGCAATCGTCCATCCTGGGTGAAATGCTGATTATCGGTCTGACAGCCGACTCCACTTCCATGCTCGACCTGCGCACCATAGCCGACTGGACTATCCGTCCGCGATTGCTCTCTACAGGCGGCGTGGCACAGGTGGCGGTATTGGGCGGTGATATTAAAGAATATCAGATACAGTTAGACCCGGAACGGATGCGTCATTACGGTGTTACATTGAATGAAATCATGAACGTGACGCGCGAAATGAACCTGAACGCCAATGGCGGCGTACTGTATGAATACGGCAACGAATACATTGTACGCGGAGTACTTTCTACCGAGCGTGTAGACCAACTGGCACGTGCCGTAGTGAAGGGGGGAGTTAACAAGGCTTCAGCTGACAAGGTACAAGGCAATCCGGTCAATTCCGCCCCTATCCTGCTGGAAGATATTGCCGACGTACACATCGGTGCCAAATTGCCGAAACTGGGTACAGCATCGGAACGGGGCAAGGCGGCTGTATTATTGACAGTTACCAAACAACCGGCTACCAGCACTCTGGAATTGACCGATAAGTTGGAAGCTTCCTTAAAAGATTTACAGAAGAACCTGCCGGCAGATGTAAAAGTCAGCACTGACATCTTCCGTCAGAGCCGTTTCATCGAAAGTTCTATCGGAAACGTACAAAAATCATTGTTTGAAGGCGGTATCTTCGTAATCATCGTACTGTTCCTGTTCCTTGCGAATGTGCGTACGACGGTTATTTCACTGGTGACGCTGCCGCTTTCACTGATTACTTCATTGGTGACACTGCATTACATGGGCTTCACAATCAATACCATGAGTCTCGGTGGTCTGGCCATCGCTATCGGTTCGCTGGTAGATGATGCCATTGTGGACGTGGAAAACGTATATAAGCGACTGCACGAAAACAGATTGAAGCCTATGGACGAACGGCTTCCGATACTGGAAGTAGTGTTCAATGCATCCAAGGAAGTGCGTATGCCCATTCTGAACTCCACGCTGATTATCGTAGTGAGTTTCGTGCCGCTATTCTTCCTTACCGGTATGGAAGGACGTATGCTGGTGCCACTGGGTATTGCGTTCATCGTAGCATTGGCCGCCTCTACGGTAGTGGCACTGACAGTTACCCCGGTGCTTTGCTCCTATCTTCTGGGCAAAGACCCCAAGAAGGAAAAAAAAGAAAACAGCGACTCTTTCGTAGCGCGCAAGATGAAGCTATGGTATGGTTCAGCACTGGCTTTCGTCCTTGGGCATAAGAAAATCGTATTGGGTGGCACCATCGGTTTATTCGTAGTAGCCCTCGCATGCTTCTTCACTCTGGGACGTTCGTTCCTGCCTCCGTTTAATGAAGGTTCGTTCACGATTAACATCTCCTCCCTGCCGGGGATTTCTCTGGAAGAAAGCGACAAAATGGGCCATCGTGCCGAAGAATTATTGCTCAGTATTCCTGAGATACAAACCGTGGCCCGCAAAACGGGACGCGCCGAACTGGACGAGCATGCGCTCGGAGTGAATGTGTCGGAAATAGAAGCACCCTTTGAACTGAAAGACCGCTCACGCAGCGAACTGGTTGCCGACGTACGCGAGAAGCTAGGAACAATTGTAGGAGCCAACATTGAAATAGGACAGCCTATCAGCCACCGTATAGACGCTATGCTCAGCGGCACAAAGGCGAACATCGCTATCAAACTGTTCGGTGATGACCTGAACCGTATGTTCACTTTGGGCAACGAAATCAAAGGGACCATTCAGGACATTCCGGGCATTGCCGACCTGAATGTGGAGCAGCAGATAGAGCGTCCGCAACTCATCATCTCGCCCAAACGGGAAATGCTGGCGAAATTCGGCATTTCATTACCGGAGTTCTCCGAGTTCGTCAATGTTTGCCTGGCTGGAGAAACCGTTTCACAAGTATATGAGAAGGGTAAAAGTTTCGACCTCACCGTACGTGTACGTGACGACCTGCGTGACGAAATGGAGAAGATCCGCAACCTGATGATAGACACCAGCGACGGCAAGAAGATTCCATTGAACTACATTGCAGAAGTACGTTCGGCAATGGGTCCGAACACCATCAGCCGCGAGAATGTGAAACGGAAGATCGTTATCTCTGCCAATGTTGCCGACCGCGACTTGCGCAGTGTGGTGAATGATATTCAGGCACGGGTGGATAAAGATATCAAGCTGCCGGAGGGATATCACCTTGAATATGGCGGCCAGTTTGAAAGCGAGCAGGCGGCAAGCCGCACGCTGTTGTTGACATCACTGATGAGTATCGTTGTCATCTTCCTCTTGCTTTACCATGAGTTCCGCAGTGTGAAGGAAAGTGCGATTATACTTATCAACCTGCCGTTGGCACTGATTGGTGGTGTGTTTGCCTTGCTCATGACTACGGGTGAGGTCAGCATTCCGGCTATCATCGGTTTCATTTCATTGTTCGGTATTGCCACACGAAACGGTATGTTGCTTATCAGCCACTACAACCACTTGCAGCAGGAAGAAGGGATGGAAGTATATGACAGCGTTATACGCGGCTCAATGGACCGGCTGAATCCGATTCTAATGACGGCACTGTCTTCAGCGCTGGCACTTATTCCGCTGGCATTGGGAGGCGACCTGCCGGGTAATGAGATTCAGAGTCCGATG
Source organism: uncultured bacterium (assembly GCA_905215555.1). Lineage (GTDB taxonomy): Bacteria > Bacteroidota > Bacteroidia > Bacteroidales > Bacteroidaceae > Bacteroides. The sequence continues at coordinate 73,939 of CAJMQU010000012.1, forward strand.
GCAAAAGTTATTCTCGGAGGTCTTTTAACTTCCACGTTCCTGAACGGTTTTATCATTCCGATTGTTTACCTGATGATGCACCGGAGACCAGTGTAGCGCTGGAGCAAAGTTTCCTGCGGCATGACAGCTAATGAGAGATGCCGCAGGGAAATTATTACCATATAACCATCAACAATATCAAAAAAATGAAACGAATTCTAATATTTAGTTTTATCACCTTTTGCCTATATGCGGGGATGAGCGCACAATCAGTCGGTATAGACGAAGTGCTGCGCCGCATAGAAGCGAACAATAAGGAGTTGCAAGCCAATGCCCAACTCATCACTTCGCAGAAGTTGGAGAACAAGTCGGAGAATAATCTTCCCGACCCGAGCCTTTCTTATTCCCACCTGTGGGGAGCAAAAGACAAGAACGAAACCATCGGTGAGCTCGTTGTTTCACAAAGTTTCGACTTCCCTACCCTCTACGCCACCCGCGGACAAGTGAACCGTTTTAAAACCGGTGCTCTCGATGCACAATCCACCGCTTTTCGCCAGCAACTGTTGCTGCAAGCCAAAGAGGTATGTCTCGACATCCTTATGCTGCAACAACAACAAAAGTTACTGGATGAGCGCCTGAAACAAGCGGAAGAGCTTTCTGCCTATTATAAGAAACGCCTGGAAACAGGAGACGCCAACGTTCTGGAGACCAATAAAATCAATCTGGAATTACTGAACGTTCGTACGGAGGCCCGGACAAACCGTACTACACTGGAGAATAAATGGCAGGAACTGACAGCACTGAACAGCAACCAGCCTTTACAATTTTCGTCTCTTGGTGAATATCCGTTGTATCCGTTGCCGGCAGACTACAACCTGTTACGTGAAGAAGTGATTGCTTCAGATGCCGCTTTATGGTCATTGAACAATGAAAGCGCTGCTGCCCGCAAACAAATTTCTGTCAGCAAACAAGGCTGGTTGCCTAAACTGGAGTTGGGTTACCGTCGCAATACAGAATCGGGCACTCCGTTCAACGGTGTTGTTGTCGGTTTTTCTTTCCCTATCTTCGAGAATAGAAACAAGGTGAAGATAGCGAAAGCACAATCCATGAATATCGACTACCAGAAAGAAAACGCCACTTTACAGGCAGAATCTTCATTGGCACAGCTTTATCGGGAAGCCCGGTCGTTGCAGGCTTCCATGCAAGAATACCAGGAAGCGTTCAGCTCGCAACAAGACCTCGCATTGCTGAAACAAGCCCTCACCGGCGGACAGATCAGTGTGATAGAGTATTTTGTGGAAGTCTCCGTGATTTATCAAAGCAAACAGAATCTGCTGCAACTGGAGAACCAGTATCAGAAGGTGATGTCACAGATATATAAGAGTAAATTATAAAGATTATACATCATAACAAAGGAGGGCTTGAAAATTCAAACCCTCCTTTGTTTTCTATCACAGCTTCGTAACCTTCCCCATAAAGAGAATCGCCCCTGTGCTCTTCTCCTTTATCATGAAAGCAAAAGGACGGTCTACGTAGAAAGGTATGGTGACGGGGACTCCAACAGAAGAATCAAGTATTCCTCCTTCTGTAACCGCTGCCGCTTCAGTGCCTTCCTCATCTACATTTATATAAGTGAACTGCTGCAAAATCCCAATGAACAACTCAGCCGCTGACATTTTGGAGAAATCAGCTTTGTTACCGTCAAAGGCATCCTTCATCCCCATAGCAACCATATCATCAATGAGTGTCTTGTCATACTCCACTTTGAAACGGGGAAGCTTCACCTGCAACTCTTTGCCAGCCATATCGCTGTTCCATTCCTTCCAGTTCCCGGAAGTCAGTTCAGCCAGACTCTCGTTCAAAGTTTTACCTCCTGACGGCAATAATATCACCATGCTGAAAGCTTCATTGCCATAAGGTAACTCGGCGATGGAGAATGACGAATTCCGGATATAGTTAAACGTTGCAGTCAGATTCATCATGCTCACTTTCGGCTGCGTACCATCAGAATTGGTAAAGCTCTCCTGACGGGTAGCCGACTTTTCAAACCGGCTTGTCCAGATACCTTTGAAATAGAGTGCATTAATCAAATACATACATACGTCTGCCGGAATATCCTTTATGACTTTCTTTATACAGCCATTTGTCTGCCCGGCACACCAATTATTTATCACATCTTTCGCCGTAGGAGATGTAAAGTCAAGTTCTTGTACCTGCGCATCATACATCTGCTTATTCACGTTGACAAAAGAATCATACACCTTAAAACCTTGCTTTACCCAAATAGAATTGGCTATCCCTAATTGGGTGGTATTATCCAAATCCAGTAAAGCAGTGGTCAGTTTCTGATTGTAATTGTTCAAGTCATCGAGAGAGAAAGAAGAAGCAGGAAATCCCAGCACGTCCTGCATTTCGGCAAGCGTATTGCCCGAAGCACCGTTAGTAATCATGGACAAACAGAGGGAAGCGCTTAACGGAGATACAAAGACATTCGGTTTTTCATCTTCCGTGCTGCATACCTGACCAAAGAAACGGAATGCAAAGTCGGTATTTGCATCCAGCAGACTTTGCTCCACACTGGTTAATGAGATGTCTCTACGTGGTTTAAGTTCCGGTTGGGAAGGATTTTCATCATTCTGACAAGCTGCGAGGATACTGAGTAGGCTTAAAGCAGCGACGGTTTTCTTTAGCATAAGCGATAGTATTAGTTTCTATTAAGTTATTCTGTTAGAATAAATGCATAAATTGATGAAATACTGCATCACATGATAAATAAAATATAAATCTTTCCTATCTTTGTGCCGGTTTTGTTGGAGGATACCTTTCGGTGTACTCCATGAAAAGGGAATTGGGTGTGACTCCCAAACAGTCCCGCTGCTGTGAACTCCTGTTAAAGGATTTGCCAATCACCTGTGCCACTACCAGTATTCGTATGGTGGGAAGGCGGTAAAGCCGGAGTAAGTCAGAAGACCTGCAAAACCTGTCATTTCTTATGCCTTCGAGGAAAGGGCATGAGATGCATATATTTTTTATAGTTTTTCTGTTTATGATAAAAGATAATCCATGCCGGTATATCTGGCTACGGCTTTGTTTGTATTGCCTAGTATGCTGTTTTTGCGTTCACTTGCAGGCACAGCAGACGGGAGACTCCATCACGGGGAAGGTGCATGCCATTCCGGAAGTGGGAATAAAGGGCAGACGTGCACCACAAAGAATATCCGTAGCATCGCCTATACAAGTTTTTGGAAAAAATGAATTGGAGAATCTCGGCCTTCAAAATATGGCTGATGCAGTCCGCCGTTTTGCCGGAGCGAATGTCAGAGATTACGGAGGAATTGGCGGTTTAAAGACTGTTTCGGTCCGGAGCCTGGGAGCTACCCACACAGCAGTGTCCTATGATGGGGTAGCGGTCAGCAATTGTCAGGCAGGGCAAATAGATATCGGTCGTTTCTCGCTGGATGATATCGACATGCTTTCTTTATCCATAGGACAGAATGAAAACCTTCTGCAATCCGCACGCTTATTTGCCTCGGCAGGTGTACTTTCCATTTATGGCAAGAATCCACTGGAAGATACTGATAAGCCATACTCCTTCAAAGGCCAGGTCAAAGGTGGTTCTTTCGGATTTATCAATCCTTCCGTCACTTGGGCGCAACGTATTGCCCCACGTACCACTTACAGCATAAACGGAAATTATCAAAGGGCGGATGGAAGCTATCCCTTTACCCTCGTCAACGGTAAATACATCACCGAAGAAAAACGACGGAACTCTGATATACAATCATATCATGCAGAGAGCAATCTTTATCATACGATGAAGGATAGCAGCCAACTACAAGTCAAAGCATACTACTTTAATTCCGAACGAGGTCTGCCCGGATCTATTATCCTATATAACAACAGTTCCAATGAACGGTTGTGGGACAAGAATTTCTTTGTACAAGCGCAATACCGTAAGGACTTCGGCCATGTATGGGCACTGCTGGGACAAGCCAAATATAACTATTCATGGAATAAATATGAAGATACGGATGTGAAATATCAGGATGGAAAGCAGACGGATATAAACAAACAGCAGGAATATTATCTCTCGGGCACTCTGCAATGGCAACCTGTCCGTTCTTTCACCGCCTCATGGGCAAATGATTTGATACTGAACACCCTTGACAGCAATATGCCCGACAGCCCGCTTCCGATTAGATACTCATGGCTTTCGGCACTAAACCTGAGCTATCAATGGCAAGGACTGACCGCCACCGGAACATTGGTACATACCCTCATCACCGAAGAAGTGGAGAAGGGGAACCGTCCCGACAACCGCCACCGCCTCTGTCCTACAATATCATTACTTTACCGCCCGTGGAAAGAGCAGGGACTTTTCCTGCGGATGATGTATAAAAGCACTTTCCGCGTTCCCACTTTCAATGACCTTTACTATCAACGCATAGGAAACACCAACTTACGCCCTGAAAAAGCGCAGGAATTCAATCTGGGAATCACTTGGAGCGGTTCGCCTTTTTCCTTTACCGACTATGTAGCTCTGACCATAGACGGATATTACAATAAAGTGGATGACAAAATCGTAGCTTTACCCACTACTTACGTGTGGAAAATGCTGAACTATGGAAAAGTAGACATCACAGGAGCAGATGTGACATTACGCACCGCCATCCCACTAAACCACCGCATTTCATTAACTCTGACAGGTAACTACACCTATCAGAAAGCGATAGATGTAACCTCGAAAGAAGACAAAAATTACAAGGATCAGATACCTTATACCCCTGTGCACAGCGGCAATGCCTCCCTATCCGTTGAAACTCCCTGGATTAACTTAGCCTATACCGCCACCGGAGTGAGTGAGCGCTATTACTTGCCACAAAACATCGAAGAGAACCGCATTGACGGTTATGTGGAACATGCCCTTACCGCCTCCCGCACCTTCAGCCTGGGAAGCTGTAAACTGCGTCTGCAAGCGGAGCTCATAAACCTGACTGACGAACAATATGACATTATAAAATATTACCCCATGCCCGGACGCTCATTCAGACTGACGGGCAGTATTAAATTCTAACTAAAACCGAAAATAAAATGAAAGTAAGAAGTTTATTATGGAGTGCACTCTGCATGTTAGCCCTCTCAGTAACGTTTTCCTCTTGTAGTGATGATGATGACAACCCGGGGGACGATAACGGAAGTATCGTAGAATTGCCGCAACGGCGGGCATTTATTCTGAATGAAGGAACGTCCAAAGCAAATAATGCCGGCATTGCCTTCTACGCTCCTAACAAGGATGCCAAAGATAGTCAGAACAATTTCATTTCAAATATTTACCTCAAGCAGAACAATAAAAACTTAGGGGACACCGGGCAGGATATCATCGAGCATGAAGATAAAATTTATGTCATACTCTCCGGGTCTAAAGTACTGCTCAGACTGAATGCCATCGGTGTAGAAGAGGCCCGGCTTTCCTTCACGGAAGAAGACGGAGACCCGCGATATATGGAAGCAGAAGGTGATAAAATCTATGTAACGTTATACAGCGGAAAGGTAGCCCGTATAGATGCCAATACTTTGAAAATAGAAGCATATGTGGCAGTAGGCAAAAATCCTGAACAAATAGTAGAAGAAAATGGCAAACTCTATGTAGCTAATTCAGGTTGGGGAGAGGGAACCACCGTATCCGTCATCGATATAGCAACATTTACTAAAGACAAAGAAATAGAAGTAGCACTTAACCCCAATTTATTACTTGAGGCAAATGATGAGGTATACTTGATTTCCTGGGGAATCTCCTGGACAACACCAGCAGTCCCTTACGCTTTCCAACGTATCAAAAGCGACGGCACAGTCGAGAATATCAGTGTTGCCACACACTTTGCCGAGCATGATGACATCATTTATCTGGCAAATTCCACTGTAACAAACTGGGATACCTATGCAGGTACAAACAGCTTTTTCAGCTATAACACCAAGACTCACACACTCAATAATGCTACATTTATGAAAGATATGCCTCAGGAGCTGGGTACTACAGCAATCCGAGGTATCAGCATTGATGACAAGGCGGGCGATATCTATATCTATACTTATGGCACTGGAGTTACGAAAGGCGATGTTTACCGTTTCAATAATAACGGAACATTTATCGAAAAATTTGACTGCGGCGGTATATTCCCCAGTAAAATAGTCTTCCTATAATGAAACAAATTTCTCTCTTTATAGCCCTTTGTACTATCGTGTTACTTCTCTCCGCCTGCAGCGGAAGAAGTAACACAACTTCTGTCTCTGCGCAAGGCGACACCATCCGCCTGCATTACTCCGAGAATCTTTCTATCATTGATAACGGAGACTACACCCTTGCACAACTACGCAATCCCTGGGATACCGCCAAAGTTTTGCACACCTATATATTAGTAGATAAAAACCAGCCCCTCCCCGACTGCCTGCCTGCCGGAACCGTGGTGCGCACTCCGTTAAGCAAAGCCGTCATCTACTCTTCCGTGCATTGCAGCCTGTTGAAGAGTCTAGGTGCATTGAGCTGCATAGCCGGGGTCTGTGACCTGAAATATATAAAAATGCCGGAGATAGAAGAAGGTTGCCGGAATGGATCGATTACAGATGTAGGGGACAGCATGAACCCTAACATCGAAAAAATCATAGACCTGCACCCGGACGCCATACTCCTCTCCCCCTTCGAGAACAGCGGCGGTTACGGAAGGGTAGAGAAGCTGAATGTCCCCATCATAGAGTGTGCCGACTACATGGAAACATCTGCATTGGGGCGCGCCGAGTGGATGCGCTTCTACGGCCTGCTATTCGGCAAACAGCAGGAATCCGACAGTCTGTTTGCCTCAGTGGAACAGAACTATAAGGCTCTGAAAGAACTGGTAGCGCCCATATCTTATGCCCCCTCGGTGATGTGCGATTTAAAGACAAGCTCCACCTGGTATACTCCGGGCGGAAACAGTACCATCGCCAAACTATATACCGATGCGGGCGCCAATTACATTTTCCGGGAAGATGCACATAGCGGCTCACTCCCCTATCCCTTCGAGGTCATCTTTGAGAAAGGACAACAGGCGAACTTATGGCTCATACGCTATAATCAGCCCGCGGATAAAACCTACAGCGAGCTGGAAAAAGAGTTTGCACCTTACGCCGGTTTCCGTGCCTTCAAGGAACGGAACATCTACGGATGCAACACCAACCGGATACCTTTCTATGAAGAAACACCCTTCCAACCGGACTGGTTACTGAAAGATTTGATAAAAATCTTCCATCCTTCGATGCTGGAAGGATATGAATTGAAATATTATAGTAAATTAGCAGACTAAAACGAACAAGAGGACGGAGAGAACGCAAATTTCAAAATATGAAAGCAAAAGGATTTATTTATGGTGTGACATTATCGGTCCTCATCCTTCTATTGATGACCGCTAATCTTTGGTTTGGCTCAATCAGTATTCCTGCCGGAGCGGTATGGGATATTCTGTCGGGCAATGAAGCAGAGAAAGCCAGTTGGAGTTTCATCATTTGGGAGTCGCGCCTGCCGCAAGCCGTCACGGCGTTATTATGTGGCGCGGCACTGGCAGCATCGGGACTGATGCTACAAACCGCTTTCAATAATCCGCTGGCAGGTCCGTCCATTTTAGGAATCAACTCAGGAGCAAGCCTTGGCGTGGCACTCGTGATGCTTGCAGGCGGCGGAAGCATCGCGACAGGCATATTCACTCTGTCCGGTTTCTTCTCGGTGATACTGGGAGCTTTCATCGGGTCGATGGTGGTAATGGGACTTATCCTTTTCTTCTCCACACTGATTAAAAGCAACATCATGTTGCTGATCACGGGCATCATGATCGGCTACATCACTTCTTCCGCCATTTCACTGCTCAACTTCTTCGCAACAGCCGAAGGGGTACATTCTTATATGATATGGGGCATGGGTAATTTCGGCGGCGTATCCTTGCAGCAACTACCTTATTTCTCCGCATTATGCCTGGCAGGCCTGTTACTCTCCATCCTGCTTATCAAGCCGCTGAACGCCATGTTGCTGGGCACACGATATGCCGAAAACTTAGGCGTGAACATCCGCCGCACCCGCAATCTGCTGCTGATAGCCACCGGACTGCTGACCGCCGTCACTACCGCTTTCTGCGGACCTGTTGCTTTCATCGGTCTGGCCGTTCCGCACATCTCCCGTCTGATGCTGGGGACATCCAACCACAATTCTCTGCTCCCCATCACCTTGCTGACGGGCGCAGCCATTGCCCTGCTCTGCAATCTTATCTGCATCCTGCCGGGCGAAGCGGGAATCATTCCGCTGAATGCGGTAACCCCGGTGCTGGGCGCACCCGTCATTATATATGTAATCATAAACCAACGTAAAATACAATACTTCAACTGATGGAGAAAGCTGTTATCACTGCGAATGATTTATGCATCGGCTACCGTTCGGGAAAGCTGGAGAAACGGGTGCATGAGCATCTTTCTTTCCGACTCTTCCCCGGAGAACTTACTTGTCTGCTGGGAGCCAACGGAACCGGCAAGTCTACCCTGCTTCGCACCCTATCCGCCTCGCAACCGGCTTTATCGGGAGAACTGCTTATCCAGGATAAGCCTCTGTCCGGTTACTCGGAGAAAGAACGTTCACGCACCATCGGCGTCGTACTGACGGACAAGACACAGGCAGGCGGCCTGACGGTATATGAACTCGTAGCCCTGGGACGCCAACCTCACACGGGCTTTTTCGGCAGACTGAACAAGGCAGACCATGCCATCATCGAGGAAGCATTGGAAGCAGTAAGCATCAGTCATAAAGCCCAAAGCTATACCGCGGAATTGTCGGATGGCGAACGGCAAAAAGTAATGATTGCCAAAGCATTGGTGCAGGAATGTCCGCTTATCCTGCTGGACGAGCCTACTGCTTTCCTGGATGTGGTGAGCCGCATTGAGATTATGACTTTACTTCACCGTCTGGCCGTAGAACAGAATAAAGCGATTTTACTTTCCACCCACGACATAGAGCAGGCGTTAGTGCTGGCGGACAAACTATGGCTGCTTTCCAAAGAGAACGGACTGCAATGCGGAGTCACAGAGGATATGATTCTGAGTCACCGGATGGATGGTTTATTTTCCCGTACTGATATCCGGTTTGATTATGCCCACGGGGTGTATTATCCGAAAGTGGACAGCCATCGCAATATCATTGTAGAAGCAAGCGATGAAGTATTATTGCACTGGACAACCAATGCACTGAACCGTCACGGATATGCTTGTAGCTCTGCTTTTACGGCAGGAACAGCCGATTTGCCACGCTTACAGGTGTTGTCTGCCGAAGATTTCAGACTGCACAAGGAAAAGGAATATACATTCTGTTCTTTCGAACAGTTACTTGCCAATATCTGACAATAAAGAAGTAGAAGAGAGAGAAAAGGGTAAAGTAATGGAGTAAAAGGGAATAAAAACGACTGCACTAAAAGTAAGGATGTACATTTCTTTTTGAGCAGAAAGTTACCAGAACCTCCCCTCTACCAACAGAAGTCTTTTCCAAAATCCCTGAAATAGAATCCGGTCGCACAATCTTTAGAATATAAATGCACTATTTCTGCATTAAACTGGCAGCATATGCAATACTTATGCAAGGAACTATAGATCTAAAGTAGAGGATCTATAGATGTAATGCAAAGGATCTATAGATGTAATGCAAAGAATCTATAGATGTGACGCGAAGGATCTATAGTTCGAAGACAAAACATCTATATATGGGAAGAAGACCATCTGTTTACACTGCACAGACCATCTATTTTCCTTTTATTAGAGTTGTACGTATTTATGTATTACACTATCAATCAATAAAATGCTGTTTTTCATTCGTTTCTTTTCGCTCATCCCTATATCGGGACGGAAATATCGCATTCTCGCGATGCATAAAAAGCAATGTGTCAAAACCGTACGGATATGACTCTTTGCCGCACTATTATCAATCCATCCCACTGACAGGCAACAGCAATATCTCTTCCGGCAAATATCCACTCCGTATCCTCCACTCCTGCGGATAAAGATTATTAGCGCGGTTACCTATATTCTTCACAAAACCTAAAGGAATATTCATATAAGTCAGCAGCACATACCCACGTGGAGCTTCAGCGGAAAGCACGATTGCCTCTTTACGCAAATAAGCAACAGCCTGCTCATACGGCACTTCTTCACAGGGGAAAATACCATTACGCCGCATTTGGCTCATGGCAAGGGCATGGTTGGGGATCAAGTCCTTCCCCTTCACTTCGGCAAGGACAACACCCGCCTGAATGACACGAAGGGATTGCTGCAAAGACGACAGTTCCGACAGATGTTCTTTGGGAAAAGCCGTGATATTCGTTCCGTTTACTGAAAGTTCATAATCATCCGGAGAAAGAAGCCACCCCCGGGCAACGGCCAGTTGCTCTTTGGAAACACTGGAAGCCACCTTTTTCTTTCCCTGCGCAGAAGCAGATTTATACCGGATTTGCCGACTGTCCTCCTCCGGTTTGCGAAGCACAGCAAGGAAAAATCCCTCACCTTTCGTCCGATGGGGAAGGAAACGGTACACAGGAAAATCATCTCCGGCAAGCAGGTTTCCGGTGATATTCCAATCATCGGAAACGTTCACCGGAAGTGTCTCCGCCCCGAATGCATCCCGTATCCAGCGGATATTCTCTTCATCTTCCTTTGTATTATAGGTGCAGGTGCTATAAATCAGCAGTCCGCCCGGCTTCAGACTTGGCCAAATATCGGAAATGATACGCCTCTGCCGTTGCCAGCAAATATCCACATTCTCCTGACTCCACTCGCTTACGGCCACAGGGTCTTTACGAAACATACCTTCGCCCGAACAAGGCACATCGGTCAGTATTACATCAAAAAACTCCTCCAAATCGGCAAAGTCCGCCGGATCATTATTGGTTACAACCACACCAGGATGCCCCCATTTAGTCAGATTCTCCGCCAAAATCTGAGAACGGTTACGGATTACTTCATTAGCTACCAGCAGACTTCCTTCCGGCAATACACTACGGGCATGTGTGGATTTTCCACCGGGTGCAGCACAAAGGTCAAGCATCACCGCAGGAGTTTCGCCCACATATTGCTTCAATGCCTGTTCCACAAACATGGACGATGCCTCCTGCACATAATAACAGCCTGCATGAAACAGAGGGTCGAAAGTAAACGTCAGACGGCGGTCGAGATAAACCCCAGTAGAAGACCAGGGCACACGTCCGGCACATCCATGAAAAAGACCGAATGAAGCGCCGGGCAATTTCGCTTCATTCAGTCGGATACTTACGGGTTGCTCATCATCCAGAGCAACAGCCAGTTTGTTATATTCTTCATCTCCCAGAAGGGAACGGGTATGGTCTGCAAAAGCTACGGGTAATTCCATGTGCCAAATCGTTTTTATGTCCGCAAAGGTAATGCAAATCGAATGCATAACTTTCATGCTCGCATGAAAAAGTTATGCTGAGATGCAGCTTATCTTCTCCAAAGGTAATGCAAATCGAATGCATAACTTTCATGCTCGCATGAAAAAGTTATGCTGAGATGCAGCTTAACTTCTTTAAAGGTAATGCAAAAAGCGGATACATGGCAAAACTGCCAATATTTTCCCTATTTATACCGACTTTCTAAAAAAAAAATTGTCTCTTTGCAACTTTCTAACTAACACCATACGTCTAACACACAAAGAAACAATAAAAAGTAAAACATTATATGATTATGAAACGGATAATTTTAACACTCATCGCCGCCATGACATTCTGCTCATTGGTACAAGCAAAGAACAGAACTGTTACAGAAAACGACAGTCTGGGGAATAAAAAACGCGTAATCGAACTGCGCGATACCACCATCGACGGAAAGACAGTAACCGATACGCTCAGTATCATGACCTATGAAGGCAACAGCTCAAGCAACGAAAATGACAAAGAATGGAAACACCACAACAGCTCCGGTTGGGACTGGGGCCTCAATCTGGATGGAAAGACCTCCGAAACAATCATCTCCGTCACCGCCATTGTCTTCATCTTCGGATTGCCTCTGCTCATCGTCTTCACGGTATTCTTCTTCAACTACAAGAACCGGAAAGCCAAATACCGCCTCGCAGAGCAAGCACTGGCCAACGGACAGCAACTGCCCGAAGATTTCTTTAAGAATGCGGAAAAGACAGAAGATATCCGTACCAAAGGCATCAAGAATATATTTGTCGGTATCGGACTGTTCATCTTCCTCTGGGCCATCACCGGAAACTTCGGAGTGGGATGTGTCGGATTACTGATCATGTTCACAGGTTTCGGACAATTAGTCATCTATTACACACAAGATTCTAAAAAGAACAACAAAGATAGATGAGCCAACTCAATGACATATCGTTAGTCGCACAGGTCGTGGTGTTTCGCAACACCAGGGCCTTCGACCAGTTGGTGAAGAAATACCAGTCGCCCGTGCGACGCTTCTTCCTCAACCTGACCTGCGGTGACAGCGAATTGAGTGACGACTTGGCGCAGGACACGTTCATCAAGGCATATACCAACCTTGCCTCGTTCAAGAACCTGTCCAACTTCTCTACCTGGCTTTACCGTATTGCATATAATGTATTTTATGATTACCTTCGCAGTCGCAAGGAAACAGCCGACCTCGATAGCCGGGAAGTAGACGCCAACTGGAGTACCATCCAAAACGATGTGGGACAAGAGATGGACGTTTACCGGGCGCTGGCGACACTGAAAGAAATGGAACGAACCTGCATCACGCTCTTCTACATGGAGGACCAGAGCATCGACAAGATTGCAGATATCACGGGATGTCCGGCGGGAACTGTCAAAAGCCACCTCTCGCGGGCGAAAAATAAAATGGCTACTTACTTAAAACAAAATGGTTATGACGGAAACAACTGACGATAAACTCTTGCAGAAATTCTTCTCCGACAATCGGAAAGAAATAGAAGATAACGGCTTCAGCCGTCGCGTAATGCACCACCTGCCCGACCGGTATTACCGGATATCGCAACTGTGGAGCTTGTTTTGTTTTACCCTTGCCATAGTACTGTTCTTTGTCCTCGACGGCCTGCAACTGGTACTGGCTACTTTACGCGAAACTTTCACCAGTGCCCTGGAAAGCGGTGCAGCGGAAATCGACCCGAAATCACTGGTTATAGTGGCAGTAGTGCTTCTCTACTTCGGATATCGCAAGATTTGTTCCTTGGCATAAAGTTCATTAGCCCTTGCAACAAATCCGTTTGCCCTTGCAATAAATTAGTTAGTCCTTGCCTGTTTTTTACAAGCAAAGGACTATTTTTTTTTTAACCGGCCAAACATTTCTCATCATTATATTGTATCTTTGCCAACTCTAAAATAGAAAACTAACTAAGCGTAAGAAGTTTTGAGAAGAACATTATTCATCATATTATTATCTACTCTATTTTTTATAGGAAATATTCACGCGCAAGTCATCACCAGTGACTCGCTCGTAATGCATTATCTGCAACAACAAGGCATTCCGGTCACTGGTAACAACGAAGTAAAACTCCTGATGAGCGGCCGGGAGAAATTTATCGACCTTTTCGAAGAAATACGCCATGCCAAACATCACATCCATCTTGAATACTTCAACTTCCGCAACGACTCCATAGCCAATGCCCTCTTCGAGCTCCTGGCGGAAAAAGCTCAGGAAGGTGTAGAAGTGCGTGCCCTGTTTGACGCTTTCGGCAACTGGTCGAACAGCAAACCGTTAAAGAAACATCACCTGAAAGCTATCCGTAACCGCGGAATCGAGATAATAAAGTTCGATCCGATCACTTTCCCCTGGATAAATCATGCCATGCACCGCGACCACCGGAAGATTGTAGTGATTGACGGAAAAATTGGGTATACCGGAGGCATGAACATTGCGGACTATTACATCAACGGACTACCCAAAATCGGTCAATGGCATGATATGCACATGCGCATCGAAGGAGATGCGGTACGTTACTTGCAAGGCATCTTCCTCACAATGTGGAATTTGGAGACCAAACAGCATGTGGGCGGTCCTGTCTACTTTCCCGATATGCCGCAACTGCCCGATAGCATAGCTGAAGAAATAGCCATCGTCGACCGTACTCCGAGGGAGACTCCACGTGCCATCAGCCATGTCTATGCAGCATCCATCGCAGCGGCACAACACAGCATACAGATTGTGAACCCCTATTTCGTTCCGACCAAATCTATCCGGAAAGCCATCAAATCAGCTTTGAAGAAAGGAACGGAAGTAGAGATTATGATACCTGCCATTTCTGATATTCCTTTTACTCCGGAAGCTTCTTTTTACATCGTTCACAAACTGATGAAGAAGGGAGCCAAAGTTTACCTCTTCAACGGAGGTTTCCATCATTCCAAAATCATGATGGTAGACAAGAATTTCTGTACAGTAGGTACAGCCAATCTGAACAGCCGCAGTCTGAGATATGATTACGAAACAAATGCATTTATCTTCGACCCGGTAACCACCCATCAGTTGAACGACATGTTTGAACGGGACAAAAAGAATAGTACCCTGCTCACCCCCGAAGTCTGGAAAAAACGTTCCGGTTGGAAGAAATTCGTAGGTTGGGTGGGTAATCTGATGACACCGTTCCTCTAATTTTTAATTGGAAATTATTCTATCTGCCGAAGTTTAATTACCTTTGGCGAGGCAAAAAGACAGCCTCTTTTGTTGTTTATAATTCGTAATCTGTAATCATGAAACAATATTTAGACTTACTCAATCGGGTACTGACCGAAGGTGTACATAAGGAAGACCGTACCGGAACCGGTACAATCAGCGTATTCGGACATCAAATGCGCTTCAACATGGATGACGGTTTTCCCTGTCTTACCACCAAGAAATTACATCTGAAATCCATCATATACGAACTTCTGTGGTTCTTGAAAGGTGATACGAATGCCAAATATCTGCAAGATCATGGCGTCCGCATCTGGAACGAATGGGCAGACGAAAATGGTGAACTGGGACATATTTACGGTTATCAATGGCGTTCCTGGCCTGACTATAAGGGAGGCTCCATCGACCAAATCAGTGAAGCTGTAGAGACAATCCGCCATAATCCGGATTCCCGCCGTATCATTGTCAGTGCCTGGAATGTAGGAGATCTTAATAATATGAATCTTCCTCCTTGTCACGCCTTTTTCCAGTTCTACGTCGCAGACGGGCGATTGAGCCTGCAACTCTATCAGCGTAGTGCGGATATTTTCCTCGGCGTGCCATTCAATATCGCATCTTATGCTTTACTATTACAGATGATGGCGCAGGTAACAGGACTCAAGGCCGGTGACTTTATTCACACTCTCGGCGATTCACATATTTATCTGAACCACTTGGAACAGGTGAAGTTACAACTCACCCGCGAACCTCGTCCGCTACCGCAGATGAAGATTAACCCGGATGTGAAGAATATCTTCGATTTCAAATATGAAGATTTCGAATTGGTGGATTACGACCCGCATCCGCACATAGCAGGCAAAGTATCAGTTTAACAGATTCATAATTTATGGTTAGTATCATTGCCGCCGTAGACCGCAACTTAGGTATCGGCTTCCAAAATAAACTTTTATTCTGGCTTCCTAACGACTTGAAACGTTTCAAGGCATTGACCACGGGAAACACTATCATCATGGGAAGAAAAACCTTCGAATCCCTCCCCAAAGGCGCATTGCCTAATCGACGCAATGTGGTTTTATCCTCCAATCCTGAAGCTCAATGCCCAGGTGCAGAAGTCTTTCACACCCTCGAAGCCGCTTTAGAAAGCTGCCAGACCGAAGAACAGGTATATATTATCGGTGGTGCAAGCGTCTATAAACAGGCGATGCAAGTGGCAGATATGCTCTGTCTGACAGAAATTGATGCCGAAGCACCTCAGACTGATGCTTATTTTCCTACTGTGGACTCAAATGTATGGCATGAAAAAAGCAGGGAATCTCATCCTGCCGATGAGAAACATCCCTGCCCTTATGCATTTGTGGACTATGTCCGTAAGTAAGTTCTAATCTTCGTCTACCTCCACCATTATCGGCATCTGCCGTTTGATGGCTTCATGGAAAGATATCAAGGTCTCAGTACGCGCCAATCCCAACGGCTGTAGTTTATCGTGGATAATGCTCAGCAAATGATGATTGTTGCGTGCATAGAGCTTGATAAACATATCATATTTTCCTGTTGTAAAGTGACATTCCACAACTTCCGGAATAGCCTCAAGGGCTCTCGTCACTGCATCAAAAGATTCAGGATCTTTCAGGTAAATACCAATATATGCGCAAGTCTCGTAACCTATTTTTTCCGGATCGATAACATATTCCGAACCTTTCAAAATACCTAAATTCGTCAGCTTTTGTATGCGTTGGTGTATAGCGGCACCCGAAACATTACAGGCTCTTGCCACTTCAAGGAAAGGAATACGGGCATTATCTGCAATCAATTTCAGAATCTGCTCGTCTAAAGTATCCAATTGATGATGTCCCATTTCTAAATTTATGATTAATAAATAACGATTATTTCACCGTATTCTCACACGATAATGTGCAAAGTTAGCGAAATTTTTCCCAATAAAAATACGATTTATTACTTTTCTTGCTAAAAAAAGAATAAACCCGTACAATGTTTTTTACCTATTCATCGGTAGAAATCGGAGAAGGGCAGCAAAGATCATATCTTTAGATAAAACAAGCTGCATCTCGGCAGAACTTTTTTCATGCAAGCATGAAAGTACTGCGCGCAATTTGCATTATCTTTGGAGAAAATAAGAATGTTATGAAAAGATATCTTGCACTTGCACTGTGCTTACTGATGTTAACAGCAAGCCGTGCACAAAACTACACCGAGTATTTTGCAGATAAAACACTGCGCGTTGATTATATCTTTACGGGAGATGCTTCGCGGCAGAACGTATGCCTGGATGAATTATCCGTACTACCATCATGGGCGGGAAGACGTCATCATCTATCCGAATTGCCCTTGCAAGGCAACGGACAGATCATTATGAAAGATTTGGAAAGCGGAAAAATAATCTATACAACTTCTTTCTCTTCCCTCTTTCAGGAATGGCTGGAAACCGATGAAGCGAAAGCTGTCAGTAAGGGATTTGAGAACACATTCCTGTTACCGTATCCGCTACATCCTGCAGAAATTGAAATTACTCTTTTAAACCCCAAAAAAGAAGTGCGAACCCATCTGAAACATGTTTTCCGCCCGGACGATGTACTCATCCACCAGAAAGGACTCACACATATCACCCCGCACAAGTATCTGCTAAAGAGTGGTGACACTGATAAATGTATCGATGTGGCCATCCTTGCAGAAGGTTATACGCCTGAAGAAATGAATGTATTCTACCAGGATGCGGAAATTGCCTGTGAAAGTTTATTTTCTCACGAACCGTTCAAAAGCATGAAAGAACGTTTCAATATCGTAGCAGTTGCCAGCCCCTCTGACGATAGCGGCGTGAGTGTCCCCCGATTAGGCGAATGGAAACATACTGCATTCAATTCGCATTTCAGCACATTCTACTCCGACCGCTATCTGACCACCCGTCATGTAAAATCCATCCATGATGCCTTAGCCGGCATACCATACGAGCATATCATTATCCTTGCCAATACCGAAGAATATGGTGGCGGCGGCATATACAATGCCTATACTCTGACTACTGCTCACCATCCCATGTTCCGCCCGGTAGTTGTACATGAATTCGGGCATAGCTTCGGTGGACTGGCTGACGAGTACTTCTATGATGACGATGTCATGACAGATACATACCCCCTGGACGTAGAACCCTGGGAGCAGAATATAAGTACCCGCATAAACTTTGCATCCAAATGGGAAGATATGCTTGTTAAAGGCACTCCTATTCCTACCCCAGTCAGTGAACAGGCCCAATTTCCTGTAGGGGTTTATGAAGGAGGAGGCTACTCCGCCAAAGGTATCTTCCGCCCTGCTGACAACTGCCGCATGCGTACCAATGAGCATCCCGTATTCTGTCCGGTATGTCAACGTGCACTACAACGGTTAATTGATTTTTATACTAAATAATAAAAGAACCAAACTTAAAAAATAACATTATGATCAGACTTCAGCGCATCAGCACTGCTGATGGATTTTTGTATGAATACATGGAACAGTTGATAACCACTGCCTTCCCTCCAGAAGAACGTCGCCCATTGGAGCAACTGCGCCTATACACCGACAGTAAACCACATTTCTACAATAATATCATTTTTCATAATGACACTCCTGTAGGGTTCATTACCTATTGGAACTTCGGTAAGTTCTATTATGTCGAACATTTTGCTATTGACCCTGCTCAACGCAATGGCGGACATGGCAAGCATGTTTTAAGTCATTTATGCCTGCTACTTCAACATCCCATCATCTTGGAGGTAGAAATGCCTGAAGAAGAAATGGCACAACGACGTATCAACTTCTACAAACGCCAAGGCTTTGTACTCTGGGAAAAAACATACCTACAACCGCCATACAGACCAGGAGATAATTATCTTCCCATGTTGCTTATGGCTTATGGAGATTTAGAATGCGAAAGAGATTTTGGAACAGTAAAAGAACATATATACCGGGAAGTATATAACATAAAAGAATAAACAAATAAAGGGCGCTTGTTTAAAACGAGCGCCCTTTATTATATAGTTTGATTTTAACTTCTTACTGACGCGGTTGCGCAGAATAGTTAAGTTTCAATGCATAAGCTTTACGAAGAGCTTCTTTGATATCTGTTACGATACCCATTTTCGTATCTTGGTCAACCTTCAAAGAAACAGTCATCTGCGGCTGATCCTCTTCTTTCATACTGGCACGTTCACCAATAATGTAGTCTTGGATTTCAGCAACTTCAGCATAGCTGTCATTCAATTGGATACGACTTTCATTACCCAGTTTCTTACGGAACTCAGCTGTAGGCTTTCCTACATAGATAAACGTAACCAAAGATTTCTTTTCCAGCTTTTCCAACTCAGTAGCTTGCGGAACCTTAAACTCAACCTTCAATGTTACCTCACGCATTGTTGTTACAATCATAAAGAAGAACAACAGGGTGAAGATAAGGTCAGGCAGAGAAGAAGTATTCAACGCAGGCATTTCGCGTTTACCAGTCTTATTAAATTTTCCCATTACTTCTTTTCTCCGTACTTTTTAGGTTCTGCCTCAGAAATCTTCTGAGGATAAATATCACGAATCGCTTTTTGTTGGTCTTCGTCCAAAGCAGCGTAGGCTTTTCCCCATTTTTCCTGAGCCAATTCATCTCTCAGCTCATTGTAAGCAGCCACCAGTTCGTTCTGAACTGCCAGATATGCTTTATAGGAAGAACCACGGTCGCAACGCAAAGATATTACATGCTTTTCCGTAACCTGCATTGTACCAAAGAAAGGAATGTCTTTCGCATGCTTTTCCGGTTTTGCTTCATCATTATACGGATTGGCAATAAATTCTTTTGCCTTATCTCTCAATTGATCTACGCTAACATATTCTCCACTACACATCAACTGGTCGTTCATGTTCAGGAAGACTGTCATTACGTTACGCTCCTTAACCTTATCTGAATCATCATTCTTCTGGTCTTGTTCGGGTGGTGGCGGCAAACGTCTCGCCAAACCACGGTCCGTATCCATAGAAGTCGTAATCAAGAAGAAGATTAACAACAGGAAAGCGATATCCGCCGTAGAACTTGAGTTTATATCAGGAACTTTTCTTTTTCCTTTTGCCATTGTTATTACTCCATTAAATTGAGTTTCCCCAATCGATTATGATAATTTCTTTTTAATACTACTGAAAAGCATTGCGAGGATTGTTGCACCCAGCAAGAAGTAGAAAGTATAAAGGAACATATCAGTTATTTTCAGCCAGAACGGAACATTGTCTGCTCCATCATATCCTTGAATAACAAGAGGTTCACCGCTACCCATAGACCATGCAATAAACATTACAACAACCAACAGAATAACGCCAATCAATGACTTCAAAGCCTTTACAGGATTATCTTTCAATGCGCTACCGAACTGCAAAATAAAAGCTGCTACCGTAGCAATAATAGCTAAACCCAACAAACCATAAACCAAATAAAGCAAGGTATCAGTTTGCGCAGGCTGCCACATTTCTGGGTCAACACCCATCAGTACTGCATCGCCCTGGGCATTTCCACCGAAGTAGAACAAGCCCAATACTACCAAAATGGCAGCGAACATTACATACAGTACGTAGTATGATACTCTATATGATAATTTAGCCATCTCAAATATTATTTTTTGTATTTCAAGTTATATTTGATAACCATGTCCAACAAAGTGATAGAAGAGTCTTCCATTTCACTTGTCAAAGCTTCGATCTTAGCCAGAATATAGTTATAGAACACCTGCAGAATCAAAGCAACGATCAAACCGAAGATAGTTGTAATCAAGGCAACC
>CAJMQU010000013.1 GCA_905215555.1 uncultured bacterium
TTAGAAAAGAAAATTATGTTGGCGGTAAACGGCAATATGAATTTTTGAAGTTGTATCTAATCCCCGAAAAGACAAGAGAGGATAAGACTAAGAATGAAGCGACTTTGGCACTTGCCAAAGCTATTCAGAGCAAACGGATTGTTGAGTTGCAGAATGATGCGCACGGTTTTCAGAATACTAATAAATCCAAAGCAAACGTGCTTGACTATTTGTTGGATATGAGAGCGCAATCTAAGGAACGTGGTAGTCTGAATTATGAAAAGACTATCGGGAATACCATCCGTGAATTGAAATTGTTTAGAGGGGATTATATCGCTTTTCGTGATATTGATAAGGATTTCCTTAGTGGTTTTGTGGATTTCTTAAAGCAGGCAAAGAAAGCGAGTAAATACGGAGTAACAAAAGCAGGTGGATTATTAAGCAATAATTCGGTAGTTGCTTATTATGGAGTATTGCGGACTGCCATAAATAAAGCTTATAAGGATGGCATTATAACTGTAAACCCAACAAAAGAGTTTGACTTTGCCGATAAAGTAAAAGCAGAAGCCAGCCGTAGGGAGTATTTGACTATTGAAGAATTAAAGCTCTTGATAAATACGGAATGTAAATATGAGATAATGAAACAGGCTTTTCTTTTTAGCTGCTTATGTGGATTGCGAATAAGCGATTTAAGAAAGTTAAAATGGAATGATTTACAGAAAAGCGGTGATAGAATTAGGATTGAGATAAAAATGCAAAAAACGAGAGAACCTCTTTATCTTCCTATATCCGATGAAGCGTTGAAGTGGTTGCCGCAGAGAGGGGAAGCGATAGACAGTGATTTAATCTTTCCTTTGACACATGAGGGGACAATAAATAAGACACTTCAACAATGGGCTAAAGCGGCAGGAGTTACCAAACACATCTCCTTCCATGTCTCACGCCATACCCATGCGACTATGATGCTGACATTAGGGGCTGATTTATATACAGTTAGTAAACTGTTGGGGCATAAAAATATTGCAACTACTCAAATATATGCAAAGATTGTGGATAAAAAGAAAGAAGAAGCTATAAGTTTGATACCGAATTTAACAGACTAATTTATAGGAAAGTACGGACTATGACGACCGTACTTTCTTTCTTTTTTTTGCCCTTGTTTCACAAGAAAAACATATCTTTGCCTCTACTAATTGAAACAGAGTATCTTATGACAGAAGAAGAATTGAAAGTGAAATTCGACCATATACAAGGCATATTCAACCGTTGTATAAATCATGCCTACCAAATTATAACGGATAGTATTGTTGTTAAGTCCGAATATTTGAGCCGTGAACAGGCTGGCGAACTGGAACAACAGGAGTACATTCGTATTGCAGATGAATTGGCACAACTCTACATCCGTTATTCTGTACTGGGTGATATTCAAAATTTTTACTCGATACCTGATTTCTTTTGGGAAAGCGGTTTTTATGAAGCCTTGAAGCCCGATGAAAAAAGAAAGTACTTTTTATTCTCTCCTTTTTCATTTGATTATTCCCGATACGAACAGGACAATACAGTCTATGATGAAGAACTACCTTTTTTTTCCGTAGTAGTTAGAGTAGTTGTATTGGAAAGATATTCAGCATACTTGCGAAAAAAGAAAGAGGACAGAACGCAGACGGAAACGCAACAACAGCAGGAACAGGAAGAGCAGAAGCTGACAACAAACACCGAGTTTCCGATAAAAGCCGTGCCCCCTATTGCTGAAACGGAAAATCAGTTTGGTTCAATTCTTAATGACAAACAGATAGAATTGATTGTAGATTGCATCAACGAGGTTAAAATGTTCAATGCCTCTGTAACTGTTGATGACTTGAAAGCGATACTCTCCTGTAAGCCTAATGCAATATTAAGGTCAAACAATAATAGATATGTAGCTTTCCTTTTTTCGGAATTAAGTAGTAGGTCTTTGATTACCGCTAATTGGCAATCGGTCATTGCTAACAATAATCTATTTCTTTCTAAAGATAAAAGTAGGGATAAATACCTCAATCAAGGGGATTTGGCTACAGCAACCAATTATGTGAAAGGCATCTCCCATGAGAAAGGATTTGCAACCATATACAACTATATCAAACAACTGAAAAGACTTTAAGAATAGGTTAAGACCTCAAACATAGCTTAATCCACTATCAAGCTAATCCTCAATACCTTTGCCCTCGTTAACAAAAAGAAAACGAGGGTGCGCACCTTCATATTGTTTCACTTAATCCAAAAAAGCAATATGGATAAGACATTAGAGATGCGAGTTGAGGAACTCGAACAGATGTTGTTTTTAACTAAGAATGTGCTTAGCTTTGATGAAGCGAGCAAGTTTCTTAACCTTTCCAAAAGTTACCTGTACAAACTGACTTCGGGAAACTTGATACCCCACTATAAACCGCAGGGTAAGATGCTGTTCTTTGAACGGGCAGATTTGGAGGCGTGGCTACGCCAAAATCCTATCAAGACACAGGCGCAAATAGAACAGAAAGCGCAGAAGTATGTCCTTAGTAACCGTCCTTTAAAAAAGTAAAACTATGGAAGACAAAAAAGTGACGGAAAAGAAGAAAGAGGATGCAGCAATGACAAGAGAAGATTTTGCCGTTCTTTGGAAAACCATTCATTTGAAGATTACCGATACTTACGATGTGCCACCCGAAATACTTTGGGTAAATGGTTCAACTATTGGCACACTGGGAAATTTCAGCGCATCCACAGGTAAAGCCAAGAGTAAAAAGACGTTCAATATTTCTGCTATTGTGGCGGCGGCATTGAAGAATGATGAAGTTTTGCAATATTCAGCGTTCCTGCCCGAAAACAAGCGTAAAATTCTATATGTGGATACAGAGCAGAGCAAATACCACTGCCATAAGGTGATGGAACGCATCATGCGTTTAGCTGGTCTTCCTACCGATAAAGATAGAGAGGATTTTATCTTTGTCGTGTTGAGGGAATGCACACCCGACAAGCGAAAGCAGATAATAGACTATATGCTTGCTAATATGGAGGGTATAGGTCTTGTGATAATAGACGGCATCCGTGATTTGATGTACGACATCAACAGCCCCAGCGAATCATCCGACCTCATCAATCTATTAATGCGGTGGTCAAGTGAGTATAATTTACATATTCACACAGTACTACACTTGAATAAAGGGGATGATAATACACGTGGGCATATCGGGACGGAACTTAACAACAAGGCTGAAACCGTCCTACAGATAACCAAAAGCACGCAGGATGTGGATATTAGCGAAGTAAAGGCGATGCACATTCGAGACAAGGACTTTGAACCGTTTGCATTTCGCATCAATGAAACTGCATTGCCCGAAGTTGTGAAAGACTATGTTTTTGAACAACCCAAGCAGAACCGCAACTTTCCGCTTACGGAACTTACGGAGCAACAGCACCGTGAAGCATTGGAAAACGGATTTGGAAAGGATGTAGTACAAGGCTATCCCAATGTTATCGCAGCCTTGAAAAAAGGTTACGCAAGTATCGGTTTTGAACGTGGGCGCAATATTCTCGTGGACTTGAACAAATTCCTTGTAAACAAGCGTATGATAATAAAAGAGGGAAAAGGCTACAAGTATAATTCCGATTTCCACTACTAAAAGCAAGTTTAGTTTAGTCCGTGTGTATATATAGAAGGAATGGACTTCTTTTCATTGTACGATTAAGTACAAGATAAGTTTAGTACAGTTCGGGTGTATATATAGCGGACTAAACGGAACTGATTCAATTATTCATTCACCAATACATTCAGATTATGACAATCGAAGAATCCAAAAATATAAAGTTGGCAGACTATCTGCACAGTTTAGGCTATAATCCGATAAAGCAACAGGGTAATAGTCTTTGGTATAAATCACCGTTGAGAGAGGAACAAGAGCCTTCTTTCAAAGTGAATACAGACCGCAATTTGTGGTATGACTTTGGAGCAGGAAAAGGCGGCAACATCCTTGCATTGGCACAGGAACTTTACGCATCCGACAGTTTACCCTACCTTTTAGACCGTATAGCGGAGCAAAGCCCCTCTATCCGTCCCGTTTCTTTTTCCTTTCGCCAGCAGTCATCAACGCAACCGAGTTTCCAACATTTGGAAACAGTGCCGCTTTCTTCTCCTGCTTTGTTTGCATACTTGCAGGATAGAGGCATAAATACAGCACTTGCGAAAAAAGAATGTATGGAAGTCCGTTTCTCGCTTAACGGTAAATGGAACTTTGCCATCGGCTTTCCTAACGTATCGGGAGGTTACGAGGTACGCAATAAATATTTTAAAGGCTGCATAGCTCCTAAAGACATCACCCATATACGGCAGACTGGTGAACCTAAAGAAACCTGCTATGTGTTCGAGGGTTTTATGGACTATCTTTCTTTTCTGACCTTGCGACAGAAAAATTGTCCTGATTATCCCGACTTTGACAAGCAGGACTATCTTATTCTGAACTCTGTTTCCAATCTTTCCAAAGCCTTGTACCCGTTGGGGAATTATGAAAAAATACATTGTTTTTTCGACAATGATACGGCAGGAATAAGAGCCGTACAGGAACTTTATAAAGAGTATAGTTTCCGTGTCCGTGATTCTTCACGCATTTATAGTGGCTATAAAGATTTGAATGATTACCTGTGTGGAAAACGGCTGGTACAGTCGGCAGACTTGACACAGCGGACCAAACAACCACAGACGGTCAAACAAGCTGACAGGCAGGAACAGCAACCTGCCAAGAAGAAAGGCAGAGGGTTCGGAATGTAGTTGCCGCACGCTTCCCACAGGCTTTTGAGTAAGTAAAAGCCATAGCTCAATAGGGCGTTTTCTTCACGCAGTGCAAGCACCGCTAAAAACACCCTATCGAGCAAAGGGGCGATGCCCCTTTTGAAACCCCGTGAGCCATGCGGCGAATGTGCGAGGCAAACGGAATTGTCTAACGAAAAAACAGTATTCAATATGGGATATTTTACTCTTGATTTCAAGAAAGCAAAGGGAGCATCCGACGCTCGTATGTCCGACCATATCGAGCGCAGGGTGATAGCTCCGAATGTGGATTCTACACGTACACATCTTAATCGTGAACTGGTGGAACTTCCCGAAGGTGTGACGGTACGTGATGAAGCGATAGCACATCGCATCAAGTTGGCAGGCATCAAACGGAAGATTACTCCCGACCAAGTAAGGGCTATCCGTGTCATGATGTCGGGAACACACGAGGATATGATGAAGATACAGCAAGACGGGCGTATGAATGAATGGTGCAACGACAGTATGGAATGGTTGCACAAGACTTTCGGACGGGAAAATACCGTTTCAGCAGTTCTGCACATGGATGAAACTACACCTCACATACACGCCACCATCGTACCGATAGTAACGGGAGAGCGCAGGAAAGTAAAACAGAAGCAAACGGAGGGTAAGCGTTCCTACCGAAAGAAAGCGGATGCAGCCCGACTGTGTGCCGATGATGTATTGAACCGTGACAAGTTGATAGGTTACCATGACGACTACGCCAAAATCATGGATAAATACGGTTTGCAGCGTGGTGTGCGTGGCTCGGAAGCAAGGCACGTCACCACCGCCCAATATTACCGTGATTTGAAACGGCAGACGGGAGAACTCGAAACAGATGTACATCAACTTCAAAGTGAGAAGGACGAAGTGGAAAAACAACTGAAACAGGTTAAGAAGGAAATCAAGACCGACAAGCTGGAAGCCGTTAAGACCGAAGCGAAAACCGCCATTATAGCAAAGGTAGGTTCTCTTTTGGGTAGTGGAGAAATTAAAGAACTGAAACAAGAGAACAGGCAATTACATGAAGAAGTCGCCACCCGTGACGAAAGCATAGAAAAATTGCAAACTATTATGCAGGAGCAGCAGAAACAACATCGTAAGGAATTAACGGAGGTACAGGCAAAGCATCTTGAAACACTGGACGGAAAGAATAAGGAAATATCACGCCTTAGCCGTATCATTGAGAAAGCCTGCAAATGGTTTCCGCTTTTTAAGGAATTACTCCGCATTGAAAAGTTATGCCGCCTTGTCGGTTTCAATCAGGAATTGACAGACAAACTTGTAAAAGGCGAGCCGATAGTATGCAGTGGTAATTTGTATTCAGAGGAACACAAACGGAAGTTTGCAACGGAAAAGGCTGGATTTCAAGTCGTGAAAAATCCGACAGATAATACAAAGTTGATTCTAAGTATCAACAGACAGCCGATTTCCGACTGGTTCAAGGTGCAGTTTGATAAACTTCGCCACACAATTCAGCAGCCAAAACGATTACAGCAGAACAGTAGAAAACTATAACCATAATAGATGTTAATATGATTTGGATGTTTAGAGTATTTGTCCCACCTTTGCAGCGACATAAACGAAGAAAAAACGTTTTGTAATCCTCATCGGAGGGCAGGATAAAATGCCGGACAAGATGACTGGGTAAAACCAATCAGCTTGTTCGGCATTTTTTGTTTTGTCACGAAAATATATATTATCCATAAAAATCAAAGAAATGAAAAGAGATGCAATTGAATTAAGTACATTAAATGTATTTACATTGTTTAGGAAGTATTTTATTCCTACTTTGTTTGGTATGCTTAGTATGGCAGCAGTAACTGCAATTGATGGAATTTTTGTCGGTCAAGGTGTCGGTAGCGATGGAATTGCAGCCGTAAATATTAGTATTCCTTTATTAATGCTTTTTACTGGCGTAGGGCTTATGATTGGTGCAGGCTGTTCTGTAGTCGCTTCAATTCAACTTTCTAAAAGAAAATATAAAGCTGCTCGAATTAATGTTACGCAAGCTCTGTTGTTTGCGGCTATAATTGCTGCAATTCCTACTTTATTGGTGATGATGTATCCTGAAAAAACAGTCAAGCTACTTGGTTCTTCTGATTTCTTGTTACCAATGGCAATAGATTATCTATTTTGGTTTGTTCCTTCATGGATATTTCAGATATGGATTTCCATTTCATTATTTGTCATTCGATTGGATGGTGCACCAAAATTGGCAATGATTTGTAGCTTGAGTTCAGCTATTCTTAATATTATACTTGATTGGCTGTTTATTTTTCCTTTTGGTATGGGAGTAAAGGGAGCAGCTGTTGCTACATCTATTAGTCTTATAGTTGGTGGACTTATTGCTATAATCTATTTATTATTTTATGCACGAAACCTACGATTGTACCCGATAAAAATAAGTTTTAAGAGTTTACGTCTATTTGTTCGCAATATCGGTTATCAATGTCATATTGGTTCATCTGCTTTGTTAGCCGAAGCTACTTTAGCCACACTTATGTTTATGGGAAATCAGATTTTTATGAAGTATTTGGGCGAAAACGGTGTTGGTGCGTTCGGTATTGCTTGTTATTACATTCCTTTTGTGTTTATGGTAGGCAATGCTATTGCACAGTCAGCGCAACCTATTATCAGTTACAACTTTGGTTTAGGTTATCAAAAGCGTGTACAAACTACTGAAAAGATTGCCTTAATGACATCTTTAATTTGCGGAATAATAATAACGTCTTTGTTTACATTCTGTCCACACATTTTGGTATGGTTATTCATTAATGGGGATAGTGCGGCTTCCCGAATTGCGATAGAAGGATTTCCCTATTTCTCTATCGGTTTTATCTTCTTTATTATTAATCTTTCAATCATAGGATATTATCAAAGTGTTGAGAGAATTAAACCTGCCACCTTTTTTGCTTTGTTACGTGGGTTTATATTTTTGATACCCTGCTTTATTCTATTACCGAAAGCAATAGGGATAAATGGGATTTGGCTCGCTTTGTCTTTATCAGAGATATTGACTGCTTTTGCAATCATTATTTTCTATATATTCTGTAACCGTTATAAATTAAAACTTTCTTTAATTCGACAGAAATGCTAATATTTAACCTCCGGTGGTAAATTCCGCCGGAGGTTTCCCACATTTATCACTTCCATAATATTCCATGCTGTACATATCAAACCCTTTAGCCCAAGTCACTATTCGGTTTAATACGTTCCTTTGTCTATATATCCAAAACGGACTAAACCTATTTGTACCGATAGCAAGATAAGTGCTTGCGAAAAGAAAAAGATTGTTTCTCTTTTCGCAGGCTTTATTTTTGCGGATAGTCTGCCTTTTGTTACCTTTGTACTCGAAGCCCACCACTAAGCGAATTTCTTCGTTTTTTTTTGTTACTATTTTGTTACCCACTATTAGTAATATGTGGGTTTCTTTATTGATACTCAGTGAATTATGGCTGATGTTGTATAATATGTGGCAGAATCTGATAAATAGCTGGCAACTGTGGAAGAAGAGGAAAAAAGAGGAATAAAGCGTTGCGTAGCAGTTCTATTCTTCATATCCCAGTTTCTTTTCGTTATAGTCGGATGCCAGATATGCAGGGCGTCCTTTGGTTTCCTTGAAGATGCGTCCCACGTATTCGCCTATAATGCCGAGTGAGAATAACTGGACACCTCCCAAAAACAGGATTACTACAATCAGGGTAGGGAAACCTGCCGTCTGGTCGCCATAAAGAATCGTCTTTATAAGAAAATAAAGAGCATAGAAAAAGCTGGTTGTGGCAAACAACATTCCACAAATGGTGGCAATCCGCAACGGAGAGGTTGTAGAAGAGGTGATGCCTTCGATGGCAAGATTCAGTAGTTTGAAAAAGCCCCAGGAAGATTGTCCTGCAAGACGGTCACCGCGGTCGAATTCAATACCTTTTTTATTATAGCCTATCCAGCAAAATAAGCCTTTGGTATATCGTTCGTGTTCACGCATGTGGCGGAGGGCGATTACGCAACGACGGTCGAGCAGACGGAAATCTCCCACATTTGGCAAAATGTCTATTCGGCTCATCTTTTGCAGAATACCGTAGAAGGCAAGAGAGAGGTGGCGGCGCAACCAGCTTTCCTCTCCACGGCTGCGGCGTTTGGCGTAGATGTCATCATATCCTTCTTCCCAATATTGCAACATTTTGTCTACCAGTTCGGGAGGATCCTGAAGGTCGGCGTCCATAATTACGCAACAGTCTCCCGTAGTATAGTCGAAACCTGCTAGCATGGCAATTTCTTTACCAAAGTTGCGGGATAGATTCACATAGTTCACTCGTTGGTCTGTTTGCCGTAGCTGCCGTATGCTGTCGAGGGTGCGGTCGGTGCTCCCGTCATTTATAAACAAAATTTCCCACTCATAATGGTTATGGCGGTTAGTCAGTTTCAAAAGGCGCTCATACAACATGGAAAGTGTTGCTTCTTCGTTATGAACCGGAATTAGTAAAGTAACTTTTTTCATTTCACATATGAATCTGAGAAAACTTCACAAATATATCAATTTTGGCGAAGTTCAGGGCATGATTTGCATAAAATCATGTTTTTCTTCCTTTAAAAACAAATCTGACCAATAAAAAGTTGATCGGGATGGCGATGGCAAATACCGGTATGGGAGCTAAGGGTTTTGAAAGTCCCAACCATAAGAAAAGGTTCAGCAGTCCCATGTGGAGTAGATAGTTGAACAGGTGCGCACCACCGAATCCCAAAGCTTTCCCCCATGAAGGTTTACGGCTGAAGGTGAAATAGGCACTGAGATAAAAATTGGCAATGAAACTGACGATGTAGCCGATGGTATAAGCTATATTTACGTAAATGAACCATTGAAGTATATAATACAGTCCATAGTGTATTGCTGTGGCTATGATGCCTACTATCGCAAAGCGTACGAATTCCGGGAGTTGTCTCAGTTTTTTCATCTTATTAATTTGAAGCAGTAAAGTTAGGCATTGTTACAGAATAATTGTACTTTTGCGGGCAGAAAACATTATAAAAACATTATAATAGTATATAACAGAAGAATATGTCGGAAAGAAAAAAAGCAGTTTGGTTTCTGATGATACTGGGCGCACTGGTAATAATTCCCTTTTTGGGAGAAACTATTTTTTATTCGAAAGGAGAACCTCGTGAAGCAATTGTGGCTTATACAATACTTGAAAGCGGGAATTGGGTACTTCCGCTGAACTACGGGACGGATATGGCTTACAAACCACCATTTCTTTATTGGTGCATTGCCCTTTTTTCTGCTATACTGGGAGGAGTCACGGAGTTTTCTTCGCGTTTGCCATCAGCCGTTTTCTTTCTTGCCATGCTTTGGGTATTCTTTGACTTTTTTGCTAAGCGAAAGGATTTAAAGACTGCTTTTCTGGCTTCCATATTGCTTTTGACTTCTTTTGAAGTGCATCGTGCGGCGGTGGCCTGTCGGTTGGATATGGTGCAGGTATCACTGATTGTGATTTCGCTGTTGTTGTTGTATCGTTGGGATGAGAAGAAGTGTCATACTGTGCCGTGGCTGGCAATTCTGTTAATGGCTTGTGGCTCTTTGACGAAAGGGCCGGTTGGATCTATTTTCCCTTGCATGGTGATCGGGGTTTATCAGTTGATGCGCGGTCGTTCTTTCTGGAAAACATTCTCTTCGCTGGCTGGTATCGGGCTACTTTCACTGGTACCTCTGGCTATCTGGTTTTGGGCGGCATACCGGCAAGGCGGAACAGAATTCTCTGACTTGATGCTTGAGGAAAATACGGGTCGGTTCTTCCGTAAGATGTCCTATGCATCTCATGAGAATCCACTTTGGTATAACTTCCTCACCTTGATTTGGGGATGGATTCCTTGGACGCTGGTTATGTTGCTCTCATTATTCTGTCTGAAGTGGAAAAATATGTGTTGGTTGCCTGAAGGAAATACTTTTGGCCAGCGTTTGAAGAATGCCTGGACAAAGTTCCGTAATCAGTCTCCTTTGCAATTGTTTATATGGTTGGCTATCCTGCTTATTTTTATTTTCTATTGTATACCAAAGAGCAAGCGTAGTGTTTATCTGCTCCCCATTTATCCGTTTATGGCAGTGCTGATGGCCGAATATCTGTTGGCGTTGGTTCAGCGTGGGGCGAAAGTGTTTAAAGTTTCGGCTATGATTTTTGCTTCTTTGGCTCTGCTGCTTACAGTCGTTTTTGTGGCTGTAAGGTTGGGACTGATACCGGACAGTGTTTTCGGGACAGGTCGGCATGCAGCTGAGAATGTTGCTTTCATGCATGCTCTGGAACAAGTGTCTCTTTCTGTTCCTAAGTGGTGTCTGGTAGCGCTTCCGTTTGTTGCATCAGTCTGCACATGGATGGGAGTGGCAAAGCGTGCCGGTGCTTACTCTTTATTATATAGTATTGCAGGATGCATCTTTTGCATGTTTGTTTCTTTGGATGGTGTG
Organism: uncultured bacterium; assembly: GCA_905215555.1. Lineage (GTDB taxonomy): Bacteria > Bacteroidota > Bacteroidia > Bacteroidales > Bacteroidaceae > Bacteroides. The sequence continues at coordinate 11,244 of CAJMQU010000013.1, forward strand.
TACCAGCCTACGGTATTGGCAGTCAAGTCGGACAAGAACCTGGCCGGGCAGATTAGGGAAGTTGTTCCTCAGGGCACGGTCTATTCGTATGATGATATGAGTTTCTATTGTGCAAACTACTATATGAATGATCAAATGAGGCACTTTGAAAAGGAATTACCGTCCGAAGGATTCGTGGTTTCATCCGAGAAGATGAACAAGCGGTTATTGGAGGAATTCAGTGATACATACGAGTTTGAAGAGGTTTTCCTTACACAGAAACGTAGTTGCGATTTGCGTGCTAGAATTTATATGTATAAGTTTAAAAAGAAATAAATGTCACCTGTTACGATCATTGATAAATATTATCCGGAAGATAATGAGCAGAAACATATCTTGTTGGTACATAGCCGTCTGGTGGCTGAAAAGGCATTGTGGATTGCTGATCGCCATCCGGAACTTCAATTGGATAAAGACTTTTTATATGAAGCCGGTATGTTGCATGACATCGGTATTTTTCTGACCGATGCTCCGGGCATCTTCTGTTTTGGAGATCAACCTTATATTTGTCACGGTTATCTTGGAGCTGATTTGATGCGTCGGGAAGGTTATCCGCGCCATGCGCTGGTATGCGAAAGACATACGGGCGCAGGGCTTTCGCTGGACGATATCACAGTGCAGAATCTGCCTGTGCCTCATCGGGATATGCTTCCGGTAAGTTTGGAAGAACAGGTCATTTGCTTTGCTGATAAGTTCTATTCTAAAACTCATTTGGAACGGGAAAAAAACGTTGAAAAGGCGCGGAAAAGTCTTTCCTATTTCGGTAATGCAGGTTTGGAACGTTTTGATTGTTGGTGCGAACAGTTCTTGTAGCATTCTAAATTTCTTTAAAATGGGAGATTATCCATATAATTTACGTACTTTTGCCCCTTCAAGCGGAAACTATTAGTTGATTACTCCATTGAAAGCAAATACATTCATATCATTCATACTACTACTTGTCTTACTTCTGTCATCTGGCGAGGCCTTTTCACAACGTCAGCGTGGAAGAGTTGTTCCTCTCGGTACCGAACGGGTGGACACCTTTAATGTTGAAAGTGTGCAAAGAGGGGATACCTTGAAAAATGACACGGTACAGTTACAGCCTGCCAAAAAGAAGCAACCGTTGGATGCTCCGGTGATTTATGAAGCCACCGACTCCATTGTGTTCACTCAAGATGGTGTGGCCAATCTGTATGGTGACGGAAAGGTGAATTACCAGAAAATAGAGTTGGCGGCCGCCGTGATTACCATGAATATGGATAGTAGTACAGTTTATGCCTGTGGTGTGGAAGATACACTGGGCACAGTGACGGGAAAGCCGGTGTTCAAAGATGGAGATACGCCTTATGAGACTAATACCATACGGTATAATTTCAAGAGCAAGAAAGGACTTATCAGTAACGTTGTCAGCCAGCAGGGTGAAGGATATGTTACGGGTAATAATGCTAAAAAAGGTATGAATGATGAACTGTATATGAAGAGTGGGCGTTATACCACTTGCGATAACCATGACCACCCTCACTTTTATATGCAGATGACCTATGCCAAAGTGCGTCCCAAGAAGAATGTTGTGACGGGACCTGCATACTTGGTTATTGAAGATGTACCGTTGCCTCTTGCCGTTCCGTTTTTCTTCTTCCCGTTCTCCAGTAGTTATTCATCGGGTTTCATTATGCCGAGTTATATGGACGACTCTACTCGTGGATTCGGTCTGACGGATGGTGGTTATTATTTTGCTATCAACGACAAGATAGACCTGAAACTGCGGGGGGATATTTTCACGAAAGGTTCCTGGGCGTTGAATGCAGAGACGAATTATAATGTCCGGTATAAATTCTCCGGTCTGTTCCAGGCCAGTTATCAGATTACTAAAACCGGTGATAAAGGTTTGGAGGACTATGCGGTGGCAAAAGACTTTAAGGTAGTATGGTCGCATCGTCAGGATCCGAAAGCCAATCCTAACTCGTCATTCTCGGCCAGTGTGAACTTCTCTTCTAGTAGTTATGAGCGTACCAATATCGGTAACATGTATAACTCGCAGGCGATGACGCAGAACACTAAAACATCTAGTGTCAGCTACTCCCGCAACTTCCCCGATCAGAAACTCTCTATCGCGGCTACGGGTAACATTGCTCAGAGCATGAAAGATTCCTCTATCGCTGTGACCTTGCCGGACCTGAATATTACGCTGAGCACTATCTTTCCTTTTAAACGGAAAAAGGCGGCAGGCGATGAAAAATGGTATGAGAAGATTTCCATACGCTATAGCGGACGTCTTTCCAACAGCATCACAACAAAAGATAATCTTTTGTTTAAATCTAATCTTGTGAAGGATTGGAAGAATGGGATGAAACATGAGATACCTGTCAGTGCTACGTTTACTTTGTTTAAATACTTTAATGTGACGCCGTCTGTCAGTTATACCGAGCGTTGGTATACCCGTAAGATTATGAAAGATTGGGATCCGAATTTGGGAACCAGTGGACAGGTGGTGAACACTGATACGGTTTATGGTTTTCACCGGGTCTATAATTATAATGCGAGTTTGGGAGTCAATACAAAGATTTACGGTATGTATAAGCCGTTGTTTATGAAGAAGAAGGAGATACAAATACGCCACGTCATAACTCCTTCTGTGAGTATCAGTGCGGCGCCTGACTTTGGTTCTTCCCGTTTTGGTTACTACGACACTTATTTCAAACCCAATGCTGACGGAACTCAGGATACCATTGTGTATTCTCCATATGCTGATCAGATGTTTGGAGTGCCGGGACGAGGCAGATCGGGAAATATTTCGTTCCAGATTTCTAATAACCTGGAAATGAAATATAAGGATAAGAATGACTCTATCCGCAAGGTTAGTCTGATAGATGAATTGGGCGCCAGTATTTCATATAACACTGCAGCTCAGGTGCGTCCGTGGAGTAATTTGACCTTAAACCTGCGTTTGAAATTGAGTAAGAGCTATACTTTCAGTATGAGTTCTATTTTCGCTACCTATGCTTATGCCTTTGATAAAAATGGTAATGTAGTCCCAAGTAATCGTACCGAATGGTCTTATGGGCGTTTCGGCCGTTTCCAGGGATATGGAAACTCATTTAGCTATACGTTCAACAACGATACGTGGAAGAAATGGAAAGCATTCTTTACGGGGGAAAAGGAAGATAAGGATGAGAAGGGTAGTGGGCAGAATGATGCGGAGAATGAAGGTGACGAAACTGCCGATACAGGAACAGGAAATACATCGACTAAGCGAAAGAAAGAAAAAGCTGCTGTAGATGATGATGGTTATCAAGTGTTTAAAATGCCTTGGTCCATCAATGTGAGTACGGGCTTTAATATAACGGAAGACACATCGAAACCGATCAATAGAAACAGTATGCGCTATCCGTATAAATTTAGTCTGAATGCCCTCAATATTAATGGTAATGTCAAGATTTCCAATAAGTGGGCTGTCAGCTTTAATTCTGGTTACGACTTTAACGCTAAGCAAATAGTGCAGACTACTTTTAATATCACGCGTGACTTACACTGTTTCAGCATGTCTGCCAGCCTTTCTCCTTTCGGTACATGGAAGTATTACAGTTTCGTGATTCGCGCTAATGCCAGTATTTTGCAAGACTTGAAATACGATAAGAAGAGTCAGACGCAGACCAACATTAAATGGTACTAAAAAAAGAAATGCATCGCCTGCATAAATCAGACGATGCATTTGATATCTTTATCCGTTTTACCAGATAATTGCCTGTTCTCCGTGTTCTTTCAGATAGTCATTTGTTCTACTGAAATGTTTGTTCCCAAAGAATCCATTGTAAGCGGATAAGGGAGAAGGGTGTGCGGAAGACAGTACTAAATGCTTGTTACGGTCTATGAAAGCACCTTTGCGTTGTGCGTATGATCCCCAAAGGATGAATACAAGGTGTTCACGCTGTTCAGCAAGAGTGCGGATAGCTGCATCAGTGAACGTTTCCCAGCCTTTGTTTTGATGAGAACCTGCCTGGTGTGCACGAACGGTCAGGGTCGCGTTCAGAAGTAGGACGCCTTGTTCCGCCCAACGTGTTAGGTTGCCTGTAGTAGGCGCATCGGTACCGATGTCATCTTTTATTTCCTTAAATATATTAATCAGTGAAGGAGGAAAGCGAACTCCGTCATTGACGGAAAAACATAATCCATGAGCTTGTCCGGGACCGTGATAAGGATCCTGTCCAATGATAACTACCTTAACTTTGTCGAACGGGCAAAGATTGAAAGCATTGAATATCAGCTTTCCCGGAGGATAAATCGGATAGTGGGCGTATTCTTCCCGTACAAAATCAGTTAGTGTACGGAAATAGTCTTTTTCAAATTCCGGCTCCAAATGTGCTTTCCAACTTTCTTCTATCTGAACATTCATGATTCTGTGTGTTAAAAGTTTCGGATGCTAAGATACTATTTTAATCTGATTTTTGTAACATGGTATCGTTTTTATTTTATAGTTTTCAACATACTAAATCAAGTATATATTGTGTTTCTTGCATTCCTGACGCATATCTTCCGGCCAAATGCTGGCTTGGATTTCTCCGATATGCGCTTTGCGGAGATAGAACATACACAGGCGTGACTGACCTATACCACCGCCTATAGATAAGGGTAATGTGTCGCTCATTAAACGTTTATGGAAGTAGAGTTCCAGTCGTTTTTCTTCTCCTTCTTGTTTTAATTGGCGTTGCAGGGTTGCCTTGTCTACACGGATCCCCATTGATGAGAGCTCGATACTGCGTTGCAGTACGTGATCCCATAATAAGAGGTCACCATTCAGTCCGGGGAGGCCATTCAGTCCTTCTGAGGTATAGTCGTCGTAGTCTGGAGCACGTCCGTCATGCTTCTCCCCATTGCCCAGCTTACATCCGATACCGATAATGAATACTGCGCCATATTTCTTTGTAATGGCATGTTCGCGACATTTAGGCTCCAGATCCGGGTAAAGCTGGCGTAACTCTTCAGCATGGATGAAATGTAATTTCTGGGGCAGGCAAGGTTTGATTCCCGGATACATTTCATACACCATATATTCTGTGCGTATCATGGCTGCATAAATGCGGTTCACGATTTCTTTTAAGAACTCTACGTTGCGGTTCTCAGCAGTGATGACGCGTTCCCAGTCCCATTGATCCACGTAAAGAGAGTGCAGGTTTCCCAGCTCTTCATCCGAACGTATGGCATTCATATCCGTATAAATTCCGTATCCGGGTTCGATATTATAGTCTGCCAATGTCAGTCGTTTCCATTTGGCAAGAGAATGTACTACTTCGGCTTGTGCGTCTCCCAGGTCTTTGATTGGGAATGATACGGCACGTTCCACGCCATTCAAATCATCATTGATACCCATACCTTTCAATACGAAAAGTGGGGCGGTGACACGGCGTAAACGTAATTCAGACGAAAGGTTCAACTGAAAGAATTCTTTGATCTGTTTGATTCCTAATTCTGTTTGTTTTAAGTCCAATAAGGGTTTATAACCTTCTGGTTTTATCAGATAACTCATAAGTGTATACTATGTTTTTGTCCGGCAAATATAGGTATAATATTTATATTTGCATCGTATTTTGCTAAAATTATGAGCAAAATGTTCCTTGTTAACCTATTGTTGCTCTCAAAATAATATTCCTATTATGAAAGATTTGCTGCAAAAAAAGATGAATCATTAGGAATATGCCCGAATTTTTTATACTTTTGTTCCCGCATTAAGGCTCCGTAGCTTAGTGAATAGAGCGTCAGATTCCGGTTCTGAAGGTCGTGCGTTTGAATCGCACCGGGGTCACTTAGCAGAAAGGGGGATACCATTGTGGTATCCCCCTTTTACTTATTTCCTTTTCAGTCAATCTGTTATCAATTTCTTTTCTCTGTCATTTCTATCGGGAGGGTAGGATAGGTGCCTTTTAATGTTTCTATTTCTACGTCTGTAGCATAGATAAAGATGCACCTGTTGACAGCGGGGATTTGTATTTCCCTTATCCGCTCTTTCCATTGGCGCCTTACGCGAATGCTAGGAAGATAGGTTATCATACCTTTATTATCTAAAGTCTCTTTAGCTTTTCTCTCTCGCCGGGGCGACGTCAGTACGATGTACCAGTTTCGCGTTTCGTTAAGGTGGTTTTTAATGTCTTGAAGTATCATAATCAATAAGATTGGGTAATGATATAATTAGAGGTATTGAAGAATTGTAGCTTGTCTGCAGACAAAGCTTCCATAGTGGCTGGTAAAACCAGAAATAATAGTAATAAAGAGCAATTCTGTCTTTTGTACTTTTGATAATCATTGAAGATCCATAACAGAATTGTCAAAATACAGACAGGGATAGCTATAAGAATAAGAATCAATAAGGTCATAATAATATATTTGTTAGTTGTTTATATGATTCTGTGGCAAAAGTATTATAATTTATTTGATAAACCAAATAAATTTTGAATAAATGAAACTGATAGAATAGTAACTCTTATTTAACTCTTTGGAGGGATTAATGAATTATACTATTTATAATGCTGGAATAGACTACTATAACGCTATGTGGTAGATGAATTGCAGAAAAGAGTATGAGCTGTATGAATCGTCTGCTACCAATATCTAGATGAGTTGATGTTAAAATTGTAGGAAATAATAAAGTTAAATTTAAAGAATGTAGAATTTGGGCTAATCAGATAAAATATTTTCTTTTCTATAAAAGAAAAAGCGTTCGGTTTATTTATCCGAACGCTTTACGTAAATCTTCCCAATTGTCACAGAAGTCCTGCATGGATGGAAATAGAATATCCGCACCGGCATCCAGTAACACTTGTCCGTCGATAGGGCCTGTATTGACGGCAACCGTAAATATCCCTGCCGCTGCTCCGGCCTGTACCCCCATAGGGGCATTCTCCACCACAATTGCTTCGTTAGGTTTGAACCCGCCTTTCTGTAAAGCCATCAGATAAGGTTCCGGATGTGGTTTACCGTACTTTACGTCAAATGCAGTCACCATCAGTTCGCGTCGGAACATTCCGGGAAAGTTGTGAGAGAGACGATCTAATAATGAATGCTGTCCGGAGCCGGTGACTACCATCGGTAACAGTCCGTCCGTTTTTATTTTTTGTAATACTTCCCATGCGCCGGGCATACGTTCGGGCTCGGGATTGCTGTTGAACTCTGCACTTTTCTCTGCATAAATGCTCTCTATCATTTCGGGAGTGGCATCTTTGCCGTTTTGACGTTGATAGACGATGTTTATGGTGGCAGCTCCGGTACGGCCTTCATGCAGATAAGCTTCTTCACGGCTTAAGTGCAGTCCGTGGCGTTCCATAACCTTGTGCCAGGCATCTGCATGATAGGGCATAGAATTGAATAATACACCGTCCATATCGAAGAGGACAGACTTCAGTTGAATTTGTGAATACCCGTGAGATTGAAGATAACGGGTGACAGCTTCTTGAAACATAATACCTATTGTTTTATGACTGCAAAGATACAATAAAAAAACGAGGTGCGAACGATTTAATTCATTCACACCTCATCCTATCTATAGGTTACTTATTTCTTTTACAGTCTTGCCTGGATAGCTTTCGACTCTTCTTCGTATCCCGGTTTGTTCAGCAATGCAAACATATTCTTTTTGTATGCTTCTACACCCGGTTGGTTGAACGGATTAACCCCCAACAGATAACCGCTGATACCGCAACCGATTTCGAAGAAATACAGCAGCTGACCGATGTTGAACTCATCCAGCTTTTCGATGACGATGCGCATATTGGGCACGCCACCGTCCACGTGAGCCAACTGAGTACCCAGTTCGGCCATTTTGTTCACTTCGTCTACGCGTTTGCCTGCCAGGAAGTTCAGACCATCCAGATTAGCCTCATCAGAAGGAACTTCCAGCTTGTGGTCTACTTTCTCAACAGAGATTACAGTTTCGTAGATGGTACGTTCACCTTCCTGAATCCATTGTCCCATAGAGTGTAGGTCAGTAGAGAAATCTACAGATGCGGGGAAAATACCCTTGTTTTCTTTACCTTCTGATTCTCCGTAAAGCTGTTTCCACCATTCGCTTACATAGTGCAGCTTGGGGCAGAAGTTTACAAGAATTTCAATCTTCTTACCACTCTTGTATAGTTCGTTGCGAGTAGCTGCATATTGTGCGGCGGGATTTTCAGCGAACGGAACATTCACACCGCAAGCCTTTTCCATGTCGGCAGCACCGGCTACCAGCTTTTCAATATCAAAACCTGCAATGGCAATCGGCAACAAACCGACCGGAGTCAGTACGGAGAAACGACCGCCTACATTGTCGGGGATGATGAATGATTTATATCCTTCTTTATCTGCGGTGATGCGGGCAGCGCCTTTCTTGGCATCCGTGATGGCAACGATTACCTTCTTTGCCATTTCCTTGCCGCGTTGGTCTTCGCATTGCTTTTTCAGCAGGCGGAAAGCGAGAGCGGTTTCCGTGGTAGTTCCCGATTTGGAAATATTGATAACGCCGAATTTCTTGTCTTTCAGGAATTCAGTCAGTTCATACAAATAATCTTCGCTGATATTATGTCCTGCATAAATCATAACAGGCGCCGTTTTCTTTTCTTGCAACCAGGTGAAGCTGTTTGACAAAGCCTCGATCACCGCACGTGCGCCGAGGTAGCTTCCGCCAATGCCGGCAACGATCACTACTTCGCAGTTGTCGCGCAACACTTGTGCAGTGGCTTTTAGGTCAGCCAGATGCTCTTGGCTGATAGACGAGGGGAGGTGCAGCCAGCCCAGGAAGTCATTACCTTTTCCGGTACCGTTTTCCAACGCTTCCTGCGCAGCTTTTACTTGAGCTTCGTAAGCGGCAACGGATGCTTTGGAAATAAATCCAAAAGTCTTTTCAATGTTCAAACTAATCATAATATTCTAGGTTTTAAATTCAGTATACTCATTTTAATTACAGACGATCACCGCAACGAATCTGTCAGCAGTTTAATTTCTATCATTGGCGAGATGCGTTCGTACAGGATGTTGTAGACGGCATCCAGTATCGGCATATTGACGTGATGATGCTTGTTGATTTCTTTGATACATTTCGTTCCGTAATATCCTTCGGCAATCATTTCCATCTCTATCTGCGCGCTTTTTACGGAGTATCCCTTACCGATCATCGTACCGAACGTACGGTTACGGCTGAAGTTGGAATAGCCCGTTACCAGCAGGTCACCTAAATAAACAGAATCATTCACGTTTCTGTTCAGCGGATGCACGGTTTGTAGGAAACGGTTCATTTCTTGCACGGCGTTGGATATCAATACAGCCTGGAAGTTATCACCATACTTCAGACCGCTACAGATGCCGGCGGCAATAGCATACACGTTCTTTAGCACAGAACTGTATTCTATGCCGGCTACATCATTGCTGACGGATGTCTTGATGAATGAACTGGCCAAACGTCGGGCAATGGTACATGCCTTGTCTGTGTCCGGGCAAGCGATGGTGAGATAAGAGAGGCGCTCCAAGGCTACTTCTTCCGCGTGGCAGGGACCTGCCAGTACGGCAATGTTTTCGGGCGGAACACCGTATTCTTTCGTAAAATACTCCGATACAATCAGGTTGTCATCGGGTACGATTCCTTTAATAGCAGTAATGATGAATTTGTCACGTATCCGTGTTTTCAGCTTTTTCAGATGAGCTTTTAGATAAGGAGAGGGGGTGACAAATATCAGTGTATCGGACTCCTTCACTACATCATTGATATTAGAGCTGAAGTTGATACGCTTCATGTCGAATTTGACGCCCGTCAGGTAGGCAGGGTTATGGCCCAGTCGTTTAAAATCGGCTATACGGTCATCTCGTCGCATATACCAGTTTATCGACTCAGCCTGGGCAAGTACCATTTTTGCAATGGCTGTGGCCCAGCTTCCTCCGCCCATTATGGCTATCTTTCCGGGTAGTTTCATATTGAAATTAATAATTAAAAATTAAAAATTAAAAGAGGGTAAAGGAAACTCCTTTCCCTCCTTCGATCTTTAATCTTCTTATTTAATTTTTAATTCTTTAATTCTTAATTTTCTCAATCCAGCCTTCTACGTCATTAACAGACGGGTTGGTCAGTTCCAATTTGTATTTCTTGTTGATGCCGCAAATGTCCTGATGCAGTTTCTGCGGATTCACACCCTGCATGTCTTCTATTGTGTTGTAACCGGCTTTCTGGATAACAGGCACCCAGTCTTCGGCAATGCCCAGTTCCATGTATTTGGCGGGAGCATCTTTGGCGATGACTTTTTCGGGGCGCATCTGCGGGAAGAAAAGTACTTCCTGAATGTATGACTTGCCTGTCATCAACATCGTCAGACGGTCTATACCGATACCGATGCCCGATGTGGGAGGCATACCGAATTGCAGGGCGCGCAGAAAATCCTGGTCAATGAACATGGCTTCGTCATCACCCTTTTCGCTCAGGCGCAACTGATCTTTGAAGCGTTCTTCCTGGTCGATGGGATCGTTGAGCTCGCTGTAAGCGTTAGCCAGTTCTTTACCGTTCACCATCAACTCGAAACGTTCGGTCAATCCGGCTTTTTCACGATGCATTTTGGTCAGCGGACTCATTTCGACAGGGTAGTCGGTGATGAAAGTCGGCTGTATGAAGGTTCCTTCACAGAATTCACCGAATATCTCGTCTATCAGTTTGCCTTTTCCCATGGTGTCGTCAATTTCCATGTTCAGAGCCTGGCAAACTTGGCGGATTTCGTCTTCGTTTTTGCCGTTGAGGTCGTAGCCGGTTTTTTCTTTGATGGCATCCAGAATGGGCAAGCGGCGGTAAGGAGCCTTGAAACTGATGGTCTTGCCGTCGATGGTAGTTTCAGTACAGCCATTAACTGCGATACAGATACGTTCCAATAGTTTTTCGGTAAAACTCATCATCCAGTTATAATCCTTATATTGTACGTACAACTCCATGCAGGTGAATTCCGGATTATGGTTTTTGTCCATGCCTTCGTTGCGGAAGTTCTTTCCTATTTCATATACCCCCTCGAAACCACCTACAATCAAGCGTTTCAGGTAAAGCTCGGTAGCGATACGCAGATACAGGTCGATGTTGAGTGAGTTGTGGTGTGTGATGAACGGGCGGGCACTTGCTCCACCGGCTATGGATTGTAGAATCGGAGTTTCCACTTCAGTATATCCGGCTTCGTCCAGCACGGCACGCATGGTCTTGATGACGGTGGCGCGTTTCAGGAAAGTTTCTTTCACGCCGTCGTTCACGATAAGATCCACATAACGTTGGCGGTAGCGCAGTTCGGGGTCTTCGAAAGAGTCGTAAGCAACGCCGTCCTTGTACTTCACGATGGGCAGCGGTTTGATGGATTTTGCCAGTACGGTCAGCTTCTTGGCGTGGATACTGATTTCGCCCATCTGTGTGCGGAACACGAATCCTTCAATCCCAATGAAGTCGCCTAAGTCGAGCAGGCGTTTGAATACAGTGTTGTAGAGTTCCTTGTCTTCTCCCGGGCAGATGTCGTCACGGGTGATATACACCTGAATACGGCCTTTGGAATCCTGCAATTCGATGAACGAAGCCTTACCCATTACACGGCGCGTCATGATACGACCGGCTACGGACACCTGGCGAGGTTCAGCGTCATCTTTAAATTCCGCTTTTATATCAGTGGAGAAAGCATTGGTTACATACTCTGCAGCGGGATAAGGCTCGATGCCCATCGCGCGAAGTTCATTCATACTGTTACGTCGAATGATTTCCTGTTCACTTAGTTCTAATACATTCATTTCGTTGTACATTAACACTATTTGGGGACAAAAATACGAAACATTTTCAATATATCGGCATGAAGAGGGGGAGAATTAGGAAAAGTTTAGGGGCAACGTGTGCGTAGATACTTTGATTTTTTTTCTTCTTTTGTTTGCTTGCAGGAAAATCAGTACCTTTGCACCCTCAATAAAAAAAATAGGTATGACAGGACAAAAGACACCCACAGCGTTGGGAACAGAAAAGATTGGAAAACTACTGATGCAATATGCAGTGCCGGCAATTATCGCCATGACGGCATCTTCCTTATATAATATGGTGGACAGCATTTTTATCGGTCACGGAGTAGGCACAATGGCTATTTCGGGATTGGCACTAACTTTTCCTCTGATGAATCTTGCGGCAGCGTTCGGTTCGTTGGTGGGAGTGGGCGCTTCTACACTGGTTTCCGTAAAGTTAGGGCAGAAAGACTACGATACGGCTCAACGGATATTGGGTAATGTGCTTGTCCTGAATATAGTTCTGGGATTAGCATTCACGGTGGTGACATTGTTGTTTCTCGATCCTATCCTTTACTTCTTTGGTGGTAGCGATGAGACGGTGAAGTATGCCCGTGAATATATGCAGATTATCCTGCTCGGTAATGTCATCACCCACCTTTATCTTGGTCTGAATGCGGTGCTCCGTTCTTCCGGACATCCTCAAAAGGCGATGTATGCCACTATTGCTACGGTAGTCATTAATACGATACTCGACCCTGTATTTATTTATGGCTTTGGCTGGGGCATTCGCGGAGCAGCCATCGCTACTATCATTGCACAAATTATTTCACTGATGTGGCAATTCAAGATATTCAGCAATAAAGACGAACTCCTGCACTTCCATCGCGGCATTTTCCGTTTGCGCCGTAAGATTGTGATGGATTCATTAGCCATCGGTATGTCTCCTTTCCTGATGAACCTAGCGGCGTGTTTTATTGTAATTGTCATTAATCAGGGGTTAAAGCGTCATGGGGGAGATTTATCCATTGGTGCATTCGGCATTGTCAACCGTCTGGTATTTATATTTGTAATGATTGTGATGGGATTAAATCAGGGTATGCAGCCCATTGCCGGATATAACTTTGGTGCCCAACAGTACGCTCGTGTTTCCCGTGTATTGAAACTGACAATTGTCTTTGCCACTGTGGTCACTACCATCGGTTTTCTGATGGGTATGCTTGTGCCCGATCTGGTGGTTTCCATTTTTACTTCGGATGAAGAGTTGATAGTCCTCTCGTCACGTGGATTGCGTATTGTGGTCATGTTCTTCCCGATCATCGGTTTTCAGATGGTGACGTCGAATTTCTTCCAGAGTATCGGAATGGCAAGTAAGGCTATTTTCCTTTCCCTTACTCGTCAGATGCTTTTCCTGCTTCCGGCACTGATTATTCTGCCTCGCTTTTTCGGTGCGGCCGGTGTGTGGTACAGTATGCCGGTGTCCGATTTGCTTGCCAGTCTGGTGGCGATGGTGATGCTGGTAAGTCAGTTCCGTAAATTCAGAAAAGCAGAACAACAAAATTAGTATTGATTATTTCTTTGTTTCTTCCCTATAAATCCTTACTTTTGCTATTAGTAAACCAAATAGATTGAAGCTATGAATAAGAAATTCGTTGTGAACATCGGTCGCCAATTGGGAAGCGGCGGAAAAGAAATTGGGGAGAAGTTGGCAGCCCGTTTAGGCATCAATTTCTATGATAAGGAGCTGATAACGCTGGCTTCGAAGGAGAGCGGCCTGTGCCGTGAATTTTTTGAGAAAGCTGATGAACGTGCTTCACAAGGCATCATCGGAGGGCTTTTTGGTATGCGTTTCCCGTTTGTGGGAGATGGGGCTTTGCCTACGCAGAACTGTCTGAGTAACGATGCACTCTTCAAGGTGCAGAGTGATGTCATCCGTCAGTTGGCTGACGAGAAGTCCTGCCTTTTTGTAGGTCGTTGTGCCGATTATATTTTGCGTGATTATCCTAACTGCGTGAACATTTTTATTTCGGCCTCTCGTAGTAGCCGTATTGCACGTTTGTGTGCCGCCCATTCCGTCTCGGAGGAAGAAGCGGAAAATATGATGAACAAGGAGGATAAGAAACGTTCGGAGTATTATAATTATTATAGCTATAAGACGTGGGGAGCTGCGGCAACTTACCATCTCTGTATTGACTCTTCGGTATTGGGAATAGAGAAGACAATAGATTTCATCGAGGAGTTTGTGAAGCTAAAAATAAAGTAAAATAAAGATTGAAATTGAAATAAAAAAAGAGAGATTACGTTTTGTGCAATCTCTCTTTTTTATTCTTAATAATGTGCTGCATTACATCATTGTCAGCAATATCATCTGCCCCGCCAGAATACGCAGGAACATCGTCAACGGATAAACCGTGGAATAACCTACTGCCGGGGCATCGTTACCAGATGCCTGATTGGCATAAGCCAGTGCAGGTGGATCCGTATTACTACCAGCAATCAATCCCATCAGCGTGAAATAATTCACTTTGCAATAGAAGCGTGCAATCATGCCGATAATCAGCAACGGGATGACCGTAATAAGGAAGCCGTAGCCCACATATGACAATCCTGAACCTTCTACTACCGTCTGCACAAAATGCTCACCGGCCTCAATACCTACGCTGGCAAGGAAAAGCACGATACCGATTTCACGCAACATCAGGTTGGCACTCATAGTGGTATAAGTCACCAGTTTCAGCTTGTGTCCGAAACGTCCGATGAGGATGGCAACCACCAGCGGACCACCTGCCAGACCAAGTTTTACCGGAGTAGGTATGCCCGGGAAAGCGATAGGAAGACTACCTAGCAAGATACCCAGGAAGATACCCACGAAGATAGTCACGATATTCGGCGTGTCCAAACGTTTCAATTGGTTTCCAAGTACACCTGCAACGCGCTCTACGGCATCTTGCTGGCCAACTACCATCACACGGTCGCCTACCTGCAACACCAGGTTCGGATCGGCAAACAAGTCCATACCCGAACGGTTGATGCGGGTTACATTCACCCCGTACATGCTACGGAAATGAAGACTACCCAGTTTCTTGCCGTTCATTTCAGATTTAGTCACCAATATGCGGCGTGAAACCATCGGCATATCTTGTTTCTCCCAGTCCACTTGAATTTCTTTACCGATGAAAGCGGTTACCGCTTCGGCATCTTCTTCAGAACATACGATGAAAATCTGGTCACCGATATGGAATTCGGTGTCTTGATTGGGGATGCTGACATGACCATTGTGGCGGATGCGTGAGCAAACGAAAGGACGTCCCATAAATTCTTTAATCTGAAGCAGTTTCTTTCCGTCGATAGATTCGTTGCGGACTTCCAGATGCAGCATGTGCGGCATATGTTTCATGTCCGCAGTCTGTGTGGAAAGCTCATCCTCTTCTTTTTTCAGATTTACCCGGCAAATGTAGCGGATGGCAATGATAGAACCGATGATACCGACCACACCGAGCGGATAAGCGCAGGCATACCCCAGTGCAATAGGATCACCCGTGTAGCTCAACTGGTTCAGCGCTTCCTGTGCGGCACCCAAACCCGGAGTATTGGTGACGGCACCGTAGAGGATACCTACCATCATGGGAAGGTCGATTCCCCCGTCAATGAAATAAATGGCCAGAGCTACTGTGATGTTCAATGCCACAATACCTACAGCAAGCATATTCAGCGTCATTCCACCTTTCTTGAAAGAAGAGAAAAACGACGGCCCTACTTGCAGACCAATACAGAATACGAATAAAATTAACCCGAATTCGCGGATGAAGTGCAAAATGTGTGTCTCACCCGTAAAACCGAAATGTCCCATCAGGATACCGGTGAAAAGCACGAACGTCACACCCAGTGATATCCCGAAAATCTTAATCTTGCCCAAAAGTACGCCGACAGATATTACGAATGCGTATAAGCATACGATATGGGCGACGGAGGCAGGGTCCCATAACAAACTCTCTAACCAATCCATAGTTACCTTTGTTTATCTTTTTTATTTGCTTATTGAAATTTCGCGCAAAGGTAGGTATTAAAAGGGAGGTGGCAAAGGGTTTGCGGGAGTTTTTCTAACCGAAGAAGTTACCGGGTAAGTACGGTTCGGATAAAGTTCGGGTATAGTCCGGTTTCGGAGGAATTAAATGCTATCCTTTCAGAATGTCAATCTCCGTGCGAATTTTACTTAAAAAGCCTTGTTATTATAACTTATTGAGTATATTTGCATGTCCTATTTTCGACAAATAGGTAAGTGAAGAGATTACTAATTATCTTTTTAATTATTAAATAAACTATGGCAGACAGTAAAGAAAAACTCTTCTCTGACTTTGCTCCCACCTCTACCGAACAGTGGATGGAGAAAGTAACAGCTGACCTCAAAGGCGCTGATTTTGAGAAGAAACTCGTTTGGAAGACAAACGAAGGATTCAAGGTAAAACCTTTCTACCGCATGGAGGACCTCGAAGGACTGAAGACTACGGATGCACTTCCTGGTGAATTTCCTTACCTCAGAGGTACCAAGAAAGACAACAACGAATGGCTGGTTCGCCAGGAAATCAAGGTAGAATGCCCTAAGGAGGCTAACGCGAAAGCGCTGGATATCCTTAATAAAGGTATCGACTCGCTGGCTTTCCGTGTAAAGGCGAAAGAACTCAATGCCGAATACATCGAGACATTGCTCGAAGGCATCTGTGCTGAGTGTGTGGAGTTGAACTTCTACACTTGTCAGGGACACGTAGTGGAACTTGCAGAAATCCTGGTAGCTTACTTCCAGAAGAAAGGTTATGATCTGACAAAGCTGCAAGGTTCTATCGGCTATGATTTCTTCGATAAGATGCTGGCTAAAGGCAAAGAAAAAGGAGACATGTCGGCAACTGCCAAAGCTCTGATTGAAGCAACCGCTGCTCTGCCTAAATATCGTGTACTGAATGTGACTGCCCTAACGCTGAACAACGCCGGTGCATACATCTATCAGGAACTGGGTTATGCTTTGGCATGGGGTAATGAATACATGAACCAACTGACTGCTGCCGGACTTCCCGCAGCTCTCGTTGCCAAGAAGATCAAATTCAACTTCGGTATCAGTTCGAACTACTTCCTCGAAATAGCCAAGTTCCGTGCTGCCCGTATGTTGTGGGCAAACATCGTTGCTTCTTACGATGCGGAAGACCGTTGTGCTGCCAAGATGCACGTACATGCAGAGACTTCCACATTCAACCTCACTTTGTTCGACGCTCATGTAAACTTGCTGCGTACACAGACTGAGGCTATGAGTGCTGCTCTGGGTGGTGTGGATTCAATGACGGTTACTCCGTTTGATAAGACTTACGATGCTCCTAATGAATTCTCAGAGCGTATGGCACGCAATCAGCAATTGTTGCTGAAAGAAGAGTCTCACTTCGATAAGGTGATTGACCCTGCTGCCGGTTCTTATTATATTGAAAACCTGACTGTATCTATAGCTAAGCAGGCTTGGGAACTTTTCCTTGCCGTTGAAGAAGCCGGTGGTTTCTATGCTGCAGTGAAAGCCGGCACAGTACAGGCTGCTGTGAACGAAAGCAATAAAACTCGTCATAAAGCTGTTGCTCAGCGTCGTGAAGTGTTGCTGGGGACCAACCAGTTCCCGAACTTTAATGAAAAAGCAGGTGACAAGAAACCGCTTGAAGCTACTTGCTGCTGTGGTGGACATGATACTTGCGAAAAAGATGTGCCGGCATTGAATTTCGACCGTGCTGCCAGCGAATTTGAAGCATTGCGCCTCGAAACGGAAGCTTCCGGCAAACGTCCGAAAGCATTTATGCTGACTATCGGCAACCTGGCTATGCGTCAGGCACGTGCCCAGTTCTCTTGCAACTTCCTGGCTTGCGCCGGATATGAGGTGATTGACAATCTCGGTTTCCCCACAGTGGAAGCCGGTGTAGAGGCTGCCATGGCTGCCAAAGCCGATATCGTGGTTTTGTGTTCCAGCGATGATGAATATGCGGAATACGCAGTTCCTGCCTTCAAGGCTCTGGACGGCCGTGCCATGTTTATCGTAGCCGGTGCTCCTGCCAATATGGAAGAGCTGAAAGCTGCCGGTATCGAGAACTTCATCCATGTTCGTGTCAACGTGCTGGAAACATTAAAGGAATACAACGCTAAACTTTTGAAGTAAGATGAGAAAAGATTTTAAGAACTTAGATATATATGCTGCATTCCAGCCCGTGAACGGTGCTGAGTGGCAGAAGGCTAACGGCATCCATGCTGACTGGAAAACACCAGAACACATTGAAGTGAAGCCTGTTTATACGAAAGAAGACCTCGAAGGCATGGAACACTTGGGCTATGCTGCCGGTCTGCCTCCTTATCTGCGCGGTCCGTACTCAGTGATGTACACGCTGCGTCCCTGGACTATCCGCCAGTATGCCGGATTCTCCACAGCCGAAGAGTCCAATGCATTCTACCGCCGTAATCTGGCTTCCGGACAGAAAGGTTTGTCCGTTGCTTTTGACTTGGCTACACACCGTGGTTACGACCCCGATCACGAACGCGTGGTAGGCGATGTGGGTAAAGCAGGTGTATCTATCTGTTCACTGGAGAACATGAAGGTTCTCTTCGACGGTATTCCTTTGAACAAGATGTCCGTGTCAATGACAATGAACGGTGCCGTGCTTCCGATTCTTGCTTTCTACATCAATGCAGGTCTGGAACAAGGCGCTAAGTTGGAAGAAATGGCAGGTACGATCCAGAATGATATCCTGAAAGAATTCATGGTGCGTAACACTTATATTTACCCGCCTGCATTCTCTATGAAGATTATTTCTGATATCTTTGAATATACTTCACAGAAGATGCCGAAGTTCAACTCTATCTCTATTTCCGGTTATCACATGCAAGAAGCAGGTGCTACGGCTGATATCGAGTTGGCTTACACACTGGCCGACGGCCTCGAATACCTCCGTGCCGGTGTTGCTGCAGGTATCGACATCGACGCTTTTGCTCCGCGTCTGTCTTTCTTCTGGGCTATCGGAACCAATCATTTCATGGAAATTGCCAAGATGCGTGCCGCACGTATGCTGTGGGCTAAGATTGTGAAACAATTCAATCCGAAGAACCCGAAATCTCTGGCACTCCGTACTCACTCCCAGACGTCAGGTTGGTCACTGACCGAACAAGATCCCTTCAACAACGTAGGCCGTACTTGTATCGAAGCTATGGCTGCCGCATTGGGACACACTCAATCATTGCACACCAATGCACTGGATGAGGCCATCGCATTGCCGACGGACTTCTCTGCACGTATCGCACGTAACACTCAGATTTATATCCAGGAAGAAACTTACATCTGCAAGAATGTTGACCCGTGGGGTGGTTCTTACTATGTAGAGTCTCTGACCAACGAATTGGCTCACAAAGCTTGGGAATTGATTCAGGAAGTTGAAAAACTGGGCGGTATGGCAAAAGCCATTGAAACCGGTATTCCCAAGATGCGCATCGAAGAAGCTGCCGCACGTACGCAGGCCCGCATCGACTCCGGTTCTCAGACTATTGTCGGCGTGAACAAGTATCGTTTGGAGAAAGAAGCTCCGATTGATATTCTTGAAATCGACAATACTGCTGTTCGCCAGGAACAGATTGCCAACTTGAAGACTTTGAAAGAAGGACGCGATGAGGCAGCTGTGCAGAAAGCATTGGATGCTATCACCAAATGTGTGGAAACCAAGGAGGGCAACTTGCTTGAGCTGGCAGTTGAAGCTGCCCGTGTTCGCGCTACATTGGGTGAAATCTCGTATGCTTGCGAAAAGATTGTAGGACGTTATAAAGCAGTAATCAGAACTATATCAGGCGTGTATTCATCAGAAAGTAAGAATGACGGCGACTTCAAGCGTGCTTGTGAACTGGCTGAGAAGTTTGCGAAGAAAGAGGGACGTCAACCTCGTATCATGATAGCCAAAATGGGGCAGGACGGTCACGACCGTGGTGCCAAAGTAGTAGCAACCGGTTATGCCGACTGTGGTTTCGACGTGGATATGGGACCTTTGTTCCAGACACCTGCCGAAGCTGCCCGCGAAGCTGTTGAAAATGACGTTCATGTAGTGGGTGTTTCTTCACTGGCTGCCGGACACAAGACTCTGATTCCGCAGATTATTGAAGAACTGAAGAAGTTGGGCCGTGAAGATATCATCGTGATTGCCGGTGGTGTAATTCCTGCACAGGATTATGACTTCTTGTACAAGGCCGGTGTAGCTGCCATTTTCGGTCCGGGTTCTCCGGTAGCCAAGGCTGCTTGCCAGATTTTGGAAATCCTGATGGATGAAGAATAAATTTAAGAAGTGATAAGGCGCTGAGGCGCTAATACTGATAAGCGGACTGCGGGTGTTTTTGCCTGTGGTCCGTTTTTTTTTGTTTTTATACTTGATTTTAAGTGCAGGTACTGAAATTAGGTTGTTTTTAATGACTTATTAATTCTTCCGTTAACCCTCCCGTTCCATATTTGCAGCATTATTCTTTTCATAGGGAGAGTCTGTAATCTGATAATTGAATTCGCATGAAAAAATTACTACTTCTTTTTGTTTCAACTTTATTAGCTGTAAGTGTGCAGGCGCAATCGGGTGATAAGCCTGGTAACTGGAAATTAATTGTGTCGGATGATTATCCGGCGGATGATGTGGGAGTGGCTACGTATACCGTGACTACTGATTTTAGTGCCGATCCTACCGGGGAGATAGACTCGCAGGAGGCTTTTCAGACGGCATTGAATAAACTGGGTGAGAACCGTCGGGGTGGTACGCTCTTCGTTCCGGCAGGACGTTACCGTATTTCCGGGAAGTTAGTCATTCCTACCGGTGTGACCATGCGTGGTGAGTGGAAACGTCCGGTGAAAGGAAAGCCGGTTGAAGGAACTATACTGATGGTGGATATGAAAGGAGGTTCTGAGGCTGAATCGAATGCATTTATTACGATGGAACCTTCCACTGCCTTGACTCATCTGAGTATTTGGTATCCGCATCAGGATCCTGATGAGATCACGCCTTATCCGCCTACGGTGCTGTATGGGCGTGACGGTGTGTGGGGAAATGATTATTGCAATGTACGTCATGTCACGCTGGTGAATTCTTATAGCGGCATTGTTCTGTCGAGAAAGAATGGCGGTGGTTGTCCCAATATCTATGATGTGTATGGTACCCCGTTATCCCGTGGTATCGAGATTGACAACATAGCTGACGTCGGTCGTTTCGAGTGGATACACTTCTCACCTGACTATTGGGCTGATTCCGGTCTGGAAGGGGCACCGGGAGCGGGAGGTGCTTATGCTGACTGGATATACCGGAACGGGACGGGCATTGTGATGCGCCGTAATGACTGGTCGTATACCTGCTATGTGGATATCGAGGGGTATAACAAAGGCTTCCGTACCGGAGTTTCCCTGGCGGGAGACGGTGCACCGAACGGACATAATTACGGATTCACTTTGCGGAACTGCAAGACGGGTATTTATGTGGATGGTACTTCGTCGGCAGGTATCATGTTCACCCGCGCGCATATTGAAGATTGCGGGAAAGGAGTGGTGGTCACGTCCTCCAGCACCGGACCTGTGCAACTTTACGGATGTGAGATCTCGGCCTCCGATGAAGCTGTATCGATGGAAAAAGGAGTTTCTGCCAAACTGATGATGCAGCAGTGTAAGGTAAACAAAGGTGCAGTGAATAGTTTGGGTGGTGATTTGATGGCTTCTGATACCGATTTTAATAACGATGCTCCGCAGATTTATATCGGTTCCGATGCTCGCACGATACTGACGGGAAACCGTTTTGCAAAGACGGCAGACGTGAAGAACCAGTCTCTATTTGAATGTCGCATCGACCATACGCCTGTTGAGACAAAACCTCTGCCGGATTTTCCTGAAATGAAAGTGTCGGAAACCAAACCGGCTCGTCTGGCTTTAT
Source organism: uncultured bacterium (assembly GCA_905215555.1). Lineage (GTDB taxonomy): Bacteria > Bacteroidota > Bacteroidia > Bacteroidales > Bacteroidaceae > Bacteroides. Next base: position 32,957 of record CAJMQU010000013.1, read on the forward strand.
ATAATGTACTTGACTTTGGCGCCGAGCCGTTTGTCGTCACGTTTAATGCCAATTCGAGCAGCACGTGGCTTCAGATAGATATCCGTTTGGGACTGGAAGAGAGCAAGGATAATACGGAAGCCATCCAGAAAGCAATGGACAAGGCTGCCAGCGAAGGGGGAGGCATTGTCTACCTGCCGGGCGGACGCTATAAGGTGCTGGGCAATCTGACGGTTCCCGCAGGTGTCGAATTGCGGGGAGCCTCTGATCTTGCTACTGTTCCGAAGGGGCAGGGTAGTATTCTTGAAGTCTATGCAGGACGCGGGCAAGAGCAGGGACAGCCTTTCCTGAAACTTTCGGCAGGCAGTGGCTTGCGTGGTTTGACGTTCGACTATCCGGAGCAGGTGACTTCCGGCTTGCCCGCAGTGGCCGAATATCCTTATTGCATTCAAGCGACAGGGAAAGATGTATACATCGTGAATGTAGGGCTGAGAGCCGCATATAACGGTGTGGACCTGTTTACTTATAAATGTGACAATCACTATGTGGATTACCTTGCCGGACACGTTTTCATGAATGCTATCCGCATTGGCGGCGGTTCGGAAGACGGTCGGGTTTGTAATATGCAGTTCAATTCCATTGTATATGCTTGTGGTTCGGAAACGAAGTTCGGTGCATGGCCCAATAGTATTGCTGCGGATCAAGATAAGGCTTATTGGCAGAACCAGACAGAATTGCGTTTTATCACCGTAGGGGATTGCCGTAACCAGATTCTGTACAATGACTTCCATTATGGAGGTTTCGAAGGTATTGTCTTCCGGGCTGACGGGGGGAAAGCTGCATCCGGCCGTTCTTTGGGACTGGGTATCGACGGCTCTTGGAATTCAGTTGTCTACGAAGCTTTGGATCCGGCAGGTTTCGATATGATAAACTCCCAGATAGTGGCCCTTGAAGGAAAGAACTCTGTCTATTCGGAGACCCGTTTCCTGGCTACCAAGTCAGATTTCTCTGGTGAAGTAACTCTGTTCGGTGCTGACTTTTGGGGGAGTGCTAAACATGGTATAGTGGTTGAAAACGGAAAACTCAATCTGAACCTGGCTAACTTCAGCACATCCGGACAGACGTCTTTCATGAATTTGCCGAAGCCGACCGGTTCTGTTGTGTTGCATAATGCAGTGGTCAGTACGAGGGATGATCTTATTTTTGTCAGTAGCGGACACGAGAAGCAGGCGGCTGTGACATCCACCGTAACTGATGTGGCTGCTGCAGTAGCTGATAAGTTGGACGTATGGAAGAATAATCTGTCAATGGCTCCCGTTTTCACGGCAACGGATGCATTGCTTTCCCGCACGAAGTGGATTATCACTGCCAGTACGAATAATTCCAATGCTTCTAGAGCCATCGATGACGATGCGGCTACGCGTTGGGATACGAGTGGTCCGCAGCAGTCCGGACAATGGGTGATGGTGGATATGCAGTCGGTACATAAGTTGAATCGTATTATTCTGGATACATCAAAGAGCCCGAACGATGGTCCTGCAGGTTATGAAGTGTATCTGAATACCGGTGAAGATGGTGCCTGGAAACTTGTTGCCTCGGGAAAGAATGCAGGAGCTGTGCAGATTGTTTCTTTTCCGGCAGAAGAAACCTCAAAATTCCGGATAGTGCAGACGGGAAGCAAGGGCAATTACTGGTCGATCCACGAACTTTATGCAGCTTGCGTGGATGAAATAGGGACGGGAATCTCACCGGGAGTTACTTCATCCGCCGGAGAATTGTATTACTACAATGGGCAGTTATCATGGAGTGGTCTGGGCAGCAATGGGAATACGAAGGTTGAAATCGTTGATTTGTCTGGACGGCAGGTACTGTCACAGCAAACTGATGACAATTTTCTGAGATTACCCCGCATGCAGAATGGCTTTTATATTGTCGTGGCTACCAATGGTGCAGATGTGCTGAGAAAGAAAATGTTCTTCAAGAATTAGGCTCTCAGAACACAGACAAAGTACCCCATCCTACTCTATCAGTAGGACTTCGGAAGAAGTGACTACTAGTTCAGGACACGATGCCGAAGAAGTGTCTACTAAGATAGTTTATTAACAGAAAAAGCGTCTGGCTAAATCAGTAAAAGACAGTTTGTTGTGTTTACATTCTGTTTACGCTCTGATGTAAAAGCATTTACTGCCGTATGTAACGGTCTTTACCCCATATTGTAACGGTCTTTACCTCCTATTGTAACGCTCTTTACCTCGGTATGTAAATGACGTTACCATTTGGGGTAAATCAAGTTACTGCGAAAGGAAACAGCCGTATCCTCGTAAGGTGAAAATCATTCACCTGCCGGGGTACGGCTGTTTGCTTGTAAGTTGCTGTTATCCATCCGTTGTGTGGTGAACGGAAGAAGCCTTGTCACCAGTTATATTCCTCTACATAGCTGTCGAAATACTCTTCTTGTTGCAAGCCCAACTTCTTGGCCAGTGCAATTACTTTTTGTTGTTCGGCAGGTGACAACAAGGTTTCTCCTTTCCGCTTCTGGTAATATCTTCTGACTCCCCAACTGCCTATCAGTCCGTAGCGGAACGTTCCTGATGCGCTGACCGCCAGTGCCTCCGTGGTGCGGACAAAACCTTTTGCATAATGTATCTTCTTATTGGAACGGTAATACTCGCACTTCCCTGCCATGGCTTCAATCGTTTTCGGATTCAGCGTAGGCAGGAAAATGATACTTGCCGGCGTATGGGCGTATGCTATCCGGCGCAGACAAGTGTCGGCATGAGGGCAATCTGCTGTAGCGCACAGACCAAAGTTATGGGGAACTTTTGAATAATCGAATGTTTCTTTTTCCATTGTGTTTTCAATTTAATGATTGTGTGGCAAAGGTACGATATATATATGAGGCACTTTTAGCATATTGCAAATAAATTTGTTTCTGTTTTCAGTTTGCATTACCTTTGCCAAACTAAAAAAGAGATGAATGATAGTTTGTATTGCCGAAAAGCCCTCAGTGGCACGTGACATAGCTGATGTGTTAGGAGCGAAGGATAGGAGAGATGGTTACATCGAAGGGAATGGATACCAGGTGACCTGGACATTCGGTCACCTTTGTACACTCAAAGAGCCGCACGAATACACCCCAAACTGGAAATCGTGGAGTCTGGGGAGCCTTCCCATGATACCGCCCCGCTTCGGGATTAAACTCATCAGCAATCCCACTTACGAAAAGCAATTCCATACGATAGAAGCCCTCATGCAGAAAGCCGACATGATCATCAACTGTGGTGATGCCGGGCAGGAGGGAGAACTGATTCAGCGCTGGGTGATGCAGAAGGCCGGGGCACGCTGTCCGGTGAAACGTTTGTGGATTTCGTCATTGACGGAAGAGGCTATCCGTGAAGGTTTTGCCAAACTGAAGGATGCTTCCGACTTCCAACCCTTGTATGAAGCCGGGTTGTCCCGTGCCATTGGCGACTGGCTGTTGGGAATGAATGCCACGCGCCTCTATACCATGAAGTACGGGCAGAACAGGCAGGTGCTTTCCATCGGCAGGGTACAGACGCCTACGCTGGCGCTTATCGTAAACCGCCAGTTGGAGATACAGAACTTCGTCCCCAAGCAATATTGGGAATTGAAGACGGTGTACCGCGATACCACCTTTGCCGCCATAATCAGGAAGAGTGAGGAAGAACTTATTCTGGAAGCAGAGAAGAACAAGGAAGCCATTGCTGCCGGAAAGAAGCCCAAAAAAGAAGAAGAAAACCGGGGAATAGATCCCATCACCAGTCAGGAGCAAGGTATGGCTCTGCTGGAACAAATCAGGAATTCTCCTTTTACGATTACGGATGTCACCAAGAAAGAGGGAAAGGAAGCTCCGCTTCGACTGTTCGACTTGACTTCCTTGCAGGTGGAATGCAATAAGAAGTTCGCTTATTCTGCCGATGAAACGCTGAAGATTATCCAATCGTTATATGAAAAGAAAGTAGCCACCTATCCGCGTGTGGATACAACTTTCCTGAGTGATGATATTTATCCGAAGTGTCCGGGGATTCTGAAAGGACTGCGTGACTATGAGACCTTTACAAAGCCTTTGGAGGGAACCACTTTATTGAAATCGAAGAAGGTGTTTGATAACTCTAAAGTCACCGACCACCACGCCATCATCCCGACCGGGCAATATCCGCAGAACCTGACAGACATGGAACGTCGCGTGTTCGACTTGATTGCGCGCCGGTTCATTGCTGTGTTCTATCCGGATTGCAAGTTTGCTACTACTACTGTGCTGGGTGCGGTAGAGGAGATTGAATTCAAGACTACCGGTAAACAGATACTGGAACCGGGATGGCGGGTTATCTTCGGAACCCCGGGAGCGCAGTCGCAGGAAGAGAAGGAAGAAAAAGCGGGAGATGAAGAGAATGTGCTGCCTGCATTTGTGAAGGGTGAAAGCGGACCTCATCTGCCTGATTTATACGAGAAATGGACGCAGCCTCCCCGTCCCTATACCGAGGCCACTTTGCTGCGTGCTATGGAAACGGCCGGTAAGCTGGTGGATAACGATGAGTTGCGCGATGCACTGAAAGAGAATGGTATCGGTCGTCCGTCCACACGTGCGGCAATTATTGAGACACTCTTTAAGCGGAATTATATCCGTAAGGAAAAGAAGAATCTGATTGCTACACCTACAGGAGTAGAGCTGATTCAGATTATCCATGAAGAATTGTTGAAATCTGCCGAACTGACCGGTATCTGGGAAAAGAAACTGCGTGAGATTGAAAAGAAAACGTACAATGCCGCCCAGTTCTTGGAGGAATTGAAGCAGATGGTCTCGGAAGTTGTCATGAGTGTGCTTTCGGACAATACGAACCGGCATATTACGATTGAACAGGCTGTTCAGGAGGCATCTGCCAATGGTAAGAAACAGGGTGGAAAACCTGCTAAAGAGAAGGATGCTTCGAAACCCAAGCGGCAGAGTAAACCGCGCAAAAAGGCGGTTGAAGCGAAACCGGATGCGACTGAGGCAATGGGTAATGCAGCTGAGGCAAAACCAGAAACGCCTCTTGCTAATGCTTCTCAGGCACAGGTTGCTGAGGGGCAGACTTGTCCTTTATGCGGCAAAGGAACTATTATTAAAGGTAAAACGGCTTACGGTTGTTCCGAATGGAAGAGTGGATGCACTTTCCGCAAACCTTTTGAATAGATGATGATACAATAAACACTTGTTTTTTCTGTTTATATAGGTAGATGATAATTGGGCGAAGCAGGGCTTCACTAAAAATTATCATTTAGTAAACCTATACAATTTATGAGATTATATAAGCTGTTTTTGGTTGCTTGCATCGCTTTGTTCCTCACTTCCTGTGGGGCTGGGAGGAGTTTGCGCCAAGCGGAACAGAGCTATGCGCGGGGAGAATATTTTGATGCTGCCCGCCATTATAAACAGGCTTATACCCGTACTTCGCCCAAAGACCGTCCGCAACGTGGAATCCTTGCCTATAAACAAGGCGATTGCTACCGGCGTATAAATTATACGCTGAAAGCCAAAGCGGCTTATATGAATGCCATCCGTTACCGCTATCCAGACACTATCTCTCATTTCTATCTGGCAGAAATGCTTCGGAAGAATGGCGAATATGCCGCCGCTATACCTTATTATGAGAATTACCTCGTTTATGCCCGGCAACTTTCTGACAGAAAAGAACGTCAAGACTCTCTGGCACATATCGGACTAACCGCCTGCCAATTGGCGCAGGAATGGAAAAAGAATCCTACCCGTCATATTGTGAAGCGCGTTCCTATTCTTGTATCCCGTCGCAGCGATTACTCTCCTATGTATGCGGGTGATGATGCTGAAATCTTATATTTCACTTCTACCCGCAATGAAGCGAAGGGGACCGAACTGAATGGCATCACCGGAATGAAGAGCGCTGATATTTTCCACTCCAGACGGAATGAGAAGAAACAATGGCAAAAGCCGGAACCACTTGCCTCGGAAGTGAACAGTGAGTTTGAAGAAGGTGCTTGTTCTTTCTCGGCGGATGGCAAAACTATGTATTTCACCCGTTGCCGGACCTTGTCCAATGCCCCTGCCTACGCTGAAATTTATGTTTCCCAGCGTGCCGGTGCTGAATGGGGAGCTCCACAGAAGTGTGTCATAATGAATGATACTCTTTCATCTGTTGCCCATCCCGCTATGTCGCCGGCAGGTGATTATCTCTATTTTGTGTCTGATATGCCCGGTGGGCAAGGTGGATTGGACTTGTGGCGTATCAATGTGACTCGTGACGGTTTTGGCTATGTTGATAATTTAGGTCCTGATATCAATACTTCCGGTGATGAAATGTTCCCTACTTTTGCACCGGACGGTACTTTATACTTTTCTTCCAATGGACATCCGGGTATGGGTGGATTGGATATTTTCCGTGCAGTTTCCGACAGCTTGACAGAAAGCTGGCGTATTGAAAATATGCACTCTCCTATAAATTCTCAAGGAGATGACTTTGGTATGACTTTCGAACCGGGTGCCCCTAATCGTGGCTTTTTCTCTTCTAACCGGGGAGATGCCCGTGGCTGGGATCATATTTTCAGTTTCGAATATCCTGAAGTGCATCATGTTCTGAAAGGACTGGTATATGATAAAGAAGGAGATGTGTTGCCTGAAGCCCTCGTTACGTTGGTAGGTGATGATGGTACTTATCTGAAAATCAATGTGAAGAAAGACGGTACTTTTACGCAAGAGTTGAACCCGGGACATCGTTATGCCCTGCTTGCCTCCTGCCGTGGTTATCTTAATGATAAAGAAGAGCTACTGACTGAGAGCGTTGACGAAGACCGGCGCTATGAACTGGAATTTGCTTTGGCCTCCATCACCCGTCCGGTGCTTATAGAGAATATCTTCTATGAGTTTGACCGTGCTGATCTGACTCCCGAATCTACGGTAGCCTTGGATGAGCTGATACAATTATTAAATGATAATCCGAGTGTCACCATCGAGTTGGCAGCGCATTGCGATTATAAGGGAAATGATGATTATAATCTTCGCCTGTCACAGCGTCGCGCTGAATCCGTAGTGCGTTACCTAATCAAGGGGGGCATTGAACCGGAACGCCTGACGCCTAAGGGATATGGGGAGCAACAGCCTAAGACTGTTACTAAGTTCACTCTTAAATCTGCGCCTTTCCTGAAAGAAGGTGATGTCCTGACAGAAGAGTTCATAAAAAATCTCCCGCTGGAACAGCAGGAGATTTGCAATGCGATTAATCGCCGTACGGAATTTAAGGTCTTGCGGACGACGTATTCTAAATGAGGAATGGAGAATTCTTCATCCTTCATTTAATGGTAGTTCAAATGAAATTCCACTACCGCCTCAATTCCTTTCCGGAAGATATCCAACGGAATGTTCTCGTTGGGAGAATGAATGGCGTTTGATTCCAGACCGAAGCCCATGAGCACCGTCTTGATGCCGAGAACTTGCTCGAATGTAGAAATAATAGGAATACTTCCGCCCCGGCGTACGGCAAGCGGTTTCTTACCGAATGCTTTCTCGAAACCTTTCTCGGCGGCTTGATAAGCCGGGAGAGTGATAGGGCATACGTATCCTTGTCCACCGTGCATGGGGGTAACTTTCACTTTCACCGTATCCGGAGCGATACTCATTATATAATCGGCAAACATCCGGGAAATTTTGTGATGATCCTGATGAGGTACCAAACGACAGGATACCTTAGCTGTAGCCTTGGATGGAAGTACCGTTTTGGAACCTTCGCCCATATATCCGCCCCAAATGCCGCAAACATCGAATGACGGGCGGCAACTGTTGCGTTCCAGTGTACTGTATCCTTTTTCTCCAAACAGCTCTTTTACATCGATGGCGGCTTTGTATTTCTCCTCGTTAAAGGGGATATGCGCTATCATGTCACGCTCTGCCTGCGGCACTTCTTCTACGTCATCGTAGAAACCTGGTACTGTGATACGTCCGTCTGCATCTACTACTTTGGCAATCATGCCGCACAGCACATTGATAGGATTGGCAACGGCACCTCCGAAATGGCCGGAATGCAAATCACGGTTGGGACCTGTTACTTCTATTTCCCAGTATGCCAGACCGCGAAGTCCGGTTGTCAATGAAGGCAGTTCGGCACCCAGCATACTGGTGTCTGATACTAAAATGACGTCTGCTTTTAGCAATTCCTTATGCTCCTCACAGAAAGCTTCCAGACTGGGCGAACCGATTTCTTCTTCACCTTCGAAGATGAATTTGACGTTATTCTTCAGCATACCATGTTTCACCAGATATTCGAATGCTTTTACCTGGATAAACGATTGCCCCTTGTCATCATCTGCACCGCGTGCCCAAAGGTGTCCGTCGCGGATTTCCGGTTCAAAAGGTTCGCTTTTCCACAAATCCAATGGTTCCGCTGGCATTACATCATAATGGGCGTATATCAATACGGTTTTTGCAGCCGGATCTACTATCTTTTGTCCGAAAACAATTGGGTTGCCTTTTGACGGCATTACCAGTGCTTCGTCTGCACCGGCTTCAAGTAACAGTTGCGCCCAACGCTCTGCACAGGCCAGCATGTCGTCATGATGTTCCGGTTTTGCACTGATACTTGGAATACGGATGAGGCTGAATAACTCTTCCAGCATCTTTGGTTCGTTCTCTGAGATGTATTTCTGTATTTCGTTCATATATATAATAAGGTGATAATGTGGTAGGGTAATAGAGCAGGGGGGATATCACCCTACCGCTCTATCGCTTTACCACTCTTTTATAATTGCGTTGTACGGTCAATGAGGTAATAGTCCAGTAGCGTCATGGCTGCCATTGCTTCTACAATGGGTACTGCACGAGGCAATACGCATGGGTCATGGCGTCCGCGGGCTTTCAGCGTTGTGTCCACACCATCCAGGTTGACTGTATGCTGCTCCATTAGTACAGTAGCTACCGGTTTGAAGGCAACTCGGAAAAATATATCCTGTCCATTGCTGATGCCGCCTTGAATACCGCCCGAATGGTTGGTTTTTGTTTCGATGCGTCCGCAGTTATTGAAAAATACGTCGTTCTGTTCCGAACCTTTTTGCTTCAAACCTTTGAATCCGTCACCATATTCGAATGCCTTGGCGGCATTGATGCTAAGCATACCGGAAGCGAGGGCAGCTTGTAACTTACCGAATACCGGTTGTCCCAAACCGATAGGACACCCCTTGATGACACAAGTCACCACTCCCCCGATAGTATCGCCTTCTCCTTTGATTTTGAAAATGAACTCTTCCATTTCCTTTGCCTTTACCGGATCCGGACAACGTACAGGGTTGGTTTCTATTAAATCAAGGTCATAAGCGCTATAGTTTTCTTCCAGACGGATGGGGCCGACTTGTGAAGTATATGCCGTGATACGTACTCCCAATTGGCGCAGTGCTTGTTTGGCAAGTGCACCTGCCACTACGCGTGAGATGGTTTCGCGTGCCGATGAACGTCCCCCTCCCCGATAGTCGCGGATTCCATATTTCACCTTATAAGTATAGTCCGCATGTGAGGGGCGGTACACCTCTTTCAGATTATCATAATCATTGGAATGTTGGTTCTCGTTCCATACAATGAATCCGATGGGACATCCTGTTGATTTACCTTCGAAAATACCGGAAAGGAATTCTACTTTATCCCCTTCTTTCCGTGCCGTGGTAATAAGGGATTGCCCGGGGCGGCGACGATTCAGTTCCGCTTGCACGAAATCCATGTCAATGCGGATGCCTGCGGGGAATCCGTCTATGACGCCTCCGATACCTTTACCATGTGACTCCCCAAAGCTGGTAAGGCGGAGGATGTTGCCGAATGAGTTGAACATAATCTTTTGCTTTAATGGTTTATGTATAGGGTTAATTCATGCCAAATCCTTTGAATAAAAGCTTTTGGATGCATAAAGATAACAAATAGTTATGGATTTTTTCTCATGGGAGCGAAGAAATATTGTTTTTTTATGGAATGAGATGTTTTTTATCCTATTATGAACTTATATTAGAGAAAAATAATACAGAGATTCTTGGGTGACTTTATATTGGGAGGATTTATAGTTATACTTTCAGTAAATATAACACAAAAATGTGTCCATTATGGGGGGAAAATAAAGGAAAAATTAAAAAAAGAACAAAAATATTAATGAATAGGCCTTGTCTGGTGTGTTAAAAAGCGGTTACTTTGCATGTTGAATATTAAGGAAAAGTGTACTTGTTTAGTTATAGAGAATTTGCCTTAACTAAACAGAGGACTATAAAGAACCATTTGCTCTAATTTAATGTTTTTATATATCCATTTGTCTTAGAAAATAATGATGAAATATTAAAAATGGGACATTAAAATAAAAGACAGACCTTTTTTGTGAATCAGAAAAGCTGTTCCTTTGTGCCCGAGTAAACTTATTTAATAAAAATAGAACATAAAAGACCTTCGTGGGAAGGTTTGTATTAACTAAACAACAAGATTATGAAGAAGAATTTATTTTATTTATTTGTATTGCTTTGCTCAATGAGTCTGTTTACTGCTTGTAAAGATGATGATGAGCCAGAAGTTCCTCCTACGATAGAAGATGTTGTCGCAGAATATTCTGGCGAGAATCTTAAGTTGGCTGTTGAAGGCATGGATAATGTATCAGAAGATGCTAAGATTGAACTTGCTAAGTCAGAAACTAGTGATAAAGTAACCATTGTTTTGTTTAATGTCGTTCCTGGAGTAACGGAATTCAAAATACCTGATGCTGAGTTTGCTGTAATAACGAAGAGCATCTATGCTAGTACTTTGAAAGGAGAAGTGTCTGACGATGTGTCTGGATATAATGTAAAGGTAGAAGGTACGGTAGACGAGAAAGTGTTGACGGCTAATGTAACTTTGACGGAAATAGAAGGTGATACAGTAAATGTATCTTTCCTTTATAAAAAGGTATTTAAAGGCAACATGGATATAAATGTTTCTAATATACCTAATCCGGTAACAATGGAGCAACGTGTCTATATTAGTAAGCCTTATTCATACAAGATGGAGCAAAGAGATACAGCTATGATTAAGTTGGAAATCAAAAATTTTGCTTTTGAAGGAATTGAACTTGGAGATATAAAGGTAGATACTATTCCCGTTGTAAAGAGAGGTGAGGTATATGCTTTTGGAGTAGAAGCGAGAACTTTGAAATTGAAAGATCCTATTGGTGAAGTTACGGCTGACTTGAATGGTACTATTATTGGCGAAGATATGACTTTAAAGCTTGATATTGATGCATTGGGCTTAGCAGTGAAAGTAGATTTCAAAGGTGGTAGTGTCGTTGAAAGTCAAACTGTAAACATGGAAGAATTTGTCGTTGAAGGTGCTGCAATTCTTGAACAGAAAACAGCTTCTACGTCTCTGACTATGAAAATATGGGAGGATACTCCGGCTGCAGATTTGTTGTTAACTCCTAAATATAAGATAACAGATAAAGGTTCTGTTGAGTATATTTTAGTGCACGTATCTGGGCAAGAGGATGTACGTTTGAGTCAAGAGCAAATAGATGGAAAACAACCGATTGATTTTTCTGTATTGAAAAGTGCTGATGATTATATAAAGTATCATATGATAGCTGAAGATCCTAATGTCACTAAGGATTTTATTATTAAAATAGAACGTTTTGCTGTTAATATGGTATTTGATATGAAAGAATGGGTAGATGGTAATCCTGCAGGTTTGACTTCTTCTAATGGTGCTACTTCTTTGTTGCCTCTAATGGGGATTAATTTACCTGAACCGGGTGCGCCTGTTGTGAAAGCTGATGACGGTGCTGCTCGGGTTACCACTTTCCTCACTTTGACTAAAGAAGGAAGTAATCCTACATTAATACCAGCGATAACTGCTGGAACTTTATTCTCTGGTGTTTTTAGTATTAATATAACAAATACATTAAAGAGTACTAAGTTTGGTATGCCTTATAATAAGAAACCTAATACTTTTAAGTTTACTTATAAATATGTTCCGGGAGGAGATGTATATAAAAGTGTTGAAAAGGATGGTAAAAATGTAGCTGAACGTGTTGAAGATAAAACTGCGGACGAATGTTCTATCGCTGCTTATTTGTATGAGGTAAGTACTTATGATGAGGCTTTGGATGGTACAAATATTAATACTTCCAATAAGGTTATTCTGAAAGCTGAATTAACAGATGGTACTGCTAAGGATAGCTATCAGGAGATGACTGTTAATTTCAAAGAGACAGGGAATGGAGCTTATGATGCGACGAAAAAATATAAATTGGCTATCGTTTGTACTTCTAGCAAGTGGGGTGATCAATTTATGGGAGCCGATAGAAGTAGCTTGTATGTGAAGTCTTTAGCTGTAGAATAATCATCGTATAGTGATTATAAATCGTATAATGGGAATCTCCTGCCTTTAATTTTAAGGCAGGAGATTTTTTTTAATTATTATTGCGAGGTGTATGTTTTGGTAAAGTTGCTATGCAAAAAGCTTTGCTTTTAATAGTATTTCTTTTGGGGTACAAAGATGGATGTGATATGTAGAGTTAGTATTGTGAATTAGAAATAGTGGATTTAGTGCTGTTGCTGAAGAGGAAAATGTTGTCTTTATGGTGGCCTATGATGCTTTTGTGAGTAGTGTTGCAGTGGATATTCATATTAGACATTTCTGAAACCATTGCACTGGAATTACGAGGGAGAAGTAGAAAATATTCTAAAAAATATAGGGCAATCAATTTCTAACTGATTGCCCTATATTTTTTAGAGTGTTACTGAATGTTTTTAGAAGGCATATCCGAATCCAACATTCAGATAAATAGGATACATATTGAAAGTGATTGTTTGAAAATCTTTATCGAAGATATTATTTAATCCCCAAGTGATATCTCCATGCACAGTAAGGCGTTTGAAAGCCCTCCAGCTTACACCTGCTTGTACGCCCCATTGGAAAGAACGCAGGTCATCAGAAAAATCATAAGGAGCTGTATTATCTCCTGTGAATTCTACTTTAGTACCTGTAGGATCTTCTTTTCTTAAATATCCTTCAGATACATATCCGTTAAAGTCACCATTGGTTTTGAATGATACATACGGACCTGCACTTAGTCTCACACGATTACTGAGTTGGTAAGTAGCCAATACAGGGATAGAAAAGTATGCAGCTCGGAATTTAGTTTTGACATCACCGGTCCAGTTGCCTGTCAAGCGTTCGCCTCCTCCTCCGATGATTTCCATACTATAATTTTTTACACGGGCATCAGCTTCCATGCCTTTGTTCTCAATCCGTATACCTAATATTATTCCCCAATTTTTCTTTTTGGTGAACCATTTCGTAATATTTCCTTCTATAGAAAGATAAATATTGGGATTGTATCCTGTCAATGCTCTAATCTCTTGGGGTAGAGGAAGGGGAGTAGCTCCGCCGATATTTACCCCGGCTTTTATTTCATATTCTAATCCATGCAGTGAAGACCAGATAATACCATGATTTCTTTCTTCTTGTGCATAAACGATATTCACTGTGTTTACCAGTGTCACCAGGCAAATAAATGCTATAATTTTTTTCATTAGTTCTGATTTTAATGCGTATAACTTAATTCCACCTCATCAATATATAGAGTACTTCCTACTGCTCCTTCAAATAAATCGCCTTTGATGCTTGAAGCAAATACGATAGCAAGATTGTAACCGTCATTTTGTAGCTTTTCTAAATCCACTTCTTTTCCCGGTTTCTTGACAAAGGTAAGGTTAAAAGAGGTCCATTCATTTGTTTCTTTTGCATCGGAGATACGTGCAACAGATACGATATGCGGATCGGTGAAGATATTTGTGCCGTCTAGTGTATTCAGGTTTGCATCTGTTTCATAAAATACACCGTAGATATCGCACATATCTTTTCTTCCACTGACAGGTTTTCCTGCCACAGTAAAGGTTTCTCCGGCTTTGTATTTATAATAACCTTTCAGAGATACAGGTATGTGGTTGAAAGGGACTCCAAACTTGGTTGCTTTCACCACTTCTGGGATTACGATTTTGAAACTTCCCGTGAATAAATTTCCGGCAGCAATGTACATTTTCAAACGTTCACCTAATTCACCGGTACTTTTAGTTGTCAGTTTTACACAATTTCCTACTTTTCCGTTAGGAGAAGGACTGGTGGGATAATCATCGGCAGCGGCTTGTACTCCGGTATAATTGAAGCCTTCATTAGCATTTGCCCATTTCAACAAATTACCAATAGCATCAGTTTCTTGAAAATTGTAGAAGATAGGTTGTCCATTCTTATCATTTACAGGTATTACTTCTTCAAAATGAAAATTGGTGGGGATACCGGAAAAGATGGCACTCACCTTATACTGTTTTGTCCACTGCTTGTCTTCTGATGTTACTGTATAGAGTAGTGGCTTATCTTTCGAATTTGTAAAATCCCGCACAGTTCCACTAGCAGGTTCGATAGTTGCTCCCTGTGTAAGCGTGAATTCTGGAGCTAATTTTGTAATATCCGCTCCTTTTTTTAGGGGTAAGGTGATTTCATCGTTACCAATGATCGGTTCTCGGTTTAATACATTTCCCGGAACAGAACATGTTTCGATATCTGCTTCTGCATTAAGCGCTTCGTCTTGTATACAAGAAGATAGGGCAAGTGCCACAAAGAAATACGAGGTCAGCGTTTTAATCTTCATTTAATTCAGTTTTTGGTTATTAATAATGTAAAACTTGGGCGCAAAGTTAAGTTTCTTTTTTGAAATAGAAGACTTTGCATCCATATTAAAAACATTTTTTCTAAATTTGTGTCCATTAAAAACCGTGAAATAATGATAACCGAGTTAGAGAGAAAACGGATAATCGACCTGATACATCAGGAGGTTGTGCCTGCCATTGGGTGTACAGAACCTATTGCAGTGGCATTATGCGTGGCTAAAGCAACAGAAACACTGGGAATGAAACCTGAAAAAATTAATGTGTTGCTAAGTGCTAATATTCTGAAAAACGCTATGGGAGTGGGCATTCCGGGTACCGGGATGATTGGTTTGCCTATTGCAATTGCGTTGGGAACACTGATTGGAAAATCAGAATATCAACTGGAAGTGTTGAAAGACAGTAACCCCGATGCTGTGGAAGAGGGAAAGCGATTCATTGAGGAAAAACGCATCCATATTTCGCTGAAAGAGAACATCGAAGAAAAACTATATATTGAAATCTGTTGTGAAGCCGGAGATAACCGGGCTACCGCAGTGATTGCCGGAGGGCATACCACCTTTATATATATAGAACGTAATGGAGAAATCCTGCTGCAGAAGCAACATATCGCAGGTGATGAAGAGGAAGAAGAAATTGTTGAACTGAACTTACGCAAAGTTTATGATTTTGCTCTAAATACTCCATTAGATGAAATTCGCTTCATCCTTGAAACTGCTCGTTTAAATAAAATAGCTGCCGAACGTTCGTTCGAGGGAGAATATGGGCATTGTTTGGGTAAGATATTACGCGGCACTTACGAACATAAAGTGATGGGTGATAGTGTCTTCTCGCATATTCTTTCTTATACTTCAGGAGCTTGTGATGCCCGTATGGCAGGTGCCATGATTCCGGTGATGAGCAATTCGGGCAGTGGTAATCAAGGAATATCCGCTACTTTACCGGTTTTGGTGTATGCCGAAGAGAATGGAAAATCGGAAGAAGAGTTGATACGTGCCTTGATGTTGAGTCATCTGACGGTTATCTATATCAAACAGAGTCTAGGACGTTTATCGGCTCTTTGCGGCTGTGTAGTTGCTGCCACCGGTTCCAGTTGCGGTATCACCTGGTTGATGGGAGGAACTTACGAACAAGTATCTTATGCCGTTCAGAACATGATAGCCAATCTGACAGGTATGATCTGTGACGGGGCAAAACCCAGTTGTGCCTTGAAAGTAACTACCGGTGTATCTACTGCTGTCCTTTCCGCCATTATGGCTATGGAAAACCGTTGTGTAACTTCTGTAGAGGGAATAATTGATGAAGATGTCGACCAAAGTATCCGCAATCTGACAAAGATAGGTTCGAAAGGAATGAACGAAACGGATAAACTGGTATTGGAGATAATGACGAATAAAAGATAATAAGTTGATAGTTGAGAATGGAGAGTTGAGAGTTACTGACACAGCTAACTCTCAACTCTTCATTTATTAATGACAGCATCCGCCTTCGCATCCATGTCCATGCTCACCGCAACCGTCACCACAGTCATCGCAACCGCAACTGCATCCGCCTCCACTCATCATACGGGCGATTTCAGCCAGTTCTTCATTAGTTGCCGGACGGCTTTCTACGATTTCACCTACGAAGTTCAGGTCGCAACCTGCTAACGGGTGATTCATATCCATTACAACTACGTCTGCTTTAACTTCTTGTACGGTTCCGTTGATACGTTGCCCTTCGGCAGTCATCAAAGGAACTACATTGCCTGCCACAATACGCTCGCTGTCGAACTTGCCGTCCACTTCGAAGATTTGCTTCGGAAGGTCGATTACATGCTCTTCATCGAAGTCTCCATAAGCATCCGCACAAGCGATGGTGAAATCAAACTTATCACCGACTTTCAGATCCTTCACCTGCTCTTCGAAAGACTCTAGAGTCAGACCTAGACCGGAAATGAACTGGAACGGATGTTCGGCTGTTGCTTCTTCGGTGAAGTCCTTTTCACCGTTTTCTATAGCGTATAATTTATAAGCTACGGTAATGTACTTGTTTTCTACTGTTTCCATATTTTATATTATATATTGGTATTTTCTTTTTTAGAAGCGCCAAAGGTACGAAATAAATCTGGTTCATTTGACAAATACATCGTTAATTCAAGGTAACTGTACTAAAAGCTTTATTTGTCACATTACAATCTGTGAGCCATAACTCTCTGGAGACATTGTTCCGATTCTTTGTTTTCATATCTGATGGCAAGTATCGTTGAAGTATGAAATAAGTGAAATATGTATACGAAATATGCTTTAGAATATGGATGAACTATTGTTTTTTTATAAAGACTTACAAGCGAATAATGTGATTCTTAAATTCGTTTTTTTGAGTGATCAGGAGATATCGACTTCTTCTATAATGAAAGTATTTATTCCATCTGTATAATGTTATTGTACGTAATGAATAAAATATTTCTAAATATATTTGTTGATTTTCAGATGTTTATCTCTTTATCTCGAATTAGAGTAAAAGAAAAAGCGAAAACAGTAAAATGTAATGTTTTAATCGACATAGATTTGCGTCGTTAATTTTAATTTAAACATTATGAAAAAAGTAAAGATGTTAATTAAAGGTTGGAATAAACATCAATATTTGATGTTATTCTTATGCTTATTCTTTTTGCCTGGAGGAATTTCTCAAATGGCGCATGCTGTTTCGAATGTTATGAAGGGTATTGATCAGAACCTTAGTATTATGGGGGTTGTAAAAGATACCGACGGTGAGCCCATGATTGGAGTGACAGTAATGGTAAAAGGGACTAGTATTGGTGCTATTACAGACATTGATGGTAATTATAGTGTATCTGTACCCGGAAGTAAGAGTGTACTGGTATTCTCTTTTGTAGGATATGCTACCAAAGAAGTAACGGTGGGTAATCAAAAAACTATCAATGTTACTTTATCTGAAGACTCTAAGATGATAGATGAAGTCGTGGTCATTGGTTTTCAATCTCAAAAGAAAGGAAACCTGACAGCCTCTGTGGCTTCCGTTGGAGCCGAAGCGTTAGAAAATAGACCGGTTGCTAATATTGGACAGGCACTGCAAGGTATGGTTCCAGGTTTGAATGTTAGTATAGCTGGTGGTGATCCTAACAAAGTACCTTCATTAAATATTCGTGGTGCTACGACCTTTCGTCAAAGAGGTACATCTAATGATGATAAGAACAAATTTGATGTAGTTTCAGGAGCTCCGTTAATTTTATTGGACGGGGTAGAAATTACTTCTGAAGACTTGAACCAGTTGAATCCGAACGACATTGATAATATGTCATTTTTGAAGGATGCTTCTGCGGCTGCTATCTATGGTACAAGAGCTACCTTTGGGGTAATATTGGTTACAACCAAGGGAGGTACTTACAAACAGAAAGCGAAAATAGACTATTCTTATAATGTGGCTTTTGATCAACCTTATGCATTACCTGATATTTTGGATTCCTATTATATATATAAAGCGGGAGCAGACAAAAATCTTTGGACAGGTGCTATTACTGAATATTCCCAACATGATAAGGATATGATGGAGCATATGATGGCTTACATGAAAGATCCTTTGAATAATAAACCTTATTTTATGGAAGGTAATGCTATCCAGTGGGTAGGCAATACAAATCCTTATGAAGAGCTGGTAAAAGATTGGACTCCAACTCAAAAACATAATCTTTCTATTAGCGGTGGTGGTGATAGAATCAGTTATTATATTTCTTTGGGTATGCAAGACCAAAAAGGTATGTATGAAATCAAAACTGATGAACTGAAAAGATACAATGCTATGCTTAGTGTGAATGCTAAAGTAACAAATTGGTTTACAGTTGCTGCTAAGGCTTCATATAACGTGTTTGATTATGATGCACCTACTCAGCAGACAGATGGTTCAAACCTTTGGCAATATGCTAAATCGTACTATCCGGAAAATTATATTTATCAACCTGTATTGACTGGTCCGGATGATCCTCTGCCAAACCATGTGACGGAGAATCCTGTAAGCTATTTATATGCAGGTGGACGTAACGTTACTTCCAGACGCAAGACTATTCTTTCTATCAGTCCGGAGTTCACTATTATACCTAAGATATTAAAGGTAAAGGCTGATTTATCTTTTACTCCGACAACTTATCAGCGAGAAAAGACCCATCCTAAACAGTCACGTGTCAATAATTCATGGACTGCACTTGAAAATCGTTGGGCTACGGAGAATACGGGTTATATCCAACGTACCAATACGGATAAGTATTCTATAAACGTATATGCGGATTATAACCAAACTTTTAAGGAAAAACATAATGTTTCTGTTTTGCTTGGTATCAATCAGGAACAAGAAACATATGCTGGTTCTTCTATTTCACTATCGAAAATGCTTGATCCATTCATCTTGAATCCTACTTTAGTAGAAGACGTTACGGCAAATACTTCAACTAACTCTCACTATGAGGTTGCAGCACGAGCTGTATTTGGTCGTGTAATGTATAATTACATGAGCAGATATTTGATAGAGGTGGATGCTCGTTACGATGGTAGTTCCAAATTTCCTAAAGATTCCCGTTTTCAATTCTTCCCTACTGTCTCATTGGGATGGAGAGTTTCGGAAGAAAAATTCATGGATTGGTCTAAAGAGTGGCTAGATAACTTCAAAATTAGGGCTTCATGGGGACGTTTGGGTAGCCAACCTAGTTCTAATTATCCGTATCAATCTGTTTTTGGGACGTCAGAAGGATATTTTTTGTTTGATGGTACACGTTATCCGACCGGCATTAATACTCCTTCATTGACTAATCCAAATTTGACTTGGGAGAAATCAACTACCAAGAATTTAGGTTTTGACTTTACTTTTTTGAAAAACAGATTGACCTTTACTGCTGATATATTTGAAAGAAAGGTAACAGACATATTGATCCCGGGAGGAAAGGATTATCCGGCATTGATCGGTGATGATAACTTACCTTTTGAAAATGCAGGTATTTTGAAAACTACCGGATTTGAACTTCAGGTAAAATGGTCCGATAAACTTGCCAATGGATTTAGCTATAGTGTAGGTGCTGCACTTTCTGATGATAAAGCAAAGGTAGTAAGCTATCCCTCCAATCCTACGAATAAGATTGGTGACGGAGTACTGTACAAAGGGTATACTGTAGGTGATATTTGGGGGTATGTAACTGGAGGTATTCTACAGGAGAGTGATTTCGATGGTGTAGGCCCCAACGGAAAACCATTGTATCATGGACCTTATTTTAAGGGTGGACAGGCTTATCCGGGATATGTCTGGTATCAAGATTTAGATCATGACGGTGTAATTACTACAGGTTTGAATACTGTAGATGATCCGGGAGACAGAAAAGTAATTGGCAATAATGCACCACGCTATCGCTACAATATTACGGCCAACTTCCAATATAAAGGATTTGATTTGGATTTGATGTTCCAAGGTGTGGGAAAAAGAGATTATTGGCTGTCATCAGTCTCAAGTTATTGGGGAAATGGTGCCGGTTCATGGGAAACATACAATAACTCTTGGACTCCTGAAAGGACAGATGCAAAGTTTCCGATGTATGGCTCCGGGGTAGGTAGTTATACTCAGACTGGCTATCTGCTCGATGCCTCTTATCTCAAATTGAAACAAGTGATTCTGGGATATACTTTCCCGAAATCATTGATTGGCAAAATAGGTTTGGAGAAGTTGAGGCTGAATGTAGCTGCTTACAATCTGTTTACAATTTCGGATATGCCTAAATACTATGATGCGGACTACCTGTCTGATGCATATCCTCCGAAACGGACATTCAGTGTAGGTATTCAAGTAGGTTTTTAATGTATTAAATCAAAAGAGATTATGAAAAAATATTTAATTATAGGTATACTCGTGACCTTGGTAGCATCTTTGGCGTCTTGTAACGATGACTTCATGCAACGAGATCCGATAGATGATATGGCAGATGGTACCTTCTTTACGAAAGAAGCTGATCTACAGTTGTATTTGGACGGGATTTATAGATATTATGTATATGGACATGGTATAGGTGGAACCAATAATACTTCACATGATAAAGGTTTTTTAGCTGTGAAAGCTGGTAGCCAGATAATTTTTGGAGATGCATTTAGCGACAATACTGTATATGCAGGTGGTATTGATGCTAAATTAGGCGGTACATATGATACTCCGAATTCAGCTTCCAAAAACTTCGATGCACCTTGGCAATGGGAGAAACTTCGTAAGGTAAACTATTTTTTGAACCATTATACAGAAGTAGGCGATCCGGAAACATTGAAAAAATATGCTGCTCAGGCTTATTTCTTTAAAGCGTGGGATTATTATATAAAGTTAGTAGCTTTGGGTGAAGTGCCTTGGTTGGATAAGGAACTGGATACTGCTTCTCCAGAACTTTACGGTGCCCGAATGCCGCGTACGGAGTTGGTTGAAAATATTTTGAAATGTTTCGACTTTGCCGTTCAGAATTTGGAAGACAATGATAATTCTTGCGGATATATCAATCAAGATATGGCATTGTTCCTGAAAGCTCGTTTCTGTTTGTTTGAGGGGACTTTCCGGAAATACCATACAGAACTGAATCTGCAATCTACAGCTAATGAATTATTGGGTATGAGTCGTGATGCTGCTTGGGAGATTATTAAAAAGAATAGGTATAAACTTTTTAAACATGCCACTGCAAAAGATTCTTATTGGCAATTGTTCGTACAAAAAGGTTCTCCAGAAACGGAAGGCAATGAAGAAACAATCTTGGCACGTGTATATGACGGTGTAAAATTAGGGCATGATAATCCGCGTTATTGGGGTAAGAATAACCATACACGTTATTGTTTGGGTGCTCCTGTGTCTATGCTTGAAGATTATTTGTGCGAAGATGGTCGCCCTGTTTACATAAGTGGTACCGAAGGGAATTATGTGAAAAATCCTTTATTCAAAGGGTATGACGGTATGTGGGAAGAGCTGGATAACCGTGATCCACGTTTGACTCAGACTGTTTGTAGACCGGGTGAATACGCCTTTATTTTCGATGCGGACGACAATACATATAGCCTGGAAGAATCTGGTATGATTTATCCGATGATTACGTATGATACGGGTGGTGGTGCACCGATGAAACAATATAACTCTACTGTAACCGGTTATCGTTTCATCAAACATTGGATGCCTGATTATGCTGAATGGGAGGCTAATGCAAAAGGTGTACAGACAGCTCACATGTTCCGTTATGGAGAGTTACTATTGATTTATGCGGAAGCCAGAGCTGAATTGGGTGAGATTACTGATGATGATTTGGATATTAGCGTTAATGCATTGAGGGAAAGAGCCGGATATGACTTTGTGAAATATCCTAATGCTAAACTTACTCTCTCCAATGTTCCTACTGACCCACGTTTGGATGCTATTTATGCTCAGAAACTCGATTATTCGGTTACTCCGATTGTCCGTGAAATCAGACGTGAGCGTCGTGTGGAAATGATGATGGAAGGTATGCGCTATGAAGATTTGATGAGATGGAAGGCTGGCAAGCTATTCACTGTTCCTGCGAGAGGCATGAAGATGACGCAGGAGAAAATAGAGCTGTATAGCAAGAATCGTAATGATGAAACATACAAGGATTATCCGTATAAAGTGACAGTTCCTATAGGCGAAGTCGGTAATAAAGTAATTGTAGATGATGAAGGCTTTATTATTCCTTATCCTACATCTACTACTGTCATCAAGGGCGTTAGACCTTGGGATGATAAACGTTACTATTACCCGATACCTTTGAATGAGATGCTTATGAATCCGCTGTTGATACAGAATCCGGGTTGGAAAGATATTAATAGATAACCGATAAATATAAGAATAAGATTATGAAAAAAAGTATATATTTCCTAGCAGGAATTCTTTCGTTCGGAGCACTGTTTATCAGCTGTGATGATGATGACTTTGGCAAGGCGGTAAACATTACGGTTGAAAATGCGACGAATCTTGAAAGTGATATTTTTGGTATCGTTGTGACGGAAGGCCAACCTTTACAGTTGAAACCATTTATTATGCCTGAAAGTGCAAGAGAGAATGCTATAAGCTATCATTTTGCAGGTGAACCTAGCGGTGCTATTGATTTGAGTGAAGAGGGTTTGATAACTCCTAAGTTGACAACGCCTGCTGAAGGTGCTATCCCATCTCCATTGGGTACTGATACTATTATCGTAAGGGTTGACGATGGATCGGGTACATTTGTCAGATATCCGGTCAGAGTAGTCAGTAATATAGTACTTGTTTCAAGTATTACTATTCAGTCCGGTGGACAAACTGTAGAAGTAGAAAGTGGTAAGACTTTTAATTTATCTCAATATGTGACAGTCAATCCAGGTAATGCAACTGACAAGAGTGTTGTTTATACTACAGAAGATGAAACTGTGGCAACCGTTGACCAAAATGGTTTGATAACTGTTGTAGGAGAAGTCGGGCAGACTACTAATATTGTGATAACGGCTAATGATAGAGGTAAGCAGTCTGCCATTTGCAGAGTGAAGGTTGCTGCAGAAGCTCCGTTGTATGTAGGTTTCCCATTCTCGGATAACTGGAGTTGTTCTTCTAATTTGGGTAATAAAGAAGGGGATATTAAAAATTTGTTTGATGATAAAAATTCGACTTTCTGGGCGCCTGAAATTCTCACTCGTCCCATTTATGACCCAGTTTGTTATCTGGATATTAATTTGGGAGAGGTTATCAAGTTCGGTCAGTTAGGTTATAGGCATCGTAGTTTAAATTATGCTCATTTGCAATGTCATACTTTTAAATTGGAAGCCAAGAAAACAGAAGGTGATGCATGGACTGATTTAGGCGAGTTTGTTACGACGCCCTTGAAGGTAGATGACTACCAATTATTCCCAGTTGAACCTATTGAAGCTCAATATATCAGAATTACCTTCATTAAAGGTCATTTGAGAGATGGGAAGACTGATTGGAATTATTCTGAAGCTGGTAATGTTTCTGTGGGAGACTTGCAAGTATTCGTTTATAACAGATAGTTACTTTGTTAATAGATAATGTTGAAGGAAAATCTTGTAATGAGGTTTTCCTTCACTATTTTTTTTCTGTTTTATTCCATTTTTCTTAATTTAGTCCCCTCGATATGAACATTAATTTTTAATGCGATAAAATTTTTATGAAAAATAGGTATCTATTATTCTCGCTTATTCTTCTTTATTTAATATCGTTGTCTGTTACTGCTGCAGAGAAATACAAGTTCAGAACCATGTCACCCGAAGGGGGATTCTACTATGATGGAGTAAAGGCGATAGAACAGGATAAAGAGGGGTTTATATGGATTATGATGGACTATGAACTTTACCGGTTCGATGGCTATCATTACAAAAAATACTATCCTTATTTTGCTTCGATGGCTCCTACCAAAAGATGGATATTTAACAATATGGCATCTGATTCTTGTGGTCGTTTGTACGTAAATACAAACAATGGCCTGTATTGCTACGAGCGGACTTCTGACCGGTTTGAGAAGATCTATGATGTGGTTTCACACGTTAAGGTAGATAAAGTGGATAATATATGGGTCAGATATAATAACAAGTGGAATATATTGGATACGAGTAAGGGAGAACTCAACGTGCCTGGTTATGATGGTGAAATGCCTACTTATAATAATGCCGCTTTTTGTATCTATAACAAGGATTTGTACACTTTCATCCATCGGAAAGTCTATCGATTTAATTATGTGGAGAATAAGTTTGTACTTTGCCTGACATTGCCAAATACAGGAAACGGATATATTCGTTTTGCTCAGGCGTATATGGGGAAATTATGGTTATTTATCGATAAGGAAGGCCTTTATAAGATAGATCTATCCTCTTTCAATATAGAAGACCACTATGAACCTCTTTCCGAATACAATAATAATTTATTGCGGGCATTCTATATAGACAAGAAAGGAATGATCTGGTTGGGGACTATAGACGGGTTGTATATACTTGACCCTTTAAACAGAGAACTGATACAATATAAACATTCTGGGACCGATCCTTTTAGTTTGCCGAATAACTCTATCTGGGAGATAAGTGAGGACAGGCAGTCTAATGTTTGGATTGGCACTTATTCGGGAACTTTATGTTATGTCAATATAGATGAGAATAGTGCTTTCAAAACTTATCATACCCAAAACAGCGGGCTGAGTTATGCACCGGTGAGTTCATTTGCCGAAGAACAAGATTATCTTTGGATAGGTACGGAAGGCGGCGGAATTAACCGGATGAATAAGGCTACCGGCGAGTTCAGTTCTTTTACTCATAAGAATAACGTTGCTTTCAATAATGTAAAATCGTTGATAATAGATGCCGATGATAATTTATGGATCTCTACGTTTAGGGAAGGTATGAATCTTTATAATTCTGCGCGGCATAAAGTTGTTAATTACAAGCATTCCAAGAGTGATTCTACTTCTTTATTGGTGAACGATGTGCGGAAAACTATCCTTGAAGGAGATTCCGGAATGTGGGTGGCTTATCAATATCCCATGCCTAAAGTTTCTTATTTTTCTTATCGCAGTAAGTCGTTTACTCATTTTAGTTTGGACAGTACTCGCAATTATGCTTACTTGTTCGATATTTTGCGGCAGGGAGAAAATACGTTATGGGCTATTAGTAATGAAGCACTTTATCGTATGGATACGCATACACGTACTGTGGAGAAGATCGTTCCCAATGATTCTACGTATTTAGGGCTGTTTACTTTTTGTTTGGATGATTCAGGTAATATCTGGATAGGTACCATAGGCAATGGACTTATTAAGTTTGATACCAATACTTCCAGCTTTACTTCACTGAAAGAAGGATTACAGCAAAATATCTATTCTATCTATAGTATTTGTTATGATGATGGGAGCGTCTGGATGGGGACTGACGAAGGATTATTTTGCTATGATATAGCTCGTAATTATCTGATGAATTTTGATAAGAGGGAAAATACGCAAGGACAGGTTTATTATCCGTTGGCCTCCATGAAGGGGCGAGACGGGTTATTGTATTTTGGGGGTACGAATGGCTTTACAATTATTGACCCGAAGAAGATTTCACATAACAATTATAAACCTAAAGCTATCATTTCCGATTTCTTCATCGATCATGAGTCTGTTCACCCCAATTACGTGTTGAATGACTCAATTAATACTGTTATACTCGACTATGATCAGGTGAACTTTGGGTTCCAGTTTTCTTCTGATAATTATCATATTTCTGAAAAAAATCGCTTTAAGTTTCGGTTGAAGGGGTATAATGATTCCTGGATTACTGTGAATGCGCAACAACGCATGGTGATGTACTCGAAGGTGCCGGCAGGAACTTATTATTTTGAAGTCTATACAGCCAATAATGATGGTGTCTGGAGTGATAAACCTACAGTAATTAAAATTATAAGAAAAACTGCTCCGTGGCTCAGCTTGCCTGCATATTTTCTCTATGTGTTGACTGTATTGGGAATTACTTATCTGATTTATCGCCACTATGCCGAAAAGAAGAAACTGAAGATGCTACTTTATCAGGAGAATATAGAAAAAGACAAGAAGGAGCAAATACATCAGGCGCAACTGCGTTTCTTTACTAATATATCACATGACTTCCGAACTCCGCTATCTCTTATCCTTGCAGCTTTGGACAAGTTGAGGCGTGAAGGTCTGAAAGAGTATTATTACCGGATATTAAATGGTAATGTTCAGCGTCTGCTGAATTTGGTAAACGAATTGATGGATTTCAGAACTGTAGAGAACGGCATGATGCATTTGGAATTGCAGTCACTGAATATCAATCATTTTGTGAAAGAAATAGCCAGTGATTTTATCGATTATGCGAGACAGCGGGATATTGACTTTCAAATAAAGTGTGACGAGACTCTGCCCACTGATATTTATGTAGATAAAAACATTACTGAGAAGATTGTTATGAATCTGTTGAATAATGCTTTTAAATATACGCGGGACAAAGGTAGAATTATTTTAGAAGTAAAACGTGGAAAAGACTTTGTTTCCCGTTATAAGAATAGCTATACGGTAGGAGAGAGTATGAATGATGTTTTTTCCATAATTGTCAGTGATACAGGGGTTGGCATCTCTCAGGAATCCATAAGTAGTGTTTTTGAGCGGTTTTATAAAGTGAATACTGTAAATGCTGATTCGCATTTGGGCACTGGAATTGGGCTGGCACTTGTGAAGAGTTTGGTTTTGTTACAGAAAGGCAATATTTCTATTTTTTCCGAAAGAGAAATGGGAACAGACATGATTGTCTGCTTGCCTCTTGATAGTAGTATCTTTGATGATGCGGATTTCATGAAGCAGAAAGAAATAGTTCAGGAAACGGCAGTACAATCCAAAGGTGAAGATATTCTACCTGCTGATATAAAAGATATAGAAGACGGACTCTCATTCTCGAATAAAAAGAAAATATTGGTTGTTGAAGATAACGAAGACTTAAGGGGGTTGATTGCTGAATCTTTATCGGAAGAATTTCAAGTGATGCAGGCATGTGATGGAGTTGTAGCATTGAAACAGATAGAAGAGATGGATTTTGATCTGATTATAAGCGATATCATGATGCCCAACAAAGATGGAGTTTCTTTGTGCAATGATATAAAAAATGATATGAATACTTCACATATACCTGTTATTCTGCTGACTGCCAAAACCAGCCTTGAAAGTAAGATTGAGGGAGTTGATTCGGGTGCAGACCTTTATTTTGAAAAACCGGTTGATTTGACTTATTTGAAATTATCGATTCAGAATATATTCAGAAACCAGCAACAGTTGAAGGAACATTACGCTAAGAATTATTATGCAGACAGTAATGAGTTATCTTCTAATGAACAAGACAGTAAATTCCTTAAGCAGTTTATTGCTTTTATTGAAGCTAATATGGATCAGTCGCAAATGGATGTGAATTTGATAGCTGAAAAATTAGCAATGAGTAGGAGTAAACTTTATACGAAGGTTAAAAGCTTGACTGGAAAATCGGTAGTGGAATTTGTCTTGAATTGCCGTTTGCGAAAGGCTGCTAAATTGATTATCGAAGAAAATATGACGATGAGAGAAGTGATGATGGAGATAGGAATAGAGAGTCAGGCATACTTTACCAACTCCTTTAAAAAAGTGTTTGGTGAAACACCTACATCCTTTGCTGCAAGGCATAAAAAGTAGCTTGGAGGATGATTTGGATAAAACAAATGGCAAATTGAGCAAAGCGTTGAGGGAGGAATTGGCTTCCTTTGCAAAAACTTTTAAATTTACTAACATGAAAAACGTTTTGCTATTAACAGTTTTGATTTCATTGTTGACTGTTGGTGTATTTGCTCAAAAGCAACAACAAGTATTGCCTGCCGACCAGGAAATCTCTTTAAAATATGGTGCTGATCGTTTAGGAAAACGCCATGATGATGCTATGCGGAAATTTCGTGATAATAGGTTGGGCGCATTTATACATTGGGGACTTTATGCCATCCCGGGAGGGGAGTGGAATGGTAAAGTATACAATGGAGCTGCCGAATGGTTGAAATCATGGGCGAAAGTTCCGGCAGATGAGTGGCTGCAATTGATGGATCAGTGGAATCCTACAAAGTTCAATGCTAAAGCTTGGGCAAAGATGGCTAAGAAAATGGGGGTGAAGTATGTGAAAATCACTACGAAACACCACGAAGGTTTCTGTCTGTGGCCAAGTAAGTATAGCCAATATACCGTGGCGCAAACACCTTATAAAAAAGATATTTTAGGTGAATTGGTAAAAGCTTATAATGATGAAGGTATTGATGTTCATTTTTATTTTTCGGTGATGGATTGGAGCCATCCGGATTATCGGTATGATATTAAGTCGAAAGAAGATGAGGCTGCCTTTAATCGTTTTTTGACGTTTACGGACAATCAGTTGAAGGAACTTGCCACCCGTTATCCTACCGTAAAGGATTTTTGGTTTGACGGTACATGGGATGCCAGTATTAAGAAGAATGGTTGGTGGACGGCCCATGTAGAGCAAATGTTGAAAGATATGTTGCCGGGTGTGACAATCAACAGTCGCTTACGTGCTGACGATTATGGTAAACGTCACTTTGACAGTAATGGTCATTTGATGGGCGATTATGAATCAGGCTATGAACGTCGCCTGCCTGATCCGGTAAAAGACGTGAAAGTGACTCGTTGGGATTGGGAAGCATGTATGACGGTTCCCGAAAACCAATGGGGATATCACAAAGATTGGTCTATAAGTTATGTAAAAACTCCATTGGAAGTGTTGGAACGCATAGTACATGCTGTTTCTATGGGAGGAAATATGGTTGTTAATTTCGGCCCGCAAGCTGATGGTGATTTTCGTCATGAAGAAAAAGAATTGGCTGATGCCATTGGTAAGTGGATGCAGGAATATGGTGAATGTATCTATGGTTGTGATTATGCCGGTTGGGACAAACAATCCTGGGGATATTACACTCGTAAAGGAAAAGATGTGTATATGGTTGTTTTCAATCCCCCTTATTCCAAACTTTTAGTAGTAAAGACGCCGAAGGGAATCAAAGTGACAAAAGCTGTTTTGCTGGATGGAAAAGAAGTAGTCGTGAGAGAAACGGCACGCAATGAATATAATGTGAACATGCCGGCAAAGGCGCCTGCTGGTCCTTTTGTCATCAAATTGCAGATAGAAGAAGATGCGAGTGCAGCAGATAAGTACCGCGATGCACTGACCTGATTTCTGTTAGTATATGGTTCTGTCAATACTCATTTTTTTTATCAGAATATTCTAACCTTTAATTATATATAATGTTATGAAGAAGCCTTTTCTTCTTATATTTTTCTTCCAGATAACTGTCATGCAGGTCGTTGGACAGCAACACTTTGACAAGACTGCCATAAAATCCATCATGAAGCGAGTGGCGGATTGGCAGATAGCCAACCCTAATAAAGGGGCAGAACATGACGATTTGGATTGGACACATGCAGCCTTGTATATGGGAATGCTGGATTGGGCGGAACTGGCGGAGAAAGAAGATGGTGATGATTCATATTACCAATGGTTGCTCCGTATAGGACGACGTAATCATTTTCAAGTGGGAAAGTGGATGTATCATGCTGATTTTATTGCCGTAGGACAGCCTTTTATCGACCTTTACAATAAATATGGCAATAAAAAGATGATTGCACCTGTCATGGCAAGGGCTAACTGGATAATAGAAAATCCGGCAGAAACGACCCTGGAATTGGATTACGGCAAATTGGAAACCTTGGATCGTTGGTCTTGGTGTGATGCATTATTTATGGCTCCCCCTGTATATGCCAAACTTTATGCACTAACCAAAGACAAAAAGTATTTGGATTTCCTAAACAAAGAGTACAAAGCCACTTACGATTACCTGTATGATAAGGAAGAGCATCTATTTTACCGCGACCGCCGTTATTTTGCGAAGCGGGAGGCTAACGGTAAGAAAGTGTTTTGGGGACGAGGCAACGGTTGGGTATTGGGAGGATTAGCTGAAATATTGCAGGTGCTTCCCCAGACTGAACCCTCGCGTGCCTTTTATCAGGATTTGTTTGTGACCTTGGCTACCCGTGTAGCTGGTTTGCAAAGTCCGGATGGATATTGGCATGCCAGTTTGCTTGATCCGGTATCTTATCCATCACCAGAAACAAGTGCAACTGGTTTTATCATTTATGCGTTTGCTTATGGTGTGAATGAAGGCTTGCTTGATAAAAAAACTTTTATTCCGGTGATAGAGAAAGGATGGCAAGCGTTGGTGGATGCGGTGGAACCGACAGGTAAACTGGGGTATGTACAGCCTATCGGTGCCGATCCGCGTAAAGTGACGCGAGATATGACTGAGGTCTATGGGGTCGGAGCGTTTTTGCTGTCCGGATGTCAGATTTATAAGATGGCAGGCAAATAATTCTTCTATCAGTGATTGTTATGGGAAGTGAAATAAATCAATTATCTAGTCATGAAAAATAAAATATTGTTTTTACTGATTGTTTGGTTGATGTCAGGCATATCCGGTAAGATGGATGCGCGCGAAGTGACATCATTCAATGACGGTTGGGAATTTAAGAAAGGTCCGTTCTCAAAAGATGCTATGCAAGCTGTGCAAAAATGGAATACGGATTGGCAGGAAGTAACCATTCCTCATACATGGAATGCAGACGATATGCAGAAGAAGGTATCTGCTTTCTATGAAGGTGTAGCTTATTATCGTAAAAAGTACACTTTCCCAAAAAATATGGAAGGTAAACGTATTTTTCTGCGTTTTGAGGGTGTCGGTTCGTGTGCCGAAGTCTATATTAATGGCTACTTGGCAGGCACGCATAAGGGAGCATATTCAGCTTTTGTATGCGAGATTGGATCGCAAGTGAGGTTTGGTGCAGAAAACGAGATTGTAGTAAAAGCAGATAATGCTTCACGTCCCGATGTCATTCCGACTAACCATATTCTGTTTGGGGTATATGGAGGAATTTACCGTCCTGTGTGGTTGGTCGTGACGGAGCCTTGCAACATCGTTGTGAACGATTGCGCTTCTTCCGGTGTGTATATCACTCAGAAGAATGTTTCAAAGAAGTCGGCTGAGGTTACGGTAAAGGTGAAAGTGGATAATGCAACCATGGTTCCTGCTTTATTGGAACTGGAGAATACCGTATATGATATGAATGGCAAATTGGTGAAGAAACATAGCCAGTCTTTTGAACTTACTCCACAAGGTGTGCAAAACTATACTTCTCATTTTAAGCTGAATAATCCTCATCTATGGCAAGGACGTGAAGATCCTTATTTGTATAAGGTTGTATCACGTCTCATGCAGAATGGGCACATGATAGATGAAATTGTTCAGCCGTTAGGACTTCGTAGCTATGAAGTTGTGGCTGGTAAAGGTTTCTTTTTGAATGGGAAGCGATATCCGATGTATGGTGTAACCCGCCATCAGGATTGGTGGGGGTTGGGCAGTGCCTTGACTAACAAGGAGCATGATTTCGACTTGGCACAGATTATGGATATTGGTGCCACTACTGTTCGTTTTGCACATTACCAGCAATCGGATTACATTTATTCGCGTTGTGATACGCTTGGCTTGGTTATTTGGGCTGAGATACCTTTCGTGAACCGTGTTACCGGACAAGAGTGGGATAACGCTCACCAACAGATGCGTGAGCTGATTCGCCAAAGTTTCAATCATCCCTCTATTTATGTATGGGGAATTCATAATGAGGTGTATCATCCGCATGGTTATACCGCAGCCCTTACACAATCTATTCACGATCTTTGCAAGTTGGAAGATCCGGATCGTTATACAGTGTCTGTCAATGGCTATGGGCATGCCGACCATCCCGTCAATCAGAATGCAGATATACAAGGTATGAACCGTTATTTCGGCTGGTATGAAAGGAAAGTGCAAGATATCAAACCGTGGATAGAAAAGATGGAGCAAGAGTATCCTTGGCAACGCCTTATGTTGACAGAATATGGTGCTGATGCCAATATCAAGCATCAGACTGAAATTTTAGGTGATGCTTTGAATTGGACAAGTCCTTTTTATCCGGAAACATTCCAGACCAAAACGCATGAATATCAATGGAGTATTATCGCTCAGCATCCTTATATCATTGCTTCTTACCTGTGGAATATGTTCGATTTTGCAGTGCCGACGTCTAAAAGAGGTAGTGTGGATGCTCGCAATATGAAAGGAATGATGACTTTTGATCGCAAAATCAAGAAGGATTCCTACTTCTGGTATAAGGCGAATTGGGGTAAGGAGCCGGTAATATATTTGACACAACGTCGGAATGTGGAGCGTGAAAGGAAAGAGACAACTGTTACGGTGTACTCCAATATAGGTATTCCTAAAGTGTATCTCAATGGACGGGAACTGACAGGTGTCCGGAAGGGTTATACTGATGTACATTACATATTTGATAATGTAGTCTTGAATGATGGTAAAAATGTGCTGAAAGCAACCGTCTTTCATCAAGGACAAGAGCATACGGATGAAATAGAATGGATGTATAATGGAGAACGTAAACGGGCAGCGGATTCTCTTGAATACGAGAACGAACATGGTAGTTGGTAATGTTTTTATTATGTATGATTAATTTATTTATTTGTAATTTTAAATTGGGATTGAAATATGAAGAACTTTAAATTGTTGTTGTTGGGGCTTTGCGTTGTGATGTGTGCATGCTCAACACAAACTCCGACTTTCCAGACCAACGAGTACGGCACAGAATGGCAATGGGAAAATGGAACTATTGTGGTGAAGACCCCCGAACGTCCGGCTGGACAAAAGAGCGTGTTGGGTTTGACTACTCCGAAAATGGACGGTGTGCGTGTCGGTTTTGTAGGTCTGGGTATGCGTGGTCCTGGTGCAGTGGAGCGTTTTACGCATATACCGGGTACACAGGTTGTGGCATTATGCGATTACGAACAATCGCGTGCTGAGAAGTGTCAGAAATATCTTAAAAAGGCATCTATGCCAAAAGCGGCTATCTATTCGGGTGAAAAAGGCTATCAAGAACTTTGTAAACGCGATGATATAGATTTGGTTTATATTGCTGCGGACTGGCTGCATCACTTCTCTGTTGCTAAATGTGCTTTGGAGAACGGCAAGCATGTAGCTGTTGAGGTACCTTCGGCAATGAATTTGCAGGAATGCTGGGATTTGATTAATCTAAGTGAGACTACCCGCAAACATTGTTTCATATTGGAGAATTGCTGCTATGACTGGTATGAGATGAATACACTGAATATGGCACAAAATGGTGTGTTTGGTGAGATAATCCGTGCACAAGGCGCGTATATTCATAATTTAGCTCCGTTCTGGAATCATTACTGGAAGGCGGGAGAAAATGATAAATTGGGATGGCGTTTGGATTATAACATGCGTCATCGTGGTGATGTATATGCTACGCACGGCCTTGGCCCTGTAGCACAAGTACTTGATATTCACCGTGGAGATCGTATGAAAACATTGGTGGCTATGGATACCAAATCTGTCGTTGGTAAGGCATTGGTGGAGGAAAGAACAGATTCTGTATGTAATAACTTCCGTAATGGTGACCACACTACTACCATGATTCGTACAGAGAATGGTAAGGTAATTGAGATACAACATAATGTAATGACGCCGCAACCTTACAATCGCCTCTATCAGCTTACGGGTACGAAAGGGTTTGCTAATAAATATCCGGTCAGAGGATATGCTCTCGATGCAGAGCAGTTATCCGCTTCGGGGGTTCAGCCTAAGATAGACGACTTGAATTCACATGGATTTCTACCGAAAGCTGAAATGGATGCACTTGTAGAGAAATACCAGCATCCTATATTGAAAAAATACGGTGAATTAGCTAAAGAAGTAGGAGGGCACGGTGGTATGGATTTTATTATGGATTGCCGTCTGGTGTACTGTTTACAGAATGGTTTACCGTTGGATATGGATGTATATGACTTAGCGGAATGGTGCTGTCTCGCTGAATTAGGAACACTTTCTATGGATAATAATTGTGCGGCTGTGGCATTTCCCGATTTTACTCGTGGTGAATGGAATGTTGTAAAAGGCTATAAACATGCTTATGCGAATCCTGAAGCAGAAAAAATAGCGGAGGAAAAAGCGGCAGCTTTCACTGCCGAATTGAAAAAGCAGGGAGCCAAAGAATGGGCGGAAGCTGAAAATTGAATAAGAGCTGTCCTTGGGAATGGGTGGTTAGTAGGAAGGCGTTTGCTGATAATACTAACCACTTTTTATATATGCATAGATATGAAAGTGATAAAATAAGATTTAAAAGCTATGTTTACTTACGATTAATCATATTTATCTCATTTTTTTCTTCAAATTGTTTGGAGTTTATAAAAAAGCCCTTACCTTTGCAGCACAATTAACAAGAATACTAAAGTAAATCAAGTTATGAGTCTACATACATCTATTAACCTGGCAGTCCTGCATATTATTCGCGTCGTGGTCTTGGAGTCAAGAGCGTGAGAAAGGTTATTGTATGTATTCGTACGTCTAAGATATCAATTTAGGAGCCTTTCTCACCATATGTGAGAGAGGCTTTTTAATTAAAAGGAGATTTGAAGATGAAACACCAATTACGCAGTTCGTTCAGCACGCAAGGCCGCCGTATGGCAGGAGCGCGTGCGTTGTGGATGGCAAACGGCATGAAGAAAGAACAATTAGGAAAACCCATTATTGCGATAGTCAACTCGTTTACGCAGTTTGTCCCTGGACATGTGCATCTGCATGAAATAGGACAACAAGTGAAAGCAGAGATTGAAAAGCTGGGATGTTTTGCGGCCGAATTCAATACGATTGCCATTGACGACGGCATTGCGATGGGACACGATGGTATGCTCTATTCACTTCCTTCACGTGACATCATTGCCGACAGCGTAGAATATATGGTGAATGCACATAAGGCGGATGCGATGGTTTGCATCAGTAACTGTGATAAGATTACTCCGGGTATGCTGATGGCTGCCATGCGGCTCAATATCCCTGCGGTATTCGTTTCAGGTGGACCGATGGAAGCTGGTGAATGGAATGGTCAGCATCTCGATTTGATTGACGCTATGATTAAATCGGCGGATGAGAGCGTAAGCGATGCTGATGTTGCTCAGATTGAGCGACATGCCTGTCCCTCTTGCGGTTGCTGTTCCGGTATGTTTACCGCCAATTCGATGAATTGTCTGAACGAGGCTATTGGTCTGGCACTGCCGGGCAATGGAACCATTGTGGCCACTCATACCAATCGTACACAACTCTTCAAGGATGCCGCCAAACTGATTGTAGAAAACGCTTATAAATATTATGGGGATGGAGATGAAAGTGTACTTCCCCGCAGTATCGCTACCCGTCAGGCTTTTCTGAATGCCATGACGTTGGATATAGCGATGGGTGGGTCAACCAACACTGTGCTTCACTTGCTGGCTGTGGCACACGAGGCGGAAGTTGACTTCAAGATGGACGACATTGATATGCTGTCCCGTAAGACTCCTTGTTTGTGTAAAGTTGCCCCGAATACTCAGAAGTATCATATTCAAGATGTGAACCGTGCCGGAGGCATCATCGCTATCATGAGCGAGCTTGCCAAAGGCGGCTTAGTCAATACGGACGTGAAACGTGTAGACGGTATGACATTGGCGGAAGCTATCGATAAATACAGTATTACTAGTCCGAATGTTTGCAAGGAAGCTATTAAGAAGTATAAGAGTGCTGCTGCCGGAAAATTCAATTTGGTGTTGGGGTCACAAGATGTTTATTATAAGGAATTGGATACTGACCGTGCCGGAGGTTGCATTCGCGATCTGGAGCATGCTTACAGCAAAGACGGTGGACTGGCTGTACTGAAAGGTAACATTGCCCAGGACGGTTGTGTGGTGAAGACTGCGGGTGTGGACGAAAGTATCTGGAAGTTCACTGGTCCCGCCAAAGTATTCGACTCACAGGAAGCTGCTTGTGACGGTATTCTCGGTGGAAAAGTCGTCAGTGGCGATGTCGTTGTTATCACTCACGAAGGTCCGAAAGGCGGTCCGGGTATGCAGGAAATGCTTTATCCGACTTCATACATTAAATCGCGCCATCTGGGTAAGGAATGTGCGCTGATTACGGACGGTCGTTTCAGCGGCGGCACCTCGGGACTGAGTATCGGACATATTTCTCCCGAAGCGGCTGCCGGAGGCAATATCGGAAAAATCCAGGATGGGGATATCATCGAAATCAATATCCCCGAACGGACTATTAACGTCAAACTGACGGATGAAGAACTGGCCGCCCGTCCGATGACACCCGTCACCCGTCAACGCGAAGTTTCAAAGAGCTTGAAGGCATATGCAAGTATGGTGAGCTCGGCAGATAAAGGAGCTGTGAGACTTATTTAATGGAGAGTTGAGAGTGGAGAATTGAGAGTTAAACTTGAAAATAGAAGAAATGAAAGATATCATAACAGGTGCTGAAGCATTGATGCGTTCCTTGGAACATCAGGGAGTAAAGACCATTTTCGGGTATCCGGGTGGTTCTATCATGCCGGTATTCGACGCCTTATACGACCATCGAAAGACATTGAACCACATTTTGGTTCGGCACGAACAAGGTGCTGCCCATGCCGCACAAGGCTTTGCCCGTGTATCGGGTGAAGTAGGCGTTTGCCTTGTGACCAGTGGTCCCGGTGCTACGAACACGATTACTGGCATTGCGGATGCTATGATAGATAGTACCCCTTTGGTGGTTATTGCAGGGCAGGTAGGCACAGGCTTTCTGGGCACGGACGCTTTTCAAGAAGTAGACCTGGTGGGCATCACGCAGCCTATCGCCAAGTGGAGCTATCAGATACGTAGTGCTGAAGATGTGCCTTGGGCCGTTGCACGTGCTTTTTATGTTGCCAAGAGTGGCCGTCCCGGTCCGGTAGTGCTGGATTTTGCCAAGAATGCACAGGTGGAAAAAACAGAATATATTCCTACTAAACTGGATTATATCCGCAGCTATCAGCCTGTTCCCGAAATGGATGACTTGGCTATTCGTCAGGCAGCCGAACTGATAAATAACGCCGAACGTCCGCTTGTACTGGTGGGACAGGGCGTTGAACTGGGCGGTGCACAGCAAGAACTCCGTGCCTTCATCGAGAAAGCCGGAATGCCTGCCGGTTGCACCATGCTGGGACTTTCTGCATTGCCCACTGCACATCCTTTGAATAAAGGTATGCTGGGTATGCACGGCAATCTTGGTCCTAATATCAACACCAACAAGTGTGATGTGCTTATCGCTGTGGGAATGCGTTTTGACGACCGTGTGACTGGAAAGCTGGACACCTACGCTAAACAAGCGAAAATCATTCATTTTGATATCGACCCTGCCGAGATAGATAAGAATGTGAAGACGGACATTGCCGTATTGGGTGATTGCAAGGAGACTCTTGCTGCCGTTACGGAACTTCTGACTCCTGCCGTTCATCAGGAATGGCTGGATAGTTTCCTGCCTTACGAAAAGGTGGAAGATGAAAAAGTAATTCGTCCCGAACTTCATCCGGCAGGTAAATCACTGAGCATGGGCGAGGTGGTACGTGCTGTAAGTGAGGCTACAAACAACGAAGCCATATTGGTCACCGACGTTGGTCAGAATCAGATGATGTCTGCCCGTTACTTCAAATTCAGCAAGGAACGCAGCATCGTCACTTCCGGAGGACTGGGTACAATGGGGTTCGGACTTCCTGCCGCCATCGGTGCAACTTTCGGGCGTCCCGACCGCACGGTTTGCGTATTTATGGGTGATGGTGGTTTACAGATGAACATTCAGGAACTGGGAACCATTATGGAACAGAAAGCTCCTGTGAAGATTATCCTGCTGAACAATAACTTTCTAGGCAATGTGCGTCAGTGGCAGGCTATGTTCTTCAATCGTCGTTACTCATTCACTCCGATGCTGAATCCGGATTATATGAAGATAGCTTCTGCTTACGAGATCCCTTCACGTCGTGTAATGAAGCGCGAAGAACTGAAAGTGGCGATAGAAGAAATGCTTGCTACGGACGGTCCGTTCCTGCTGGAAGCTTGTGTGATGGAAGAAGGCAACGTATTGCCGATGACCCCTCCGGGTGGTTCGGTAAATCAGATGTTGTTGGAATGTTGAATTTATGAATGATGAGTTATGACTGACAAGACATTATATACGATAATTGTTCATTCGGAGAACTTCGCTGGTTTGCTGAATCAGGTGACTGCTGTGTTTACCCGTCGCCAAATCAATATCGAAAGCTTGAATGTATCGGCTTCGTCCATCAAAGGCGTACATAAGTACACCATTACCGCATGGACGGACAAAGATACCATTGAGAAAGTAACGAAACAGATCACCAAGAAAATAGATGTGTTGCAAGCGCACTACTTTACGGATGATGAGATTTATCAACACGAGATTGCGCTTTACAAGATAACCACTCCTACGCTGGAAGAAAAGCCGGAAGTATCGAAGGTGATCCGCAAATACAACGCGCGTATTGTAGAAGTAAACGCAGTCTTCGCTATTGTGGAGAAGAATGGCATGGGTGAAGAAATCACCAACCTGTATGACGAGTTGCGTGCTCTCGACTGTGTACTCCAATTCGTACGTTCGGGACGTGTGGCTATTACCACTAGTTGCTTTGAACGTGTGAATGAATACCTTGCCGACCGTGAAGCCAAATATCGTTTGAAAAAAGAAAAGGAGTAAGATAATGAGTGGGAATGATAAGATAGGAAAATATAAGTTCGTAGCGGAACCCTTCCACGTGGACTTCACCGGACGCCTTACCATGGGAGTGCTGGGCAATCACTTGCTGAACTGTGCCGGCTTCCATGCCAGCGACCGCGGTTTCGGCATTGCTACGCTGAATGAAGACAATTATACATGGGTGCTTTCACGTCTCGCCATCGAGCTGGATGAAATGCCTTACCAATATGAGGACTTCACCATTTGGACATGGGTAGAGAATGTGTACCGCCTTTTCACCGATCGTAACTTTGCTCTGCTCGATAAAGACGGTAATAAAATAGGTTATGCGCGTTCCGTATGGGCCATGATTAACCTCAACACCCGCAAGCCTGCCGATCTGCTGACATTGCATGGAGGCGGTATCGTGGATTATGTGTGTGACGAACTTTGTCCTATCGAGAAGCCCTCACGCATCAAAGTGACTTCTTCTGAACCGATAGCTACAGTGAAGGCAAAATACAGTGATATCGATATCAATGGACATGTGAACAGCATCCGTTATATCGAACACATTATGGATTTGTTTCCGATAGAAATATATAAAGAAAAATGTATTCGTCGTTTTGAGATGGCCTACGTAGCCGAGAGTTACTATGGCGATGAACTCACCTTCTATAAAGACGAATTGGAAGACGGTGCTTTCGATATTGAAGTGAAAAAGAATGGCAGTGAAGTGGTTTGCCGTTCAAAAGTGATATTTACAGAGAAATAATTTTATTAATCAATTAGTTGGCGCAAGCCACAAATAAAAACTAAAAAAAGAAAATGGCACAGATGAATTTTGGCGGTGTTACCGAAAACGTAATGACCCGTGAAGAATTTCCTTTGGAAAAAGCTCGTGAGATTTTGAAAGATGAAACAATTGCAGTAATCGGTTACGGCGTACAAGGACCGGGACAGGCATGCAACCTGCGTGACAACGGTTTCAACGTAATCGTTGGACAACGTCCGGGCAAGACTTATGAAAAGGCAGTGGCAGACGGATGGGTTCCGGGCGAAACACTGTTCGGTATCGAAGAGGCTTGTGAGAAAGGTACAATTATCATGTGCTTGCTGTCTGATGCAGCCGTAATGTCCGTTTGGCCTACTATCAAGCCTTATCTGACTCCTGGAAAAGCTCTTTATTTCTCTCATGGTTTCGCTATTACTTGGAGTGACCGCACAGGCGTTGTTCCTCAGAAAGATATCGACGTTATTATGGTGGCTCCTAAAGGTTCCGGTACTTCATTACGTACCATGTTCCTCGAAGGCCGCGGCTTGAACTCTTCATACGCTATCTATCAGGATGCTACGGGCAAGGCTATGGACAGAACCATTGCATTGGGCATCGGTATCGGTTCGGGATATCTATTTGAAACCACTTTCATTCGCGAAGCTACTTCTGACTTGACCGGTGAGCGTGGTTCATTGATGGGGGCTATTCAGGGATTGCTGTTGGCACAGTACGAAGTATTACGTGAAAACGGTCATACTCCGTCAGAAGCATTCAACGAAACTGTAGAGGAGTTGACTCAGTCGTTGATGCCTTTGTTCGCTAAGAACGGTATGGACTGGATGTATGCGAACTGTTCTACTACTGCTCAACGTGGTGCGCTGGACTGGATGACTCCATTCCATGATGCCATCAAACCGGTAGTAGAGAAACTGTATGCAAGCGTTAAGTCTGGCAACGAGGCTCAGATTTCTATCGACAGCAATTCTAAACCTGATTATCGTGATAAACTGAACGAAGAGCTTCGTCAGTTGCGTGAAAGTGAAATGTGGCAGACGGCTGTTACGGTTCGTAAATTGCGCCCGGAGAATAATTGATTCTTTTTTAAGAAGATAGGGCGAAAAGCTCCCGGATATTTGATTTCGGTGTTTCAATGTATCATAGTTGTAACCGTAATCCTGATCTAGGTTCGAGACATATACAGTGTAGGGGAGGAGCGAAAGCTTCTCCTCTTTTTTGTACCTGCTTGTTAATTGCTGGATTTTAATGGCGTAATTAGCGAAAAAGAAAGTGCTCATTGATTCTTTGGGACTAAAAATTGCATATTATGATAATTTATTTGTAGAAGAATGCAATAAATAGAATATGATTTGCTACTTTTGCATCAGATTAACAACATAAAACATATTGCTATGACGAAAAAAGCAAACTCCTATGCAATACGTAATGCATTCTATTTATTACTATGCAATGTATTGGTTCTTTTGATGGCGGCGGGATGTACCCGTGATGTCTATGATCCTAATGGTGGTAGTGATGAAGATAAACCTAATTCTTTTGATTTTGCTACTACTTCTACTATCCAGCTGAATGTGAAGTATGATGTTCCCAAAGGTTATAAAGTGCTTTTCAATGTCTATTTTGAAGATCCGTTTATGACGGATGAAGATGGACAGACTGTTTTACGTACTGATATCAACCCTGCAATCACCCGTATGACTGATGAAAATGGCGAGTATCACGCCAAGGAAATTGTGGCGGCGGATCATGGTTCGGATGTTTACATTTATACTTCGTACATCGGAGTTCCGGGATTGGTGCAGACTACTATCACGGATAATGTGATTAGTGCTGATATTGAGTGGGAATTGACGGATGGTACTCCACAGACACGTGCCACTAAATGGAATCCACCAACCAAGTATGGTACTTTGGGAACCTGGCAGGATAATGGTCGTCCGAATTATCTGAATAGTGAAGGAGAACTGCAATTGTCGGCTTCTGTATTGAATACAATTAGAAAAACAATCCCGGAAGGGGGAACTTGTCCTCAGAAATACCGCCAGTCTGCAGATTTCAAAGTGAATGATCCTGAAGGTAGAGATGCTGAGGTTTCTGTTCGCTTTATTGGGGGAACCAGTTCTGCTGCAAGTGTTTTCGGTTACTATTGTTATAAAGACGGTGCATCTGTTGCGGAAATAAATGCAGCAAAGAAATATATTGTTTTTCCCAATACACATACAGTCGGTAATTCTAAAAAGCCGGTTGGCTTGAAAGGCGGAGAATGTGTAAAGTTGCATTATATAGATGAGAATGGAGTAGATAAAGGTACTGTATTTCCTAATGGAATAAGAATTGGCTGGTTTCTTCTGAATAATGCTTATGTTCAAGGAGGAGATGGTGGTAAGACTTGTTATTCAACTACTGCCTTGAACTCTGACAAGCGTACACATACGGTTGCTTTTCGTATCAATGATTTTGTAGTGCTTTCATTTGAGGATTGGGGTGATCAGGATTACAATGATGTGCAGTTTAATGTCTGGTCTAATCCGATAGAAGCAATTGCTCCTGATGTTCCGCCTGTAACTCCTGATTCGGGAACAGATGATGACCGTTCTGTTGCTTATCGTATGACTTATAAAGGAATTCTAGCTTTCGAGGATAATTGGCCTAATAAAGGCGATTATGATTTGAACGATGTGATTGTGAGATATTATTCTGTTTTGGCGTTTAACACGGCTAACCAAGTACTTTCTACGGAAGATACATTTACGGTACTTTGGTCCGGAGCTGCTTTTAAGAACGGTTTCGCCTATCAGATGAATACCGATCGTTCAAATGTGGTCACTGAATTTGCAGAGGCTTCCGAAGCCGGTATAGGTTTGGATTCTGAACTTGCCAAGGCTACGGTCAATGTGTTTACCAATGCTCTTGTGGCTACGGGTAATAATACAAAGACAACTGTTTATAAGATAAAAAATACTCTGACTACTCCTGTAGATCATGAGACTTTTGGAGTAGCTCCTTATAATCCGTTTATCATGGTTCATGAGAATTTGGGTAATGATCGTTGTGAAGTCCATTTGGTAAACTATAAACCGACGGAAAAAGCTAATATGGATCTGTTTCATACAGGTAAGGACTTATCCTCACCGAGCAATGGTATTTACTATGTGGCGGCAGAGAATTATCCGTTTGCCATTCAGTTGGTTGATGCCGAAAATTTTAGTACGAAAGAGAAAGAAAGTGTCGACATTACTTATCCGGATTTTATCAAATGGGTGAAATCTAACGGTAGCGAGTATAAAGATTGGTATAAGTAATAAAAGTGGGAGGCTTTTCTGAAGAAAAAAAGATTGCGCAACTTCATGCAAGAAATAATTTGTATGAAGTTGCGCAATCTTTTTTACGTTTTTGAAATCTCATTGATATACTCAATAAGTTTGTGATAGAATTTATGATGCTTTAGTGTATTCGTTTCGCCCAGTATCACCAGTTTCATGCGAGCACGGGTGATGGCTACATTCATCCGTCGTAAATCATTCAAGAAGCCTATCTGTCCGTCCTCATTGGCACGCACAAGACTGATGAAAATGACATCACGTTCCTGTCCCTGAAAGCCGTCTACAGTATTAACGGTGAGCAGGCTACGGTAAGGACGCAGGGCGGCACTTGTTTTTATTTTGTTCCTAAGGTATTGCACCTGTGCTTTATAAGGTGAAATGATTCCGAAATCTATCCGCTCATCTAGAATACGCTGCCCGCCGATGCGTTGGATATAGGCTTCCAGTTCTTTCAGTAACAGATGAGCTTCTTCCCGGTTGATACGCCCGAAGGTTTCACCGACAAATTCCTCTTTAAATTCCATTTCCGAAGTATCTATCCATGTGATGGGGGTATCCCAATCGAGGATACCTCGGTGGCGTATTTCGGGAGCAGCTTCCAATTGCCCGTCATAAAACCACTGCGAAGGGAAGTGCATGATAGCCTCATTCATGCGATATTGAATTTTCAATAAAGAGACGACGGTCGGCTTCGTTGTGACAATACGTTCCATAAGTGTATGTTCCAGTCCGGCGCGGGCGGCTTCATAGCATTTTATGGTGGCGGGTAACTGGCAATGGTCGCCCGCCAATATTATGCGGTCGGCTTTGCGGATGGCTATCCAGCAAGCAGCTTCCAGTGCTTGGGCAGCTTCATCAATGAAGAGTGTACCGAAGCGGCGTCCGTTCAGTACACGGTGGTTGCTGCTGACAAGAGTAGAAGCTATGACGTGTGCCGAGTCAAACAGGTCGGCA
Source organism: uncultured bacterium (assembly GCA_905215555.1). GTDB lineage: Bacteria > Bacteroidota > Bacteroidia > Bacteroidales > Bacteroidaceae > Bacteroides. The sequence goes on from CAJMQU010000013.1 coordinate 76,889, forward strand.
TTGATTTGTATTTCCAATTGTGTGGCGCGGTCTCGTAGGCGGCTCAGTCGGTTACGGGCACTTTCGCGTTCCTCGTAACTACCACGACGATGTCCGTTCATTTCGCGCATGGCTTTGCGGATGCCCCATAGTTCAGTATAGGAGGGATGACTCTCGAAGCGGCGTTCGTAAGTAAACGAAAGCATCTTGTCATTCACCCTCGTTGGGTTACCGATACGCAGGACGTTGACGCCACGGTCTACGAGTTTCTCACTAATCCAGTCGACGGCAGTGTTGCTTTGGGCACAGACCAGAACCTGCGGTTCACGATGCAGCGTTTCATAGATAGCTTCTACGAGAGTAGTTGTCTTTCCTGTTCCCGGAGGACCGTGCACAATAGATACGTCCCGTGAACATAACACTTTATTTACGGCAGTTTCCTGTGCAGAGTTTAGCCAGGGGAAACGTACAGGATAAAGTTCACGGGAACCGGGCTTCAGGGTGCCCAACATGATATCGCGCAATTCTGCCAATCGGTTGCCTTTGGCACGAAGTACATCAGAGAGGGCTTCGAACATAGTACGGTAGGAAGTCTCATCAAAATAAAGTTGTATGCCGAGGTTCTCTGTCGACTGTACTTCCAGAATGGCGCCTGCACTGGGCATTGCTACCACCATCCGCGTTTCATCGGCATAACTGACGGTGCCGGTGAAGTTCATATAAGTGATCTTCCCATCCACTGATTGCCTGAAAAAGCATACGGGACGTCCGAACTCAAAATTGTGCTCTATATCAGTATCTTCGGTATGTGTAATTTCTATTACTAATTGATTTAGTGAATTGTAGTAACTTCGTCCGGGAGTGGCAGGATACCAGCAAAGTCCCCGTTTCACCTTACGGGCTACACCCATGGTTTCCGTCTGCCGTTTGAACTCTTCTTTTTCATATTCGTATTCCATGCGCAGGAGAAGTTCTTGCCGTTGGAGGTGATCAATTGGGGAAAGTTGTTTGTTATTCATATAAAATAATGATATATGATGGTAAATGATAATTTAGCGAAGCAGAGCTTCGCAGTTGACAAGAGAACCAGTTGACAACTAAATTATCATTTAGTGTATTGTTTTCCTGCAAAGGTAATCATTCTTCTGTTTTGCAGGAAGAAATGCTTTAATTTGTTAAACTTTTATTGACTTTAATTTGTTTATTATATTAATTTGTAATCTTTACAATATTGAAATACTAAAAACTTAAGTGATTATGGTGTATGACGTAACAATGTTAAAGGCCTTTTATGTTGCCTATAAGGGGAAAATAGAACACGTGCGGGCAGTCTTGCAACGCCCGTTGACGTTAGCAGAAAAGATTTTGTACACTCATCTGTATGATGAGAGAGGAGTGAAGAACTACAAGCGGGGAGAAGACTATGTGAACTTCCGCCCCGACCGTGTAGCGATGCAGGATGCGACAGCGCAAATGGCATTGTTACAATTCATGAATGCAGGTCGTGAACAGGCTGCTGTTCCTTCTACAGTGCATTGCGACCATCTGATACAGGCTTATAAAGGCGCAAGAGAGGACATTGCTACGGCTACCAAGACGAATGAAGAAGTCTATGATTTCCTTCGCGATGTTTCTTCCCGTTATGGCATCGGTTTCTGGCAACCGGGAGCAGGTATTATTCACCAGGTAGTACTGGAAAATTATGCTTTCCCTGGTGGAATGATGGTAGGAACAGACTCTCATACCCCCAATGCCGGTGGTTTGGGAATGGTTGCCATCGGTGTCGGCGGTGCCGATGCGGTAGATGTGATGACTGGTATGGAATGGGAACTGAAGATGCCCCGCCTGATTGGTGTACACCTGAAAGGTGAGTTGAGCGGTTGGGCTGCCCCGAAAGATGTTATTCTGAAACTGGCAGGTATCTTGACCGTAAAAGGTGGTACGAATGCTATTATTGAATATTTCGGGCCGGGTACGGCTTCCTTGTCCGCTACAGGAAAAGCAACAATCTGTAACATGGGTGCCGAAGTGGGAGCAACCACTTCACTTTTCCCTTATGACGACCGCATGGCTACTTATCTGAAAGCTACCGGAAGGGAAGAAGTTGCTGAAATGGCTGACTCTGTGGCTGGGGATCTTCGTGCAGACGCTGATATAACGCTTGCTCCGGAAAACTACTATGATCGGGTAATTGAGATTGACCTTTCTAAATTGGAACCGTATATCAATGGTCCTTTCACACCGGATGCTGCCACACCTATTTCTGAATTTGCAGAAAAAGTATTGGCCAACGATTATCCGCGCAAGATGGAAGTAGGGTTGATAGGTTCGTGTACCAACTCATCTTATCAGGATTTGAGCCGTGCTGTTTCTTTGGCCCGCCAGGTTGAGAAGAAACATCTGAAGGTTGCCGCTCCTTTAATAGTGAACCCCGGTTCCGAAAGAATACGGGCCACAGCAGAGAGGGACGGGATGATAGAAACTTTTGAGAAAGTCGGTGCTACCATTATGGCTAATGCCTGTGGTCCTTGCATTGGGCAATGGAAGCGTGAGACGGATAATCCCACCCGTAAGAACTCTATTGTGACCTCTTTTAATCGTAATTTTGCCAAACGTGCGGACGGTAATCCGAATACATATGCCTTTGTCGCCTCCCCCGAATTGACTATGGCACTCACAATTGCCGGAGACCTTTGTTTCAATCCTTTGACAGATGCATTGGTGAATTGTAAAGGCGAGAAAGTGAAACTATCCGAACCTGTTGGCGAAGAACTGCCGCCGAAAGGCTTTGCTGAAGGCAGTGAGGGGTATATAGCTCCCAGTTGCGAAAAGACGGAAATCACGGTAAATCCTCATTCGCAACGGCTTCAGCTCCTGAAGCCTTTCCCGGCATGGGAAGGCACTGATTTGCTGAATATGCCTCTGTTGATTAAAGCACAGGGGAAATGTACTACCGACCATATCTCAATGGCAGGTCCGTGGCTCCGATTCCGTGGACATTTGGAGAATATTTCAGATAATATGCTGATGGGGGCCGTGAATGTATTTAATGGAGAAACTAATAGTGTTTGGAATCGTTCTACCAATACTTATGGCCCGGTTTCCGGTACAGCAAAGATGTATAAATCAGAAGGTATTGCCTCTATTGTGGTTGCCGAAGAAAACTATGGTGAAGGTTCCAGCCGTGAACATGCTGCTATGGAACCCCGTTTCCTGAATGTCCGTGTGATCCTGGCAAAGAGTTTTGCCCGCATCCATGAAACGAACTTGAAGAAACAGGGTATGCTGGCACTGACTTTTGTGGATAAAGCCGATTATGATAAAATACAGGAGCACGATTTGATCTCAGTAATTGGTCTGACAGAGTTTGCTCCCGGTCGTAATCTTAAGGTCGTCCTTCACCATGAAGATGGTACGAAAGAAAGTTTTGAAGCTCAACATACGTATAATGAATTGCAGATAAGTTGGTTTCGTGCCGGCTCTGCCCTTAATGCAAGATAAGAAATGGATAAGATTACAGTACCTTTTATTATGGGTGATGGAGTGGGAGTTGAAGTAACCCCCTCCATGCAGGCTATTGTGAATGCTGCCGTGCAGAAAGCTTACAGTGGACAACGGCAGATTGAATGGATGGAAGTATGGGCAGGCGAACGGGCTTTCAAAAAGTGCGGCTTGTGGCTGCCCGATGAAACGATGGAAGCCTTCCGCAACTATAAAGTGGGTATCAAAGGTCCGTTGACGACTCCTGTCGGTGGTGGTATCCGCTCTCTGAACGTGGCGTTGCGCCAAACGCTGGATTTGTATGTATGTCTGCGCCCTGTCCGTTGGTATCAAGGTATTCATTCTCCAGTTCGTCATCCGGAAAAAGTGAATATGTGTGTATTCCGTGAGAATACGGAAGATATCTATGCAGGTATCGAGTGGGAAGCGGGTACACCGGAGGCAGAAAAATTCTACCGCTTTCTGCATGATGAAATGGGCGTGACGAAAGTTCGTTTCCCGAATACATCATCGTTTGGTGTGAAGCCTGTTTCCAAAGAAGGAACAGAGCGTCTGGTGCGTGCTGCGTGTCGTTATGCACTCGAAAATCAATTGCCTTCTGTTACATTGGTGCACAAAGGCAATATCATGAAGTTCACCGAAGGTGGTTTCAAGAAGTGGGGCTATGAGTTGGCTGAGCGTGAATTTGGTGAGGCTCTGGCTAACGGACGTTTGGTTATCAAAGATTGCATAGCGGACGCTTTCCTACAAAATACTTTGCTGATTCCTGAAGAATACTCAGTAATTGCTACCCTCAATCTGAATGGAGATTATGTTTCCGACCAGTTGGCGGCAATGGTAGGTGGCATCGGTATCGCTCCCGGTGCGAATATCAATTACCAGACTGGACACGCTATTTTTGAAGCTACCCATGGTACAGCACCGAATATTGCAGGTAAAGATATCGTAAATCCTTGCTCCATCATCCTCTCTGCGGTGATGATGCTCGAATATTTAGGTTGGAAGGAATCGGCCTCTCTGATAGAGCATGCCTTGGAACAAAGTTTCCTCGATGCCCGTGCCACCGCCGACTTGGCGCGCTTCATGCCTGGTGGCGTCTCTTTGTCTACTTCTGCCTTTACCCGGGAGATTGTAGAAAGAATAAAAAAATAATACTAACGATTAAAACGATATGAAAATGAAGAAGGAATACATTGTTTATAAGCTCTCTGAGAATATGAAGGAAGCCGTTCGGATTGATACTGAATTGTTCTCGAAGTTTGATGTGAAACGTGGTTTGCGTAATGAAGACGGCACGGGTGTGTTGGTTGGACTTACCAGAATTGGTAATGTAGTGGGTTACGAACGTATTCCCGGTGGTGGTTTGAAGCCTATTCCGGGCAAGTTGTTCTATCGGGGATATGATGTTGAAGATATTGTCCATGCCTTTGTAAAAGAAAAACGTTTCGGATTTGAGGAAGTGGCTTATCTGCTGCTGTCCGGTAATCTGCCTGATAAGGAAGAACTAGCCTCTTTCCGCGAACTTATCAATGATAATATGCCGTTGGAACAGAAAACCAAGATGAATATTATTGAGTTGGAGGGAAACAATATTATGAACATCCTGGCACGCAGTGTACTCGAAATGTATCGTTTCGACCCAGAAGCTGATGACACTTCCCGTGACAACTTGATGCGTCAGAGCATAGACCTCATTTCCAAATTTCCCACAATCATTGCTTATGCATATAATATGCTCCGTCATGCCACATTCGGCCGTTCTTTACATATTCGTCATCCGCAGGAAAATCTTTCGATTGCCGAGAATTTCCTCCATATGCTTAAGCGCGATTATACTCAATTGGATGCCCGCACTCTCGATCTACTGTTGGTGCTTCAGGCTGAACATGGTGGTGGTAATAATTCTACTTTCACCGTTCGCGTCACTTCTTCTACCGGTACGGATACGTACTCAGCAATTGCCGCCGGCATCGGCTCTCTGAAAGGCCCGCTTCACGGTGGTGCAAACATCCAGGTGGCTGATATGTTCCATCATTTGCAGGAGAATATTCAGGACTGGACGAATGTGGATGAGATTGATACGTATTTCACCCGTATGCTGAATAAGGAAGTATATAACAAGACCGGATTGATTTATGGTATCGGTCATGCTGTTTATACGATTTCCGACCCACGTGCCATCTTATTGAAAGAACTGGCCCGCGACCTTGCCAAAGAGAAAGGGAAAGAACGCGAATTCGCTTTTCTGGAACTGTTGGAAGAACGTGCCATCGAAGTTTTTGGTCGCGTGAAGAATAACGGAAAGACAGTATCGAGCAATGTTGATTTCTATTCCGGTTTTGTTTATGAGATGATCGGATTACCACAGGAAATCTTTACGCCACTGTTTGCTATGGCCCGTATCGTCGGTTGGTGTGCCCACCGTAACGAAGAATTGAACTTCGAAGGCAAGCGCATCATTCGTCCGGCCTACAAGAATGTACTTGAAGAAACAGCTTATGTGCCCATAAAGAAACGATGAAGTTCTTGTAAACTATTTAGGGGGGAAGTTTTCTTTTTCCCCCTTTTTCTATATCTTTGCCCGTACCTAAATTGAAAAATGATAATTAAGCATATAGCGCTGAATTATTATTTTTCAACGCAATAAAAAATAAAAGTATGGAGCAGGAGACTTTCCAGATATTTCTTGGTGCGATGAGCATCATTGCACTGTTTGTTTTTGTCGCGCTTTACTTCATCAAGGCGGGGTATGGAATGTTCCGCACGGCATCATGGGGCTTCTCTATTAACAATAAACTGGCTTGGATACTGATGGAAGCACCGGTATTCATTGTGATGGCAATACTTTGGTGGAATTCCGACCGTTATCATTTGCTTGTTCCATTGATTTTTTTCCTTTTATTTCAACTGCATTATTTTCAGCGTGCTTTTATTTTCCCTTTATTGTTGAAGGGTAAGGGCCGGATGCCTCTTGCCATTATGCTGATGGGAGTGGTGTTCAATCTGTTGAATGGCTTCATGCAAGGAGAATGGCTTTTTTATCTGGCGCCTGAGACGCTTTATACACCTGACTGGCTGATGACTCCCCAGTTTATAGTAGGAGTATTACTGTTTTTCACCGGAATGGCTGTTAATTGGCATTCTGATTACATCATCCGTCATTTACGCAAGCCGGGAGATACACGGCATTATCTGCCATCGCGAGGTATGTATCGCTATGTCACTTCTGCCAATTATTTCGGCGAGATAGTGGAATGGGCGGGTTGGGCGATACTGACGTGGTCGCTTTCCGGACTCGTTTTCCTGTGGTGGACTGTGGCTAATCTGGTTCCGCGTGCCAATGCTATCTGGCATCGTTATAAAGAAGAATTCGGAGATGAAGTAGGAGGCAGGAAACGTGTTTTCCCCTTGCTTTATTAATCTCTCTCTTATAAATCACAAATCATAAATAATACTCATGAGCAAATTGTTTACTCCTGTAACTTTCGGCCCGCTGACTTTACGGAACCGTACTATCCGTTCGGCAGCATTTGAGAGTATGTGTCCGGGTAATGCCCCTTCTCAGATGTTGCTTGACTATCATCGTTCTGTAGCTGCCGGAGGAATTGGGATGACTACCGTGGCTTATGCAGCAGTCACCCAAAGCGGATTGTCATTTGACCGGCAATTGTGGATGCGTCCGGAGATTATTCCCGGATTAAAAAAACTGACTGACGCAGTGCATACTGAAGGGGCTGCGGCTGCTATCCAGTTGGGGCATTGCGGGAATATGTCGCATAAAAGTATCTGCGGGGTTACTCCTGTTGGTGCATCTACCGGTTTCAATCTTTATTCACCGACATTTGTCCGTGGTCTGAAAAAAGAGGAATTGCCGGAAATGGTACGGGCTTATGGACGTGCTGTGAATCTGGCGCGTGAGGCTGGCTTTGATGCTGTTGAAATACATGCTGGACATGGATATTTGATTTCCCAATTTCTGTCTCCTTACACTAATCGTCGTAAGGATGATTTTGGCGGTTCACTGGAAAACCGAATGCGTTTTATGGATATGGTGATGGAAGAAGTGATGAAAGCTGCCGGAAACGATATGGCTGTATTGGTGAAGATGAATATGCGCGACGGATTTCGTGGCGGTATGGAAATAGATGAAACTATGCAGGTTGCAAAGCGTTTGGAGCAATCGGGCGCTCATGCATTGGTGTTGAGCGGAGGTTTTGTCAGCAAAGCTCCTATGTATGTGATGCGTGGCCGGATGCCTATCCGTTCTATGACTCACTATATGGATTGCTGGTGGCTGAAGTATGGTGTGCGGATGGTAGGAAAATGGATGATTCCGACTGTCCCTTTCAAAGAGGCCTACTTCCTGGAAGATGCATTGAAGTTCCGGGCAGAAATCAAGATGCCGCTGGTGTATGTGGGTGGGTTAGTTTCTCGTGAAAAGATAGATGAGGTGTTGGATGATGGCTTTGAAGCTGTACAGATGGCACGTGCATTGCTTAATGAACCGGGATTTGTCAATCGGATGCGCGAAGAAGAGAATGCACGTTGCAATTGTAAACATAGCAATTACTGCATTGCCCGGATGTATTCTATTGAGATGGCATGTCATCAACACCTAAATGAAGAACTTCCTTCGTCTCTGAACCGTGAAATAGCGAAAATAGAATCTGAATGAAACAAAAACTTGCAATCATAACCGGGGCAGATGGTGGCATGGGAATGGAAATTACACGTGCCGTTGCCTCTGCCGGATATAAAATAATTATGGTATGCCGCGATCCGCAACTTGCAGAGCCAAAACGGCGATCATTAATGCAGGAAACCGGAAATACGGAACTTGAGATATTTCCGGTTGATCTTTCGTCTTTATCTACCGTGGCTTCTTTTGCGAATAATCTCCTTCAAAGGGGAGAAACGATCACCTTGTTGATGAATAATGCCGGAACTATGGAGACTGCCCGAACTATTACCGAAGATGGGCTGGAACGTACTGTTAGTGTAAATTACGTTGCTCCTTATCTTCTGACTCGTAAATTACTACCATTGATGGGTGAGGGGAGCCGTATTGTAAACATGGTATCCTGTACGTATGCCATCGGTAAACTGGATTTTCCGGATTTCTTCCTGCATGGAAAGAAAGGCACTTTCTGGCGTATTCCGATTTATAGTAACACAAAACTGGCATTAACCTTGTTTACAATAGCCTTGGCGGAAAAGGTAAAGGAGAAAGGGATCGTTGTCAACGCTGCAGACCCGGGGATCGTTTCCACTAAGATTATAACGATGCACATGTGGTTTGATCCGCTGACAGATGTGTTTTTCCGTCCGTTTATCCGCACACCCCGGCAAGGGGCTGCAACGGCAATTAGTTTATTGCTGGATGAGGAAGCGGGACAGCGTACTGGGACACTGAATGTGAGTTGTCATCCTAAAGTACTTTCTGAAAAGTATACTCATCATGTGCAAATGAAAGAGTTGTGGAATAAAACGGAAGAAATTGTAACCAAATGGTTATAAACAAGAAAGGTGCAGATATATTTCACCTGCACCTTCTTTATATCTCGAAATATTCCTGAATTAAATAGATAATTCTCTCAGAACATTCACCAGTTCTCGCTTGATCGGTTTGTCATTCTTGATCGCTTTTGTGAAGGGCACATATACCACTTCATCATGCTCGATACCAATCATCACGTTTCGTTGTCCTTCCATAATAGCATCGATGGCAGCAGCACCGAGGCGGCTGGCAAGGATACGGTCGTGAGCTGTAGGGCTTCCACCGCGCTGCAAGTGACCGAGAATAGTAACACGTACATCGTATTGAGGATACTCGTTCTTCACACGTTCTGCATAATGCATTGCTCCGCCTGTCAGTTCGCTTTCGGCTACGAGAACGATACTACTGTTCTTGGATTTGCGGAAACCGTTCTTGATAAATTCTTCCAGCTGGTCGACTTCCGTACTGAATTCCGGAATGATTGCTGCTTCTGCACCCGATGCGATGGCACCGTTCAAAGCAAGAAAACCGGCATCACGTCCCATTACTTCCACAAAGAACAAACGTTCGTGAGAAGTGGCGGTATCGCGTATCTTATCTACTGCATCCAAAATTGTATTCAAAGCGGTATCATAGCCGATAGTCGTATCCGTTCCATATAAATCGTTATCGATAGTACCCGGTAATCCGATACAAGGTACATCAAATTCCTGTGCGAAGACGCGGGCACCTGTTAATGAGCCGTCACCACCGATGATAACCAAGGCGTCAATACCTTCTTTCTTCATGTTATCATATGCTATCTGTCGGCCTTCGGGGGTTGTGAATTCTTGGCAGCGGGCTGTCTTCAGGATCGTACCGCCTAATTGTATAATATTACTTACGTTCTGGCTTTTGAATTCCTTGATTTCACCGGTTACCAGACCTTTGTAACCTCTATATATACCTTTTACTTGTAGTCCGTTGTAAATAGCAGAGCGTGTTACCGCACGAATAGCGGCGTTCATCCCTGGTGCATCACCACCGGATGTCAAAATACCTATGCACTTAACTGTTCCCATAACAATCTTTTTAGTTTGATGTTAATAATCGCTGCACCGCAGCCTATTTTCACTCTGCAAAGATAGCAAAAAGCTGAGGGCGTTATTCATATTTAATGTTAATTTGTTGTTTCAAAGCGGTGACTTATTGTCTTGTAAGGCGCAATTGAATTGCCTTTGAAATTTCTTCCATCAGCCATTTTGGAGTGGAGGTTGCTCCGCACACTCCTATAGAAGATGCTCCGGTTAGTAAGGAACCATCTATCTCTTCGGCACTGTCTATCAAGTGAGAGTTTGGATTGACCTTTCGGCATTCGCTGAATAACATCTTTCCGTTGGAACTTTTCTTCCCGCTAACAAAAAACACCAGGTCGTGTGATGCTGCAAATTTCCGGATATTCGGAATACGATTGGCTACCTGGCGGCAGATAGTATCGTAATATTCAAACGTGACTTCTGGCGAAATATGCTCTTTGATGTATTCCACTATTTTCTGGAATTCATCCAGTGATTTTGTGGTTTGCGAATATAGTCGGATGCTTTTACTGAAATCAAGTTTTTTCACTTCTTCCAGTTTTTCAATGACAATCGCTTCCCCGGCGGTTTGCCCTACCAGTCCGAGAACTTCTGCATGACCGGTCTTTCCGTAAATGACGATTTGTTTATCTTCGTCATCTCTTTGCGTATGTTCTTGCTTTATCTTTTTTTGTAGTCGGAGTACTACCGGGCAAGTGGCATCGATGATTTCAATATTGTTACGACGGGCTATTTCATACGTTTCAGGTGGTTCACCATGGGCCCGTAGTAATACTTTGGCATTGTGCAAATGATTAAAATCGTCATGGTTGATAGTGATGAGTCCCATCTCTTTCAGGCGTTCCACTTCGCGGCTGTTGTGCACAATGTCTCCCAGGCAGTACAAAGTACCGCCTTTGGTCAGTTCTTCTTCAGCTTTATTTATCGCCGTAACTACACCGAAGCAGAATCCGGAACCTTCGTCAATTTCTACTTTTACCATAATCTAATAATTTGAAACCTAGATAGTAAACTATACCCTAAAAGGACTATACCTTTTACTGTCTAAGGCTACACCCTTTGCCCCGGATGGCTACACCCTTTATGGCTCAGGGCTACACCCTTTTTATTTTATCCCTTAACGGTTTTATTGAATTGTTCTTGCAGCCATTCTTTTTGTTGAGGAATAGTCATGTTTGTATTATCCAACAGCAATGCATCGTCCGCTTTGCGGAGCGGGCTTACTTCCCGATTCTGATCAATGTAATCCCGTTGCTTTACATTTTCCAGAATTTCATCGAAACTTGCTTTCTGTCCTTTGGCTTTTAACTCATCGTAACGACGCTGCGCACGGACTTCGGGCGTAGCGGTCACGAAGATTTTCAGTTCTGCATCAGGAAATACGGTAGTTCCGATGTCACGTCCGTCCATGACGATACCTTTGGAATTTCCCATAGCCTGTTGCTGTGCCACCATAGCTTCACGTACAAATCCTAAAGCTGCAATGGGGCTGACGCGTGAGGAAACTACTATACCGCGGATTTTATCTTCTACATTCACTCCGTTCAGGTAAGTATCCGGGCGTCCGGTTTCCGGGTTCAGTTGGAATGAGATATGGATATTGTCGATTTCTTTTCGAAGTCTTTCCGTATCTATCTGATTCCCTTGAAATATACCGTTTTCTATACTGTATAAAGTGACTGCGCGGTACATGGCGCCACTGTCGATGTAAATATAGCCTATTTCACGGGCAAGGTCTTTTGCCATAGTACTCTTCCCACAAGAGGAAAAACCGTCGATTGCGATAGTTATCTTTTTCATTTTGAGTTATACTATTATTATATATTATAAGGTATATGACAGATTAAAGATGAGGGAGGATGAACTCACATGATATTTGGCATACGCCATCCCCACTTTCAGTCGTTTCAGTTGTATGCCTGTGCCGCAGGTGAAGCCGGCCCAGTGGTTGGAGCCGTTAATCTTCATTTCTTCTCCACGGCGGAAGTTGTATCCGGCTGCCAGATAAAAATTGCCGGTGGGAAGAAAATCGATTCCTAATGCAATATGATTTAACAATTTCTTTCCGAAATTGTTTGCCGCTGTGACTGAGGCACTCCAATGTGTTAAATCATGCAGAGTTACGGAAAGTCGGAATGGGGCATGTGCCAGCCGTTTGCTGAAACCTAACTGTACATCGGCCGGTAACTTTTCGTGCCGTTCTTCAAAAGCCTTGAGTTGCCCTCCCAGATTACGTGCAACGAGTGAGGCGGAAAAATCAGACTCCTGATGATAATAATTCAGTCCCAGGTCGACACCGATGGCGAATGAAGAGTATTTGTCGTAATGAGAATAGATGAGGTTGGTGCGTACGCCACCACTCCAATAGTCGCTTAAATCATAGGTATAAATGCCCGATATAGAGATATCTTTGGCAGAGAAAGTTCCGATTTCAATATTCTCTTCAGTTGTTTCTTTCAACTCTCCATAGTCTGCGTATTGAGCGGTAACCGCCCAAGTAGAGCGTTCGCCCGCAGTCCGTGCAAATGCAGCCCCGGCAACGTTGACTCCATCCATATAAAGCATGTAGTTCAGGTTGAAAGTTTTATCCGCCACGCAGGAGAGGAGGGCCGGATTTTGAACAGCCATAGTCACGTCATCCTCTATAATAGAAATGTTTTCTCCACCCAATGCTGAGGCATGAGCGGAAAAAGGAAGTTTTAGAAATTGAAAGGCGCTGGTTCCGTCTTGTGCACGTAAAACGGAGAAAATCAGGAGTAATAGCGCCGTTATAAAAGCCTTTTTCGACATTTCATTTAAAATTATTGCCAAAGATACGGTATTTTTAAAATATCTCGTTACATTTGTAGCACAAAAGCGCAGGTGTGCTTTTTGAAGGATAAAAAAAATAAAAATGGGTGTATATTGTCTTAAAAAAGATAGTACGGCTGAACGTTTTGCGGAAAAAGTGCTATATTTGCCCAAAATGAGAAACACGTTAAAATAATATTATAATTATGGAAATTAAGAAAACACCTAAAGCTGATTTGGAGAACAAGAAATCGACTTGGATGCTTATTGGTTATGTTGTTGTGCTTGCTTTTATGTTCATTGCATTTGAATGGACAAAGCGCGATATCAAAATTGATACGAGCCAGGCCATTACCGATCTCTATTTTGAAGAAGAAATGGTTCCTATCACTGAACAGGAAGAAAAGGTTGCTCCTCCTCCTCCAGAAGTAGCTCCGATTAATGAAACTCTGGAAATCGTAGCTGACGATGCTGATGTGGAAGAAACTGTAATTGCCTCTTCGGAAGAAACTGGTACGGCAGTAGAAGTTAAATACGTGCCTGTTACTGTTGTAGAAGAAGAACCGGAAGAACAAACCATTTTTGAGGTTGTAGAACAAATGCCTGAATTCCCGAATGGTGGTTTGGCTGGTTTGATGCAGTTCTTGAGCAAGAACATCAAATATCCGACTATCGCACAGGAAAATGGTACTCAAGGTCGTGTAACTGTACAGTTTGTTGTTAACAAGGACGGTAGTATTGTAGATGCTAAAGTCATAAGAGGTGTTGACCCCTATCTTGACAAAGAAGCACTCCGTGTGATTGGTACCATGCCTAAATGGAAACCTGGTATGCAGCGCGGTAAACCGGTACGCGTTAAGTATACGGTGCCTGTAATGTTCAGATTGCAGTAATACGTTATCTCTATAAAAAAGAGGCTGCCGGAAAAGCAGCCTCTTTTTATTGTCTCTATTCTCCTTAATTCACTATCACTATGTTTACAGCTTCCGAGCTCCTCGAAAAATTTAATTCTCATATTGCTGGCTTGCAATTTACGCGTACTCCTAAAGGATTGTATGCTCCGGTAGAATATGTCTTGTCTATGGGTGGAAAACGAATTCGTCCGGTATTGATGTTGATGGCATACAATCTGTATCAGGAAGACGTAACCCGTATTTATGGCCCGGCCACAGGTATTGAAGTTTATCATAATTATACTCTTTTGCACGATGATTTGATGGATCGTGCCGATCGTCGTAGAGGAAAAGAAACAGTCCACAAGGTTTGGAACGATAACACCGCCATTCTTTCGGGAGATGCAATGCTGGTACTTGCTTATCAGTTTATGGCAGAATGTCCTCAAACTTTTCTGAAGGAAGTTATGGACCTTTTCAGTCTGACAGCTCTTGAAATATGTGAAGGGCAGCAGATGGATATGGAATTTGAGGAAAGGAATGATGTGACAGCAGAGGAATATCTGGAAATGATTCGTCTGAAAACTGCGGTTTTGTTAGCTGCCAGTTTGAAGATTGGTGCTCGTTTAGGTGGTGCCTCAGCGGAAGATGCTGAACGTTTATATGATTTTGGTATGCATATAGGAGTGGCTTTTCAGCTGAAAGATGACTTGCTGGATGTTTATGGCAATGCGAAAGTTTTTGGAAAAAATATTGGTGGTGACATCCTCTGTAACAAAAAGACATATATGCTGATAAAAGCATTGGAACATGCCGATGCAGAACAACGCAATCAATTGAATAGCTGGATAAATGCAAAAACTTTTCAGCCGGCTGAGAAAATAGCGGCTGTCACGGAACTCTATAACCGGATTGGCGTGAAAGTGATTTGTGAAGATAAGATGTCGGAATATAGTAACCGTGCGATGGAAAGTTTGGCAGCTGTCAGCATTGCCGAAGAAAAGAAAGAAGAGCTGAAAAAGATAATTGAAAATCTGATGCACAGAGAAATGTAGTTTTTTTGCTTTTTGGAAGTATGCCTTATAGAAGATTACCAAATACAGACCAGGCTAGAATACGGGCACTGAAAGCAGTGGTTGCAAAAGTTGATACCCATAACCTCTATGATTTGGCAGTTTCTTTGAAGACGTTGACTGAAGCTCGGAATTTCCTGACAAGATTTGAAGCTGCCCAATCTTATTATTTGCAATGTTTTGAACGCCAGTCCCAAGCCGGACATAAACATCAGGCTAATGTGAAGATGGCGCGCCTGTATGTATCCCACTTTATTCAGGTACTGAATCTGGCAGTGATTCGTTCGGAACTGCGTGTGACTCATAAAGCATATTATGGTTTGCCGGCTGACAGTACGAATGTTCCGGATTTGTCTACAGAAGTTGCTTTGGTAGAGTGGGGGAGAAAAATCATAGATGGAGAAACAAAGCGGACTTCACAAGGCGGGATTCCTATTTATAATCCTACAATAGCGAAAGTCAGGGTGCATTATGATATATTTACAGATAGCTATGACAGGCAGAAGAACTTGCAAAATCTGACTGCACGTAGTTTGGAAGCTCTTTCAGCTATGCGGTCTACTGCAGATGAGCTGATATTGGATATCTGGAACCAAGTTGAGAAGAAATTTGAAAATGTTTCTCCGAATGAGAAACGTTTGGATTTATGCCGTGATTACGGGTTGGTTTACTATTACCGTACCGGCGAAAAACGCAAGAAAGAAGCGAACGAATGAGATTGATAGATACGCATTCCCATCTTTTTTTAGAGGAATTTTCAGAAGATTTGCCACAGGTTATTGAGCGTGCACGTGCTGTGGGCGTTACTCATATCTTTATGCCTAATATTGACAGTACGACTATTGATGCGATGCTTTCAGCATGCAATATTTACAAAGGATACTGTTTCCCGATGATCGGCTTGCATCCTACTTCGGTAAATGCCGATTATGAGAAAGAACTGGAAGTTGTAGTACGCGAATTGAAATCTTCTGAAGAATATGTTGCGATAGGGGAAATCGGTATGGATCTCTATTGGGACAAAACCTTTCTGCAAGAGCAGCAAATCGTATTAGATAGGCAGGTTAATTGGGCGCTGGAATATGGTCTTCCTGTGGTGATTCATTGCCGGGATGCTTTTGAGTATATATATAAGGTGCTGGAACCTTACAAAAACTGCCCTTTGAGAGGAATATTCCATAGCTTTACGGGCACATCTGACGAAGCTGCCCGGATTCTGGAGTTTCCCGGTTTCTTTATTGGGATAAATGGGGTGGTTACTTTTAAAAAATCCCATCTTCCGGAAGTTTTGTTGGAAATACCTTTGGAAAAGATTGTCCTTGAAACTGATTCCCCTTATTTGACTCCGGTGCCGAATCGTGGTAAGAGAAATGAGAGTGCCTATGTGAAGGACACTTTAAAGAAGGTTTCCGAGATTTATCAGATGTCTCCGGAGGCTGTTGGAAACGCAACTTCTGAAAATGCTTTAAAAGTGTTTGGAATGCTCAAATAACGCTGCAAAGATTTTAAAGTTTATTAATTTTGAGATTTTATTAAAGATAAAACGGAGAGAATGAAGGGCAAGAACGAAAAAAAGAATACATTTGTAGCTGAAAACGCTTGTGGTTCGCATTTTTTTTGTAATTTGCAGCCGTTTTAGAAAGAGACGTCTATTGGAGAGATGCTCGAGTGGTTGAAGAGGCACGCCTGGAAAGCGTGTAT
>CAJMQU010000014.1 GCA_905215555.1 uncultured bacterium
CCAACGACCCCGAGATTACAAATCACGTGCTCTGGCCAGCTGAGCTAAAGAGGCAGTTACTCAAAAATGCAACCGTTACGTTCTATCGCGAGCGAAACGGCTGCAAATTTAGGCATTTATTTCTTTTCCGCAAAATTTTAGCGAAATTTTATTTGCTCCGTTGTTTTTCCTTGTACTTAACCAGTTGTTTTTCTAAGGCTTCGACACCCAAATCCACCGCCTCTTCAAACGTATCGCAGATTTTACTAGCATAAAAATCACCATTAGGAACAATAACTTTCACGCCAGCTTCCTTATTTTCTGCAGCCTCCGGCTTAACTACCTTTAATGACACCTCTACTTTCTTTATATCATCGTAATACTTCTCCAACTTTGCAACTTTCTTCTGAATAAAAGACTGCAATTGCTCTGACGCATCAAAGTGAATTGATTGAATTCTTACTTCCATACTTACCTCCTTACTTTTAGGCTCGAGGATGAGCCTGGTTATACACTTTTTTAAGCTCTTCAAAAGTAGTATGCGTATAAACCTCCGTAGTCGCTAAACTTTCATGTCCAAGAAGCTCCTTTATCGCACCGAGTTCTGCATCGTTATTCAGCATAGCCGTAGCAAAAGTATGCCTCAACACATGTGGACTACGTTTTTTCAACGTCACTACCTTCGAAAGGTTTCGTTTCACAAGATTTTCTACAATACTGCGGGAAAGCCGCTCCCCATTCTCCCGGACAAAAAAAGCATCCGAACAGACCGATACCGACTCATTCCTAACATTGACATACTCCGTCATTGCTATTTTCATTTCTTCATCAAAAGGTATCAAACGTTGTTTATTTCGTTTCCCCGTCACTTTTATAAGCAAAGAGGAGAAATCCACATCTTTATCATCCAGTCCGATTAATTCCGAAAGCCTCATACCTGTAGTATAAAACATTTCAATAATCATATGGTCACGACACCCTTTAAAACCTCCACCGAAATCAAATTCATCCAGCAATTTATCCATTTCACTTTCTTTTAAGAAAGCAGGCAGTGGCCTTCTATTTTTAGGACCAACAACCTTTTGCAACGGATTCACTATCACCTCACCCCTCCGTAAAAGGAATTTATAAAATGACCTGAGTGAACTTAACTTCCGGTTTATCGAAGTAGAAGTATATCCCTTGTCCATCAATAAAACAATCCATTCGCGAACAAGTTCAGCCTTCACCTCAGATGGAGCAGAATCTCCAATTTCCTCCCTGGCAAATTCTTCAAACTGACGAAGATCTTCCCGATAAGATTTTATGGTCTCTTCGGAATAGTTCCGTTCATACTGAAGATAGTCAAGAAAAGAGTTTGTCAACCACATATATCATTACATCAAAATCATGCAACGAATGTATGAAAAGAATTCAATAATTCAAAGGAAATTACGAATTATTAATCTTCTACTTGCTGAAGTTGTTGTACGTAAACTGCACGTTCTTTCTTAAGTCTTTTAACAACAGACGGTTTGTCAAACTGTTGCCTACTTCTTAATTCCTTAACGATACCAGTTTTCTCAAATTTTCTTTTAAACTTCTTCAGCGCTTTTTCGATGTTTTCGCCTTCTTTTACAGGTACTACAATCATTTTCTTTTTATTAAGATGTTAATGGTTTAAAAATCTCACGATCAAATCGAGCGGCAAAATTACACATACTTTCTTTATTCACAAAACTTTCTGCAAAAAAAACTGCAAAAAGAGGAAAGTTTATCCTATCTCAAACTTCTTCTGGCAGAGGAAGAAAGCAAACTAATCGGGAATGCACTAAGAACTAATCTCCAGACTGCAAGAAACTAATTGTCGAAATTAGTTTCTAATATTACAGCGGATAAAGTATAGTGACCCACAAAATATTCAAAGAAAGTGAGTATCTTTGAGGGATTAATATTACACCTTAATTATATATCATATGAATCATGTAATAAACAATCGGATTCAAACCTTACGGACATTATTCAACCGTGAAGGAATACAAGCCTTTATTATTCCGAGCACAGACCCACATTTAAGTGAATATGTTGCCCCTCATTGGAAATCCCGGGAATGGATTTCCGGCTTTACAGGTTCGGCAGGAACCGTTGTCGTCACTACCAGCAAGGCAGGACTGTGGACCGACTCCCGCTATTTTCTCCAAGCTGCCCAGCAATTGGAAGATACGGAAATAGAACTTTATAAAGAAATGCTTCCCGAAACACCCAGTATTTCCACATTCTTATGTACGCAGTTAAATCCGGGTGATACAGTCGGCATTGACGGAAAAATGTTTTCTGTGGAAGAAGTGGAAAGGTTGCGGAGCGAGCTACAAAAATGCCAGATAGAAATAAAAAATATTCCGGACCCAATGGAGGAGTTATGGAGTGACCGCCCACCGATGCCAGAGGCTCCCGCTTTCATTCATGACACCAAGTATGCCGGAAAAAGCTGTATGGAAAAAATCTCCATCATCCGCGAAGAAATGAAAAAGTGCAATGCCAAAGCATTACTCCTGCCTGCCCTGGACGAAATAGCCTGGACATTAAATTTACGAGGTAATGACGTTCATTGCAATCCCGTAATTGTCAGCTATCTACTGATTGAAGAGCGGGATATACACTATTTTATCCAACCGAAAAAAATCACTACTGAAGTTGCTGAATATCTGAAAACAGCCGGAGTAAACCTACACCCTTATGAAGAAGTGGAAACGTATCTCAAACAAATAAAGGTTGAAAGCCTGCTCATTAATCCGGCAAAAACTAATTACGCAGCATACTCGGCCGTCAACCCCAACTGCAAAATTATCCACAATGTCTCTCCAGTCACATTACTGAAAGCGATCCGCAACGAGCAGGAAATTGCCGGAATACACACTGCCATGCAACGGGATGGAGTCGCACTAGTGAAATTCCTAAAATGGCTGGAAGAAGCAGTTCCATCAGGTAAAGAAACAGAAATCAGTGTAGACAAAAAGCTGCACGACTTCCGCACAGAGCAAGATTTATATATGGGTGAAAGCTTCGACACAATTGCCGGATACAAAGAACATGGCGCTATCGTGCATTATGAGGCTACGCCCGAAACGGATGTTCCTCTGAAACCGGAAGGTTTTCTGTTATTAGACTCCGGTGCACAATATCTGGATGGGACAACCGACATTACGCGTACTATTGCGTTGGGAGAGTTAACTGAAGAAGAGAAAACGGACTATACTCTGATATTGAAAGGGCACATTGCATTGGCGATGGCTAAATTTCCCGCTGGCACACGGGGGGCACAACTGGACGTACTGGCACGTATGCCGATATGGCAACGAGGCATGAACTTCCTGCACGGCACTGGGCACGGAGTCGGACATTTTCTGAATGTACACGAAGGCCCGCAAAGCATCCGCATGAACGAAAATCCGGTGACACTGCAATTAGGCATGCTGACTTCCAATGAACCGGGAGTATATAAAGCCGGCAGTCACGGAGTGCGCACCGAGAACCTTGTATTAGTGATTCCGGCAGGTGAAGGTATGTTCGGTGATTATCTGCAATTCGAAACGGTCACTCTTTGTCCTATCTGCAAGAAGGGTATCATTAAAGAATTACTGACCAAAGAAGAAATCGAATGGTTCAACGGATATCATCAGACAGTATATGAAAAATTATCGCCAAGCCTAAACAAAGAAGAGCTGGCATGGTTGAAAGAAGCGACAAGTAGTTTATAATAAAGTCATTAATAACCTTATATAGAAATGGCATTAATAAAATCAGTAAGAGGTTTTACTCCTGAGTTTGGAGAAAACTGTTTTTTGGCTGACAATACAGTCATCATCGGAGACGTAAAGATGGGCCGTGATTGTAGTATCTGGTTCAGCACAGTGTTACGCGGAGATGTAAACTCCATCCGTATCGGTAATGGAGTGAACATACAGGACGGTAGTGTACTGCACACATTATATGAAAAATCAACGATTGAAATAGGAAATCACGTCTCCGTGGGACATAATGTAACCATTCACGGAGCCACTATCAAGGACTATGCATTAGTAGGGATGGGATCGACGATTCTCGACCATGCAGTAGTGGGCGAAGGGGCTATTGTAGCAGCAGGTTCTTTGATTCTGAGCAATACAATAATCGAGCCGGGAAGTATCTGGGGCGGTGTACCGGCTAAGTTCATTAAGAAGGTAGACCCCGCACAAGCCAAGGAATTGAACCAGAAGATAGCACATAACTACCTGATGTATTCTGACTGGTACAAAGAGTGAGTGATTAAAAAAGGGATATGAAAAGACGATAAAGTGATAGGGTGATAAAATGGTAACATACTTTACATTACCGCTTCACCACCCTATCACTTTATCATTCCTTATCTCTCTATCCTGCTCGAGAACTTTCCTTTTTAGAAATTAATCATATTCAAAACCTTATTCGTAGCTCCGGCATTACTAGTGACATAATACCCGGCATTTGTTCCGGTTTCCCGCAGGAAGACTTTATCCGCCAACATTCGGTCGAGCAATTCTTTCAATTCCTCATAATTTTTGATGGAGAAGGCGCCCTTGGCTTCGATCAGTTGAGTGGCTTCCATAAACTTCTGATATTTAGGGCCGAAGATAACAGGAATGCCATAAACTGCTGCTTCCAACGTATTATGAATACCTACTCCGAAGCCACCGCCAATGTAGGCAATCTCACCATAACGATAGATAGAAGAAAGCAAACCGAAGCAATCAATAATCAGGCAATCAGCCTTCTGCACATTTTTCTCATCAGCACGGGTATAACGTACATAGGGGCGTTTCAATTTCCGGATAATCTCTACCAGATGATTTTCATCTATCACATGCGGAGCGATTATCAGTTTCACTTCCGGATGATTATTGAAATATTCAATGAACAGATCTTCATCCGGCTGCCAGGAACTACCGGCTACGAAAGTCATCGTATTGTTCTTAAAGAGCTTTACCAAAGGAAGGTCTTTCGCCTCTTCACGTATCTGCAACACACGGTCAAAACGCGTATCGCCTACCACCGTCACACGGTTGATACCTATTTTTGCCAAATAGCGTTTGGAACGCTCATTCTGCACAAACAAATGGTCAAAATTGCGCAATACATGGCGATAAGTGCCTCCATACCACTTGAAGAAGATTTGTCCACGGCGGAATATAGATGACACACTGTACACCGGAATACGCCGTTTATGCAATTCATTCAGATAATTCTTCCAGAATTCATACTTGATGAAGAATGCCATACAAGGATTGGCTATATCCAGAAACTTCTTCACATTCCGAGGTTTATCGAACGGCAGGTAACACACCACATCCGCTCCACGATAATTCTTACGCACCTCGTACCCTGAAGGAGAAAAGAACGTCAGCAATATTCCGTAATCAGGATACTTGGCACGTATCTTCTCAATCAAGGGACGCCCCTGTTCAAATTCACCTAAAGAAGCAGCATGAAACCAAATATAACGCACATCTTTTTCCAATTGCTGTCTGAGAAGTTCATACACCACCCAATGCCCCTTCATCATTTTACGGGGCTTACGGCTGAACGGAGCCGCCAGATGCACCAAAAGGTCATAGATGCCTATCGCAAGGTCGTAAAGCATACTTATTGAATTAAAAATTAAAAAATTAAAAATTAAAAAAGAGCAACCCATGCCCAAGCAGTATTTCTCATTTTTTAATTTTTAATTTTCAATTAAGAAAGTACTTCAATTGCACGCTTCATGCGCGCCAGTGTCTCTTCTTTACCTAACACCCAGGAGATGTCGAACATATGCGGGCCTTTTCCCTCGCCTACCAGTGTCAGACGGAACGCATTCATTATATTTCCAGTATGGTATCCTTTCTCAGCAATCCAGTCCATTATTATCTTTTCCTGGTTTTCAATACCGAAGTCCTCGATACCCGCCAAGACCTCCATTAATTCGGTCATGCACTGAGCCGAATCTTCTTTCCAGCGTTTCTTCACGGTCTTTTCATCATACTCGGTCGGAGCTACGAAGAAGAAGCTGCTGGCTTCCCAAAGTTCGCGTACGAAACTCACGCGGTTCTTCATCATGCCCACTACTGTCACTACTTTCTCAAATGGAGCTTCCACGCCATGTTCTTTCAGAACGGGGACAAAAAGTTCCGCTATTTCTTCATCCGGTTTCAACAGAATATATTCATGATTGAACCAGATACCTTTCTTGAAATCAAATTTAGCACCAGACTTGCTGCAATGGCTCAGGTCAAACAGCTTTATCAGTTCTTCCATTGACATGATTTCCTGGTCGTTGCCCGGATTCCAGCCCAACAGAGCCAGAAAATTAATAACCGCTTCGGGCAGATAGCCGGATTCACGGTATCCGGAAGACACCTCACCCGTTTTAGGATCATGCCATTCCAGCGGAAAAACGGGAAAACCAAGACGGTCGCCGTCACGTTTGCTCAACTTGCCGTTTCCTTCCGGCTTCAGCAGCAAAGGCAGGTGGGCAAAAGCCGGCATCGTGTCTTCCCAGCCAAAAGCACGGTACAGTAATACGTGCAACGGCGCAGAAGGCAACCATTCCTCACCGCGAATCACATGGGAAACTTCCATCAAATGATCGTCTACGATATTTGCCAAGTGATAAGTAGGCAGTTCATCGGCTGATTTATAAAGCACCTTATCGTCAAGAATGGAAGAATTAATGATTACCTCACCACGAATAAGGTCGTTGACGTGTACGTCTTCGTTGGGTTCTATTTTGAAACGAACCACATATTGTTTGCCTTCGGCAATCAGTGCATCCACCTCTTCTTTTGACAGTGTCAGCGAATTGCGCATCTGCATACGGGTAGAAGCATCATACTGGAAATTTGCAATCCTGGCACGCTTGGCATCCAGTTCTTCCGGAGTATCAAAAGCGATATAAGCCTTACCGGCGTCAAGCAACACTTTCACATACTTCTTGTATATTTCACGACGTTCGGACTGACGGTACGGGCCATGGTTTCCTCCGAAACTGACTCCCTCATCGAACGGGATGCCCAACCACTTGAACGATTCCAAGATATATTCTTCCGCACCCGGCACAAAGCGGTTACTATCAGTATCTTCAATACGGAAAATCATATCGCCTCCATGTTGGCGTGCAAAAAGATAATTGTATAATGCTGTACGCACACCACCAATGTGCAAAGCCCCCGTAGGACTTGGGGCAAAACGAACTCTGACTCTTCTTTCTGTCATATTTTGCATTACTTATGAGATAATTAGACGGCAAAATTAAACCTTTTTTTCCACACTAATGTTTTTTTTTGTACTTTTCGCAAAAAATTCAACTGATATGAATAAATACAAGACCCAAAAAAGCTTTTCTTACAGAGATTTGCTATACAAAGCACTCATTTTTATCGGCACAGTAGCTGTTATTGTATACTTCTTGCCGCGTGACGGCAAGTTCAATTATCAGTTCGATATAGATAAGCCGTGGAAGTACGGGCAGCTTATGGCTACCTTCGAATTTCCTATTTACAAGGATGATGCTGTTGTAAAACGGGAACAGGACAGTATCCTTGCTACTTTTCAGCCTTACTATCAATTAGACAAGAGTATTGAGAAGACGGTGCTGAGTAAACTGAAAACTGATTATCAGAGCCATCTGCGCGATATTGTCCCTTCTCCGGACTATATGCGCTATCTGGAAAAGAGATTATCGGAAATCTACAAAGCAGGAATCGTTTCTACTGAAGAACTTAACAAATTACAGAAGGACAGCACTACCTCCATCATGGTGATTGACGACAAGCTTGCCAACCAGCGATTCACCGAGCAACTGTTTTCTGTAAAAGACGCCTATTCCTATCTGCTCATGGCAGATACCGCGCACTATTCTCCTTATATCCTGCGGCAGTGTTCTCTCAACGAATATCTGTACCCGAATCTGACTTATGACGAGCAACGTACAGAAACGGCAAAAAAGGAGACCCTTGCCAATTATGCCTGGGCAAATGGTATTGTAGTGAGCGGGCAGAAAATCATCGACCGGGGAGAGATTGTCACACAGGAAACTTATAATATCCTTGAAAGTCTACGCAAAGAGTCTATCCAGCGCAGCGAATCAATCGGACAGAAGCGCCTGATACTGACGGGACAGATCTTATTTGTCAGCGTGTTCATACTATGCTTTATGCTCTATCTCGATTTGTTCCGCAAGGATTATTACGAGCGTAAAGGTAGTCTGTCTCTGCTTTTCACAATCATCATGTTCTATTGTGTGGTGACGGCTCTCATGGTAGCAAACAATATCTATAATGTCTACATCATCCCATACGCGATGTTACCTATCATCATCCGCGTATTCCTCGACTCGCGTACGGCATTCCTCACGCATGTGGTTACTATACTTATATGTTCCATCTGCCTGCGCTTCCCGCATGAGTTCATATTACTGCAACTATCGGCCGGACTGGTTGCCATTTTCAGTCTGCGCGAACTGTCGCAACGTTCACAGTTATTCCGGACAGCAGTGCTGGTGATCCTCACTTATGCTGCCGTTTATTTCTCTTTTGAGTTGATTACGGAAAATGACCTGTCGAAACTGAATGGCAGCATGTATACCTATTTTACCGTAAATGGTGTCCTCCTATTATTTGCCTATCCGCTTCTGTTCCTGTTGGAGAAGACTTTCGGTTTTACTTCCAATGTCACTTTGGTAGAGCTTTCCAATATCAACAATCCGCTATTGCGACGCTTGTCCGAAACTGTTCCGGGCACTTTCCAGCACTCCATGCAAGTAGCCAACCTTGCCGCAGAGGCTGCCAACCGTATCGGAGCAAAAAGTCAGCTGGTGCGTACCGGAGCTTTGTATCACGACATCGGGAAGATGGAAAACCCTGTATTCTTCACCGAAAACCAGTCAGGAGGCGTCAATCCTCATAAAAACCTCAGTTACGAACAAAGTGCACAGGTCATCATCAGTCATGTGACGGACGGACTGAAACTGGCAGAAAAAAATAATCTGCCCAAAGTGATAAAAGACTTTATCAACACCCATCATGGCAGGGGAAAAACGAAATACTTCTATATCTCCTGGAAAAATGAGCATCCAGATGAGGAACTGAATGAAGAGCTGTTTACTTATCCTGGTCCAAATCCGTTTACTCGCGAAACAGCTATCCTGATGATGGCGGATGCCGTGGAAGCTGCCTCACGCAGTCTGCCCGAATATACAGAAGAGAGCATCAACAACCTAGTGGAAAAAATTATAGATTCGCAAGTAGAAGAAGGTTACTTCAAGGAGTGTCCTATCACATTCAAGGATATAGCTATCGTCAAATCGGTTTTCAAAGAGAAGCTGAAGACGATTTACCATACCCGTATCAGTTATCCCGAACTTAAAAAATAAAGATTATGAGAACAGCTGCCCAAGACCAGAAACGTGCTGAAAGCTTACTGCAACACAGAGGCATCCGGCTACATGACATCCAGAGTTTCAGTTTCATGAAGCGCTTCCACGAAGTGCCCCGTAAAAACAATCTGAAAGTGAAAGACAAATATGGTGCGGGCATCTTGACGTTGCACCTGAAACAAGGGATTGAAAAGACTCTCTATGTCCGCCCCTTCCAGCATCCGTCATCTATTATCCGTTATCTGATGGCACGGGAAATACCTTTTGACAATTCCGTGCCCCTGAGCCAGACGGCAACGGAAATCCCGACGACAACCTATCAGCGACCGTCTCTCTATATGTTCTATTTCTTCGTGCTTTTCATCACGTTCATGATATTGGGGTATCAGGCAGTTACAATTGATACATGGTGGGGATATCTTCTCGGAGTAGTTTCATTCGGATTAGGCATTTACTTCATACATATGCTGATGACACGTTTCTGTTATCTGAAAGTGGATAATGAGAGCCTCAGCATATACAGTGTAGGGCGGGAAATCAAGTATCCTTATAAGAAAATACTCAAAGTAAACTTTGACTTTGCACGCGAACAGGCATTCACCCATGTGATGGAGATACTGGACAAGGATTACCACTATCGCCTTTACTACATAGGCAGGGTGTCCCGGCGGACATTAAGCGATATCGCCGAAGTACTGCAAAGCGCAGGGGTTGACGCAACATGCAGTCTGAATGAAAATAAACGTTTCTATCAAGATACATACGTAAACCATTAACCATACAACAATGGAATTATCAGAGACAGAACACAACAAAGCGGCACACTTCTTTCAAAAAAAGAACATACAACCGGAAGATATCAAAAGTTTTCGTTTTATGGGGAATCACTACTGCAAGGGACAATATTCTCCTGAAACAAAGATAGGTGCATCCATTCTTACATTGCAATTGGAGAACGAAGAAAAAGTATTCCGCCTTAAGACAAACCAGACAGCTATTCTTGGTTTTTTGCTCAGCAAAGGAATAACTTTCAGCAACTATACCCTGCAGAAAAGAAACGAAGGCCGGATAACGGAAAAGACTTATAAAAGTATTGCAAACATTGCATTTTGGTTTTGTGCCACTGCAATGGTAACACTTCTGGCCACTGCCGCTCTCAATGCAGTTTTCGATGGCAATACGATTTACCAATACAAATGGATGAGAGAAACAATATTTTTCATATTAATTCCCTCATGCTTGTTCTGCGTCATTTTATGTTGGAATGCGCTCCTTTTCCAATGCAACTATGTGCAGGTCACATCAGAAGCACTAATTTTAAAAGGAATTGTATTCGAAACGATCTTGCCTTACAAGCATATGCGTAAAGTCAATTTCAGCCAGGATTTCTCCAAACAGCCTTCCCCTATTTTAGAGTTGATGGATAAAGACTACCGTTATCGGAAGTATGCCTTGCGGGGAACAGCTTTCAAAGCAATTGATGAAATCACGAAAACATTGCGAGCGGCGGGCATCGATGCGACGAACAGTAATAGATAGAGCAACTCCTCACCGCAAACGTTCCAGCAGCCCCGCACAAGCATCTTCAAGCAGATCGAGCACATACTCAAAACCTTCGGCTCCACCGTAATACGGATCGGGCACATGGTCGGCATGCGTAAAGCGGGTGCAATAGTCCGTCATACGGTGTATCTTCTTTAATGCCTCAAGAGAAGGAGCGCGTTCCTTCAAATCCTCAATATTACGGTCGTCCATCCCGATGATTAAATCGAAGTTATAGAAATCTTCCGTACGCACAGGACGTGAACGGTGTATCAGGTCATATCCCCTGCGAATAGCGTGCGCACGCATCCGGCTATCCGGCAGTTCTCCCTGATGATAGGACAGGATGCCGGCAGAATCTATCATGAACTCATTTTCCTGTCCGGCTTCTTCCAGCAAATGTTTCATCACACCTTCCGCCGAAGAAGAACGGCAGATATTTCCGAGGCATACAAACAGTATCTTACGTGGTTTCATAAGTGCATTCTTTTTTATTTTTATCAATTTACATCGGGTCTACATCATAATAGACTATCAGAGATTTAAAACGGTCTTCCGCCACCATTTCCTTCTGCACCTGAAGCAGCAATTCACGGGCATGGGCCATAGGCGCATTATACTCTATCTTCACGATAATCTTACGTATAAACAACGTCTGTATACGGGCAACAGGCGGTTTATCCGGCCCCAGCACACGATTGCCGAAAACAGCACGCAATTTGCCTGCCATGGTGTACGCCATCAAGTCAAGCAATTGCTCGTTGCGATTCTTCAGATAGACGTAGACCAGGCGGTAATAAGGAGGATAATGAAACATCTGCCGTTCAGCAAGTTGTCCGGCCACCATTTGCTCAAAATCATTACGAATGACTTGGGAGATAATGGGATGATCGATGCTTTTAGTCTGCAAAATAACCCGTCCGCGTTTATTCTTCCTTCCGGCGCGTCCCGACACTTGCGCCATCAACTGGAAAGCGCGTTCGTAAGAACGGAAATCGGGATAATTCAACATCGTATCTGCATTCAGAATGCCTACCACGCTGACATGGTCGAAGTCCAACCCTTTGGAAACCATCTGCGTACCAACCAGTATATCTGTCTTTCCCTGCTCAAAATCTGCAATGATGCGTTCATAGGCCGACCGGGTACGGGTGGTATCCAAGTCCATACGGGCAACAGTAGCTTCAGGAAACAAAATCTTGATGTCATCTTCTATTTTCTCCGTTCCGAATCCACGATTGCGCAGGTCTATCCCCTCGCATGCAGGACACTTACGGGGCAATTGATAAGTATAGCCGCAATAATGGCAAGTCAGTTGGTTCAATCCTTTATGGAATGTTAGGCTGACATCACAGTTTTTGCATTTCGGCACCCATCCACATGTGTGGCACTCAATCATCGGAGCAAAACCACGACGGTTCTGAAACAGGATGACCTGTTCTTTCTGGTCCAACGCTTCATGGATATATTGAAGCAACAATGGAGAGAAAGGTCCGTCCATGCGCTTCTTGCGATGCAGTTCATATATATCTACCGGGATAATCTCCGGCAACTGTATTTCTTTATACCGTTCTTTCAGTTCCACCAGCCCGTACTTGCCGGAAGTTGCATTATTCCAGGTTTCAATGGAAGGAGTGGCGGTACCCAGCAATGTCTTGGCACCATACATCGCTGCCAGAATGATCGCTGCATTCCGGGCATGATAGCGGGGAGCGGGATCTTGCTGCTTATAGGTATTCTCATGTTCCTCGTCCACAATCACCAGTCCAAGATTGCGGAAAGGAAGGAAAATGGAAGAACGGACTCCCAAAATGATATCATATCCTTTTTCCGATAGTTGCTTCTGCCAGATTTCCACCCGTTCGGCATCGGGGAATTTAGAGTGGTAAATGCCCAGACGATCACCGAATACGCGTTGCAGGCGTTCTGTAATCTGGGTGGTAAGGGCTATTTCCGGCAACAGATACAATACTTGTTTTCCTTGCCGGATGGTCTCTTCTATCAGATGGATATAGATTTCTGTTTTTCCGCTGGCAGTCACTCCATGCAGCAGACAGACATTCTTTGACTGGAAACTCTGCACAATCTCATCATGCGCCAGTTGCTGATGTTCATTCAAGGGATTCACAGGAAGGGTTTCCCGAACGACAGTACTCAGCCGTCCCACTTCCTGCTGGTAAACTTCAAAAACGTGCTTGTCCACCAAGCCATTGAATACAGCCGGTGAGGCGTCGGCCCGCAACAGAAGTTCTTTCTTCGTGACTTCTTTAGGAAAACTTTTCAGCCCGTCTCCCCCCAAGATGCCGGATAGTTCGATGTACTTCATCAACAAATCCAGTTGCTTCGGGGCACGTGCCAATTCATCAAAAAGTTCTTGCAATCTTTTCTCGTTCCGCACCGCATCCACCAGCCTTACGCGGGTTTCAGTCTTCGGTTTATAGGTCCGGCGAAGCTCTTCTTTCACAAAAATGGACTCTTTATCGAGTAGTGATTTGATGACGGAGAGTATATTCTTGATGCCACTGTCCTTTTCCAGTTTCGTCACACATTGCTCCGGTTCGGCAGACAGCAAGTCCAAAATCTTCTGTTCCCGTTCGGGCAGACGAACTTCCGATTCAAAATCAGGATTATACTCCACCATCGTCTCGCTCTCCAGTTTCAGACCGGAAGGCAGGGCAGCTTTATAAACATCTCCCTGTGTACAGAGATAATAATCCGCCAGCCATTCCCAGAACTTGAACTGCTTCGGCAATAATATCGGACGGGCATCCAGCAAGGCCGAAACTTCTTTCACCTCATATTCTTTGGGCTCAAAATAATGTACATTACGCACAATCGCCGTATAGTACTTCTTTCGTCCGAACGGTACTACCACCCGGCAACCTATTTGTACCTCATCCGCCCATTCTTCAGGCAAAGAATAGGTAAAACAGCGAGGTAAAGGCAAAGGTAATATGACATCCGCAAACTTCTTCATCACGGCGGCAAAGATACAAAGAAGTATTCAATCCTAAAATCAGATTTAAACTTAAAGTGATAAGTTGAAACAGACAAACGACAGCAAAACAAACGGGGGTGAATCCTTCTATAGAATTCACCCCCGCTATATGATTGCTAATATCGTTTTTAGAAAAGATAAGCAGCAGAAATCTGCCAAGTCTTATTCTTCGCACCGACAGCGTCAACGGCATTTTTCCATGTAAAACTGTCGCCCATCGGGAACTGATAGTTGACACCCACTTGCAAATGTTTAATCAGCTTCACGCCGATTCCCAAGTTAAGGCCGACCTGAGTCTTTTTCCGGTCAACATTATCTTTCTTCTTGAAGTCAAAAAAGAAATCAGGACCGGCAGCAAAATAAATACCCAACAGACTACCCAAACCAATCGTATATTTCAGATTGACGGGAACTTCCGCACCGGTTTGTCTCACGTCTCCTTTACCTCTTTGCGAGAATAACAAAGCACCGTCAACACCCAGACCTACAATAGGAATCGTAATCTCAGCCATCGGGCCAATAAAGAAACCGGCAGAATTATCCTTGTTTCCCGGATATCCTCCATCCCAGTCTATCTTCGTCATATTGACACCACCTTTTACACCCCACTTAATGAGTTGCGCCTGAGCCGGCATAGCCATAAACATACAGCATACAGCTATAATGAAAGCACTAAAAATCTTCTTCATAATTCTTTTTTGTTTAAATTATCGGGACAAATATATGGATTTATTCTTAAAAAGAACAAAAAAGAAACAAATTTGTTCAGCGACGTTGTCGGCGTACTGACGCTTTAGGAGCAGCTGCTTCCCTCTTAGATACCGACTGTGACTTGCTTGCCACAGATTTAGACTTCGATGAGGAAGAAGATTTACTTTTCTCCGTAACAGCATTGTCACGACCTTTCCTCTTGGAATTAGCCTTCACAACTTTTGTTCCCGAAGCCGTGGAAACCGAATCCGTTTCTTCTATAAGGTCCCTGCCATACAATGTTTTTTCAAAATCCACCAATTCTTTCTCAATGCGTTTCTGCTCTTTTACCATAGTGCTATCCGTAGGACAGTATTGCGACAAGACACGATTTTGCAGATTGGTTGTTTTATAAATATCACCTTTATACAGACGTGCCGTAAAGAAATCATCCCAAGTGCTGTTGGCCACATTGTTATAATTGCTAACAGATATTTTTGTCTGCGTCAGATAAGGCATCAGGTCTTTATAGTTCACCCAAAACATAGGTAGTTTCACTTTCTCCGAACTAAATTCTTCCGAACGATGCAGCACCGGACAAATAGCCGTTATCACCGAACCATAAGTTGAAGTGCGCTGATCGAAATACCAGACTTCTTTGACGAAATAACTCAATACATCCGCAGAAGGTATATCACTGTTACTAATGGACAGGACACTGTCGCGACGATTTGCCACTTTCTTCAGTTCGTAATAGATTTGAAAGCGATCCAGCACATCCCGAAAAGTCACTTCGGCATCTTTCTGAAAACGTTCTGTGCCGTCCAACTGATATTCATAAGCCAGAATTTTCTTCTGTGCCAGCAAACGGAACATGGTGGCAAAAAGGTTCATCTTATTCCCCTGCGGCTCTATAGGATAATACAGGGCACCATTGGTGTCCTTGGTCAAATCCAGCGTACGATAGATTTCACGCATCCACACCACATCATCCGGCAAACCAACCGAACCGGGATATTGCCTTTGTGCCCACCCTGCCGACAAGTTCAGCCCGCACAGGATGACAGCTATCATGAGTTTCAAGGAAAGTTTCATATTCTTATACCTTATTATTATAGTCTATTTCTAATTTTAATTCACAATCACTTCCAACGTAGTAGGCAGCAAACGCTCCATTCCGTCCGGACCAACCGCACGCACCCTAGAAATATAAAAACGCTTGCCACGGGACAGGCGCCGGAACATATCTTTCTGACGCGCAGAGAATGACGCTCCCGAAGACACTTCCGGTACGGCATTTCCCATATTATCAAAGAAGACAGTTTCAAACCCCAAAACCCGGAAATTGATGTTCAACAGTCCGTCATCAATGGCGGCCACTATGCCTGGAGTATTCATCAAAATAGCTTTTGGCAATCCTCGCCCGCCACGATAACGCTTCGGCATTCCATCTTCCGTATACTCGATAAACGGCGACGGATCCGGTAATTGACGCACACGATAGGTATAATCCCCCATCGACTGCGTGCGTCCGCCGACAGATGCCATCACACGAATCACCACATCTTTACCAATAACCGCAGGATGTGCAATATATCCATTTCCGGAGCGGTGCAACGTACCGTTTCCATTGACAATGCTTGCCTGTACCTGTCTGGCCGGAACTCCCGGAACAGATACGCTGATAGGGTTATCATATCCGGCATAAAGCACATTCATCATGGTAGCAGAAACCGTAGCGGTAGGCTCAACGACCGTATACTTCTGAGAAAAATCCAGGCGAAGCACTTCTCCGTTTCCTTGTGCCAGTTCCAGATAACCGTCCAAAGAAAACTCTCCAGTACGGTTACAAACCGTTTCAAACCACCCTTCTGCATTATCCGGTTGCTTTTCGCCGGCTATGTAAATGGAAGGACGTTGTGTGGAGTCCACAGCAGCCAGAATGACACGGGCGCTATACATACCGCCACGCACCACATTCTGCGAGGTAGGGATCACATAGGCTTGAAGCTGATTTACACGCACATCCTGCACATCGGTATTCTGTGTCAGTAAATGGAGCACTTCACCTTCGGCATAGCGCACGTCACTTTGCAATTTGGTCAATAAAGTAACGGCTGCCGCCACCGGAGTATTCTCAAACATATATTCCTGCCAGTTTTTCCCCGCTGCCGATGCCTTGCGCGGAACCTCCGTGCCCAGATTATCACGGATAATCTTCTGCTGCACCGGATCGGTAATCAACGCCAGTATTTCTTCCCGGTATTGATTGATACGGTCGAACAGCTCCTTGCCCTGCCCCTTTCCGGGTGCGAGCATGACGAAAGAGGCAGCCTCCAAATCTTCCCGATTGGAGATATTGGCAATATCACCGTCCTTTCCATCCGCTTCCTGCACGATGCGCAGTTTCAGTTCGTTGACATAGGCATAAAGCGAGTCGGAACTATGTTTCACATATATCGCTTTCTCAAACCAAGGTCCTACCTTTTCCGGGTTACGTCTATTTGCACCGGCAAGGCCGTCGTATAATGACTGGTTCTGCACAGTCGAGTTTACCGTCGTACGTGAAAGGCTTTCATCTACCAATGAAAAGCCGTTCAGCACATCCGACGAAACGTTCAGCGCCAACAACGCCATCAAGACGATATACATCAGGTTTATCATCTTCTGACGCGGAGAGTCCGGGTTGGTATTCATTATAAATCAAAAATTATAAATTAAAACAATGGGATAGCGGGAACGAAGCCTCTTATCCCTCTATTATTTTACCTGCACTGCTTGCAGCATACGGGCATAAACAGCATTCAGTTCTTCTATCTGCCGGGCCATTTTACGGGTCTGCTCGTGTACCTGGTCTATTGTATTTATCTGGGTACTGGCACTACGAAGCTGCATTTCATAAATGGCATTGATACCCGCAAGATTACGGTTTAGGGCACTCATTTGCTCGGCATCATGTGAAAGAGACTCAGCCTGGGCAATGAAGCGCGAAAGCATTTCCGTCACTTCTTTCAGCTGGGTGATATAGGCTTGAGTGATTTCTTCCATCTCCGGAGTGAAAACAGGAGCTGTGTTTCCGGGGGAATAATTATTCGCCGCTACGGTCACCGGCATTGGCTGGTTCGGAACAGATGCCGCAGGCTGATTGGTTTGCAGATGGTTTCCTCGCGATTGCCCTGCTTGTAGGGGCTGATAATCATTCGCCCGTCCATCCGCACAACCGGTTGTAGCGTCACCAATCACGATCACTCCGCCCGCAGTGTTACCTGCCTGCTTGTTCGGCAAATCAAATGCAGAAATAAAGAACACCAGCACTTCCGTTCCCATGCCGATCCACAACATCAGATTGGCTCCCGGCAGATGCGTCAGCTTGAACAACGTGCCTGCAATAACAATAGCAGCGCCCCAGCTATAAGCATAGTTCATAACCACCTTGCCACGATAGCTCGCCATAAAGTCCTGCAACTTTTGCCCTAAGCCCCTCTTTCTATTTACAGTCTCTTTTTCCATCATCTTTCCATTTTAGCATCTTATCATTTCCCCTTCTTATTATATCCCACCTGCGTACGTACGCAACGGAAACCGATATATGAACGTTGCTCGTTTTGATATTCTGCCGTCCGGGCATCCGAACGGATAAATGCGTTCACATCTTTCCACGAGCCGCCACGAACCACTTTCTTCTTCATCGCATACGGATCATCCGGTGCAGCATTATACTGGATATCGGGATTGATGTCACTTGCCTGCAACACACCCGATTCGGTGTAAGCCGTCGAAGTCCATTCAGCCACATTTCCCGCCATATCATGCAACCCGTTCGAGTTAGGCGAATAAGCTCCTACACGGGTGGATATCAGATTACCGTCTTTGGTATAATTTCCTTTGCCGGGTTTATAATTCGCATTGTAGCAGCCCCGCTCATCCTTTGTCTCTTCACTGTCTTTCCAGGGGTACTTGTTGTCTTCCCGTCCGCGTGCGGCAAATTCCCATTCTGCCTCAGTCGGCAGGCGGTAACGTTGAATATACTTTGCTTGTCCACGCAAACCTGCAAGCAGATAGTTCGTACGCCAGGCACAGAAGGCATTCGCCTGTTCCCAACTGACACCTACCACCGGATGCTCATTATAACTGGGGTGATTGAAATACAGACGCATATACTGTTCATTATTCGCATTCGGGAAGTCGTTCACCCAACAAGTCGTATCAGGATAGATATTTACAATATAACTGTTCAAGAAGTCCCATTCGCTGGACAGCGGGCGGGTAATGGTACGGTTCACAATCCGCCCTTCATCATCAATGTATGCCGTATCTTTCGTTATCATCACCACCTCATCGGGATTCACTTCTATATCCGTATTTTTAACCCGCTCGGCAGGATTCAAGCGATTACGGCGCTTGCCCGCTTCCGTATAATCATAAATCTCATAATAATAATTCAGTTGGGCGCCATCCAGCATCAGTGTGCCATCAATCGGATGCCGCTTATACACGCTCTCGATAGCCATCTGTTCATCTTCCGTCGCCCGTTTCCAGGGGATAGGCTTCGCCCAGTTCAGATAAGGCTTTACGGGATTTCCCTCACGGTCTTCCTCTATCTTGAACAATTCATTGCCACCATAGGCTGGGTCTGCCAAGCGTTCACGGATAATGGAATCGCGCACCCAGTTGATGAACTGTTTGTATTCGGCAACGGTCACTTCCGTGTCATCCATCCAAAAAGATTCTACTGAAATCTCCCGCGAAGGAACGATTGTTCCCCACAAGCTGTCTTGCTTGTCAGGTCCCATTTTCACCGAACCGCGCTTCACCAGCACCATGCCATAAGGCGCAGGCTCATTCCATGCCACAGCGCTGGCGCCTATCACCTCACCGCCCCTCATGGAAGTGTTTCCCACCGTTCCCATGCACGAAGCCAACGAGCCGAACAATAATAATGCCGCCCCGTACCATGCATGAATCACTTTCATTCCTTTATTCTTTTTCATCGTTCGTATATCTCTTACAGAATCCGTACACTCTTATGTAAGTTACGGTTCTTCTTAAATACATTCAAGTCCAACGCATACCTTACCATCAGGTCATGGCTACCGCTTGCAGCACCAATCTTCGAGGTAAAGCACTCATAAGCATATCCCAGTGTCACGCCCTGCACTGTCAGTCCGAAGCTGAACGTCACCGAAGTATCGGGCGAGTACGTCAGTCCCCCACTAAGCACTTTAGAGCGATAAGTATAAAACAAGCACCCCGTCACGTCCAGGCGTGTAGAAGTAAAATCACTTTGCAACTGCATCGAGGGCTGTATGGAAATTAACGGATTACGTGTCTGAATATTGTATCCGCCTGTCAAATAAACGATAGGCTGTATTTTTATCTCGCTTTTTTCTCCCAAAGAGATGCGGGGAGCGGTGAGATGATGGCCGGAAAAGGCAGCGTAGAACTTGGGATGTGAGTAATAGGCTCCCAATCCGATATCTACGGCATTTCCACTCTCCGCTGCAGTCGGAAAAGCTTCGTCATCGGTTGCATCACCAAGATTAATGTCGGAAGGATCGAAAGATACGTTCAGCATACCTATCTGAAAGCCGATACCCAGCTTACTTTTACGGATTTTCATGTGATAGGCATACTGTCCCCAGAAACGTTGGTTACGAAACAGACCAATAGCTTCATTAAAAAATCCCACACCGGCACCTTGCTGTTTCCTGAATAGGGTAAAAGGCATATCCGCCCCGAAATACATTACCCGCGGGGCGCGAGTAAACCCCATCAGTTGCATGCCGTACGAACCATAAACATTCAGTTTGTTCTCTGTCTGTCCTGCCCATCCAGGATGATAATAACCCGGTACCGCCCAGTATTGACTAAAGCGTGCGTCAAACTGTGCCTGTACTCCTGCCGCACAGTAGAAAAGACACACCAAGATTGTATATTTCAAGATAAAACTGCATTTCATCATTATAAGAACTGATAAAACAAGAAAAAATTGTGCAAGGCGGAAGCTAAAAAGTATGAATCACGAACGGGATGATATGTTTAATCACAAACGATAGCCAATCGTCCGCGGAATTATAGTTCATTTTTGTGGGAAATGAAATAAATGACGAAATAACTTATTCACGACATGATTTTAAAAGCATATTTTTTTACAAAAAGGAAAATAAACCGCTTTCTTTCTGCTTTTCCTCTGACTCGTTGAGTGAGCCTGATTCAGTCCCTGACTAAATGCCTTTGACTCCCTGACTGAATGCCTTTCAGTCCCGGCCTCATTGTTCCCCCTTTCAGAAGGCGCCTGAGAGGGGGGGGGGAAGAGGTGACAAGATAGGGCAGGAAAGAAGTAGATTAATTCAATAACCTCAAAACAATCCAATTTATCATAATCTCCCGAACATTCCTCCAGCGATAAGTGTAGTATAGGAAAACATCTCCATAACTCTACGGAGAATGAAAGAACATATCGTATATAGAATATGATGCAGATTAAAATCAAACGAGTGTACGAAGTCCCTGAATCGGAGGACAGCTACCGTGTATTGGTAGACCGCCTTTGGCCACGAGGCATGAAAAAAGAACATCTGAAATATGACGCCTGGGAAAAGGATATCACCCCTTCGCCCGAACTACGAAAGTGGTTTCATGAAAATCCTGTGGAAAATTGGGAAGTTTTCTCAGCTATGTATCGCAAAGAACTGGAAACATCGGCGGCTGCGCAGAACTTCCTCACAGCAATCAAACATTATAAAACGGTTACTTTATTATATGCTTCCAAAGACCCTGTCCGGAACCATGCCCGCATTCTGCAACAGTTCCTGGAAACACATCTTGGAGAATCGTGAATATTCACTATCTTTGAAGAAGATAAGCTGCATCTCAGCATAACTTTTTCATGCAAGCATGAGAGTTCTGCATTCGATTTGTATTATCTTTGCAACCGCGTTTTCCGAGAAAGCAGACAGCATAACCATTTTTCAGAAAAGACAACCATGATAGAGTTGCGAACAGTCAACCTTACCCGTTATATCACCCCTTTGCGCGAAGGCGGCTCACTGCCTGCGCTAGCAGAAGCTGACGATGGATTCAAGTACGTCGTGAAGTTTCGCGGTGCCGGTCACGGCACAAAGGCGCTGATTTCCGAATTGATAGGCGGAGAAGTGGCGCGCACGCTGGGTTTCAAAGTACCGGAACTGGTATTCCTGAACCTTGACGAAGCTTTCGGCCGTACCGAAGGAGACGAAGAGATACAAGATTTACTGCAAGGCAGTCGTGGTCTGAATCTCGGACTGCATTTCCTGTCGGGAGCGCTGACTTTTGACCCCGTAGCAACCAAAGTAGCCCCTGACCTGGCTTCCCGCATCGTCTGGCTGGATGCCTACCTTACAAATATAGACCGCACTTTCCGCAATACCAACATGCTGATGTGGCACAAAGAGCTCTGGCTGATAGACCAGGGAGCATCGCTCTACTTCCACCACTCGTGGGAGAATTGGGAGAAACATGCGGTAAGTCCTTTCACCTATGTCAAGAATCATGTGTTACTGCCCGAAGCATCCTGCCTTGAAGACGCCGATGCCGCCCTGCGCGTCCTGCTGACTGATGAAAAGATACAGGAGATTGTCTCCCTGATCCCGGACGACTGGCTGCACTGGAACGACACGCATGAGACACCCGAAGAAATCAGAGATATCTACACCCGCTTTCTGACCGAAAGACTGGCCCATTCCGAAATATTTGTAAAAGAGGCATTGAATGCAAGGAAAACACTTATATGAATACGCAGTTATCCGCCTGGTTCCCAAAGTAGAACGTGAAGAGTTCTTCAATGTGGGCGTAATCCTTTTCTCAAAAAAGGCAAACTTTATCAAATCCGTTTGCCGGGTGAACGAGGAAAAGTTGGAGCTATATGTGTCCGAAGTAGACCGGGAACTGGTATTCGCCCATCTGGATGTGTTCAATAAGATATGTTCAGGCGCCAAAGACGGCGGCCCCATTGCCCAACTAGATGTTCCGGAGCGCTTCCGGTGGCTGACTGCCGTACGGAGTTCCTGTATTCAAACGTCCCGTCCACATGCCGGTTTCTCCGACAATCTAGACAGGACGTTAGAAAGATTATTCAAAGAATTGGTTTTATGATGGAGTAGCATATTTCACTTTCAACTCCTCTACTCCCATTCCAGTAAAATAATCTTCAATAAAATCCCAACGTTTCGTATCATCCATTCCTTCCGTTCCGAAGAAAAAGGAGAACAAGTCTATCTGTTCTTGGAATATCTTTTCATTATTTTCAAGAATCAAATTATGATATTCATCAGAAGACGCAATCTGTTCCAACATTTCGGGTTCATCAAAAGCAACCAATACACAAGGCGTACCCCCGCCTTCCACACTGAACGAAAGACAATCGAGCATAGAGAGCAGATTGAGTAACATGTTCAGGTCAGAAAACGGTGTGGTATAGAACAACAAACGATCTCCTTTTTCACCTACAATGCGCTGGCCAAACAGCTTCTGATAACGGGACAACAACAAGTCGAAGCCTTTCGTCACCGTGAAAGAAAGTTCGTTAGAATCCTTTTTCTTCACACTGCTGATGTAACTCACACTACGTCCTTCTTCCGTACGCGACTCTAACAACGAACCGATGAAACGTTTTGCAGACGGCACATCCATACCATGTTCAGCAAATATCGCCCGTAATTCTTCTTCATCAAAGCGTCCTTTGGTTTTCCGAAGTTTATCAACCAGCAACGTCTTCAAACTATTGAACAATGCATCCATCCGCTGACGAATCACCGCCGCACCTTCTTTCAGCAGCACCTCATGTTTACCCACAGATACCGCACGCGAACCTTCCCACAACGTACCACTATTCAGCTTCTGCTTAAATTCCCGATATCCCAACTCAGCAAAGCGCTCCTCCCAAAGTTTTTCCAGGCGTGCCGTATACACATCTTCCGTGCCGCGCACTTTCGTAAGATAAGCACTGAATTCACGGATAAAGGCGTCACCTGTCTTGTCTTGTATATATCCTTCTGTAAGCAGATTCTGCGGACTTACTTCCAGCAATTTC
Source organism: uncultured bacterium (assembly GCA_905215555.1). Taxonomy (GTDB): domain Bacteria; phylum Bacteroidota; class Bacteroidia; order Bacteroidales; family Bacteroidaceae; genus Bacteroides. The sequence goes on from CAJMQU010000014.1 coordinate 23,686, forward strand.
TTGCCGTAACGATGACTCAAATCATCCTCCAACCACAGCAAAGCGGTCTTAATCAACTGTCCCAGTTCCGCCTCATACTCCAGCTTGTTCTTCATCCGCGGCAGCTTCACCACGAACTCAAAGTCGGACAAGGACACCAACATTTCCTGCTTTCCGCCTTTCATCCGATACACCTCCATCAACTTTCTCAGTATCAACGACAGTTGTTCCTGTGCTATATTACCTGCCATGTGGAGGCGCTTCATATAATAAAAATCCCGTTCATGATAATCCGTTGCCGAAACACCATGGATATCTATATCACGAGCTGCACGCCCGATCTCCTGTATATAATCAACAAACGTACCGGATGGTGCCACATGATACACCCGGTCGATATCGCTGATATCAACACCCATACCGAAAGCTTTTGTAGCTACAATCATCCGCTTTTCGCCTTCTTTGAATTCCTGCACAATCGCCGCCTTCTGCTCCTTATCCTTCTTACCGTAATAAGAAGCCACCAGATGCCAGTCGGTCGATTTCACCCATGTCTTCAGACGCATATCGATGCCGCCTGCAAAGGGATAATAAAGAATGGTTTTGTGCCCATCGAGGAAGTCATCCACCCTTTCGGCCACCACGCGCTGCTTGGCTTTGTCATACGTCTCACCTTCCTCTATTTCCATCCGGCGAATGTCGAAACCAATATTCCGACGTTTCACCGTCCCCGCATAGAGCACACAAGGTTCCATTTGGAGCGAACGAATCGTTTCGAACACCATATCATTGCCGCCTTTCGGATTCCAGACAGCCGTAGCCGTCAGTGCAAAAAGCGGGAAAGCATAACCGAGGCTCTTCTTCAAGCCTTGCAGATAACGCCCCAGGAACCAATAGTCCACACGGAATTCCTTACCCCAAGTAGTCACCGTATGAGCCTCATCTACTACAACCAGACCTATACGACGTCCACCCGCAAAATGTTTGATGTCATACGAAAGCAACAACTCCGGTGAGAGATAGAATAAATCCACCTCCCCTTCGCGCACTTGCCGGTACACTTCATTCTTCTGTTCGGGCGATAAATCGGAAGAGGCATAAGCCACACGCCTATACCCCAAATCCTGCAAACCTTCCACCTGATCTACAATCAATGCTTTCAGGGGAGACACTACAATAGTAAGCAATCCGTATTCATTGCCCAGATAGATAGCGGGCAACTGAAACAACAAGGATTTTCCTGCTCCGGTGGGTGCCGTCAGCAAAATGTTGTCAACCTCTGTTTCGCCGTTACGCGCCTTTTCCGCTTCGACTATGACACTTTCTATCAATTGTCCTTGCGAAATGTGCAGTATATCTTTCCCCTTGAACAAATTATCGTACACTTCCAAATCACGAAACCGTTCGTAGCCGTAAGTCTCTTTCAAAAGCACATGTACCGCTTCCCGGCAATCTCTGGGCAAATGCCGTTCTTTCAATTCCGGCAGTTGTCGTGCTCTATCTTCTTGTATATCTTCTACCATTACTTATATATAAATTAATTTGTTACAAATATAAGAATTATCTCACAAAAGAGTTGGTTTGTCAGGAAAAACTATACCTTTGCCTACAAAATGTGACACTACTTTAAATATTTTTATATGAAACAGTTTATTCTACTATTTTTGTTGTGCATTTCCATAATGCCATGTTTTGCACAAGAGGGCCAGGAGCCAGAGTTTGTTGGTGAAGTAAACCTCGTTATCGGAGACAAGATTTTGCCCTTGGATAAAGAGTTTATAAAAGTAAAGACCAAAGCAAGCGCCTCAATGTATATTGTCGGCATGGGAAAAGTAAAGACTAAACTTAATGTTGAAGGGAAAGCAGCAAGTACAAGAGCAGCTCAAGGCGAGGATTTCAAATTAGTGGTAAAAGCTGTAGATAACAACTCGGATCCGCTGTCTATCATCAATATTTTCCAATTTGAGATAGGTAAAAATAAAAGGACGGCAGAACTTTCCTCACTCGGAACATTTGGTGGTCATACAGACAACAAATTAGAATTAATAGAATATTCTGCAAAAAAATTCGGAGAAAGCTCATATTTGATTACACTAAAGGAGAAGCCTGTTGGTGAAATAGGAATAATGGTGAGAAATCCTAATAATAAAGATGAAAAGAACATTATTGTAGCCTGTTTCGGCATCGATGAATAATAGAATAAAAGTATCATAAAAAAAGAAGGCGATTTTTCAATCGCCTTCTTTTTTTATGATACCCAAACCTTCTTCCTAAAGGTTCTTATAATCTACTCGCTAATACTCCTCCTCGTTAAAGAAAAAATCCTCTTTACTTGGATAATCGGGCCAAATATCTTCGATGCTCTCATAAATATCGCCTTCATCTTCCATTTCCTGCAAATTTTCAATCACTTCAAGCGGAGCGCCCGAACGGATGGCATAATCAATCAATTCATCCTTGGTTGCCGGCCAGGGAGCATCTTCCAATTTAGATGCTAATTCCAATGTCCAATACATAAGTCCTAAGTATTAAAATTGTGAATATTAAGTCTTACTTTCTATTTTTCGGCAAAAGTATAATAAAATCTCTCACTTACAACTATTATCCCAAAATATTTCATCTTTTTTCTCATCCCGGTTGATTTTCCGTGACAAAACAAACAAATAATCGGACAAACGGTTCACGTAGGCCAATAATTCAGGAGCAACTTCACATTGTTCCGCCAAAGCCAGGATGCGACGTTCAGCTCTGCGGCAAACCGTACGGCACACGTGACAAACAGAAGCACCGCGACTGCCCCCAGGCAATATAAAAGCATGCAACGGAGCAAGAAGGCTATCCAAACGATCGATTTCCTTTTCGAGGCGTTCTATCTCTTCGGGATGAATGACACTGGCGCACTTCAACTCCGTCTTTTCAAGATCTGTAGCCAGGTTGGAACCAACAGCAAAAAGACGGTCCTGAATATGGCGGACAAGCATTTTGTCTTCTTCATCAAGCAGATAAGTAATGAGCACCCCCAGATTGGCATTCAGTTCATCTACCGTACCATACGCTTCAAGGCGGACGTGGGTTTTCGGAACACGGGTACCACCTACCAACGAGGTAGTACCCTTATCACCGGTTTTGGTATATATTTTCATAATGATTAATTTTTAGTGATTAATTTTTAGCAGTTAGCGAATGATCTTCATCGCCGAACACCAACCGTTAACCACTATTGAAACGTCTAAAGATAATCAAAAGTTGACAATATAGTCCTGTTTTATCTTAGTTTTATCAAAGAAAAGAATACCAATGTCATAAAGATCAAACGTAATGCCCACTTTCTCATCTTGTATCATGCGCTTCCAAAGCTTTTTCATTTGTGGAGTATATCTTATTCCCTCCACAACAAAAATAGACTTCTTTGCAGTACGCACGGCGCAGATACGGAACACTTCCTCCACAAATTCTGGATGGCGGTAATCATGCAGATAAAGGAAGTCCACGGGCACTCCGGCTTCCAAAAACAGTTCGGAAAGCTCGGATGCTGAAGTATAGTCAGCCCCTTCCTTTCCCGCTTTCAGATAAAGAGAAGAAGCGGCCAGCCTGCCGGCATCTACAATAGTGTCGGGCTGAGTATAATTGACCAACCGGAACAAAAAACGCTTTACTTTTTTCGATTCATACTTCCAGTTTTTGTCTTTTTGTGGAGTCAGCTTTTTCTGTTCCATAGCCAGTTCTTTATACTTATAATAAGGAGTACTCTCATAAATCACCTGCGTAATCAGGCTGAAGGCAAAAGGTGAATGCACCCCGTAGCCGCAACGGTGCCGAAAACGACTCAACCAGATGAAAGGGCGTTTCAAGGTCAGTGTGATACGGTTCATAACTGATAAATTCTTTAATTGGGTGCAAAGATAAATAAAACCTTTCCTTTAATCACCTTTGCTTCGGAGGAATAGTTTTCTTTCACCGTCAGCAGCACATTATCTCCCTCAAAGCGGAGAGTAAAACTGAGAGCTGTAATCCAATTGACGTAATGAGCTTTCAGTTCCAATGTGGTAGAGGTGGGCCAGGCATAACTTCCCGCCACATAGAAAGGGCCTTTTATCCCGTTAAAACGTCCTTTGGCTTCAATTGAATAAGGCGGATAGCCGTCGATAGAAGTCTTTTTCCATTGCTTATAACCGAACAGGAGGTCATACACAGTCCCATTAGTTTCCGTCACCGTCATGACCACTTCTTTCTGTTTGAAACGAAGATTCAGGGATTGCCATCCGAACTTATTCGGTTCAAGCATAATGCTTTTATCCGCATATTCTCCAGTAAGGGATGAATTGACTTTTCCCCGTACCACCGGCAATCGATAAGAAGATTGCTTTTTCTGCAAGCGCTTATAATCTTTCCCCGCTATCAGTGGCCGGTCACCTGTCACGGCAGGCAACAGGCGGTTCCACACCAAGCGACGCTGTGTGGCACCGTCTATCAGAGTACATTCAGTGATAACTACTACCATGTCTTTATCAGGTATGATGAGCACATATTGCCCCAAAGCCCCATCCATACGGATGGCACCCGGATATTCACAAAGCCACATCTGATAGCCATAACCATAGCCAAAACTACCCGTATCCGATTGTTTTGCCATCATCTGATCTACCCACCAGGCAGGAAGCAGTTGCTTCCCCTTCCATACCCCCCGATTCAGCAGCAACTGACCAAATTTAGCCAGCGACTCGCTCTGTATATACACACCCCATCCTCCGGTATTGATGCCCTCAGGACTAACTTCCCAAGATATATCAGTGATGTGCATCGGTTCAAAAAGTTTCATTCGGAGATAGTCCAATATCTTCATTCCAGTCACTTTCTGCACAATGACAGAAAGAATGTAAGAACTCATGGAGTCATAATCGAAATGCTCTCCGGGAACTTTTACCGGCTTTTCCAGATAACCTTTTATCCAGTCAGTACGAATGTTACGCATATTCCAATCCGGAGTAATGCCAGATGTCATATTCAGTAAGTTATGTACAGTCATATTGGCAAGATTTGCAGAAATGCTATCCGGAAGTTGGTCGGGGAAAAAAGATGCTACACGGTCTGTCAGCCGCAGACGGTTTTCGGAGATGGCAAGACCGACAGCGGCACCGACAAAAGTTTTAGAACAGGAAAATACGGTATGGTGATATTCCGGTGCGAAAGGTGCCGGATAAGCTTCGGCAATGACTTTACCATGACGCAGTACCATTACACTGTGTATATCAGTTTCAGACAGTCCCATCAAAGAGTCCATCAAAGCAATGACCGCTCCGGAAGGCACCCCTTCGGCTTCGGGCGTGGAACGTTCCAACTCACGGATTTGCGCACTGACTGTTGCGGATATCAACAAGGAAAGCGCAAGAAAAAATAAAGTAAGCTTGTTCTTCATAACTATATTACATTAGTCACTTATACGTCAACAACGTGCAAATGTAAAAGATTCAAATGCATCAGACAAATCCTCTGAAGATTTTTTCTGTTCAGCAATGAAGCAAACTCAAAGACAATATTCAGAAAGTTGTTTAATCCTTATCACGCACCGGACGCACAGTAAATCCATAGGCATTATTGGACACAACATTTATTCCATAAGTATCGTTTGGTAACACGTCCGCTACTCCGGTATTTCTTGAATCCAAAGAAAAAACTGTACTCTGAAATCCCCCCCCCTTTACTGAGGAAGTTGCAACGAAGGTAATCTGCGAAAATGCTGCCCATGTTTTACCTTTAAAAAAATCAAACTCTTGATTTTCTCCCATATCTCTAATACCACTTCCTGGAAAAAAGATAGCCTTTCCATTAGGGTCAACATTTCTTTTTAACCACCAGCCTTTTACATGTCCACCATCTTTCACTATCTCTATCACTGTAGGGGAGTCACTGATTTTACCGGAATTAACCAAATCCACATCCCCATCTCCAAACCCTGTAAATGCATTTACAGGTGGAACATGATAGCCAGCCGGAGAAGGATCATATACAGACTTTTCCCCATCGAAATCAAATACATCAGACTTATATAATTGAGAATTCCATAAATTAATAACCCGTTCTTTATCGTATGAACTTGCTTTACCATCATGCCAGTGGGTTCTTTTGGTGTTTTCGACTCTATCATACATGTAAAACACATTCGGATTCTTGATTGCCGTGCCTATACTCACCGATGATTCACCTCTCACAAACGCTCTAATACCCGGATAATATTTTTTGTTTGCCATAGTCAATTGGCCACTAGGTCGTTTCAATTCCGCATTTCCAGTACTGCCAACTCCAACACCATTATCGGCCAACACCTTTTCATACGCTATTGTTTCTTTGTTGTAAATTCCCGCAAGCATCGGGTCCTTCCGCCCCCATTGGAAGTATGTATTATCACCACCTAAAGACTTTTCAATTCCAGACTGGGGAAACGAGAAGATAATTTCTTTGTATCGTTCCCCAACAACATTCTCCAACGTAAATTTAAAACGCACCTGCACTGTCCTTTGAGGATTGCCCTCGTGAGGATCACAATAGCCAAGATTGCAAGGAGCAAAGTGATACTCTTTACCGGAAGAATCACTTTCGGAAGAGAGGTTAGCAGATACTACTTTATAATCATCCTTGCCACTCCAATCATAGTGAGTGGTCCATATATGCCAACTCCACAAAACCATAGCCTTTTCCCCCTCTCCATCAAGCACGGCAATCACCGCGTTACCTTGAGTCAGCGTTTCTTTGGCTACATGGAATTTTATCATATTAGTTTCCGCATCATAATTCACATCCGTCACAAGGTTGGGGGCGTCCTGCCATACAAGTGCTGCCCGTGTTGCACCCTCCACTTGCATATCAGTTATAGGGCTGTCATCATGCTTTACAAACTTCTCCAATATCCTATCCGTAGTTTCCCCCTCCACTCCTGCAGAAGTATATGTATAAGCAGCGGGATTGAGCACACCGCCTTTTCCATTACCTATCGTCCCGCTCCGACGGGCATTCCCATAAACAGCCGGGAAAGAATAATATCCCGGTTGATTCACAATATAACAGTTAGCAGTTTCGCCTCCTTGCGTCAAATCGTAAGGTACATCTTTTGTGCTTGCAGCCACTTCCGAAGCAGGTGTGAATTTTAACGGGAAAAATTCTTTTTGCATGCTGGCATAAGCCGGTTGCTGGGGCAGGAACATAACACCGGAAATAAGTCTGGCAACCGCTTCATCGGATGCGCGGGTAGTCTCCGCTATAGGATTCCATATATTAACAGAACTAGAAGAATGAGCCATCGGAACAGTAGTAGACGCCCAAGTTTTACCTTCGTCCGTCGAATATTCTATGATGTAAGGCAAACGCACTTTATCTTCTTTTTGATCTGCCTGCACCACTTCGGCATACGCAGCAAGTTCCACATTCGGCAGATATCCACTGATGCAAAGAGAATCTTTCCATTCGCCTGTTTCGTTTACCACTTTTCCATCTACCGAGTATGGAGCAACCTCCTTGCCGTCTATCTTGAATTTCACTACCGGGGTGATTACTATCCCTGTAGTGGAAACGGAATAAGTCACTTTTTTTCCGATTCCCCACTCGGTCTTCCCTTCCGGACTAAGATTGGCTGTCAGTGTATGTTCCGTGCCAGTCATGTCGTTTACAAATACGATGGTCAACTTAGCCTCCTTGGGGAGCGTTTGAGGAATCATCATCAAAGTAAACTCTCCGTCTACAATGGAAACGGGATTATCGGGGTCTACGTAATTATTTTCTTTTCCTTGTGCGTCTGCCATACTACCGGTGTCTTCCGTGTTCGACATTGTAACATTTCTTTCTATAATGAAATCTATAGGTTTTTCTCCGGTAGGGATGGTCCAACTGCCGACATCATTAGCATCATCGGTTTTGGCAGCAAATTTATAAATGCCTTTTCCGTATAAACCAGAAAAAGTCACCTTTTTGATACTACCTTTAAGCATATCCTTGCCAGTCTTTACAGTTACGGCAGTTAAGGCATGACGGAATTGCAGTGAAACGGCACCGGTCTGTCCCCGATCATGAACATCGGATACCGCTACCATTAAATCAGGCTGTTTTGTGGCAACTGTGGATACGGTATAAGTAAGAGCGGGAATGCCGAATACTGTAGATTCGGAATGAATGAGAATTCCTCCGGCTACGGAAGTGCTGTTCTCTGTTTCATCACTGCTACCTGATTCACCACCTGCTTTAAAATCCTCGGAATAGGGTGAATAGGCAAAAAACTTTATATTTCCCGAGCCAAGCCAGTCGAGTTTGGATTCGGGTATCCAGTCTGTGCTAGTTGAGCTCTTTTTAACTCTCAAATTATGAGCAAAATTGGTAGTCAGTTTTTTTTCTTCCTCTGAAGTATCGGGCCACTCGCCCACATAGCATATTGCCGAAAGACCGAAACTCTGATTTATAAATTTATCACCTGATGTCACCGGCATGCCACGGGTTACCGCATCGAAAGCCGCGGCCTCAACAACGGCTTCCGAAACTTCTGTAATCAAATATAATTGTTGCAAACCGGTGGATTGCGACATCTTCTTTATGCTTATATCCTTGTCGGCAACACGTGTAGAGCCATTGATCCAACCGTCAGGCACGCTTACTGCAAACGACAAAGGACCGGATGCGCCTTGCCCATACGTGCCGAAAGTGTCGTCCACACACGATGAAAACCAGCAAAGCACACTACACACCAACACACCGGCCACAAGCCCCAGCATCAGACGAAACATAGAAGAGTGTCGCATAACCAAAGTGATATTTAATGAAATACTGGTTAATAGTTAGTTCATAGGGGTACCATTTACTTCACCATCACTACCCTCAGCTGTCCAACTATTAACAGAAACTGTAAAAGAAATAGGATTGTCAAGTACAGGATCACCTACGTGCTTACCTTCAGGAATATCAATTTTAATTTTATCACCCTTAGGCAAATCTGCAAGTTCTTTAATATTCTCAGGAGGATAAACTCCAGCCCCACTAGTAGGACCACAGAATTCAAGGTTATACACATATTTTTTACCATGCATCCACTCCGGTTTAATAGCTACACAAGTATATCCATACTCATCTGAATCAAATTTAGATGTAACAGGGAAAAGCTGATGGGTATGAGTATTATTATCTTTATCCTCCACCACATCACCAGAATTTCCGCCATCATGTACAGCCCCCTTATGTGTTGCTTCAACACGACAAAGCAACAATATATACGTACCATTCACAGCACTACTCTTATGCCATGCATCACCCGTTTGCGGAATCAACATCAAACTTGTATTATCCAGTGATGTAGCACTTTCCTTAGACATACCTATCAAAAAAGAGCTCTGATCCAAAAGGGAGAGTGCAGTTGCATGCTCAACACCATAGTTTGTTACTTCGGAATAATCCACCCATGACATATAATCTGTTGCATCCTTATCAAACTTGAGAGTTCCTTTCGATTTTACATTCATCAACCATGCCCCTTTGATTTTTACAGTTTTGTCTGTATCAGTCCGCTTTGCCTTAACTACTATTTGCGCCAATGCATGTTTAAAAGTCAAATTTACATTTGTTCCTGTTGAATTATTGTGAACAGCTTCTTGATAAGCTACAATCAAGTCATCATGCGCTTTTCCTCCCTCTTTCATAGACGATGCTACTTTAAAGTCATTAAGCGATTGACTACTATAGGTTATACTAGGTGTTACATTAACACCTTCAGTCTCTGATTTAAAAGGCCCATAAGCCCAAAACTGGATATTGTTTACTTGTGAAGGCCAAAAAATGCCACCTCCCGTTTCTGAAACAATAGAGTAAATATTGCTATCATTTACCTTTTTAGCCAGCAGCCCATCTATAAACATAACATCACCATAACCTTCAGCGTGTGCATACACCTTGAATGCTTCCAAATTATTAGTGTTTGTTTCCACTGCCCTTGTCATTCGCGTAGTAAACGAAATCTCTTCACCTTGATAAACCTCTTTCAGTTCATCATTCGTGCAGGAGGCTAATGCTACGGAGAACATTGCCACCATTCCTAATAGCTTTACATTCTTTTTCATAACCGTTTTCTTAATAAATTTATTGTTCTTTTTAATTCTTCTCAATTCATATTAATGTCATTGTCCACCACATCATCCCACCCGTCAATGGAAGGTGTCATTCCCCCTGTAACTAGTGGTAGTTTTAGACCATCGTCAATTAGGATATGGATTTCTTTTGGTCCATCCTCATTGCCGTTACCGTTATGCACTTTGTCAGTCACATCAAAGTTATGATACGTCTGCCGCGAAGTATATATAAAAAATGTATGCTTTCCCTCCTCCATTGGGCAGTGACCAAACGTCGGGAAGCGCGCCACAAGCTTTTTCTCATCGTAGCGGCGTTCCAACTCGAACGGCATGGTCACCGAGGCACCGGCTGAGACACTTTTTTTCAACCGCCAACCCTCAGCCATACCGGACAAGGCACCGCTCACATCAAGCATAGGATCCATATTCTCCACATTACATACTTCTATTGTGTACCATGTGGTTACCTCCATAGGTTTCAACGTGACAGATTGCCCCTCTACCCTTTCTTGCAGCTCTATATGCTCGTGCTGCCCTCCCCACACTACTTCGGGAATACCACGCACCGGCTCGCCTGCCGTGGCCTCAGGAGGCAATGCTGCCAACCCGCCTCTTCCCATCGGGTCAAGGATGGACTGAGGTTTAGTATAAAGCCAGAAAGAGTCATACATATTGCCGCCATCTCCCACGAAGTCTAATTCTCCGTTGTGGAACAACAGTTTGTATTCATCTGCCTCTACACGCACCTTTCCACCTATAGCCAGAGGCAGTTCGCGGCTGGTGTAATAGCTTCCGTCCATCCGGAAGAATTGTACTACCATCGTACGCGGATCGGCATCCGGTGCCTCAGTCCAGTCGAAACGGATATCAAGATCGACCATGTGAGCATGGTCGTAACAAAGTTCTTTATGATCGCATGACTGCAACAGCCATGCAAGCAAAAGCACAGCCCACAATCTCCAGATAAGCCGCATCATCGCGCACCTCCTTTCTTTCCGTAGCGGCCACCCACATGCCAGACAAGCGACACTTCCGCCTTTGTCGGGCCGAACCATTTCCGCTCGTGAGTAGAATCCCATACATAACAATCGTCCTGAGGACGATATTTCATATAGTCTCCCTGCAAATACCCCACTCCTAGCGTGAAGTCGATATTGAATAACTTACCCACCGGCAAAGAGTAGCCATAAGAAAATCCTGCCGCCCAAGTCCAGCGGTCGCCCAAATAGCCGTCACCTCCCCATTCCACATCGTAGGTAAACATCTGTCCGTACACTCCCACATGATGCCCGCACATCCTTTTCCGACCTTTCCTATCTGATGAAAACCACCGGCGTACTTCTACATCGCCTCCATATGTTCTGAGGAAACGATGCTTTGCCCCTTGGCTCCACCATGCATACATCCAGTTGACACCCACCGACCAAGCTGTTCCTACAGGCACTTCAAACCCGATATTCGGCACTGCCACAGTATTATAGAGCAAGTTGGTCTTCAGTAGTAATCCCCGTTTGCGTTCTTTCCGCAACGGTATATTATTTTCAGATTCGTGCCGGACGGTTACCATAACGTTGTTCGCAGGTACAAGTACAGTCATCTCCACACAATCGTTATGCACCCCGGCACGATTTTCGCTTGCCAAGGTATCTGGTTGCAGGGATGCTTCTTCTGGTATAGAGGCATTCCAAGCGCTGGCATCAACTACTACTTCTCCCGCCCTAACCGAAGACTTTTGAAGCAACTCTTTCTCATAAATTATCAGAAAGCGGGTGTTCCGTAAATCTGGAAAGAAATGTTCCGACATATATCTCCATGCACGCCCACCCCGCAACATGCATAGACGATTCTTACGTCCATCCACAATACGTCCTTCCTCAAATACCCAGATAGGCGTGTTTGCTATGATTTCAACAGCCTCATCGCGCCAAGGCTGATCGGAAGCCGCAATCATCTCACTCAGCAACTCCCACCCCACATCGGAAGGACCGACATGAACCACAGAATCAGCCAAAGAAGTTTTTTCGAGGATATAAGCACGCACATTGCGGGCACGTTTTTCCGACAGAGTATGATTCCAGGATGTATATCCCTCAGGCGAGGCACACCCCTTCACCGTTACAAATTTCACAATGGAAAGCGAATCGCTGACAGCAGCATTCAAGAGCGTAATCAAACTGTCCAGCTGTGACCGATTGTCACAATAAGAAGAATCGACAGAAGAATACCCCTGCCGAAAATTTATACGAATATGTAATGTATCTTGATATGCCGTTAGATTTTGCGCAGATAAATTAAACCCTAAAAATAACATTAAATGGCACGCAATTACTATGCTTTTCATAAATACATGACACTAATAAAATCTTATTTATCTCTTATTTTATCTAATTTTATCGTTGCAAAATTATATATTATAGCAAAAAAATCACAAACTACTTAACAATATATAACAAATAGGCATTATAATTCCTCTCTATATCTGCTTGTTAATGCATATAAGGCTTATCACTTTATTCAAATAACAACATACAAGAATCCCCCGCAGCCAACTGCAAAGCAATCGTCTTGCCTGGATAAGCATTACTCTGCCCGTTCACAATTGTTCTTGCCTGTTTGACGCCTGTCGGCATCTTTATGCGAAAGTTTCCCGGCACAGTTGCCCTAAGCATAGCTTTCACAGCCTTTCCGTCTTTCCACTCCAAATCTACCGATATGCCGCCGCGAGCTCTCATCCCACGGAAGTTTCCAGTATGCCAACTCTTCGGCAAAGCAGGCAACAGATGAATAAACCCTTCATGGCTCTGCATCAACATTTCACCAATACCGGCTGCACCACCATAATTACCATCAATCTGGAAAGGGGGGTGCGAACAAAATAAATTCGGAAACGTCCCACTACCGTGATGTTTAGTCTGTGGATCGACTGCCGGATGAAGAAGACTTCTGAAAAGCGTCCAGGCACGGTCACCATCACCCAAGCGAGCCCAGAAGTTTATCTTCCAGGCACGACTCCAACCTGTACCACCATCACCACGACGGTTCAACGTAGCACGGCAAGCATTGGCAAGTTCGGGCGTAGCGTCAGGAGAAATCAGATTACCCGGATGTAAACCATAAAGATGGGAAACATGACGATGATGTACATCCTGTTCTTTATAATCTTCCAGCCACTCTTGCAGATAGCCTCCCTTGCTGATTTGCATTGGTGGAAACTTCTCCAGAGCCTCCCGCAATTTCGCAGCATAATCATCATCACACTCCAATATAGAGGCGGCTTCAATCACGTTCGTATAAAGTTCAGTCAACAATTGAACATCCATCGTTGGCCCCATGCAAACACTGACAGGTGTCGGGTCGTCTCCTACAAAGAAAGCGTTCTCAGGAGAAGACGTAGGAGCCGTCACCAGCCAACCATGCTTAGGTTCACGCACCATTGTAGAATGGAAAAACTCAGAAGCACCCTTCAGTATGGGATATATCTTTTTCAGATATTCTATATCCTGGGTATATTGATAATGCTCCCAAAGATGTGCACACAGCCAGGCGCCACCGGTATTAGTCGCGCCCCAGGAAGGATGTTCGCCCGGAGCTGTGTAGTTCCAGACATTCGTCATCATGTGGAGCACCCAGCCTTGAGCATGATTGCCATAAAAGGTGCGGGCAGTCTCCTTTCCCGAAGGAACAAGGCGTTCAACAAGACCCGTCAAAGGCTGATAAAGTTCCGAAAGGCCGGCCTGTTCAAGAGGCCAGTGATTCATCTGAATATTGATATTGGTGTGATAGTCGCCATTCCAGGGAGTTTGCACTCCATTCGCCCACAATCCCTGCAAATTCGGTGGCAGGCTACCGGGACGGGTACTACTGATAAGCAAATAACGGCCATAGTTATAATACAGCGCAGCCAAGGCAGGAGATTCCCGTTCTGTGAAACGAACGATACGCTCATTGGTCGGCAACGCATCATCTTCCGTAGCAGGAAGAGTTAAAGAAACGCGGTCATAAAGTTCGCGATGGGAGGAGTTATTAAGTTGAGGATCGAGAATGGAAAGTTGAGAGCTGGGAGGCGTGGCGGCATCCAGCAGGCTGTCACAAACTTCTTTATAGCGACTTCCGGGGAAATCTGTGCCGACAGCGGCATAGGAAGTAGTAGCTGAAATTATCAGCCAGGCTTCCGTCCCCTGCGTCAACATTATGCCGTCTTCGGCAGAAATAAACTGCTTCCCGCCTTTGGAAACCACCCTCATGGCAACCCGATATTTCATTCCGTCCTGACCGGGTTTGCCACTATCCAAGGCACCTTCCAGCAAAAGTGTACCCGCTTCCTTCCCCCTGCCGGGAACCAAAGACACCGTCCCTTGCTGCGGACGGGAAAGAGAAGCTGTGAAAAAGAGAGAACGGCGGCGACTGGCTGTCAGGTGTATAATCATGACATCCTTATCACGGGAAGTGTAATATTCACGCTGATAATCAATGCCCCCTTTCGTAAAAGCAGTATAGACCACAGCATCACGCAAATCGAGCCAACGACGATAATTGGTGACCGGAACCACCTCATCGGAAGCAAATTTCTTCTTGACCGGAATACTGAAATTCAAGGTAAGGTCGGCCAACATCTGATAATTGCCATAAGTACCACCCGATTCGGGTTTCTTAGGAACAAAACTGTTATACATCAACTCTTGTGCCTCTTTATTCTTACCTTCAAACAAAAGTTGCTGAATGGCAGGTAAACTACGGGATGCATCGGGATTACCATAATCGGCCTCCATACCGCTCCAAAGTGAAATTTCATTCAGTACAATATGTTCCTTGTCAATACCTCCGTCGGGCATCATACCCAAACGCCCGTTACCCAAAGGCAGGGTTTCTTCCCAAATGGTAGCCGGAGCGGTGTAATAAAGCTGATGGTTGTGGTTATCTGCCAACGTATCGGCCACTGCGATTAGTGAAGAAGCAGAAGTAAGGAAAAACAAGATTAGTGTTTTCATACGTAAAATATAAATATGCCTCGCCTTATCGGAGAAGCGTTATTAAAATCATTCCCATCCATATCAATGTCACGGGCAAAGATACTATAAAATAGGACAGGAAGAAACTTTTTGCCATTCTCTTCCTGTCCAGACCTATTTAGTGTTATCCCTGAAAAATTATTCTACATCAGATTCCAGCGGCAGTAGAAAGAAAGAGAATTCATAATCCTTATAAGGAAGACGATACTCTTCCAACGGCAATGCTCCCCAGCTGTTGACACCTCCGACTCCCATCTGAACCTTATCTATACACAGATTGATATAATCAACACGAGGAACAAATTCCGAATGTCTTTGATCTTTCCGTTCACCGTCATCCAAAGATTCAATGGTATAGTGCAAAGCCGACATCGAACAAGGGGCGTCTGCTACAAACTTCAGCCCATTGCCTCCCCGATCCGTCTGTTTCCACCAGCGGATATCCGTTTTCGTCCCATTCTCCTGCGGACGGATATAGGAATAGAACTGACTGCTAACATTCTGCTGATATTTACCCAGGAAAGTTGCATGATTACGGTCCGAATAATTCTCACCCGGTCCCCTGCCATAATAACTGATCTGTTCCAATTCCTGAGGTAACCGCATCTGCATGCCAAAACGGAATAAATCGGAAATTTTCGCTGATTGGTCAACAAACATCCTTTGAGTCACCTTGACCGCACCGTTGTTATTAATGACATAAGTCAGATACAATTTAGCTTTCACTGCATTCATTGTATATTCCGCATCTATCTGGACAAGATTATCGGCTACCTTATGTTCCAGTTTATTCAAGTAAATTCCTGTATTTTTCCAGGCAGCATATTTCATTTGCAGTCCGGCACCCAAATCATTGTCAGTCGGAGCCCGCCAGAAATTAGGTTTCAGTTTGCCACCCTCTTCCACCAACTGCATGCCTTTCATCTCATACCTGCACAAGTAACCATCGTGCTTATCAAAATCCAGACGGAAATTTTCACCTTCTATTATCAGAAAATTCACATCATTATCTCTGATAGCCGGAACATCTGTCCTTGTTTTGATTCCCCTTACATTATCAACAGACCGTTCAAGATTCTTATAAGGCCGGACAACCAATTGGTTTCTTGACACGATATGTCCTGCCGACAGTAAAGTTTCAGCCTTCCTGAGCTTAAAGAAGATATTCAGCAGCACCTCCTTATCCCGGCAAATATCATCTGCAGCATATCCCAACCGGACAATTCCGGTTTGTTGAGGAGCAACATCCAGATTATCGACAATGCCTTTCCGGATAACCTCTCCATCAGCCAAAAGTTCCCATTCGGCATAATACGCACTCAAGTCACGGAAGAAATTTTCATTATAAACATTAATCTTGCCACTTTCCAAGTCTGCCGGAGTCGCCCAAACAGATTGATAGAAATGACCGACTTCATACATATGGGGATTAGGTTTCCGATCCGGACTAATCAGCCCGTTATCCATAAAATTGTTATCTGACGCATCATACGGACTCCAGTCACCGCCATAGGCATAGAAAGAAATACCTTCCTTGTTTTTCCAACGCAGTGATTGGTCGACAAAGTCCCAGATAAAGCCACCCTGATACTTCGGGTACTTACGAATCAAATCCCAATATTCTTTGAATCCTCCCGCAGAATTACCCATCGCGTGAGTGTATTCACACTGAATCAAAGGTTTCTCTATGTTTCCCTCACAATACTTCTTGTTGCCCTCATAATCCTGATACATGGGGCAATACACATCAGTAAATTCATTTGTGCCCGCCTGTTCATACTGTACAGCCCGTGTTTTGTCTTCACTCTTAATCCACGTGTAGCATGCCTCGAAGTTCGGACCGAACCCAGCCTCATTTCCTAACGACCAAAAGATTATGGAAGGATGATTATAACTGCGCTGCACATTGCGCTGATTACGTTCCAGATGAGCTTTCGCAAAGAGCGGATTCTTAGCTAATGTTTTATGTCCCCCTATTCCATGTGACTCAACATTCGCTTCAGCTACCACATAAAGTCCGTACCGGTCGCATAAGTCATACCACAGATTATCATTGGGATAGTGGCTAGTGCGGACAGCATTGATATTGAAAGCTTTCATAATCCTGATATCCTGAATCATCCGTTGCGGGGAGACGTAGTATCCATTATCCGGATCCATCTCATGACGATTGACTCCCTTAAACAATACGGGTTGCCCATTTACCCATATCTGTGAATCTCTCAATTCTATTTTACGGAATCCCACATTAACGGGAATCACTTCCAGAACACGATCCTTATCTTTCAAGGTAGCAAGCAATGTATAAAGCACCGGAGTCTCCGCCGACCATTTCTCCGGATTGAGAACTTCCATGCCAGTCGAAACTTTGCCCGAACCTTTTACGGACGTCGTCACTACCTCCTTACCCGATGCATCCAGCAACTTCAAGTCGACACTACCACTTCCTTTAATATCCACTGTTACATCCAATGTCGCATCCTTATATTGAGCATCTAGGTTAGGCGTAACGCGGATATCCCTGATATACTTTTTATTGCGGGCATACAAATAGCAATCGCGCCCTACCCCGGCCAGCCGCAGAAAATCCTGGTCTTCCAAATAAGAGCCGTCACACCAGCGAAATATCTGAAATGCAATCAGATTCTTCCCTGGTTTGAGGTACTTCGTCAAGTTAAACTCAGCCTCCAGCTTACTGTCTTCACTATAACCGACGAATTGTCCGTTCACCCACAAGTAGATATTGGAAGACACCGAACCGAAATGAGCGAAAACCTCCTTCTCCCTCCAGTCAGCCGGAACAATAATCTCTTTACGATAGGAACCTACCTGATTTCCTTCGACAGGTATAGTCGGCGGTTCACCTGCAAACTGATTCCTCCACGGATAACCGTAATTGACATAAAGGGGAACTCCATATCCGTTTAACGCCCACAGTCCGGGCACTTGCATGTCATTCCAACTCTTATCATCATAACCGGTCTTATAAAAATCCACCGGACGCATATCAGCATTTTTCACCCAAAGGAATTTCCATACCCCATTAAGTGACATGAAGTTTTGTGAGGCTTCCTTGCATCTTCCCAATGCACTGCCTTCATCCTGGTAAGCAAAATAATTCGTATGCATAGGTGCCCTGTTCACTTCGTTCACCTCCGGATCTCTCCATTCATTAAAGTTTTGTGAAAACAGAGCAGTACACAATAGCAGTAAACTGCCGGTCAATATATTTTTCTTCATAAATACAATTAATTATGTGAATTCACATCTTCGGAAACTCCCCATCCGGATGGATGTGCTCCCATTGTTAAAACCAATCTTCCACCCCGGGCTATGTCATCCTGCATCAAATAGCATTTGTCATATGGCTTTCCATCAAGAGTAGCACTCTGGATATAAACATTCTCAGGAGAATTGCCAATCGCCTCAATGATAAAGCTCTTCCCGGATGCTATCATCGGGTCCAGGCAGATTTCTACCTTCTCAAAGACCGGGCTGGTGATCTCGTAGCGCAAATCTCCCGGACATACCGGATGAATACCCGCAGCAGCCAGGACGTACCAGGCAGACATCTGACCCACATCTTCATTTCCTACCAATCCCTTCACTGAATTATGATAAGCATTCCGGCAGATATCACGCGTCCATTTCTGAGTCAACCAGGGAGTGTCCAAATGGTTGAACAGAAAGGGTACATGATGTACCGGTTCGTTGGCATGATTATAATAAGCGTTCCAAAGATAATCCTCAGGCGTTTTCTCAAACATATCCTGTAACTCAGCCAGAGCTTTCTCACGTCCCCCCAGCAACTGAATCAACCCTTGCACATCATGAGGTACAAACCAACCTTGCTGATAGGCATTACATTCCATACAGCCATACCATTCTTCCAAACGACCGGCTTCCGGCAGGGGCATGAAGTTTCCTTCCTCGTCGCGTGGTCTGAACCAACCAAATTCAGCATCAAATACAGTGGCATAAGAGCGGGAACGTTTATCAAAATAATCACGATCTTCCGTCTTTCCTAAAGCCTCAGCCAAACGGGCCATACACCAATCCGTATAAGCATACTCCAACGTCAGCGATATCCCCGTATTTCCGGGTGAATACCCCTGGTCATTATTCTGAAACATCCGGGAGGTGTTCAAAGCATATCGGTAAGCCTTCTCAATATCATATCCACGTATCCCCTTGGCATAGGCATCACATAAAATAGAAATGGCAGGATTGCCCAGCATGCAACCGGAGAAAGCATTCAATATCTCCCAGCGTTCCAGATACTCATTCCCGCTTTGTTCGGCTATTTCAACCAAAGAATTAATCAGGTCGTTCACCATCACAGGATTTATCAATGTCTGCAACGGCATCTGGCTGCGAAATACATCCCAACCACTGAATATCGTCCGCTTATTGAATTTAGATGTCTTATAAATCTGATTATCAGCTCCCAGATATTCACCATTAACGTCACTGCATATACGAGGATCAATCAGTGTATGATACAGAGCGGTATAAAAGGCCGTTTTTTCATCTTCCGTACCACCTGTTACAGTTACTTTTGCCAATTCCTTATCCCATAGTTGCGCACAAGTTTCGTGCGTTTCGTCAAAATCCCATCCTTTCATCTCTGCATACAGGTTCTCTTCCGCATTTTTCAGACTGGTAAATGAGATTCCGCTTTTTAAAAGAATCTGTTCATCCTTCCGGGTATCAAAATCTGCATAAAAACCGAGATGCTTCCCTTCATAGGCAGTCACCGAAGGAATAATATCAGATTGACGTATCCAATCCCAATAACTTTCGCTTTCGATATTCTCACGTTTGCGTCTGCACCCATCGGGTATGTTAGCCGACCAAATACCGTGGGTCTTGAAAGGACGTGAAAACTCCGCACAGAAATAAACCGTATAATCGGCTTTGCCATCGCCATTTCCCCAGCCACCACCTTCGGGGGTACACTTCATCCACCCCCGGATTTTATTGTCGCCAACGACCTCGATGAACTGCCGTACGGAAGTACCACCCACACGCCGTGCCAAATCTACCTGTATATGCGCTTCGTTGCTTTCCGGAAAAGTAAACCGTAACATTCCGCTATGCGGCAATGCCGTCGCTTCCGCACGAATCCCGTAATCAGTCAACTGCACGGAATAATATCCGGCAGAAGCATGCTCACTTTGTTTATCATAGCGGGAACGGTATCCTCCATCCGGATTCTCCAAAGTCCCGGCAAAAGTCTTCAATGGTCCAATAGTCGGCATTACCAGGAAATTCCCCAAATCGCCATACCAACCAATTCCTGACATCTGCGTGAAAGCGAATCCTTCAATGGATGTATGTTCATCACTATATCCACTCCCGTTGTCACCTCCGGTGATTGTATTGGGGCTTACTTGTACCATTCCAAACGGTGCAGTGGCACCGGGAAATGTCTTTCCAAGTCCGTGATAACTTCCGGCCGCCTCCGTATTGGTAGTGGCACCGATGAAAGGATTCACATAGGAAGACAGACGAACAGAATCGGTCGTTTTTTCCTTTGTATGGGTACAAGCGACTAAAAGTAAGGCCAAATATAATATTGAAATTCCTTTTTTCATTCAAATTATGCTTTTCTTAAATAAACCGTAACCTACCCTAAAATACACCTGCTCCATACATTTGAGTGAAGGACGTACGGAGCAGGTAAATTTCAGACAGGTTTCAAATATGATTTCAATAACACAGGAATACCTTATAATGCCCAAAGTCTGAACTCAGCCAAAGCAAAGCTACCGCTGGGTGACTCATCCACCGTCATTCTTATATGCTTAATCTTTTCCCCAGTTACCAAAACAGGTGACGTATATGTCTGCCCTACATCAAAAGGCAGTTCACTACTTAAAACAACAATCTTCTTAAATTCCACGCCATCCGCACTACCATAAAGTGAAACTCTATGAGGTACTACATGCGATCCCGCATTACGAGTAACGTACTCGAAACGGAAAGCTGAAATCTCACCCGAAAGTGCAAACTGAAGCCAATGTGGCAAAGCTACCCCTACCGAATAATCACTGTGGAAATAAGTACCCGGATCACCGTCAATCAATTCTGCAACAGATCCCTCGCAGATACTGTTTGGATGATAAGAAATCATACTTTCAACCAATTGTATTGAAGGCAGGTCACCTGCATCCGGTACATAAGAAACGCCTAACAAACAAGAATTCTTTGCCGGATCTACATCAATCGTTTCAAAAGAAGTACCAGTCAATGCTAGTGGCAATACATAATTCCCGTAACTTAATCCTTCCCGCGTTACTCTTACATCCAATTTATTTTCTCCATCGGGAGCCATTTTAACAATTCCGCCCTGATTCATTGTATATGAAGCCGGAGGAAGCAGCATCAAGTTAACTCCTTGCTCACGGTTATACTCATCCAACAAAGTTTCATCCACTTCCGTATAGCAATCAAACGACCATTTATTTTCGATTGAAAGGCCCAACGGCAACGTCAGATCAATGTGATTACCACCCGTTTCAGGAAAAGAATTCATCACATAGCCAGTTTTCTCAAAACTAACCACAGGCGTTATCACTTCCGGCTTAATGAACATATGTTTTTTCTCAGCATTAATAGAGTCTGCCGAGTTGCACAAAAACAAAGGAACGATATATTCATTTTCTTGTTCTTCTCCCTGCAACGCATTAATAGCTTCCGTATAAAATGACAAGTCTATCTTCTTATACATCTCCGTAGCCGCAAAAGTCAGATTTCCGGTTTCTATCGAGTAACATCCGGACGGCAGTATCTTATAGTGTGTCCCCTGATTCTCATTATATTCAGCCAGCATAACTTCATCCATTACTTTCATTTCTACGGTAGTCTTTGCATTTTTATCAGACCCGGCCTTAGCAATGGCAACGGCATATTTAGTCATTTCCTCTGTCTTATAGATTGAATACTCTATCTCGCCACTGTTCCGAAAATAAAGAATTGTACTATAGTCGTCCAGATATTGTTCCCTGTTATCCTCACAAGATATCTGCAAAATAGAAAACAGGCAGAGAGCAATATATAATATACTTTTTTTCATACATAAATAATCGTTGTGCTCCATACTAAACAAGAGCGTTTGTAATCTATTCATAACTCATTTACACATTCAGAAATATATCCTGTCCATTACCAACCATAGTTTTGAACCAATAAGTTATTACGGTCTATTTCGCGCTGGGCAAAAGGATACAAATAATGATTCCTATTAAATACACGAGTTTCAAACGGCACTCTCTTCCAGAATCCGTCAGGAGTTTCTGTCGGACTCATATTCCCTATAGGATAGGTAGTATCCATACCGTACATTTTTCCACCATCTGTCTTTTCAGCAATCATCCAGGTACGTGTGTCGAAATAGCGATGTCTCTCAAATGCCAGTTCCACACGACGTTCTTTACGACAGAGTTCTATCAGTTCTTCGACAGATGCATCCGGATAAACTTCCAAAATGGGAGGTACTCCGGCACGATTACGCAAATCGTTCCACTTTTCCATAGCTTCTTCATAATATCCAGCAGGCATCGTGACAGCTCTCTTTTTACATTCCAATACTGATTCAATGAAATTCAGATAAATCTCTCCCAAACGGAATACTGGGAAAGTAATATTTCCCCAGTTGTCACTGGCAGAATTCTGATAATGATCATAGAAGCGATTACACAGATATCCGCTCTTCGGATAATCGTGCGCCTTATTACCATTGCCACCTTTAGCAAAAGAGATAGGAGTTTTGGCTTCACCGTGCAGCCAGGTATTTCCGCTAAAGAAAACCGTGATATAGAAACGCGGTTCTCTGTCTTTATACATATTGGGAGCCTTAATCCAATAATTGTCAGAAGTGGACCAGCCCTTTGCCGGATATTTCCAATCAGTTTTCACTAATTCATTCTCCAGGTTATATCCTGCCTCTTCATCTACAATGGGTTTGCCTGTAACACTATATCCTGTAATCGGATAACGTCCGGTATTCATGGCATAAGCATCTACTAATTGCTGAGTAGGACCGATACCTCCATAGGCCGTGCCTGCCACTCCGGTCGGTACTGTCGTAACACTCCAGCCGAAACGCTTAAAATAGCCATCCGTCCAAATTAACTCGCTGTTCCATACTTTGTAGCCAATACCATAATAGTCTTCATAAGGATTTCCATTTCCAGCCCGATAAAGTCTGTAGCTGCCATCTTCGAAAACCTTATGTGCAGCCTGAGCTGCAACAAGCCATTTATTTGCATCATAAGTCTGTGGAAAAAGAGGTTTACCCGACTGTTCGGGAAATTCTTCACAAACCGGATTTACTATGCTTCGGTAAAGAGAATTTCCATTAAATAAATCACGGGCAGAATACAACGTCAAACGCGAAATAACAGCATAACATGTACCTTGTGTGGCAAACCCCCACTCACTATTACTGAGTTCTGTCTGTTTCTGCATCGCAGGGTCTTCGGCACAAGCGGTCATCTCGCTGACAACATAATCTACACATTGTTCCCAGGTAGCCCGAGGACGATACAGTTCTTCCGTGCTTGCCATGAAGTCCAACAGTTCATCTCCAAGCAAAAATACAGGACCAAAATCGCGCATCATCATGAAATAATAATATGCCCGGGCAAAACGTGCCTGAATCTTCCATTTTGCCAGTTCATGTCTGTCTAACAGAGGATCCGAACATTTATCTGCATTTTGCAGGAAGATATTACATTCGCGGATACCTTTATAATAATAGTCCATCTTGTAATAAGGAATACTGGAAGGATTCCACGAACCGAAATTCATTGCACGAAAGTCACGTTCGAATGCAATGGTACCTTCATCCGATGCCCCAATATACGGATCATCATTACCTATTTCCCGCGAATTCTCTTTAGGAAGAAAAGACATCGCATTTAACCAATACTGCTTAGTCGTGTTCCTTGACTCCCATATTTTCTCAAATGTCAGCTTCTCATCCTCTTGTCTGTCTAGAAAATCTTCACATGCAATCAAAAGAAATCCCGACAATGCAACAAGAGATAAACTATAAATGTATTTCAGTAAATTCATCATGGCACAAATTATAAGTTGATATTAAATCCTAAGGTTATTACTCTATTCAATGGATAGCCGGAACCATCGGAACTGCCCTTTTCCGGATCCCACAGTTTGAAGCTACTGAATGTCATCAGATTATTGGCTGCTACATAAAAGCGCAAAGACCTGATAAAATTCTTACCCAACAATTTCTTGGGCAATGTATAACCGATCTCCAGATTCTTCAGACGTATGAAACTACCATCTCTCATCCACCAGTCGGAAGTCTGGTTATTGTTGGAAGAACCTGCTTGGTTCGACAAACTTAAACGTGGATAGATAGCACGGGCATTCTGCTCCGGAGTGTTGGTAGACATCCATACATTGCCATATATATCTTCATTGACCGCTGAGCGCTCCATGCTACCGCTACTGAAAGGGCTACGAAGGGAAGCGCCTGCCAAGAAAAAACTGGTATGAGCCACTCCTTGGAAAAACACATTGAAGTCCCAATTTTTCCATTGTGCTGTCGCTCCAAAACCATATATTATTTCCGGCATATTAGTATATCCCAACGCCACTTCATCCTGAGAGTCTATGACACCGTCTCCATTGATATCCTGATATTTAATGTCTCCCACACGATATTCACCATAAGTCTGCCGCGGACTGCAATCTATTTCTTCCTGACTGGTAAACAACCCCAATGCTTTCAGACCGAAAGGCTGCACGGAACCGTATGATCCGAAGGGCTTGCCTATACGATTCTGGTATTTATATTCCCAGTCCGGATCATCATTATTAATCATCTTATTACGATTATAAGTAAAATTACCGCGTGCCGTAACAAATACATTACTAATCTTCTGTGAATATTCAAGATTAGCGTCAATACCCTGATTCAAGGTTTCACCGACATTTATATATGGAACTGTAGAGATACCCACAATAATCGGAAGTCCGGAACGCTGCAAGAAGATTCCACTGCGTTTTTCACGGAAATAGTCTACTTGCAATTTGGCTTTCTCAAACAAAGACAATTCAATACCCACATTTAGTTTCAACGCCTCTTCCCAGGAAGCAGATAAATTTTCCACTTCACCTACAATGATACCTTGCCCACCTTGATTTCCACTTTCACCATAGTTCCAGCTACCACCATTAACAATGGTCGATTCGTATACCCAGCGACGTTGTCCGCCTATGTCATCATTTCCGACCAAACCATAAGAAGCTTTCAATTTGAGCACATCAACGACTTTAGTAACCGGTTCAAACCACTTTTCATTGGAAACCATCCAACCTATGGCACCGGCAGGAAAAAAACCAAAACGATGACCACGGGCAAAGTTCTCCGAGCCGTTATATCCCATATTAAATTCCGCAAAGTAAGTATCTCGGAAAGCATATGTCAGGCGTCCAGCCAAGCCTTGATTCTTATAAGGCAAAGCATCATCCCCACTTTCAGCCTGCGTATTTGTACGTATTTTCTGATTATACAAGAACAGTCCTCCTACACGATGTTCCCCTGCAAAAATACGGTTATAGGTCAACGAGCCTTCCAAATAAGTAGTCATCGTTCCGCTACGTCCCACCGTATAGCCTAATTTCTCATCTCCTGTATGTACAGGATCCCATATACCATCATTATTATTATCATCATATATCAGACTCCCGTCTTCTGCCCTTCCGTGAGCATGATAAGTGGTAGGTGTCTTGTAGCGTCTTTGAGAAGTGGTATTCCACGCATCCCATGAGAATTTCACATTAGCGGTCAGACCTTCCAGCGGCTTCCAAAGTTTACCCATATCCTGTGTCAGACCAATCAAAGACTGAGCAGAATTCCAGAATTGTTCTCTATAGCCGGAATGTACAAGCAAGTTCCAGGGATTCTGTCCCGCATCAGTCGACGGGCCTGATAAAGTTCCATCTGAATATCTCACCGGGAAAGCATTCGGTGATGTAGAAAGCGTATAGCTCCATATATCATCATCATTACTTCCATAGCCGGGGCCAAATGATTTCTCATAAATATTAGCCAAATTAACATTCAGCAAAGTACTGGAAGTTACATTAATATCCACATTAGCACGGAAATTGAATTTATTGTAACGTAATGATGAATTATATCCATAAATGTTACCTGCATTCTTATAGATAGAGTTCTCATGATAATATGAACCGGCGACGTAATACTTTACGACATCTCCACCTCCTGTAACACTCAAGTTAACACGCTGATTTTCTGCAACATTATCAAACAAAGATTTTGTCCAGTCCACATTCGGATACAAATCGGAATCACTACCATCCCGATATTTCTGAATTTCATCCTGAGAATAATAATTAGAGGCAGAAGCTTCATTATATAATTCTGCCCACTCAGCAGCTCCCAACATAGAAGGACGGCGTGTAGGATTGGTAAAGCCAAACTCGGCACGAGCATTAATTTGGGGCTTCCCTTCTTGACCTTTCTTCGTCGTTATCAGAATAACACCATTAGCACCACGAACACCATAAACGGCTGATGCGGCAGCATCCTTCAGAATAGAGAAAGAAGCAATATCTTCCGTATCTACCAAATCAAGATCACGTTCAATACCATCTACCAAAACCAGCGGAGTAGAAGTACCTTTGAAAGAAGACACACCACGGATATAAAATTCGGCAGCACTGTTTTTTCCCGGTTCACCAGAACGTGACATGGAAACCACACCAGCCAACTGCCCTGCCAAAGAAGTAGAAAGTGAAGCACCGGGAACTTTCAACGCAGCTACATCCACAGTTGAGATAGCACCAACTACGCTTTCCTTTTTCTGGCGGCCATAACCTACTACAACCACATCGGCCAGTTCATTTACTTTTTGTTCCAGACGAACAACTATATTCTGCTGATTGCCTACAGTGATAATTTTATCCCCTAATCCGAGGAAAGATATTTTCAGCTTATCTGCAGCAGTCACATCAATCTCGAAAGTGCCGTCCAAGTCAGTAGTCACACCACGTGTACTACCCACCACCACGACTGTGGCACCTGGCAACGGTTCTCCCAAGTCATCCATAACTTTACCCCGAAACATCTTTTTCCCCTCTTGTGTTACTCCCGGAACGACAGTATCCTTCTTTTCACTCTTTGATATGAATATCTGGCGATCCTTAATAACATATGAATTATCCGTACCGGCAAAGACCTGTTTCAGTATCTCGTCCACAGTCTTATTCTCGGCCTTAATATTTACTCTGCGATTAATATCCAGAACATTGTCATAGTAAAAGAATACATATTCACTTTGCTTCTCTATCGCTGCAAAGACTTCCTTCACTGTACCCTTATTCACATTCAATGATAATAATGTTGACTGTGAATACGCCTCACTGGCAAATCCGACATTGATTCCTACCAGAAGCAATAGTATGGTGAATTTTATCTTGTCATATTTTTCCTTCCATAAAATACATTTCTTTTTCATGTTTTCATTATTGGATTTAAAGAATAATTATTGTATAAGATTAAAATTGAAGATGAGATAGAAGCAGTCTTACTGCTATGATTGTTTGGGTGTTTTTCAAGTTTTTATCTTCATAAGCACTTTACTCTTTTGAGGTTGATTATCAATTTCTTTTTTTAAACATATACTTTTCATCCGACTGCGTGTAATCCACGGGAACCGTATGTGTCAGCCCTTCCAGCAGGCTGTCCAAATCTTCCAGTAGGTTCAGTTTACCCGAACACCTGAACATTGCCACATCCGGATCGTAGCTGATTTCCTTTCCGTAGTAACGCGAAATGCGGTTAAGAATAGAAGAAAGCGGTTCACTATGATAGATGTAGATGCCATCTTTCCATGATATGTAATCTGCCACTACCACTTCTTTCACCTGACTACCACGCTGCTCACTGTAAGAGAGCATCTCATTAGGTACCAATTTGACCTGTTCGCCCTTAGTGCTGACGCGAACAGAACCCGATGCCAGGACAACCGAACTTTGTGCATCATCCTTATAGGCCGTCACATTGAACGAGGTACCCAGTACCTGCACATCCAGCATATTTGTAGCCACTACGAAAGGACGCTTTTCATCACGAGCCACTTCCATATATACCTCGCCATCCACAAAAATCTCCCTTCTGTTCTTCTTGAATTTATTGGGATAGATTACACGGCTGCCCGCATTCACCCACATCTTTGTCCCATCCTCCAAAACCAGAGTAGAACGTTTGCCATTCGGCACAATCAGCTGGTTAAAGCTGTGTTCCTCATCGGTGTCCGTCTCCTGAAGTTTCTCGGAATTGACAGTCACATTACCCTTTGAGTCATATTGAATCTTTGAGTTCTGCCCTTTGATTGCTACAGATTTTTTCGGCAAGATGAGGTGTATCTCATCTCCTTGCATCGTCACCTCTCTTTGAGAAAGCAACTGCAACGATTTATCGATTGTAACGCGGTCGTACATATCAGTAACGTTTAGTAATAAAACGATTAGTAAAGATGCAGCCGCAGAGATAAACACACTCATACGAAGGCGACGGGTTCGTTTGACACGCCGGTTAGCATCTGTTATTCTTTTCCAAAGCTCTTCTTTTCCGGACGGAGTTATACATTCTTTTTTCATTCGGAAAGCGCTCAGCACAAAACAGGCCTGTTCATACTCAGTACGAGCCAACTTGCCTGAACGCAACCATTCATTCCAAAAGATATCGGACTCCGGCGTTCTTTCTTTATGCGATTGGATGAAATAATCGTCATCCAACAACTCTTTAGCAGAAAAGCCTGCATAATTTTTCACCTCAGTTTTCATACTTCTATCTTCATTTCAATAGGTAAACACACACTTTTCAAGAATATACTCACTTTTAGAAGAAAATTATAAAAAAAATGTCTTACTCTAATTAAGTTGACCAACTGTCAACTTAATCCAGAGCAAGACAAAAATATTCTGATGACTACTTAAAGCCTGGTAAAAAACAACAAGAAAAGGAAGAAGTCTTCAGCAGAAAAAGTCTCACGAAGTTTTTTGAGAGCACGCTGAATTATATTCTGAGCCGATTGAGCCTTCATATCCATCAGGACTCCTATCTCCTCATAACTTAGTCCTTCTTCAAAACGATAATAGATAATTTCTTTCTGGTGCGGAGTCAATGTCTTCAGCATCTCAAGTATCCGCTCGTTTTTGGAAGTATCATGCTCCCGCTCTATCATTCTGTCTTCAACAGTATATTCTATAGAAAATACAGGTCCGGCATCTTCGATGGAAACAGACTCTACCTCACTCCTGATAGAATTAAACAACTGACGCTTCAATGCCACGAACAGATACAGTTTTATATTGTTCGTTTCCCCAAGATTCTTACGGTTCTGGTAAATTTTGATAAATAAATCCTGGATACAGTCTTCAACCAAGCACTTATCATTTATAAAGCAAGAAGCATAGGAATAAAGTGAGTCTACATACTGCTTGTAAATGCAGGCATATGCTTCCTCATCTCCCTCTATAAAACGTTTCCATAATAGTAAATCAGTTACCGGCATATATTAATGAAATATCAGGTTAAAGATTCTTTTTATAATGGTTTCAGCACGATTGTCTCATTCACCGAAGTGGGAAATGTAAGTTCCTCTCCTTGCAATTGCTTGTCCGGTTTCCCGTTACGCACCAACAAGACCGTCTTCCCTTTCCAGGGATTTACAACCGTACAGGAACGCCCTTTTTCACTAAACACCGTAACACCACATACTGTTCCGTTCTTGAAACTTGCCGAAACAAGAAAAGCCCCCCACGTTCTGATTTTCTCAAAACTGGCATCAACCGCTTTGGGCCATACTGTGAATAATCTTATCTTATTTCCCACACTCATACAAGCCATCTCATTCAGTGTATTGGCTACCGTACAACTATTCTCTATGCCATGAGGATTGTCCAACTGAAAACCATTAGGATAGGTATGAATCGCATACTTACGTAACTCCTCTATGATTTTCTCCGGAGCATAACCAACTCTTACGGCAGCAGGATAAAAACTACTGGTAGCATTATGATGCTGCCATTGTTGGATAGCATCCACTGTATTCAATCCAGTAACAAGCAAAGCTGAATCGCTATCCAAAGTTACTCCATTAGCAGGGTATATCATTGAAAAACTGACTCCGGCTACTTGCCTCCCACGCTCATCTTCTTCAGCCCCCCGAAGGAAACGTTTCCCTTTTCGTTCCCACGCAGGCAGCTCCCTTAAATGGGTTATAATGTCCTGCCACTTAGCCTGTCTATATTCATCCCGTTTAAGTTCTTTACTAAGTTCTATGGCCAGTTCCAAAGCATTCTTCAGTAAGGCAATAGACATTCCGGGATTTTTACTGAACCCCGACTTTTCATTCTCTGCATCTCCATATATCTGATACTGTCCGTCTTCAAATATCAGGAAGTCCTCCCAAAAGTCCGCAATAGCCAGTACATAAGGATAGATTCGCTTTCCATAGCTCAAATCATAAGTATGCCGCCAGTGTTGGGCCATATTTACGGTACCGAACAGAGCGTGAGAACGCTGTTTATAGAACAATCCTCCGGCTTCCACATCTCCCTCTTCTGTATAACCGTTGTCCGTCAATACTGGAAAATCTCTGGTCACCTCGACTCCCAGCGGTCCTATACCCACCGGATACAGGATTCCGCGTGTCCGCGTCACTTGCTTGGCATACCAGCGTCCTCTTGGCATAAAGTCAAGCAAAGGCGTTTCTTGTCCGGTGGCCTGCTCTATGCGGTTGGCACCGTACAACCCATAAAAAGGAGCGTAGAAGTTATAGTTCAGATGATAATCGCCATTCCAGGTCGGTTTGTCTGTCGTCACCCAACCAAACAGGGCGGGCGGGAATTTTTTGTCACGGCTACAGGCGCCCATAGTATACAACCCTTGATAATAGGCTTTCATCAACACTCTATCACCTATTGTGAAAGAAGATTTATCCCAATAAGATTTCCACCATACATTATGCGCTTCCCACAAGCGTTCCATTGCTGTAAGATTCATATTACGAACCTCTTTCAACACATGTTTCAACGGATTTTTCTGCTTGAATTTACTTTCAAGGGCAATGAAGAGAGTGACAGGTTCGCCGGGATGCAAGGTCACTTTCTTGCAGTCAGCCGCGGTTGTCCGCACAGCAAAAGCAATCATCGT
Source organism: uncultured bacterium (assembly GCA_905215555.1). Lineage (GTDB taxonomy): Bacteria > Bacteroidota > Bacteroidia > Bacteroidales > Bacteroidaceae > Bacteroides. The sequence continues at coordinate 54,993 of CAJMQU010000014.1, forward strand.
AGGAATATCTGTTTCCCTTATGAAGCTTCGCGTCAGATAAGCAGTTCCGCCGGATTCTCCTTTTTCTACTAAAGCCGCTTCATTCTGAGGCGCATTCAGTTCCAGTTCCACTTCTACAGGAGCTTCTAAGGCGGTTAAAGTAACAGTTATCAGATTCTCAGTGGCCGCAACCCAGGAAGAAGCCTTAACCTTGCAATCATTCTGCCTCAAGGTACATTCCGTCTTACCATCCATCAATGACTGTTCCGCCCTGAACGTTGCATCTGCAAAGCTTTTCATCTTAACATCTACATAACCACATACTCTGGGACCGGAAAGATGTTCCGCTTTCGACTGTAAGCGCCAGAAATCATTTTTTGTCAGATAATAACGCAATGTTCCCCGTTCAAACCCTACACACATTCCGATATCTCCATTTCCCATCAGTGGGGCATCTGTCGATGGTTCATTAGGAACATGCAAGGGAGCATGCTCCCATACATTCTTAAAATCAGACGGTTGTGCGCTTCCGTTGTATGTCCAGAACAAGGCTGCAATTATTAAAAGAAAGTTTTTCATTTATAAGAATACTAATTACATAAGATATAAGGTCTGATATGATATCACCGGGCAAATATACAATAAAAAAATACCAGAGAAATCTATGATCAAGAAAAAGTTGCCTTTAACATATAGCTGTTTTAAAACAAAAATGGCATGAATCCACTGTTACGCAGTTGGATTCATACCACTTCTTTTGATAATCCCGATACGATATATTTATCCTTTCGTATCAGAAGTTGTATCCATTATCCCAAAGGATTCTCATCCACGCCACCACCTTCACCGGAGCCACTTCCGTCCGGTTTCGGATTAACGACTGCGTCTTTGACCACAGTACCTTTACCCAATTCCAGTCGTTCTACACTAACCTTACCCAGCATTTCCTTGAAGTAGCTTCCTGAAGTGAAGATAATCTTCCGACGATACACCGTATTGGCATCCACATCCTTCACTCCCGCCTGGCTTTTCGCATTCAGCCCGGGACGGAAACAACCGAAATCCCCCAACTGCACGGAATATCCTTTATCCAAATCCATATTCAAGGTGTCGATCAGCCCGTCAATCACCATCTTCACCACGCCACGCGGAGCCATACTCACCTTCTGTACTTCTTCGCAGAGTGTCTTAAATTCTACCATTCCCAATACTTTCGCCTGAGCCACAAACTTTTCGGTTTTGGTTTTATCAAAACCAAATACTACTTTCTTTACTTCATACTTAATTGCCATAATCTTTTCTGTTTTTAATGATTTAATAATAATAGGTATAATACATTTCTCTTATCTCATCCGGAAGCAAGCAGCATTTCACCGTGAGGCCTCAACAGTCAGACGTTCTGGTTTCTCAGATTCGATGTTGCAAAGTTAGGGTGAGATGCATCGGAAAGCAAGGAAATGGCATCTACCGACAATTCAAGTAAATCACTATCAAACAGCACATTACAATATCGTCATCTCTACAGGGGATAGAATGAAGGAAAAACAAGAGAAGACGGAAAAGAAGAAGATTTGGCAATAGGCTCTACAAGAGAAAGAACTAAAGAGCTGATAATGAATGGATGCTTTGGGGAGCATCTCTACAAGCAGACTTTTTATTGATTACGTGAGTCTTATTGAACCTTGCAGTCATTACTACAAACTTATAGAATCGCTCATGCACTATTTATTTCATATCTTTTTAATAACGCGTGCAGGATTTCCGGCTACTATAGTATTTGACTCAACATCACGGGTAACCACACTTCCCGCACCTACTACGCTATTTTCTCCAATAGTCACACCCGGAAGAATAGTAGCACCTGCTCCTATCCATGCCCTACGACAGATATGCACTGGTTTACAAGTAATAACCATCCTGTTTTCAAGATCATGATTATTTGATATAAGTTGTACATTAGCGGCTATCTGTACTTCATCATCAATGGTAATGCCACCGGCAGACATCATCAGACAGCCGTTCATGATAATAACGTTTTTCCCTATTTTCACATTATGGGCACGTACCACTGTTAGCGGGGTATTAATCCGGCTTCCCGTCCCCATATCAGAAAAAAGCCGGTGAAGCAGTTCGTCATATTCTTCTGTCATCGGCATAGTGTGGTTCAACCGGAAAAGCAGTTGTGCCTGCTCCTTCGCCAAGAGCAAATCCGCTTCGCTTTGGTGGGCACAGTCTATTCTTATTTCTTTCATTGTTCTGTTTTTATTTTTTTGCAAAGATAGCCTGTTGTTTTCAATGTCGTAATAGATAAATTACGGATTTAACAACCAAATTTCCGGTTTTATGATTTAATTAGCAGGCTATTTATTTCTCATATACACCACATTCCTCCCCGCTCCGCACCTCTTCAGCAGCCCGTCCTCAATAAACAGGTTCAAATCCGTAACCGCCTGTTTCACGCTGCGTCCTGTCAGACGGGCATACTGTGCACGGTTGATGCAGGGCTGTTCCTGTTGCAAATACTCATCAAGCAAGCGGAAACGCTGCTCTACGGACAGGAGTGGCGTAGAAGATTCGGGCTTGGACGCTGACTGAGGATGGCGTTCCAACTTCATCTTTTTATCTAATTCCTTATAGAATTCCTTCCCCAAGCGGAAGTTCAAACCGCGAAGCGTCACCGAAGCGGCACGCAGTTCTTTTTTTTCCATTGCTTCACGCCGGCAATTCAGTGAAGGGGTGAAATAGCCAAGTTCGCCCAGTTCCACCGTCCAACCATCGGCAAGGCAGTCACGCAACTCATCCATAAAGGCGGCCATCGCACCTTCCAACAGGCTGCGGCTGATGCCGGTGAAAAGGTGGACACGGTTTATAAATTCTTTCCGTTCAATGGTTCCTTTAGGTATGAAACGGGCGTAAAGGGGTTGCTGTTCACCGGTTTGGCGAATGTCAGGCTTCTCAAAAAGATCATAATATGCACTCATCTATCTATTTTTTATGGGGTACTCCACATCAGAAAACATGAAGTGCCGGGGTTAAGTGGTCGCGCCGCCATTTCTATCTCTTTTTCCTACGACGGCTAAGGGAAATCGCAGTAAACATTTATTCTTCCCATCATGGAGAAAGTTTCTTTCCACCACGGGGATTCTTTCTTTCCTCCATGGCAGAAAGAAAGAATCCCCGTGGTGGAAAGAAATAGTATTCGTATACAAATGTACTAAGCTTCCGTAACAAAAGCAATAGAAATGCCTAAGAAAAAGATTAATCGACCGCAAAGAGACTTCTCATGCCAGAAACATCAAAACATTTCCGAGGACTTGGCATTGAGAAGCTGGAAAAGAACTAGTATGTGCATCCAGTGTTCAAGATGGATTTCAACGGAGTAGTTTATAAAGAAGAAGGTTAGAGAAGGCGAGACCAATGACCATTGAAAAATAGGAAGAAATGCGATAAACACCCCGCATTTCTTCCCATTCTCCAACAGTCACACTATCTTATTTACTTCAATTCAAACGGTACCACCCCGCGGACATCTGCAGAAGAAGCACCGATATAAGCCTTGAACTTACCCGGTTCGGCCGTCCATTCACCCGCCGTCTCATCATAGAACTTCAAGTCCTCCGGAGTTATAGTGAAGGAAACTTCTTTTTCTTCACCCGGTATCAAAGCTATCTTTCGGAAAGCCTTCAACTCTTTCACCGGGCGCAGGACACTGCATTTCTCATCACCGATATAAAGCTGCACGACCTCTTTTCCGGCAACGCTTCCTGTATTCTTCACGGGGATGGTTACAGTCAGTGTGCCATCAGCGGCAATCGTTTTGGCGGACGCTACCGGTTTGCCATAAGCAAATGTCGTATAGCTCAGGCCATATCCGAAAGGAAACAAGGCCGGTGTTTTCTTAGTGTCATGCCAGCGATAGCCTACCAGGATATCTTCCTTATAAACCTGCTTGATACTATCTCCCGGATAACTCAGTTCATCAAAGGCATGGGCGCCGCAATCTGTCAGTTTCACGGGGAAAGAGAAAGGTAGTTTTCCACTAGGATTGACCGCGCCACTCAAAACATCGGCAAGGGAATTGCCACCCATAGAGCCCAGATACCAGCCTTGCACAATAGCCGGAACTTTGTTCAGCCACGGCATCTCCACAGCATTACCACTCAGCAACACCAACACCAGATTCTTATTAACACTCAGCAAAGATTCTATCAATTCATTCTGCCCGAACGGCAAGCCATACGTCAGGCGGTCGCCGGCTTCACAGTCCTGGAAGTGATTTTTGTTTAATCCGCCGAATAAGATAACCAGGTCAGCATCTTTAGCCAGTTCCGTTGCAGCGATACGCAAAGAGTCTGTTATGGCCTGCGGGATTTCTTCGGCACGACCATACATAGGGCGTCCGGCGGCATAACCTTGGGTATAAGCCACCTTGTCACCATACAGGGAGCGCATACCATCCAACGGAGAAACCATATCCTTCACTTTCAGTTCGGAGGAGCCACCGCCCTCGTTCAACAAGCGGACGGCATTATCACCAACTACCAGGATGCGCTGGTATTTTGCTGCATCAAGCGGTAATAGCGGGGCTGCGGTTTTCTGCCGGGAAGTTCCCTTGGAGGCAGTTGCCGGAGCATTCTTCAGAAGCACAATACCTTCGTTGCCAATCTCACGGGCTGCCCGGTAATGCTCTTCAGAAGTCAATGAGCCGTATGGCTTCTGACGATTCATCGCTGTACGGAATATCAGGCGGAGGATACGGGAAGCTTTATCATCCACCGTACTCACAGGAACTTTACCCTCCTTCAACATCCGGAGATAAGGACTTGCCAGATAATAATCGTCATAAGTAAATGCACTTTCAGAAGTCAGACCGTTGGTATAAGAGCCCATTTCAATGTCGAGGCCGTTCATGGCAGCTTCGTAGGTGTCGTGGGCACCGCCCCAGTCGGTTACAACTACGCCATCAAAGCCCCAGTCATCTTTCAATATCTTATTCAACATCAAGTCGTTGTGGCAGGCATGCTGACCACGTATCTTGTTGTAAGCTCCCATCACTGTCCAGGCACCGCCTTGTTGTACGGCAGCTTTAAAAGCGGGCAGATAGATTTCGTGCAGGGCGCGGTCACTGAGTTCCACATCGATATGGCCGCGCCATAACTCCTGGTTGTTCAGCGCGTAATGTTTCACACTGACGGCTACACCGTTTTTCTGTACTTCCTGAATATAAGGCACACACATTACTCCCGCCAGATAAGGATCTTCACCCATATACTCAAAGTTCCGGCCATTCAACGGAGTACGATAGATATTAACGCCGGGACCGAGAAGCACATCTTTTTCGCGATAACGCGCTTCTTCACCGATTGCCTTACCGTAGATGGCGGACATTTCCGGATTCCAGGTGGCCGCAAGGCAGGTCAGGGCGGGAAATGCAGTGATACTATCGTTAGTCCATCCGGCATATCCCCAGTCATTCCAGTTGATTTCGGCACGGACGCCGTGGGGACCATCACTCATCCAAAGTTCGGGAATGCCGAGCCGGGGGACGCCGGGGCTGCTGAATTTACTCTGGGCATGGCAAAGGGCTACTTTCTCTTCCAACGTCATGCGGCTGAGAGCATCTTTCACGCGTGCTTCAATAGGTTGGGTATCATCTAAATACACAGGAGTCTGCGCTGTCAGAGTTCCTACTGAACAGACAAACAAAAGGGTTGCAAAGAGTTGTTTCTTCATAATTATTACATTTAATAAGATAAGTAGTTAGTAGTTGGTAGTAAGTAGTTACTATTTACTACTTGCAGCCATCACCGCCGATTTTAATCCGTCTGCCGTAGCCGTCACCTTAATCCCGCCTACCTGACCGTTGTTCTGAATCACCACCAGGCACTTTCCGTAAAAAGCCTTGCGACGGTCGGCCTTGAAGGGTTCCATAGAAATGGGACTGCCATTATCCACACCGGCAATGAAACCCGCACCTTGCACATCAAACACGACCTGATTATCTGCATTCGGACAAAGGTTACCATCCTTATCCAATATCTCTACAGAGATGAAACAGAGGTCTTTCCCATCCGATTTTATTTCACTCCGGTCAGCCGTCAGCCGTATCTGCGCAGGTTCACCCGCAGTGTGGATTTCACGTTCAAGCACCGTCCTGCCATTCAGGCGGGAAACAGCGCGAACCACACCCGGTTCATACTTCACACGCCACATGGCATGAAAATCATCTTTCCCTTTCGTACGAACACCTTGTGACTTGCCATTCACGAAAAGTTCCACTTCATCGGCATTATTATAGTAAGCCCACATATCGATGTCCTGACCCTGCGTCCAGTTCCAATGCGGAAAGAGATGCAGCACTTTCCTTTCGGGATTCCATTCCGACTGATAGAGGTAATACACATCTTTCGGGAAACCGGCCAAGTCTACAATTCCAAAATAAGAGCTGCGCGCCGGCCATCCGTAGGGAGTAGGTTCTCCGATATAGTCAAAGCCTGTCCAGACGTATTGTCCGCTGATAAAATCATTGTTCTTCACATGACGCATCGTTCCTTCATGGCTATTCCCCCAGGGCACATGACAGTTATCATAAGAGGAACAAGAGAATGAAGCATCATAATAAGGCTTATCCCAGCGTTCAGGACAAAGCACCGTTTCATCACTCGGCATGCGGTAATAGCCACGAGTCATCAGCGCTGACACACTTTCGGTAACAATAAACGGCATACCGGGGAAATTTTCAGGAACACCTGCAAACCAATCGTCATGATAGTTAAAACCGATGATATCCAACGCTCCCGAACGGAATAAATGATTATTCGGGTTCGGTTCATTGCAGCCTGCCGTCACAGGACGGGTGGAATCCAGTTCCTTTACCATATCCACCAGTTTCTTCGTCAGCAAAGAGTTGACACTCATCTCACCGTCCTTAGCCAGCATACTCTTGTCATGCCCGAAGTTCAGTATCATGTTTGCCTCTTCCAAAGTCAATGTATCCGCTTTCGCATCCGACCATTGCTCCAGTACCTCATTGCCAATGCTCCATATAAAGACAGAAGGATGGTTGCGGTCGCGAAGTATCAGGTCGGTCAGGTCGCGCTCGTGCCAGTCGTTGAAATAGCGAGAATAGTCATGGGCTGTTTTCCTTTTCCGCCACATATCGAATGTCTCGTCCATCACGATGAAGCCCATGCGGTCGCAAAGGTCGAGCAATTCCGGTGCAGGCGGATTGTGGGCACAGCGGATGCCATTGCATCCCATCTCTTTCAGTATTTCCAGTTGGCGCTCTATAGCACGAACATTAACAGCAGCTCCCAGACAACCTAAATCATGGTGCATACAGACACCGTTTATCTTCACTTGTTCTCCGTTCAGAATGAATCCTTTCTGTTCATCGAAACGGAAAGTGCGGATACCGACAGGAGTATCATAGACATCAAGTACTTCACCGGTATTTTTCTCTTTGACAATGCTCCTTACTTTATATATATAAGGATTATCAAGACTCCAAAGGTTCGGATTGCCCAAGACGATCTCCTGCTCCACCCGGTTCGGAACGGCAGAAATCATCTGAACCGCCGAAACAGCCTCTCCCACCACATTTCCGTCAGCATCAATCAACCGGGATTGCAGAATGACATCTGCCAGAGGAACAATCTCCGAATCGAACACAACATACGTGCCGTCGGCTTGCCTCACGGAATCCGTCATTTGCGCCTCAATATCGTATTGTAATTGGGTACGTATCACTAACCGGGCATTGTTCTTAGATACTTCATCAGCCACAACATATGTGCCCCATTGCGATACGTGCACCGGATTGAGTTTTGCGAGCCACACATTGCGATAGATGCCGCAGCCTGAATACCAACGGGAATTGGGTTGCTCGGCATTGTCCACACGGACGGCAATGACGTTCTTTTCTCCCCACTTGATATAAGGAGTCAGGTCGTAACCGAATGAAACATATCCGTAAGGACGTACCCCCAGGGAATGGCCGTTGATGAAAACTTCGGAGTTCATGTATACGCCGTCAAAATCAATCCTGAGACACTTGCCTTCGTCCGCTTTATCGGCAATAAAAGTCTTACGATACCAACCGATACCACCGGGCAATGCACCGCCACCCGTTCCGGAAGGATTATCCTTGCTGAATTCACCTTCAATAGCCCAGTCATGCGGCAGATTCAATGTCCGCCAGGCCGTGTCATCGTAATCAGGACGGGAGGCCAACGAATCATCACCCAAACGGAAAGTCCAGTCAGCAGTGAAGTCTTGTCGGCGGTCATTTGTCATCATCTTCTCAGCGGAAGTACAGCCACCCACCGTCAGAAAAAGAAGAAAACAGGATATTTGTATTAGTAATAATCGTTTCATGTTATTCATTCTATAAATGATAATTTGGCGAAGCAGAACTTCGCCAAATTATCATTTAACTGTTCAAAGTTCCACCTTCTGCTCCTTCCCGTCATACTTCACCACCGTACCCTTGGCCTTCATATCGAAAGGTTGCGGTTTATCCTTACCTACCTTTACGATATTGAACGTACGTTCTTTCAGCATACCGGGGAATTCACCTGTGCGGTCACCGATAGTCACAGTCGCTTCGGCATCGTTGTAAGTAAATGGAATAGTGGCATATTGTCCCTTCTCATAATTATAATTCACACCTTCATCCTCATACAGCGTGAACGTACCGTCCTTACCTGCATAAACATACAGCGTAATTTCCTCCGCCGGTTTCTCATCGCTATACTGCATATCCGGACCATAAGGAACAATCGCTCCCTCACATACATAAAGCGGTATACGCTCATAAGGAGCATCCACATTCAGCCGCTGTCCTCCAGCCACATACTTTCCCGTATAGAAATCATACCACCCACAACCTGCCGGAAAATACACCTCACGGCTACGAGCACCGTATTCATAAACCGGAGCCGCCATCAGTGCCGGACCGAACATGAACTGGTCACTTATATCATGCACTTTCGTATCTTCCGGGAAATTCATCACCAGCGGACGCATGATTGTATAATCATCAAAATACGTCATACCTGCCAACGAGTAAATATAAGGCATCATCGTATAACGGAGCTTCGTATAATACACGATGGAATTATAAGCCGGGTGACCTTCCGGAGCAATATTCCACACCTCGCGAAACGGATACTGTCCATGCGCACGGAACAACGGACAGAATGCACCGAACTGATACCAACGCGTATTCAGCTCACGCCATTCCTTATAATCCGCATTCTCTTTTCCGGTTTTATTGAATTCTTTCTGCCCGTCCTCATAACGTTTTTCCACGCAGAAACCACCGATGTCCATCGTCCAGTAGGGAATGCCGCTGACGGCAAAGTTCAGTCCGGCAGAAATCTGCGCTTTCATGTCTTCCCAACGTGTAGCAATGTCTCCACTCCACGTTGCCGTAGAATAACGTTGCAATCCGGCAAATCCCGAACGGGTCAACAGGAATACGCGTTTATCATTATCCACGGCACGCTGTCCGTCATAGATAGCCTCAGCATTCATCAGCGCATATGCGTTGAAATACTGGTCGGAAGGACCGAGGGCAGTGGGGCCGCACAAGGCTTTCCGATAAGCCAGGTCGGTACAGTCACGCACATTCGGCTCACTGGCATCCATCCACCACGCATCAATCCCGAGCGGATAAAGATGGTCTTCCATCTGCTTCCAGAAAAGTTTGCGGGCACCTTCAGCGTATGCATCATAGAATGAGCCGACATACCCCGGACCAATCCAGTCGCGGATACTGTCCTTAATTGCCTGTTGATACATCCAGCCTTTCTCGTCAAACTCTTTATAATGTTCCGTAGTCCGATAGAACTTCGGCCAAACCGAAATCATCATCTTGGCATTCAGCGCATGAATGGAATCGACCATGCCCTTCGGGTCGGGGAAACGTGCCTTGTCAAACTCGTGGCTGCCCCAGGCATTTTCAGGCCAATAGTTCCAGTCCAGTACGATGTTGTCAATAGGAATCTGACGGCGGCGGAACTCCTTCAAGGCATCCAATATCTCATCCTGAGTTTTATAGCGTTCGCGGCTCTGCCAGTACCCCATCGCCCACTTCGGCATAATCTGTGATTTTCCGGTCAGGTCACGGTAACCGCCGATCACTTCATCCATATTATCGCCATAAACGAAGTAATAATCTATCTCATTCTGCATTTCCCCCCACCAGGATTGCTTGTTCTGTTCTTCGGCAGGCACAGGAGACAATGCACGCAGGCCGCAATATGAAACATATCCGTCGGGAATCCATTCAATCTTCAAAGGAACACGCTTACCGGATTCCAGGCGGACAGCAAACTTATAACTGTTCGGATTCCAAGCCGTGCGCCAGCGTTCGGGAACCACCAGTTCATTATCAATATACACTTTCGTATAACCTGCATAGTAAAGGATGAAACGGAATTCTCCACTTTCCGCCGGTTCTATCTCACCCTCGTAAGTCACCTGCGAACCCATGAAAGGAAATCCTTCGGGCAGGTTCACCACTTTGGATAAATCCTCGGACTTCAGGTGCTCAAAGTAAATGGAATCTTCCCTGCGCACCAGTGTCTCCACATTTGCTTTTGCAGCGGGCACGTACGTTCCTGTCAAAGCTCCCGCCTTGCCTTCTTTATCATAGAGCTTGAACACAGAACTCAATTGCGCATAATCGCGCGGGTCGCCAAAACGACACAACGAATAGCTATCCCACAAAACGCCATAGTTCTTATTGGAAACAATGAAAGGCACAGAAACCTTCGTGTTATATTGGAAGAGTTCCTCGTTCTTTCCTTTATAATTGAATTCATCAGCCTGATGCTGCCCCAGTCCGTAGAACGCTTCATCATCGGGCGACCGGAATACCTGACGCACCGTATAAGCTTTCGTACCCTGCACCTCAATGGGTTCAAAAGTCCTTCCGTCCGTATCTTCCGCCAGTATCAGATTTCCCTCAGCATCCGTGAAACGCACTTCCCCCGTAGCCTTGGACACAACCGCGCACACTTGTGAAGTCTTCACCGAAACGGCCTCTTCACTCTCCTCCACACTAAAATCCGTCTTATTTTTCCGGGGAAGGATAATCAGACTCTCTGTCTTCGAAAAGTTCTTTTCGGGAGTTGCCGACACGCGAATCAGCTTCTCTCCCATCACTTCGACCCGCACTTTACGCACGTCTGTCGGTTGTTCTTGCCTGACATTTACAATAATGCCACTACCCGTCTTTTCATGCCCGCGACCGGAACATGCCATCAGCATCCATCCGGCGAGCAAACAAACTGAAGTGTTTTTCAAATTCATATTATTGTTATTAAAGTTATTTTCTCCGGTTGTAAAAGTAGAAAATCAGAGACAAAATAAGCCCTTCCGATGTTGAATGAAAAGGGCTTATTTGATTTATGGAAATATCAGATGTTTCAGTGATGGGTACTTTTTGTTATTTCCCCTCCTTTTCCTGGTATACAGAGGGTAAAACGCCAAATTCGTCCTTGAAATATTTGCTGAAATACTTGGGATTGTTAAAGCCCACCTGATAGGCAACTTCCGATACATTCTGCTGGCTCTCGCGCAAAAGTTGGGCGGCACGTTTCAAGCGGATGATGCGGATAAATTCGATGGGAGTCTTACCGGTGATCTGCAACAGTTTCTTGTACAGATGCACCCGGCTCATTCCCAGTTCATGGCTCAGCTCTTCCACTGATAAATCGGAACGGGCGATATTCGCTTCCACATATTTAATCGCGTTCTCAATGAGTTTCTCATCCATCGATGTAATGACGATTTCACTCGGTTCAGGATCTATGCGGGTACGGAGTTTGTTCTTGCTGCTCAAATCTATCAGTTTGCGCATCCGCAATATCAGTACTTCCATATTGAAAGGTTTCGTCACATAATCATCCGCACCGATGGTCAATCCTTCCACCTTATTTTCCACCGACTGCTTGGCCGTGAGCAAAACGAACGGAATATTGCTCGTGCGCTTATCCGCTTTCACCCAGCGGCACAGTTCATTACCATCCATTTCGGGCATCATCACATCACTGACGATGATATCCGGCATCAGTTCCGGTATGATCAGCCAAGCTTCCTTTCCGTTTGCAGCCGATTCCACGCGGAAGTACAGGTTTAATGTATAGCGCATAAATGAAACAAAATCCTCATTATCATCTACAATCAGTGCCAATGGTTTCTTTTTCCCGTCTTCATCCGGAACTGCAATTTCCGGCTTTTCTTCTGATTCCAACGCCAAAGCGACCGCATCTTCTTCCGCCGCTTCTTTGGAGAGCGGAGTAGCCACATTGACAACGGAATGTTTCACCGGAATATCTACCACAAACACACTGCCCGTACCTACATTATCGAACACACGAACCACACCACCGTGCAGCGTAACGTAATCGCGCACCAGGCTCAACCCGATGCCGCTGCCCGTAGTAGAATTTCCGTTTCCTTTGCGTTCTGTCTGATAGAAGCGTTCGAATATCCGTTCTTTATCCGCATCGCTGATACCTACCCCCGTATCCGATACTTTGATTTCCAATGTTTCAGTAGTCCCTTTCAGCAACTCCAGCGAAACGTCCACACGTCCGCCGTCAGGAGTGAACTTGAATGCATTAGAGAGAAGGTTCATCACCACCTTGCCTATCTTATCCTCATCAAACGACATATTCAGTGATTCTATCGCCGAGAAGAAAGTGAGATGCACATTCTTCTTTTCAGAAAGCATCAGGAACGAATTGCAGATATTATGCACATACGATACTATCTCTCCTTCGGAAAGACTGAGATGCAGACCTGCCACTTCGTTCTTGCGGAAGTCCAGCAGCTGATTCACCAGATTCAGCAAGCGTGAGGCATTACGGTGCATCAACTTCAACTGTTCCAGCTTATTGCTATCCTTAGTCTCTTTTATCATGCTCTCCAGCGGTGAGATGATCAATGTCAACGGAGTACGCAACTCATGGCTCACATTGGTGAAAAAACGGAACTTCATCTGGTTCACTTCCTCATTCCTCTCCGCTTCATGCTCCATCTGCTGTATTTTGTATTTATTACGCTCACGGCGCAGTACTGCATTGCGGGCAAGTACCAGCACCCCCATCAGCAACAAAGCATAAATGACATAAGCCCACGAAGTCATCCAGAAAGGCGGCCGGATGATAATCTTCAGGCTTGCTTCTTCCGTTCCGGCATATCCATCACTATTGACGGCTTTTACTTTCAACATATACGTACCGGGCGCCAGATTCGTGTAAGTGACACGGTGCATATCGGCCGTACCCGACAACCAGTCTTCATTAAAACCTTCCAGTTTATACAAATACTGAGTCTTATCAGGCAGAATGTAGTTGTCCGATGCAAACAGTACGGTGAAGACATTCTGTTTATAGTCGAGTTCTATCTCCCTTACTTTATTCAACGACTCACGCAGCAGGATGCGCCCTCCGTATTCCTTCCCGATTTCAATCTCTTCATTGAACAGTTGGAAACCGGTGAACATTACCTTCGGCAGCGTAAGGTTATATTTGATGTCATTGGGGCTGAAAGTGTTGAGTCCGTACATCCCGCCCATCGCAATCTCTCCCGAAGTGAGCCGTTTGATGGAACGCTGATTGAACTCCGACCCTTGCAGACCATCCTTATCATCGTATATATAATAATGGAAAGCATAATCTCCGGTTTTCGTATCGATGGAAGGGATAATATTCAGTACCCCGTTTGCTGTGGTCATCCACATATTTTTGTTCTCATCCTCCGCAATACCGGCAATGTATTCTTTTGCTTCGTCCTGTCCGGAAGAGACTATCTGCAAATGGTCGTTCTTCGGATTATAAAGATTCAGCCCATTGCGTGTCCCTATCCATATCAGCCCCCGGCTGTCTTCATAAACCTGGTTTATACTTTGATTGGAAAAACGCTGATTTCCCGACAAGTTGCCCACCATATTGGTTATCTTCCGGGTATTCAGATCCATAATGGCAACACCCGTAGAGGAAGTTCCGATAACAAGCCGGTTATTGCGGGTGATGCAAATAGAAGAAATATGATTGGAGATGAGATCGGAATTAGCCATGGTATAGGTGACAAACTTCCCCGTTTTCGGATTCAGGCATTGCAGGCCTCCGCCCAACGTACCAATCCATATATTTCCATCCTTATCCTCCGCCAATGCCCAGACATTATTATTAGCCAGTGAATTCTCATCTCCGGGACGGTTACGGTAATTCACGAAGCGTTTGCCGTCAAAACAGTCCAGACCTTCCCAGAAAGTGCCTATCCATAGTTTGCCGTCAGTGGCTTGCAGCAAGGTGACAATTACATTGGAGGCTATGGAATTTCCCGACCGTGAGTGGGTATATATTTTCTTTTCGTCCGTCCGTGAGTTCCAGTGCATCAGTCCGGCATCATTGCTGCCCAGCCACAGGCAACTATTGCCACACTCTTCCAGACAGTTGATGTCGCCCAGGCGTTTGATGGAAAACTTAAAAATGCTCTCACTATAATAGGCAACACCTTTCTTATACGTTCCTATCCACATTATCCCGCTATCATCTTCATAAAACACGTTAATGGTATTGTTGGGCAACCCGCGTTCATCATCCACATTATAAGTAAGCGAAACGGTTTCACCTGTCGTCTTATTCCAAATGTCAATGCCATCCTGGTCTTTCCCAAACCAGATACGTCCCTGTCTATCTTGGGCAACGGCAACCACATGTGCCTGTCCCCTGTCGTTAAAATCCCATTGCGACTGCCATTTCTTTGCAGGCAGATTATATGCCCACACACCGGGAGCGCCGTATATCCATAAATCTTCATCCTTATCCACATACAAAAAGAAAATATCGGTGCGGTTTCCCATCTCTTTCATGACATCCGTCAATTCCCATTTCACCTTTACTTCTTCAGGGTCGATACAGAAAACATGTCCGTTATCATACACCAATACAACACCATCTTTACACTCAATCATGTCCATAACGATACCCTCCGGTATTCCCTTCTCACCAAAAGGCAAAACGTCCGCTTTCTTCTCTCCGGGACGATAACGATAACACCCCTTCCCGTCCACGGCAAACCACATATTCTTCCGGCTGTCAACAAATACATGCCGGGGAGTTCCATCTATTCCGATGTTCCACATCCAGGAACGTACATCACGTACAAAATCTTCCGTATCCCAGTTATAAATGATATATCCATTCCCACCGGTACGTATCCACAAACGGCCCTCACCGTCTTCCACTATTTTCTCGATATAACTGTCGGGCAAGGATGTCGGATCATTGTCCGAACTATAAAAAACCTTGAAACGGTATCCGTCATAACGTGCCAGGCCGGAAGCTGTCCCAAACCACATAAAGCCTCTTGAATCCTTACAGATAGCAAGGATCTGGTTACTAGGCATTCCATCCCTGACTTCCAGATGTTTAAACATGAAATTGTGTGCAACGGCAGGGAAGCACATCATAACGACCTGTATGATAAGTAAAATAAATCTTTTCATGGCATTAGGTATAAGGCAGTAGCTAACACATTGCAAATGAAATAAAAAGTAACTGTATAAGCAAGGTTTTACATCTGTTTTTTTATCATTTGATGCCCCATCATTTGTTTCAACAATAGAAAAGAGGGAAGCCACTTCACTCACAGAAGCCGCTTCCCAGAACCAATCAAAAAAAAACCTATATTAAAACCTATCTCTTATTTAAGAGAACCTATATTTATGAAAAAACGATCTTTCCCGATTAGTTTGCAGTCCCCTCCATCAAGGCATCCAGTGCCTGCTGGTCATAAACCTTACAGGTAGTACGGTTAAAGAGAGCCATCGTATTGTCTCCATTATATCCATTGTCCCAGTAGAAAGGAACAAGACCATACTTTCCGGCATTGGAAACCACCGTTTTCAGATAGTAAGCGCGCGAAGCCAGATGCTTGGTCAACTCATCTCCGGTTAAGGAAGAACGCCTGTTGGCACCAAACTCACCCAGAATTACCGGAATGCCCCGGCTTACATATTGTGTCTGCATCTTCTTGAAAAGAGCTTCCATCTCCGCTTCCGCACTTGCATAACTGCTAGGCCGGTAGTTCCTGTCAGATCCGTCTACATGATATCCGGTCCCCCAAAAGTAGGCCATCTTTCCCCAGCTCTCATCTGTTGTCATTCCGCAGAAATTCCACGGGGTGTAGTAGTGTATCTCGACCATCAAGCGATCGGGTACATTGTCCACAGGCAGTTGGCCATAATCCGAAGTATTCGTGATATCCGTATTGGGTCCCTGCACAATCAGGTTGCGGAGTGCATTGTTTCCACCCGTAGCACGCACGGCATCTATGAAGGTCTGTTCGTATGACTTCAGTACTTCCATTTCAGTGGCATTGGCAGCATTGGGTTCATTACATCCGGCAAACAACAGATGCTCATCATAGTCCTTGAATTTTTCGGCAATCTGTGTCCACAAAGCCTTTTGCACAACGTTAACCTTATCTTGTACGGCCGGCTTACAATTCTTTTCCAGCCAGCCACCGTCATAGTGGATATTCAAGATGACATACATATTCTCGGCATAGCAATAATCCACCACCTCCTGCACGCGGTTCAGCCAGGAAGCTTTAATTGTATAGTCCGTCTCATTCTCCATATATCCATACCAGGCACAAGGAATGCGCACAGCATTGAAACCGGCAGCTTTTACGGCACTGATCATATTCTGTGTCGTTGCAGGATTCCCCCATTTGGTTTCTCCCGGGTCCATGTCGCTCAGTGAGTTCGTACCCCATACAAAACCGTTTGTGTAAGTCACATTGCATGCTTCCAAAGAATTACCCAGATTCCAGCCGAGTTTTATCTTCGCAGCCAAAGTCATGGCATCACTCTCCATGCCGACATCAGGCAACTTGCCGGCAAGCTGTTTCACCGTAACGGTTTCCGTAAGATCTTCCAGGGTAAAAGTGATGGTTCCTTCGCGAGCCTCACCATAATGGGCGGCAATGCTAAAGGTTTTAGTCACCGCAGACATTACACGGGTAGTGGTCTCCTGTATCCAGTTATCATGAATAGTCACCGCGACGTTGCCATTCGCTTTCAGATTCACCGTAAAGATTCCACCTTCGGCAGCAATCGCCTCAGGAGTAAAGGATTCTACAATCAGTCCGCTGGCAGCCACCTGCACAACATTGAATGTTTCCGTCAAACCACCGCCATTCACGGTAATAATGGCAGTGCGTTCCACCACATCTGGATTTTCTTCCGCCGTCACCGTATATTTAAAAACTGTGGCCGAAGCGGAAGCAGCGGGAGTTACTGTACACCAATCCTGATTGCTGGTGACTTCCAGCGACACATTCGACTTGACAGATAGCGTGTTTGTTCCCCCTGTTTTGGAGAAATTCATTCCATTCGCCAGAATGTTTTCGGGGATTACTATTTCCGGTGTAACGGCTTCATCATCATCGCTGGAACAAGCCACAACAAAAACAGAAAGAGCAATCGTGAAAAGAAGTACGAAATAATTTTTAATTTTATTCATGTCCATAATGTTTTTCATTCTTAAATGTCAGGTTAAGGATAGAAATCCGTGCTGGCAAAGATAGGGCAAAACGGGCATACAGTCGATTCGGTATGTTATATGGAACGGTATAATTTGTTATCACCCTGGGATAAAAGGTTTCCAATAACCGACATATCATCCGGAGGCTTTGCTGGAACCGTGTAAAGCCCTATCTTTGAGAATAAATGTTACTCATATCTGACTTATAAAAACACTTTTAACATGAAGAAATTCCTTTTATCCTTATGTGTGACGATGGGTATGAACTGTTTCTCACACGCTCAACAAGGTTATCAGAATCCCGTCATTCCCGGTTTCCATCCCGATCCCAGCGTTTGCCGGGTAGGTGAAGACTACTATCTGGTGAACAGCAGTTTCTGTTATTTTCCGGGTGTTCCACTGTTTCATAGTAAAGACTTGATTCATTGGGAACAGATAGGCAACTGCCTGAACCGCCCGTCGCAGGTGAAACTGACAAATGCAGGAACGTGGGGCGGTATCTACGCCCCTACCATCCGCCACCACGAAGGTGTATTCTATATGATAACCACCAACGTCTCGGACAAAGGAAATTTCCTGGTGTATACCACCGACCCTCGCGGAGAGTGGTCTGAACCTGTATGGATAAAACAAGGGGGCATCGACCCTTCCCTCTATTTTGAAGACGGGAAGTGCTACTTGGTAAGCAATCCGGACGTAGGCATCTATCTATGTGAAATCAACCCCATGACCGGAGAACAGCTTACAGCATCCAGACGCATCTGGAACGGCACGGGAGGGAGACACCCGGAAGGACCGCATATTTATAAAAAAGATGGCTGGTATTACCTGCTGATTTCCGAAGGTGGAACGGAATACGGGCATAAAGTGACCATCGCCCGCAGCCACGACATAGATGGCCCGTATGAAAGCAATCCCGCCAATCCTATCCTGACGCATATAAACAAGAACGCGCAGAACAGTCCGATACAAGGCACGGGACATGCTGACCTCGTAGAGGCTGCCAACGGTTCGTGGTGGGTGGTATGCCTCGCATTCCGTCCGCAGACAGGAAGCCACCATTTGCTGGGACGTGAAACGTTCCTTGCCCCCGTTCGTTGGGATAAGGATGCCTGGCCTGTGGTGAATGGAGATGGAACGATGGCGATTCAGATGGATGTGCCCACTCTGCCGCAATATCCAGTTTCTCCCAAGCCTGTACGAACTACATTCGCAAACGGAAAGTTAGGACCGGAATGGATCTATCTCCGCAATCCGAAAACAGAGAATTACAGTTGCAGTCCGCAAGGTATGCTCCGGCTGAAGATGACTCCGGTCAGTCTGAACAGTATGGACAGTCCGACGTTCGTAGGCCGCAGACAGCAGCATATTGATTTCACAGCAAGTACTTCGGTAGAATTACAGAAAGTCCGTCCGCAGGATGAAGCGGGGCTGACGGTATTCATGGAGAATCATTCGCATTACGATTTGTCAGTCAGGCAGGATGCTGACAAGAAGCAATCGGTAATCCTCCGTTATCGGTTAGGGGAACTGACTCATGTAGAAAAAGAAATCAGCATCCCTGAAGGTAAAGTGCAACTTCGGGTAAAGGGTAATAACGATATTTATTCATTTGAGTACGCCACGGACGGAACGAATTTCCGGGAACTTGGCAGGATGAATACCCGGTATATCAGTACGGAAACAGCAGGCGGATTTACAGGGATCATCTTAGGAATGTATGCCGTGTCCGGTTCCGCTTCATCAAAGGGGTATGCGGAGTTCGGGTATTTTGAGTATCAAGGGGAATAAAAGCAGAAGAGTCCATAGGAAAATGTGATTTCCCTTGCATAAGTTTCTTATTATAAGTACGAATGTATCCGGTTAGCTAAAGTCGTTTCTTCTTGTTTAGTCCAAACTTTAATCGCATTTTCAGTGCACATTGGTGATCGCATTTCCCTCTGGCACCTCCCTTCCACATCCAACGGGCAGAGTATTCTGCACCGAATCCTAATTGAAAAATGATATAATAATAGACCTGAACATCAACTCCCGCAGCAAAACGGGTGAAAGAAAAGTTCTCTTCGCCGTAATAGTCATATTTTTCACTATCAGTCAGTTCATCTTCTGAAAAATCTCCTCCTCTATAAATATATTTCCACTCATTCCATCCAAGTGTGGGTCCGATACCCACTGCAAAATGCTTCCAATAAGAAGTATGCAACAAATTTATATTGTAATATCGAGCATCACGTCCCCATTCCGAAGGTTCCATAGACAAAACATAACCAGTTAGACCAACTTCAGCAGTCAGAGACAAAGTCCGGTTCCGGCAGTAGGCATATTCGAATCCGGCACCAGTCCCCAATATTGCCGTAGAAGAGCGATTTCTATTTTCGAGTGAAGGGATATAGTTCCACTGAGTACAAACTATATTATTAATAAAAATCAAACTCCACCGACCTTGCGGCACATCAAGATTCCGAAATCGTTCCGGCTGATTCTGAGCCATACCGTTTTCTAAGGAAAGTAGGGAACAAAAAATAATACCCGCAAGAAAATGGATTTCACACTTAAGTAAGTTGTGTATCATTCTGTATTTCATAGTAATTCGTTTTAAATGAATAAAATTAGTACATAGCAAAAACCATTAATTGTCGCATTCATTGCATTTTCCATAGTCTTTATATTTTATTAGCAAATATATGAAAGATTACTTTACCATCATACATTATCTATTTTTTTCCTGCCTAAAAGATAACACTGCCTCCAGACGCAATATGAAGAATACTCAATTATCCTACCGTAAAGTGAAGTTACTTTTTTTGTTTCCAGTCTTTCAGCTTCCGTCCAACGCCCTACTCATGGGACTTTCGGCTGAAAGTTCTTCCTGAAACTCTCTTTTTCAGGGTTCAGCGCGGGAACTTTCAGCCGAAAGTCCCATGAATAGGGTGTTTGCGAACAAACTGAAAAGCTGAAACTAAAGAAACAACCATTTAGGGTTTAGGGAAGTTGGATGGTGAACGCTCACCACTCAAACAATAAAATCCCGGGAACCTACCCCTTCACTATCCAAAATAACATTACTTATTCCGGATGATAACATTGCTTGTTATCATCCGGAACATTACTTGTTACGAGGCATAACTATATATGTTATCAAGTGTGTGTGAAGGCTATAAAATCGAGGAAAGACTAAAAGACAGCGGATTACATATCCGGGAAGGATATATATATCGTACACGCAGGATATATATACCGTATACGCAGGACATTAAGCTCCTACACGCAGGAAGTTAATATCCAACATGCAGGATATATATATCGTTCGTGCAGGAAGTAGGTAAAACCGAAAGCAGGCAATCGCTTTCAACTATTGCGAATTTCACATAGCATTGTTTACTAGCAGTATACAAGTTTTTATTTGCTTGATTTGCTCTTCCTGCATATAAATGATACATTTGCATCATTTATAAAACAACAAACAATAGCAATTCTCTTTGCTGACAAAAAGGAAGAAATGTCTGCTATATATGAATCAGCATCGCATCAGCCGACTTTTTCTGCCGGCCAAGGAACAATATCTACAATTGATAAAAGAGCTGCCCGATGTTATCCAACAAGCTAAGTGCTACCGGTTCCCCCTGGGCATCATACTGCTGCTTAGCCTGCTGTCCTACTATCGTTTTGAAAAGCCGATGAACAAACTAATAAAAAGAATACTAAACAATTAATCGAATGGAACAACCTTTATCGAAAACGCCTCGCATTGAGGTAGTAGATGCCTTGAGAGGCTTTGCCGTAATGGCTATCATCCTGGTGCATAATCTGGAGCACTTCATCTTCCCCGTATATCCCACTGATTCGCCCGCTTGGCTGAATATTCTGGACCAAGGCGTGCTGAATGCCGTCTTCTCCCTGTTTGCCGGAAAAGCCTATGCCATTTTCGCCTTGCTTTTCGGATTTACCTTCTACATTCAATGCAACAATCAGAAGAAACAAGGAAAGGATTTCGGTTACCGCTTTCTGTGGCGTCTGGTACTGCTTGCAGGTTTCGCTACGCTGAATGCCGCTTTCTTTCCTGCCGGCGATGTGCTGTTGCTGTTTGTAGTAGTAGGGGTGGTTTTGTTTTTATTCCGTAACTTGAGCAACAAGATGATATTGGTGTTGGCCATTTTCTTCCTGCTGCAACCGATAGAATGGTATCATTATATAATGAGCCTGCTCAATCCGGCACACCAGCTACCCGATTTAGGAGTGGGAGCCATGTATGCGGAAGTGGCAGAGTATACCAAAACAGGAACTTTAGGCCAATTCTTCTGGGGAAATGTTACATTAGGGCAGAAAGCCAGCTTCTTGTGGGCGGTAGGAGCCGGTCGTTTTTTGCAGACAGCGGGGCTTTTCCTGTTAGGGTTCTACATAGGCAGGAAGCAACTGTTTGTCACCAATGAGAAGAACATCCGTTTTTGGATAACGGCGCTTATCATCGGAGCCGTAGCTTTCGCTCCGCTATATCAGTTGAAAGAATTAATTATGAAGAGCGACGCTTTAGTTCAGCAAACGGTGGGAACGGCATTTGACATGTGGCAAAAGCTGGCGTTTACCTTTGTGCTGATAGCTTCGTTCATCCTGTTATATCAGAAGAAAGGTTTCAGTAAAGGTGTTTCCAGTCTCCGGTATTATGGAAAGATGAGTTTGACCAACTATATCACGCAGTCCATTCTGGGAGCCATTGTCTACTTCCCGTTCGGACTTTATCTGGCACCTTACTGCGGCTATACACTGAGTCTGCTGATTGGTTTTGTCTTATTCCTGCTGCAAGTGAAATTCAGCAAATGGTGGCTGAGCAAGCACAAGCAAGGACCACTGGAGTACATCTGGCACAAGTGGACTTGGATAGGAGCAAAATCTTAAATAAGAAGAGGGAGAAACGATGAATCGTTCCTCCCTCTCTATCAAAAAGACTGCTTATTCCACAACCAGTAAATGAAATACTTTACGCTGGTTACTCAAAGTCTTCAATGCAGCCGCGCCCTGTCCATTGTCCATACCCAACCATAGACCGGTCACATTACCCCGTGCATCGAAATCCCAGTCATACAATTCGAGGAATCCGCCTCCTTGTGGAACATTGCTGACAGGCGGTATAACTTCACCACCCTCACCTGTCTTCTCATTATTGAACTGAAGCTCAAAATTCAGCCAGCCACCGTCCACTCCGCTCATCTCAAAGAACATATCAAGCTCCTCCGGAAATTGCACCAAAGGCATTCCATACCAGTCATCGGCTGCAAGGAAGGAGTATGTAGTAGTAGTACTTGCTCCCTGATTGTTCACGAATATCAGTGAGCCATCACTTCCAAAAGTCAGCCTGAACTTATCCACATTCGCAATATTAGCGGCAGAGTAAGTCCAATTGGTCCAATCGGGCAAAGTGGAAGTAGCATAGTTGGCTTTCATACCATCAGTAATGTTATCATAGACCCAATTATTGGCCCATGTACATATGATGTGTTCATAATCCAGCCTGTAGGTACGTGTACTGCCACCTGTCAGCCTTTTCTTAATAGTTTCATTCTTGTCCTCAGTGCCACCTGCACCAACAGCCGTAGGGTTAAAATGATAAGCTATATATTCCGTATCCGGTTTATCAGGATTAGGAATACCCAACCACATGCCCGACAGATTGCCTTCATTATCCTTCTCGATACTCAAGATGCGCAAAGTGTTCGCATCACTTGCACGGAAAGCCATCCAGCCTACAACAGTCACAGTAGGTACCGTACCGCTAAAAGAATAAATACCTTTATCATCCAGCGTATAGGACATTTCTGTTTCACTACCATCAGGAGTTACAAAAGTGGCCTTCATTTCTTTACTGTCCAGTGTCATTGCAAAGCCTTCGTATACCGCCGGGTCAAGAATTCCCAGCCAATCAGGATAATCAGACGGAGAAGTCCACCCATTGAGCAATTTACCACTTTGCGATGCCCAATCCACAGGATTCATTTTAGATAATGTCCATTTGATGGTGGTGGACGTGACAACGCTCACAGTTTCCGAAACATCATCTTTCCAACCATCCGGCAGTTGCGGTTCCGATGGTTCGGGCTCTTCCGGTTCGGGCACATAGCTATCAGCATATTCTTTGGAAACAAAATTCCAACAATAGATACATCTGCCTTCACCGGACAATGCCTCGTCACGATAGTTTGCAATCATCAACTGGTTCTCTGTAAGTACCAGAATCTGGAAGCCATTTCTGAAGTCCACAGCCTTGCCATCTGCCCAAGCACCATGCACGAAATCCACATCAATGGCTGACATTGTATGATCATCCGTATTCATACTGAACATACCTTCAGTTACCGTCTCCTGTCCGTCGGTAAAACGATGGACGGTCAGTCCTGCTTTTCCCTCAAGCGAGAAAGTCATATAGGAGTTCAGATCATCTTCTGTGATGCCTACATCACCATTACCGGGTTCCCACCAGGTTTTATCCTTGGCATACCAATTGTTCTTTCCGGCATCGGTAA
This sequence comes from uncultured bacterium, assembly GCA_905215555.1. Taxonomy (GTDB): domain Bacteria; phylum Bacteroidota; class Bacteroidia; order Bacteroidales; family Bacteroidaceae; genus Bacteroides. The sequence continues at coordinate 79,057 of CAJMQU010000014.1, forward strand.
TCATATCAAGATAAGTCGCAGTCGGGTCGAAACACGAATAGAAGCCTTGTTTCATCCCATAATTACCCGTATCAGGCACCCAAGTCTTCGAATTTCCGGCACCCCCTGCCAGAAAGTCCCACATCTCACCTGTCACGAAATCAGCGCAAAAATCCTCCACAGTAAAAGTTGCCGGTTCGCCATATACAGCCCCGCCTCGGGTTTCTACTCCGAACTTCACGGTGTATGTGCCGTCAAAGGCCATTTTCAAAGTAATCTTCTGTTCCTGACTGCGTCCCATCGGGTGTTCCCAAAGAGGAGTGTACTTGCTGCCCATCTTGCTTTCCAGGTAGACAATGTTAGGATTGGTGGCATCATGGGTGATTGTATAGGCAATTCCTTCTGCCAGGTCGTCCGCTGTAACATCGGGCATTTCCAACTCGTTGCTATCCGGTGTACAGGCAACAAACATCAGCACCAACACCACCAACGAAGCATATATCTTATAAAATATCTTTTTCATGATTCTTTAGTTTTAATAGTTATCACCAACCGGCATTTTGTTTCAAAAGTCCATTAGAGAGAGTTATCTGGTTCTGAGGAATCTGCATCAGTCCGCGCTTATCCTTTATATTAGCAGCATCGATGGTGACGCTTTCCTCCTGATTACCAGACAATACAGTCAGGTTACTTTCTGCAATTTCACTAGCTGCATAATCTACTCCTTGGCGGAGCAAATCCCAATAGCGGATACCTTCGAAAGCAAATTCAAGCATACGTTCTTTCATGATGTTTTCTTTGGTAGGAGCCACGCCCGTAGATACTTTCGCACGACTACGCACTTCATCCAGACAATCCTGCGCTGTCTTCGTAGGTGTTCCGCCCAGTTCTGCCGCCATCAGCAGGACGTCGGCATAACGGAGCACGATATAAGGCTGGTACTGTTTCTCCTGCACCGCACTGGTCGATGTTTGTTCCGGAACGGAAGAAACACCGTTATAATAGCAAGTCGGGGTATACTTCTTGATGGCATAGCCGGTATATTCACGCTGATCTCTCAGGTATTCATCAAAACCAGTTTTGGCTGCAATGCCTTCTCCGGCTATGTCGATGATAGAAGCCGAACGACGGGCATCATCCGCTGAATAAGCATTCCAGATTTTAGGATGCACAGTGCAGCAGCCCCAGCCGTAAGCATAAGGAGAGTACCAGAATTTGCGGAGTCCCAACATTACCAGCCAGCGGTTACCGTCTACATCACCACCCGTATTATAACGGTCATCCGTATAGTTGAACTTCATTTGCAGGATGACTTCATCATTGATTTCCTTATAAGTGGTCTTTTCCGCATCCCAAGCCTCGGCAGCCGATTGGGAAACGCTGGATGCAGCCGGCCACAAATCCTTGAAATCCGCCAGCAACTTATACTCTTTTGATGTTATGATATCATCCAGATAACCCACCACTTCGTCTTTGGTTACGTTGGCTAAGTCTTTACCATAATATCCGGTATAGAACAGATATACACGGGCCATCAAAGCCTCAGCGGCATACTTAGTGATACGTCCGTCATTAGCAGAGGCTTCTGCTTTCGGGTATGCATTGGCCGGAATATGTTCAATAGCGTATTTCAGATCCTCAACGATAGTAGCATATACGGCATCAGGGTCCGACTGCGGAACATTCTGGTCCGTCGGTTCCGTCAATAACGGAATGTTCTCCCACAGACGTACCATATCGAAGTAGCAGAGGGCACGAATCACGCGACATTGGCCTATCAGCCGTCCCTGTGCAGTTTCGTCGCCTACCCATTCAAACTGTCCCATAGCTTCATATTTCAGAATCTCATTGCAGCGATAAATGGCTCTATAGTAAGAATCCCAACTCGTTTCAAGCAAACTCGTACCGGCAGAATAACGTCCTATATCAAAACGGTCAACCACCTGATAGTTGGGTGCATCCGTAACACCCGTTCCTGCAAGGCATTCATCAGCCATCAGCTCCGAACAAATATAGAATCCCCAGGTATCATCCGAGGTCGTACGTTTCCAGGCATTATAGCAGCCGATCAGGGCGAGCTCCGCATCATCTTTGCTCTTATAGAAGTTTCCGGTGTTAGATGAGGTCTTAGATTCCACATCCAAAAAGCTTTCCGCACATGAAGCCAATGTAAGTCCTCCAAGTGCCAATGCTATTATATTCAATTTGAACTTATTCATAGTTTATTCCTTTTAATGTTATCATTAGAACTTAAGGTTTACCCCAAACAGGAAAGTACGGGGACGAGGATAGAAGCCCTGGTCTACGCCCGATACCCATTTCTCGGAACCATAGCCTACTTCCGGGTCCATACCGTCGTACTTGGTGAACGTGAATGCATTCTGCACCTGCACGTACAGGCGGGCCTGTGAGATGTATTTTATCTTCATCAGCTTGCAGAAATCATATCCAAGGGTAATGTTACTGATACGCAAGAAATCGCCATCCTGTACATACAAATCAGAAAACATCCAGTTGTCCGTAGTGTTGGTCACGCGGGGAATCCTGTTGGAAGTGCCTTCACCTGTCCAACGGCCCAAAATAGCTGTAGTATAGTTAGACTGCTTATTGGCAATCTGCCTGAAAGATTGGACTATCTGATTACCCACTACGCCATTGGCATTCAGTGAGAAATCGAAACCTTTATAATCGAAACCTACTGTAAAGCCATACGTGAAATCAGGAATACCATTTCCTAAATCCACCTTATCAGCAGTGTCTATGGTTCCGTTACGATCCATATCCACATACTTCACATCACCCGGCTGGGGATTGGACTGGAGAACGCCATTGCCTGCTGCAATCCAATCCTGGATTTCCTGCTGGTTCTGGAATATACCTGCCGTTTTATATCCCCAGAAATAACCAATGGCATGACCGTTCTGTGCACGGTAAAATTCTTCTGCGTTATCATACAATATGCCGGTTTTGCCATGAATGATGCCATCCTCGGTAGGGATATTGCCCACCTCATTCTTGTTATACGCACCATTAATGCCGATGTTGTAGCGGAAGTCCTGCCCGATCTGGTCATTCCAAGTGAGAGCCAGCTCAACACCGGTATTTTTCACATCACCGCCATTGATAAAAGGACCGTCTGTTCCGGCAGTAGACAACACCGGAGCCTGCACCAACCAGTCTTTCGTTGTCTTGATATAGAAATCTGCATTCAGTCCCAGGCGTCCGTTCAGGAAGCGGGCATCAAGACCAATATTAGTTTGCTCAGAAGTCTCCCATTTGATGCTTTCGTTAGCCAAGCGGCTGGGGAATGCACCCTGAACATATCCCGGACTGGTGGCGCCGGATACTTCTCCAAAGGTATAGTAACCGGAATAAGACACCGGAGCCAGGTATTGATAATTATCTATATTATTGTTACCCACCTGTCCCCAGCTAACGCGAAGTTTCAGGTAATCGAGCCAGGCTTGCGCCTTTTCCATCCACTTTTCATTGGTAATAGTCCAACCGGCAGAAACAGAGGGGAACCAGCCATAACGGTGTCCGCGGGCAAACTTGGAAGATCCGTCGCAACGCAGTGTAGCATTCACCATATAAGTTTCTTTCCAGTTCCAGCCCAAACGTCCGAAGTAGGATACATTGCGGGAACTGTCCCAAGGCTTTCCGGATGCCGAAAGACCGGTATCTTTGGATTGTGCCGTACCATTATCGACATAGGCCTTGTCCCAGCTATCAAAGCCGTTGGTCAGGTATGCCTGTCCTGCACCTACATCAAAGCCATCGGTACGTGAAGACTCCATACCGATCAATGCATTCAGCGCATGATTGCCCCAGCTCCAGTCATAAGAAGCCGTATTCTGCCAGGTAAGGGTAAATCCGTCACCGGCACTTTGTGCTACAGAGGTATAAGTTCTGTCGGTATAAGAATCGAACTGATATTTAGGAGTAAAGCTACGGTAATTATAAGAAGAGTAAGAAGCTGCAAACAGGGTTCTTACTTTCAAATTCTTAATCGGTTCTATCTCGGCATAAACGTCACCGGCAAAGGTGTTATTCTTATTCTGAGACTGCGACAGGGTCATCATTTGCCCGTAAGGGTTTCCGTCACCGCCATTCCAGTCAGAAGCAGCCGTATTATTATAAGGAGAATTATACTTGCCATTATCACTGTAGATAGGAGCCAGAGGAGAAGTGTTAAAGGCAGAATACAATTTATTTCCATTGTGTCCGTTGCCCTCATCATTCATGTTCTTATAGTTCTTATGGATAAAGCTGACGTGCTCACCGACTTTCAGGAAGTTGTTAAACAGCTTATGTTCGGAGTTTATACGGAAGTTGTAACGTTCATAATCGGAAACCTCACTACCGCCAATGATACCTTCCTGAGACATATAGCCCAATGACATAGCATAAGTGGAAGAGGCAGCCCCCCCCGTGATGCCCAATGAATAACTCTGCATCTTGGCATTATCCTTAATCATGGAGTCAACCCAGTCTGTATCATAAATATTCCCGTCAGCATCACGAATACTTTTATAGCGGCTCCAGTCATAAGCACTCTCTCCGGAGTTCAAAGCTTGTTCGTCCATGATCATCATATATTCCCGGGCATTCAGCATATCCACTTTGCGAGCAGCATTCTGTATGCCATAGTAAGCATCAAAAGAAACAGTCGCTTTCCCTTCTTTACCCGATTTAGTAGTAATCAGCACTACGCCATTGGCAGCCTGTGCACCGTAAATAGCGGCAGAAGCAGCATCTTTCAGAATATCGATAGATTCGATATCAGCCGGATTCAATGTAGAAATATCACCCCCTACTCCATCAATGAGGTATAGCGGTTGTGAGTTACCTACCGTTCCCAGACCACGGATTGACACCTTCATATCTTTACCCGGCTGACCTGTAGTGGACGTAATCATCACACCTGGAGTCTGTCCCTGCATGGCTTGCAAAGGGTTGGTTGTGTTCAGTTTGGCAATGTTTTCACCCTTCACCTGAACCGTAGCACCGGTCACCAGTTTCTTTTTCTGAACGCCGTAACCCACTACGACCACTTCATCCAGCATTTCGGTATCTTCTTTTAAAGACACATTGATAACCGAAGAATCACCTACCTTAATTTCCTGAGATGTGTAGCCGATATAAGAGAATATCAGCGTTTGCCCGGACTGAGCAGTCACAGAATATTTACCATCCATATCGGTAATACCACCGGTGGAAGTCTCTTTCACCTGAACGCTGACACCTATCAACGGCTCATTGTCCGTAGCAGATGTCACAACTCCCGAAATGGTTTTGCTTTGAGAAGGGTTAGCCTGAAGGCTACTGATTGCAGGTACCAGAAGTAGCAGTACCAGCGCAACACGGCATAAATGCAGATTTATGCACTTTTCAAAGAATGTCTTTCTCATCGTACATTGTTTAATGGTTAATATCAAAGATTTTATTGCGTACTTTTTTTTAGTTTGCAAAAGAAACCACGACAAATGTATGGAATGAAATGGAAAGACCTCCAAAAGAATGTTACGAAGAGGAGACAAATTGGTTAATCATCCTTCCCGAAATGTTATAAAAAAAGGTATTATTTGTTTTTATCCCCCTCACAGATATGCCATGAGGGGGATAATGGCTTATTGATTTACGACAAAATTACGTATCTGACACCCTGTCTTGTCTCCTTTTGCCACACGCAAACGCAATGTATGATGACCTGAAGTAAGCTCCGTTTCGAACATATACACCCACGGGATGTACAGTTTCCGACTCCAATCAGTAAATGTATCCAGTTTCTTGAAGGGAGCGCCGTCTACACTATATTCCAGTACGCAGGCTTGCGGACCGGCTGCACAGAAGATACCCACCGCACGGCCTTCGAAAGAAAAAGAAAGACTGGCACCGGCACGGTCGGTCACCAACATAGGAACATGTACAAAGCCTTCACGGGTATTTCCTTTCACCGTAGGCACCCAATCTTCCACTACTTTCCAACCGTTCAGTTGTTTAGCCGAACGGATATCAACAAACACACCCTTATCATAGGAATAAGCATCTATCGGTTGCTCCGGCACTTCATGCGGCTGAACTGTTTTCTTTGCCACGTCTCCACTCCATTCAAGATCGAAGAGACGGTTGATAGCGGCAGCGTAATATTTATGCCCGCCCCAGGCAGGGTGCGTACCGCCGAAGTACTTCCAGTCGAACTCACCGTCACGCATGCGATGCGCCACTTCCTCCGCCAGATTGATGGAAGACACATAGTAATGATTGGCTACGCTTTCATGGTTCATAATCACCTGGGGCTGTATCCCCTTGTCCAGCAAAGGAATGAACGGATCATAAATGAAATGAAGCATGACAATATCCATCTTGGGACTAGAAGTGCGTGCATGGCGGACAATACCTTCCATGCCACGTATTTGCTGAATATAGTTGAAAAGATTGGTATCATCGTTCACTGCCGCCTCAACAAACAGCAAATCGGGCACCGCCTTTTGCAAGACGTCATTTTCGAAACGGAAAGAATGAGGCGTAGAACCTGTGGAGGGAATTCCGGCATCAATAAACGTAAATTCCGTATCGGGAAAACGTTGTTTCAAATCTTCCTGTATCATATTCCGCCAACCGCGCATTTCGGTAATGGAACCGCCAAGGAAGGCAACGCAACCTTTCTTCTCTTTCGTGAATTTCAGATAAGAGTTGGTAAGGCTGCCACGTTGACGGATGACTTGTTTCTTCTGATAATCCGGCTGGTTACGGACAATGAAATCAACTACCGCTTCCGGGTTTTCCAGGCTATGGGGATGATGATCACAACCAGGTTTCAAAATGATTTCCACGAGTCCACCCAAGGCACGGTAACGTTCAGCAACGACTTTCATATTCTCTTCATAGGGTACTGTACGGTCACTATCACCGCAAACGCTGATAACAGGAATGCCCGCATCGGCTAAAGGCGCCAAATTATCAATCGGATTACCTTTGAAATTATTCATCTCTTCATCGGTCAATCCCCACTCGGCGAGCAATCCGTTCCAGAGTTCCCGATGTCTGCCGGGCCAGCTGAACACCTCACACACCGGAGCATCCACATAGATACAGGCTACTTTTTCGGGATTCTTCGCTCCCCAGTTGAAAGCGAACAGACCGCCACGGCTGAAACCTTCCAGCGTTACTTTAGGCGATAAACGATAGTATCTGCGCATAACGTCATAAAAATCAGTACCCAGACGTTGCGCACGAGGACTACCGTAAAGATGTGTCAAATCGTAATAGACAACGTGGAAGCCTTTATCCAACAAGGCTTTATCCACCGAAGGGAAGGCTCCAAAGAAAGCCGGACGCCATATCCAGGGACGGCCTTCGGCCGTCTTACGGGGAACAACTACCGTAGCCCGGCGGGCGTTGCAAATAAAATCATAACGGTCGAAACCTTCCCATTGCGACTTCTTGCCGGGAAAGGGTTGATCTGTAACAATAGCAGGTGCTTCGTTACCTGTCAGCGTACGATAAAGTTCGCCCGCTATCAGGGCAGCCCCCTGCTCATTGGGATGAATGCCATCAGTATAATAATCGGGATACGGTTTCAGAACCGTATAAAGATCGACCACAGGCAGATGGCGTTTCTTTGCGACACTACGTATCACGGGAATGATACCGTTTGTGATAACGCTGTCATTAATGCCAAAATTTGATTTAACCGCGGGAACAGGCAAACAAAGATAAACTTTGGGTTTTGAAGGCAGCTCCTGAAGAATGTCCAGCATCTCTGTCAAATCTTTCTTGAAATCTTTCCCGTAACGCCAGTTCCAAGGTTTACTGTCATTGGTGCCTAGCTTTATGGTGACAATATCCGGTTCAAACTTCAGAAGGTCACGAAACTTCTGTTCATGCATATAAGGATGGTCTCCTTTATTCAGTAGAACACGACCACTGACTCCAAAGTTACGGACGTCATACCCTTCACCCAGAAGTTGGGAAAGCAATCCCGGATAACTGTTTTGAAACTGGTTCTTGATTCCCGAACCGTAAGTGATACTGTTACCTATACAGGCAATCTTTACAGGTTTCTTTTCTTGTGCCACTGCCCACAAGCTGAACAGGCACAATAAAAACAAAAGAATGCTTTTTCTTCTCATACTATTCTGATTAAATCTTGTACTTTATAGTGTCTCTAGCAGACACAAAGATACATTTTTTGAAATACAGAACCAATTTGTTCACGAAAATATGGAACGGTGCGCATTCATCTTCTTATAAGGCAATATAAACCAGCAAGTAAAATCTTTACCCAACTCCGATTCCATTCTAATCTCTCCTTTTAGTTCCTTAACTATATTCTGCGAGATAGCCAATCCCAGCCCTGTCCCTCGTTTGACGGAGAAGTATATTCAGATTGGGCATAGAGATTGGAAAATCCAGTGTAAGATGCCCCCAAGCCAAACAGAAAAGAGAAGTCAAGCTTTTAAGCTATAAAAAACAGAGCAGCAGAGCTTGAAATACTGCTGCTCTATCTATATTTATCACAATATAGCATTATACAAGTAACCTAATATGACGATGAATAGCGTTATCAAGCCGAAAAAAATTCCTATCAACTTCCACGTCATTACTTTTTTCAACAACGTAGCTTCGGGTAATGACAAGCCCACAACCGCCATCATAAAGGCAATAGCTGTTCCGAGAGGAATACCTTTTGCCACAAATACCTCAATAATGGGAACTATTCCAGCAGCATTAGCATACATTGGTACAGCTAAAATAACGGAAAGAGGAACGGCAAACCAATTATCCTTAGACATATATTGCTCGAAAAATCCTTCCGGCACATAACCATGCATGAATGCCCCTATGCCAATACCTATAATGATATACAAAAGTACTCCTTTGACAATCCCCCATGCTTCCTGAGCAATTATCGGCAAACGTTTAACAAAGGGAGTATTTTCTTTTTTCCACGCATCCGAATCGGATGACGAATGCTGCTGTATCTGCTTCACCCAGTCACTCAAATAAGGCTCTAACTTCATTTTGCCTAAAATAAATCCACCTATCATGCCCAATAAAATGCCACTAATCACATATATGATTGTGATACGTACCCCAAAAGTTCCTATAAACATCGCAACAGCAATTTCATTCACCAAAGGAGAAGTTATCAAATAAGCAAAAGTAACTCCTAAAGGAATGCCGCCCTTCACAAAACCGATAAACAAAGGTATGGATGAGCAGGAGCAAAATGGAGTAATAGCTCCGAATAGGGCAGCAAAGCAATATTGCAACCCGTATAACTTGCGAGAAGTTAGGTAATTACGTAAACGTTCTATCGGGAAATAAGCGTTTATAATGCCCATTATTACACTGATAAAGAATAGCAATATCAAAATCTTTATCGTATCATAGAAGAAGAAATTTATAGCTTCTCCTAAAGCTATGGACGCATCCAAGCCAAAGATGTCATATACCAGCCAGTCTGCAAATCTCTGTATCATATTCAATTATTGTTTGTAATTATACGAACATATAAGCTAAAAAAATTATTGCCTACAAGTACATTTTGGCAGTTCTTGTTTCTTTATCTCTGTAATCCCATAAAAGCAGGACACGTTTCATTCGCACTACCGCATACAGTTATTACATAATCCCATGTATCGCTTAAATAATCAGCTACATTGGTAGGAATATGTTTGCTTATATCAACACCAACTTCAGCCATGACATCTATAGCTAAAGGATTTATCTTTTCAGCAGGATGCGTACCAGCCGAAAACACATATATATCTTTATCAAATGATTGCAGGAAGCCATGCGCCATTTGACTACGACAACTATTTCCTGTACATAAAATCAAAACTTTCATATTATACCTAAATTAAGAAATCCATAATAAACGCCTATCAAAATAAATAGTATTGCTACAATACGATTAAACCACTTCTGAAAGATTTGCACTCTATTGTAGAACTTACCTATCCCTGCAACACTGTAAGCCAAAAGCCAAGCAACAAGCATAACTGGAAGCCCCGTTGCCAATGCAAAAACCACAGGCAACAAATATCCTTCACTTTCAATAGCAGACATAGGAATGAGCATACCGAAATAGAATAATCCACTGGTAGGGCAAAATGCCATAGCAAACAGTATTCCCAGTAACAAACTGCCCCATGCCCCCTTTAGCCTCTCTGTTTTCCCAGTAGCAGAAAAGCCAAACTTCGGAAGATGCAACCTATCTCCGAACAGCATAAACAAGCCTATCAAAATTAAGGCAGGAGCAAGCAATAATTCTCCCCACTGACTAATTCCTTTTTGGATAGAAAACATATCCGCACCTTTTCGGAGTATCATTATAAGTATTGCTCCCAAAACAGAATAAGCCAACACACGCCCTAATGTATATAAAATACCATTCTTAAAGATTTGTTTACGATTGTCCATGTCTTTACTGATAAAGCCGATAGCTGTGATATTAGTAGCCAACGGACAAGGGCTTAGAGCAGTCAGCAAACCCAGCAGAAACGCTGTGATAACAGGAATCTCGCTGTTATCCAACAAGGTTTGTAAATATTCCATAGAGCATAGCTATTTCAGTAGCTGATTTATTTTCTTTTTCACCTCTTTCTTAAACAGGTCTGTTTTATTTCTTGCATTCTGAAAACTGAATTGTGTCATATCGTTGCGTTCTTCCTTGCCATTCTTCCACCCATTCACGTAAAGAGAAGACCAGCTCACACGATACTTATTTGCCAGCTTTTCGCCTTCGGGAGTTGAAATATCCACTTCCTTAAAACGAACTTTTCCACTCTTTACCAATTCTGCAAAATCTGCATAAACGACCTCTTTAGTGTACTTTTCAATAGCCTTACAAGTCACACAACGCTGTTTGCCATGAAAATAAAGAACTTCCACATACTTATTTGTTTGAGTTTGCGCTATCCCTAAAACAGAAAACAAACAAATTAGGGAAAAGAATAAAAAACGTTTCATCGTGATATCTTTTATTTGGTTAGTATTGCTTTTATTTCTTGTGCTGATATTTTTCCTTTTGCTACTACTTTCCCGTCCACAACAAGAGCAGGAAGCGTCATTACATTATATTCCATTATCTTCATCAAATCTTCTTCCTTGATGATTTCAGCAGTCAAACCTAATTCTTTAACTGTTTGCTCTACTGTCTGATACAATGCTTTACAACTTGCACAACCTGTGCCTAAAACTTTAATTTCCATAATTCTATTATTTTATTTAGTTAAACGTAATTCGCAAAACAACGAACATTAATTTCAAAAAAAGGGGCTATTATTCACAGCATTCCCCAGATTTGCATATACACTGACCAAAGAACTCCTTAAAGAGTTCACGAGCCAGCTTCCAATTCTCACGATTGATGCAATACTTTACTTTAGGCGTTTCTACTTCACCTTGTATAAGTCCTGCATCTTTTAGTTCTTTCAGATGCTGAGATACCGTCGCTTTGGCAATGGGAAGTTCTTCGTGAATATCACCAAAATAGCAACTTTCTTGCTTTGCCAAAAAGTGCATAATGGCAATTCGGGCAGGATGTCCCAACGCTTTTGCAAATCGTGCCAACTGCTCTTGTATAGCTGTATAGTCTTTCTTTTCTTCCATATCTTGAATATTGTTCGCAAATATACGAACAACAGAAATACAGTACAAAAGAATTAAGAGTTTTTTTCTAATTAGTAGAATTTCTAAAACATGAAATTAAAGCCTTTCTTACGAGAAGTATTGAATTTCTCAATTTCTAATGCAAGTGATTTATTTAGCTGCGCTGCCATGAAATCTAAAAACGGTTGATTTACTTCATCATCTTGCGATTGCTGTAAGGAAAGAATATAGTCGGCTCTATCTTCCTTAAATATCTTCATCGGAAAAAGGTGATAGCAGAACTAAATATAGTTCATCAACAAGCGAGCCGTTCTTCCATTACCGTCTACCCACGGATGAATAGTAACCAAGTTAAGGTGAGCGTTGAAACTCAATTCGTATTGTTCCCGTTCCCACCGTATTTTGCTTTTCCTGCAAGATAATACAAAGTTCTTCAACTTTGGCAGGTACTTTTTGATAATTCATATAAGAACGTCCACCAACACCAGCCGTAACACCACATATACAATACTCACCTTTGGAAGAATCGAATGAACCACCCATCACATTATACACACTTCCAGTAGTACGCATTAACGTGGCATTCTATTTTTGCAAGAAAGCAGGAGCAATCACTATACCTTGTTCACTTTCTTCTTTGGCAAGTTCATACGCTTTCTTCAAATCCTCATTCATTAGATGATAGACCAACGGTTTTCCTTTGGCAGTCACCCCCTCATCAAAGAGAAGCTGCGTATCTATTTCAGTAAGAGTAGAGCCTTCAATAGCTGTAGAATGGGTAATAAGAGAATAAAGGTAGTACTTCTCATAGTCCACTGATTGACTGATACCAAGTTTATGAAACTCTTGATACAGTTCTTCTACCTCCTGCCAAATGTCCTTTTCCATGAGAAACTATCTTTAAATTGTTATTTTTCTCAAAATTACTTCTGATATAACATTTCACCAAGCAAAACGGCTATTTTCTTACTATAATTTTGCAGATGTGGGGAAAATGTGGGGAAAATTCGGATAAAAGAAAAAGCTAAGTAATTGATTACTCAACACTTAGCTTTTTCTCTGTGGTACCCAGACCCGGTACAAACCATAGAAATCATAGGAAAACAAAAGAATTTATTCACCTTATTATCAATAACTTGCATACTTCTTATTTTCTCCATTTTTGCCATATTTTGCCCATTTTCTGTTATTCAGTACACTTTTAGTACACTTTGAAATATCATTTTCTTTTGT
>CAJMQU010000015.1 GCA_905215555.1 uncultured bacterium
TGCGATCAAGCCCTGGAGGATTCGAAGGGAGCTGGCCGTATAGGACTTACCCGTATTTTCGTTTGCGGGTGCAAAGGTAGGCATTTTTATTAAACTTGCAATAGTTTGCCCAAACTTTTTTCAACTTTAACAAGAATACAAAGGTTTCAAACAATATTATTTATACCTTTGCGCCCATATTCCTAATGAAAGATGACAGAAAACAGAGGTTATTTACAACGATATGCCATGCTATTCGGCACTTACCTGGGGGGATTTTGGATTTTGAAGTTCATTCTGTTCCCTTTGGGGTTAACTGTACCATTCTTACTTTTCCTCTTCGGGGGGCTGACTCTTTGTGTGCCTTTCATGGCATATTATTATGTACGCATGTATCGCAACCATATATGCGGCGGCACTATCAGTTTCCTTCACGCATGGATTTTCACCGTATTTATGTATATGTTTGCCGCATTGCTCACGGCCGTGGCACATTATATTTATTTCCGTTTCATAGATCAAGGTTTCGTACTGAACACATACGAAAGTCTATTGAATAACTTCGAAGCAAATATCCTGCCGGGAATGGAAATATATATCGACCAGTTAAAAGATGCTTTGAGCGTGATGCGTTCATTGTCTCCGATAGAAATCACCATGCAATTGATGTCTCAGAATGTATTCTATGGATCGTTGCTTGCCATTCCTACAGCTTTGTTTGTCATGAAGCGGCCACCGGCCGACCACATCGGTGGAAGATAAGGTGATCAGGTGATAGAGTAATGATTAAAGTAATTTCAATCGTAAATCGTTAAATCGTAAATAAGAAAGATGGATATTTCAGTTGTCGTTCCTTTGTATAATGAAGAAGAATCTCTTCCAGAACTGTATGCATGGATTGAGCGGGTAATGAAAACCAACGGTTTTTCATACGAAGTAATTTTCGTGAATGACGGTAGTACCGACCGTTCCTGGCAGATTATCGAAGAACTGAGTCGGAAGTCGGATGCAGTGCATGGCATCAAATTCCGCCGCAACTATGGTAAGTCACCAGCATTATTTTGTGGTTTCGAGAAGGCACAAGGAGATGTGGTCATCACCATGGATGCGGATCTGCAAGACAGTCCGGACGAAATCCCCGAACTATACCGAATGATTACGGAAGATGATTATGACATGGTGTCCGGCTGGAAGATGAAACGCTACGACCCGATTTCGAAGACCATTCCTACAAAATTGTTCAATGCAACCGCCCGGAAAGTGTCCGGCATAAAGAACCTGCACGATTTCAATTGCGGACTGAAAGCCTACAAAAAAGACGTGGTAAAGAACATCGAAGTATATGGTGAAATGCATCGCTATATCCCCTACCTCGCTAAGAATGCCGGTTTCAATAAAATCGGAGAAAAGGTAGTTCAACATCAAGCACGTAAATTCGGAAAGACGAAGTTCGGCGGCCTGAATCGTTTCTTCAATGGATATCTGGACTTGATTTCACTTTGGTTCCTGTCGGCTTTCGGAGTGAAACCGATGCACTTCTTCGGACTCTTGGGTTCATTGATGTTTATTTTCGGTTTTATCTCAGTAGTCATTGTGGGAGTTATGAAGTTGTATCATATGCACTACGGAATGCCCTATCGCCTGGTGACGGACTCCCCCTACTTCTACTTGTCGCTGACCGCTATGATTATTGGAACGCAATTGTTCCTTGCAGGCTTTCTCGGCGAACTGATTTCGCGTAACGCCCCCGAACGCAACAAATATCAAATAGAAAAAACAATATAAGGCCATGAGAAAATTAGTAAAACTGATATTGCTTTGTCTGATTGCTTACCCCATCGCCGGCATCGTCTCTTCATGTTCGGAAGAAGAAGATTGCTCCATGAATGCACGCCCGATGATGCAATGCTATCTCTATACAGTAGACAGAGAAACCGACAAAGTACTGAAAGACACACTCGACTCGCTGACCATTACAGCCTTTGGAACAGACTCCATCATTCTCAACAACGAGAAAAGAGTGCATGGGTTATCATTGCCGTTGCGTTATACGGCCGACTCTACCGTACTGGTATTCCACTATAGCAAAAATCCCAAGATTAAAAAAGATACCATCGTCATCCGTCAGAAAAACACTCCCTATTTCCTTTCAATGGATTGCGGCTACCAAATGAAGCAAAATATCACAGGCAGAGAATATAGCCGCCACATTCTTGACTCCATATACATTCAAACAAAAGAAGTAAGCATCAATGGAACGGAAAATCTTAAGCTCTTTTATCGCAATTAGCCTGGTGCTTTGCTTGCTAACGGGATTTCCGGTGCAGGCACAGAACAGCAATCAGCCTCCTGCTTCCAATCCACCAAAGGAGCAAAAGAAGGATACAGAAGCTTTCCCGCTATACAACGGTGTGACCGTCAGTGTAGACTTATGGGGTATCGGGAGTAAAGTTCTCGGAGGGGTTTTTCTCAGTTCAGAAGTGGCTGTCGACGTTAATCTGAAGAATCGCTTCTTCCCGATAGTGGAACTCGGATATGGTGGAACTGATGCATGGAATGACAATGGTACACACTACAAAAGTAGTGCGCCTTATTTCCGCATCGGTGTGAATTACAATGCTCTTTACAAAAAGAAATTCGATAATTTTCTGTTTGTCGGTTTGCGCTACGCCATGAGTAGCTTCAAATACAACATAGATGCCCTTTCCGTAGACGACCCTGTTTATGGCGGAGCTATCGGCAATCCTAACCAAATGGATGATATTTGGGGCGGTAGTGTTCCCTTCAATCATAAACTGAAAGGTTCGATGCAATGGCTTGAATTCTGCGTGGGCATCCGTGCACATATCTGGAAGCAATTCTATATGGGGTGGGGATTACGCTTCAAATTCCGCACCAGTTCTTCCACAGGAGAATATGGCGATCCGTGGTACATACCGGGATTCGGCAAATATGGCTCAAACACGATGGGCGTAACTTATACAATCACTTATAAACTACCATTCTAAAACTTATGAACGGATTAGAGATTTGGCTTCTTGCCGTGGGACTCGCGATGGATTGTTTCGCTATTTCTATTGCCAGTGGTATCCTTCTAAAACGTACGCTATGGCGGCCCATGCTGACCATAGCGTTTTTCTTTGGGTTATTCCAAGCTGTCATGCCACTTCTCGGGTGGATAGGGGCCAGTACGTTCAGCCATCTGATAGAGAGTCTGGACCATTGGATCGCTTTCGCTATCCTCGCCTTTTTAGGCGGACGTATGATCAGAGAATCGTTCAAAGATGAAGATTGCAAAAAAGAATATGACCCAACAAGCCTGAAAGTGGTGCTGGCACTGGCCATAGCCACCAGTATTGATGCATTAGCCGTCGGAGTATCATTCGCATTTCTAGGAATACGGGATTTTTCGGAGATTCTACCGCCTGTTTCCATCATTGGATTCGTATCTTTCGCACTATCTCTTATAGGATTGATGTTTGGTATCCGCTTCGGTTGCGGCAGCGCACGGAAACTACGTGCAGAGCTTTGGGGAGGTATCATCCTGATTATTATAGGAACCAAAATATTAATAGAACATTTATTTTTCAGTTAAATCCCGCTTATGGAAAAAAAAGTACAGAGAAATTTCTTATGGATTGCCCTGCTTGTGCTGGGAACAATCTGGATACTTGCACGCCATAACCGTCCGGAACCTTACACCACTGTGAACGGCCTGATATTCGGTACGGTTTATAAAATCACTTATCAATATGATGGCGACCTGAAAGCCGAAATTGATGATGAGCTGAAGCGTTTTGACGGTTCATTATCTCCTTTCAATGACACGGCCACTATCACGCGGATCAACCGCAACGAAGATATAGTGCCAGACACTTTCTTCACCAATGTATTCAACCGTAGCATGGAGATTTCCAAAGAAACGGATGGTGCATTTGATATTACCGTTGCTCCGTTGGCAAATGCCTGGGGGTTCGGTTTCAAGAAAGGGGCTTTTCCCGACTCGGCCATGATAGACAACCTACTGGAAATCACCGGATATGCCAAAGTAACCCTATCCGAAGAAGGGAAAGTGATGAAACAGGACGCTCGCATGATGCTTTCATGTAGTGCAGTCGCCAAAGGGTATGCGGTAGATGTCATCGCACAATTCCTTGCAAAGAAAGGCATCAAGAACTTTATGGTTGACATAGGCGGAGAGATTGTAGCGCGTGGAGAGAATCCCCAAAAAAGTCTGTGGAGAATCGGCATCAATAAGCCTGTAGATGATTCATTGTCCATCAATCAGGAACTGCAAACGGTATTGAACGTTACCAATGTAGGCATTGCCACTTCGGGCAACTATCGTAACTTCTACTACAAGGACGGAAAGAAATATGCACATACCATAGACCCAAGAACAGGATATCCCGTACAACACAACATCCTATCCGCCACCGTAATAGCCAAAGATTGTATGAGTGCCGACGCCTATGCCACCGCATTCATGGTCATGGGACTGGAAGAGGCGGAACGCTTTGCAAATACACATCCGGATATTGATGCTTGCTTCATCTATACGAATGAAAAAGGAGAACTCGAAATTTACTATACAAAGGGGATGGAAAGGTTTATAGAGAAGAAATGACAATTTATCAACCTCTCCCCGATCCCTCCCTGTGGGGAGAGATCGGGGAAAAAGTCAGACTAAATCATCATTTATAAAACACAAAATACACCGCCAACACCAAGCAAACAAATGCCGCGAAATGATTCCAATGCAGACTTTCACCCTTGAAAAGGACAGTAGTAAATACGGTGAAAATAATAAGCGTAATCACTTCCTGAATAATCTTCAATTGTATCAGTGAGAAAGGCCCGCCATTACCAATAAATCCGATACGGTTGGCGGGAACCAGACAAAAATATTCCGCTAGAGCGATACTCCATGAAAACAAAATTATGGCATAAAGCGGCCAGTTCGTGATCACTTTCATATCTTGTAACTTCAAATGGCCGTACCATGCGAAAGTCATAAAGATATTAGAGACAATTAAAAGCAAAATAGTATAAAGACCTTTCATTCCAATGGTGTTTTTATAAGGGTGATTATTAATCTAAATTATCATTTTTTGCAGGCAGAAGTTCTTGCTGAACATTAGTCATACTCCCCCAAAGACTATAACGGGCTTCCGGGTTCATCACTTCCAATTGATGCAAAACCTCTTTCATGCTGCTACGATGCGATTGCGCTTCATACGGGCAATTCTTCACTTGTTTGCGATACCCCCTGATTTGTGCCAGTTCCGACAAATCAGCTTCATGCACCAGACACATCGGACGGATAATCGTCATATCGAATTTCCTCATAACCAACCGGGGAGGCATCGAACTAAATGCCCCCTGAAAAGTGATATTCATCAATAAAGTCTCTAATATATCATCCATGTGATGACCTAATGCTATTTTATTGCATCCTTGTTCTTTGGCGACAGTGAATAGTGCCTTCCGCCGGTTCCATGAACAGAGGAAACAAGGAGATTTACGGGTATCTGTACTTGCATCGAATTCCGTCTCATACAGCACAAAAGGTATCCCCCACGACTCTACATATTCACGCAGATACGCCAAATCACTCTGATAAGGGATATTCTTCATAACCACATGCACGGCAACTACCGAAAACCTGGGCTTATAGATGCGGGCACGTTTCGACAACAACTCTACCAACGCCAAAGAATCTTTGCCGCCGGAAAGTCCGATAAGAATCTTATCACCATCCTCTATCAGACCATATTCCACCAATCCTTTACAAAACCGCTTTTCAATGCGGCGAATGGTTTTCTCTTCTTCGGAAAATTGCGCCATGATGATTTTAGTTCTAAACTACGAGCTACAACAGCTACAAACTACGGGTTCCATACGGATATTGTGCAACTACTTATAGCTTGCAACTTGTAGTTTTTATAGCTTTTTGCGGTGCAAAAGTAAGAGAAAAGAATGATTTAAAGAAGAATTAACATAATAGAATAACGGAATTCGGCATTATTCCCGATTAATTTGTATTTTTGAACATTAGAATTTGTAAGTTGGATAACTAGCATGAAAAAGAGATATATTTTATTCCTTCTATTTTGCCTTGTATTAGTCAGTGCATCAGCGCAGACATTAGAACAAGCAAAAGCTTTCTACAAAAAAGGGCAATACGAGAAAGCCAAACCTGTTTTCAAGAAATTCGTCAAAACACAACCAGCAAATGGAAACTATAACTTGTGGTATGGTGTGTGTTGTCTGGAAACGGGAGAACCTGATGTGGCTTTAAAATATCTGGAAACAGCCGTAAAGAAACGTATTCCAAGTGGCCAGCTATATCTGGCGCGCACCTACAATGACCTGTACCGCTTCGAAGATGCCATCAAATGTTACGAAGAATATATCAACGACCTGAGCAAAAGAAAAAGACCAACCGAAGAAGCTGAAAAACTTCTGGAGAAGAGTAAAGCTAACTTCCGTATGCTGAAAGGCATCGAAGAAGTCTGCATTATCGATAGCATAGTAGTAGACAAAGAACGTTTCCTGGAAGCATATAAGATTAGTCCCGAATCTGGTAAACTATTCACATATAACGACTTCTTTCAAAATAAAGAAGAAATGGAAGCCACTGTATATGAGACAGAACTTGGCACCAAGATTTATTACAGCGAACGCCAACCCGACGGCAAACTCAGTATCCTGTCTCGCAACAAGATGCAAGGCGAATGGGGAAAAGGTAGTTTACTGCCCAGCAGTATCAACGATTCCATCAATGCCAACTACCCGTATGTGCTGACCGACGGCGCAACTATCTATTATGCGGCCGATGGCGAAAACTCAATAGGCGGATACGACATATTCGTGACCCGCTACAATACGACCACCAATACCTATCTGACACCGGAAAACGTAGGTATGCCGTTCAATTCTCCCTACAACGACTATATGTTCGTCATTGACGAATTCAACAATCTCGGATGGTTTGCTTCCGACCGTTATCAACCAGAAGGGAAAGTCTGCATCTATGTATTCATTCCCAACTCTTCCAAACGAGTGTACAATTACGAAGGAATGGACAAGAAAAAGGCCGTCCGCCTTGCCCAAATTCATTCACTGAAGGATTCCTGGGTAGACCAAAACATCGTATCCGATGCGAAGCACCGCCTACAAGCCGTAATAAATGAAAAACCACAAGCCGAACGGGAGTACGACTTCGAATTTGTCATCGATGACCATACCACGTATTATCAATGGAGTGATTTCAAATCACCTCAAGCCAAGAATCTATTCAGCAAATACCGCCAACTGGAAAAGAGCTACAGGCAACAACTGAACAAGCTGGAAGAGCAACGTTCGTTGTACTCGCGTGCCAAAGATAGTGATAAAGCCAAACTGGCTCCTGCCATACTTGATCTGGAAAAACAAATGAGACAATTGTCGGACGAAGTGAAACGCGCCGCCATTGAAGTGCGCAATACCGAAAAACAAACTTTAAAACCCAAATAACTATGGACATACTTATCATCATCGTACTCATCATTGCGGCAGTTATCCTCTTCCTGGTAGAGCTGTTCGTTATCCCGGGCATCAGCATAGCCGGACTTTTGGCGGGTGGTTGCATCATCTTCGCTAATTACTATGCCTTCACCTATCTGGGCACTATGGGCGGATTCATTACGCTTGGCATCTCAGCAATAGCTTGCATAGGTTCGCTGATACTATTCATGCGTTCCAAAACGCTGGACAAGGTGGCACTGAAAAAGAATATCACGTCGAAAGTAGACCGTACGGCCGAAGACAAAGTGAAAGTCGGTGATACGGGAGTAGCTTTCACACGTCTGGCCTTGATAGGAAATGCAGATTTTGACGGGAACATCGTGGAAGTGAAGTCCATGGACGGTTTTCTGAACGAAAAAACCCCTATCATCGTAAGCCGCATTACAGACGGCGTGATTATGGTAGAGAAGAAAAAAGATTAGTATTCACACTTAATATCGTATAAATCATGAACGTAGACTCTATGTACTTAACTGCCTTTCTTGTGATAGGAGGCATTATCTTCATCGTACTGTTCTTCCACTATGTTCCTTTCTTCCTATGGTTGTCCGCCAAAGTTTCGGGAGTCAGGATTTCATTGGTGCAATTGTTTCTAATGCGTATCCGTAACGTGCCCCCCTATATCATAGTGCCGGGCATGATTGAAGCGCACAAAGCCGGACTGAGCAACATCACCCGCGACGAGCTGGAGGCTCACTACCTTGCCGGCGGACACGTGGAAAGAGTGGTTCATGCATTGGTGTCCGCCTCCAAAGCGAACATCGAATTGTCCTTCCAGATGGCCACCGCCATCGACCTTGCCGGACGTGACGTATTCGAAGCGGTTCAGATGTCGGTAAACCCGAAGGTGATTGATACTCCTCCCGTGACGGCCGTGGCTAAGGATGGTATCCAGTTGATAGCAAAGGCTCGTGTGACGGTGCGTGCCAATATCCGCCAGCTGGTGGGTGGTGCCGGTGAAGACACTATCCTGGCACGTGTGGGCGAAGGTATCGTATCTTCCATCGGTTCGTCCGAGAATCATAAGTCGGTATTGGAAAACCCGGATTCAATCTCTAAATTGGTGCTCCGCAAGGGGTTGGATGCCGGTACGGCATTCGAAATCCTGTCCATTGATATTGCCGATATCGACATAGGTAAGAACATCGGTGCGGCATTGCAGATTGACCAGGCAAATGCGGATAAGAACATTGCCCAGGCCAAGGCCGAGGAACGTCGCGCAATGGCCGTGGCCAGCGAGCAGGAAATGAAGGCGAAAGCTCAGGAAGCCCGCGCAAAGGTGATTGAGGCAGAAGCCGAAGTGCCTAAGGCTATGGCAGAAGCATTCCGTAGCGGCAATTTGGGTATCATGGATTATTACCGGATGAAGAACATCGAAGCCGATACTTCCATGCGTGAAACCATTGCCAAACCTACAGGTAATAACTCAAACCAGCCATTGAGTAAATAACCCGGTAAAAATATTATTCCCGAAAAAACGTCGGAACCGGTGAACAGTAATCCCGTTCCGGCGTTTTCTATTTTACTAACATATTAACCAATAAAATCCAGCATATGAAAAAGTATTTTGCATCTTCCGAACTCATCATCAATGATGACGGTTCAGTATTCCACCTACACGTAAAACCGGAATGGCTGGCAGACAAAGTAATCCTGGTGGGCGACCCAGGACGAGTGGCATTAGTAGGCTCTCACCTTGAGCACAAAGAGTGTGAAGTAGAAAGCCGCGAGTTCAAAACCATTACCGGTACCTATAAAGGCAAGCGCATCACGGTGGTTTCCACGGGTATCGGTTGCGATAACATCGACATCGTGATGAACGAACTGGATGCCCTGGCAAACATTGATTTCAATACACGAGAAGAGAAGCCCCAACTCCGCCAACTGGAGCTGGTGCGCATAGGTACTTGTGGCGGCCTTCAACCCAATACCCCCGTAGGTACATTCATTTGTTCACAGAAGTCCATCGGTTTTGATGGCTTGCTGAACTTCTATTCGGGACGCAATGAAGTGTGCGACCTGCAATTTGAACGCGCCTTCCTCAACCACATGGGATGGTCGGGAAACATGTGCGCCCCTGCTCCTTACGTGATTGACGCCAATACCGAATTGATTGAACGCATTGCCGCCGATGACATGGTGCGCGGTGTAACCATTGCCGCCGGTGGTTTCTTTGGTCCGCAAGGGCGCGAGTTGCGCATTCCGCTGGCCGACCCGAAACAGAATGAGAAAATCGAGAACTTCGAATACAACGGTTATCGCATCACCAATTTCGAGATGGAAAGCTCCGCACTGGCCGGCTTGAGTCGTCTGATGGGACACAAAGCAACCACAGTATGCATGGTGATTGCAAACCGCTTGATAAAAGAGGCCAACACAGGTTATAAGAATACCATTGATGTACTTATAAAAACGGTACTGGATAGAATCTGATAGCAACATCCGCATAATGTAAAGAAGAGGTTACGTAATTTCATGTTTTTACGCAGCCTCTTCTTTCATTTACCCTATGCCCTATATCGGGCACGTTAGCCCCAATGGTTGCACCATAATCCAAACCTTCTCATCCGGGCTCCTCCCCCTCAAAGTGGATATCTGTTTTCATCTTCAAACGGTGTAGCTTTTCCACCTCGTCAATCAACCTCGTCATCCTAGTCAACCGGATGTCCATTTCCAACTTTCCGGACTCAATGCGAGAGAGGTCGAGGATTTCGTTGATGAGTTTAAACAACAGGTGGCTATTTTCTAGTACTCCTCCAGCCAGACTATCTTACCGTGCGCACCTGCACATCTGATTCACAGAAGGGTTACTTTTCCAAACTCTCCAATTTCTTTTGAAAGCCGTCCAATGACACCAGATGCTTATCGTCAGGATGTACAAAATTGAAAATCTCATCCAGATTCCGGTAATGGATACCCACCTTATCCAGACCTAAACTCACGAAATACTCTTCGATGAAAGTACACTCTAGGGGTACGATATTAATCTCCCAAAAGAACAATCTGATGAGCGGCCAAAACAGATTTGACCTTTAGGAAATTCACTTTTATTTGTTCCAAACTTTCGTTCTCTCCAACAGTTACAGAGAGCGATTCATGCATTTTTATTTTGTCTTGCGCCATACTAACGATATGTATTATATGAAGGCCACATAAAATTGAGTAAATGTAATAAAAAAGAGTAAGTTATATACAAACGTGCTCATTTTTTTACCCGAAAAGTCTATCTTTGCAATCCAAATAACGAAAATATATGATGAACCAGGATACTATCTGTGCTATAGCCACGGCTCAAGGGGGAGCAATCGGGAGCATACGTGTCTCAGGACCGGATGCCATCAGCATAACCAGCCGCATCTTTACTCCGGCAAAATCGGGTAAGACCCTAACCGAAAGCAAACCTTACACGCTGACTTTCGGACGGATATATAATGGCGAGGAAATTATTGACGAAGTACTTGTAAGCCTCTTTCGCGCCCCGCACTCTTATACGGGAGAAGACTGCACGGAAATCACCTGCCACGGTTCCAGCTATATCTTGCAACGAGTGATGCAACTGCTCATCCATCAGGGTTGCCGCATGGCCCAGCCGGGCGAATACACCCAGCGCGCCTTCCTGAACGGGAAAATGGACCTGAGCCAAGCGGAAGCCGTGGCGGATTTGATAGCCTCGTCGTCCGTCGCCACCCACCGCC
Organism: uncultured bacterium; assembly: GCA_905215555.1. Classification (GTDB taxonomy): domain Bacteria; phylum Bacteroidota; class Bacteroidia; order Bacteroidales; family Bacteroidaceae; genus Bacteroides. Next base: position 11,244 of record CAJMQU010000015.1, read on the forward strand.
TTGCCATGAGCCAGATGCGTGGCGGGTTCAGCAAAGAGTTGGCGGACTTGCGCAACCAATTGCTCCACTTCACATCGCTTATTGAGTTGGAGCTGGACTTTAGCGACCATGAAGAGTTGGAGTTTGCCGACAGGACCGAGCTTTGCCAATTGGCGGATAACATTGAGGCGGTCATCTCCCGCCTTGTACACTCATTCAGCGTAGGGAATGTAATAAAGAATGGAGTTCCCGTAGCCATTATCGGTGAGACAAATGCCGGGAAATCTACGCTACTCAATGCGTTGTTGAACGAAGACAAGGCCATTGTAAGCGACATTCACGGCACCACGCGAGATGTCATTGAGGACACCGTAAACATGGGTGGAGTCACGTTTCGTTTTATTGACACGGCGGGCATCCGGGAAACGAATGACACCATTGAAAGTCTGGGCATAGAACGCACGTTCCAGAAGTTGGAACAGGCCGAAATTGTGCTCTGGATGGTAGATGCAACGGATGCCGCTTCGCAAATCAACCAATTGTCCAAGCAGATACTTCCGCGTTGCGAAGGAAAACACTTGATTCTTGTATTCAATAAGGCAGACTTAGTGACCGATGCTTCAAGCGTCATCCCTGCCGGTTTTCCTGACAATGTACAATCTGTTTCTCTATCTGCCAAACGGAGGACGAACATTGATGAATTACAACAAATATTGATAAGTTCGGCTAATCTTCCATCGGTGACACAGAACGATGTAATCGTTACAAATGTTCGTCATTACGAGGCTCTTACGCATGCCTTGGAAGCGATAAAACGTGTGCAAGAAGGGTTAACAAGTAATCTATCTGGGGATTTCGTATCTCAGGACATCAGGGAGTGTATTTTCCATTTAAGCGACATTGCGGGAGAGGTAACTAATGACATGGTATTACGGAATATATTTGAACATTTTTGTATCGGTAAATAGATTTAATTATCTGATTATCAATATATTACATAGAAATACACTACAAATTATTGGCTACAATTAGGTTAGAGTATTTTCTCTTGCTTTCTTTTGTTTACTGCATTTTCCGTATCTTTTCCAAAGTATTGTCCCCCGTTTGTTCCTGAAAGGCGACATGAGGGACAAATTCATGTCACTTTGTGTAATTTGAGCAGTTTATAATCAGCTTAAATACCAGTTTGATTTTAGCCAAGAGGTATTACTGACAAGTTGTTCACGGAATGACTCTATAAGATTGAAATACTACTGGATAAAATATGTGTTTATCATATATGAAATAATATCAATTAACATTCTAAAGGAAATATTCTAAAAGTATTTCTGTTGGTTATTCACTATTTTTCTCTCTTAACAACATAGGAGGCAGATATTTTTCCCAATCCATCATATTTGAAAGAAGTCTCATCCGCTCATCTATAGAGGGTAACTCTATCCGTCTATTTGGCAAATATCTCGAATGCTCTAAAGATTCCCCCAAAGCCCAAAAACGATTTTCCAAATAAGATTGATTGTTCTTATGTCTTTCAATATCTTCAACTATAAGGAAAACATTGTGTTCAAATTCAGCCCGCGTAGTTGGCGGTGGCATGCCATATTTACTTTTTTCTTTCATACATTTCTCTAAAATTGTCAGATGCCAATATATGGAAAGTAGAACGTACCAATTCGTCTATGGTATCAAGATTTATTCTACCGTTAGGTAGTGTTCTAACTCTCAATAATGAATCACCTAAATGAGTATCGATACCACGAGCAAATGAAATACGTTTATTTTCAATACTCTCTTTGAGGAGATTTGCCCCCCTCTCAAACTCTTGTCTTCCAGGATATGATGAACCTAAATCTTTAGCCATACACATCAATCATTAATTGCATAATATACTCTTCTTGCCCTCTCATAATCCACTTTGCCATAGAGTACTCTATCTAAAACATCTTCCATTGTCCTGATATATCTACCTTTAGACAATCCGTTCAAGTAGAAACTCCTTCGTATGTATTCATCAGCTTTGAACAATCTTGTTATCGTGCCATCATTTTTCAGCGAATGCACCGTATCCAAATAAGGTTGCGCAAACTCTTTTCGGCCAGTAACCTGCAAGTTATTGAGTTTGTCTATCTTTTGCCCAACAAGCATCATATCCTCAAAATCTATCAAGACATCACTTCTATCCGCTATTTTATCAGGGAATATGGTTTTCATCTTTTCTAGTAAACCATTATATTCACACCTCTCTGACAATACTAAGGCAATTTCATAAAGATTCCTTGAAACTGAAAAACTACGCACATTAAGTAATGCCTTTTGCTCATCATCAGATTGAATGTATTCTAAGACTATAGAAGGTCCCTCTAAAGCAATCTCAAGCAAGACCGCTGAAGCTATTGTATTCAGACCTATTTCAACATTCTGTTTAATTTCTTCTATTAAACATTTTATCACTCTATGATCATATTCACATAGCCATTTTAAGGCTTCTTCAGCTCTCATCGAAATATTTCTATCTGGATGAACAAGAAACCAGATCAGAAAATGAATCATTTGCTCATCCTGGTTATGTTCTTCATGGAATCCTGACATCCAAATAAATTTTTCGAATTGTTGCTTGGAAGGACGCACATTAATGTCATAATGTCCTGATATAATATCAAAAAGTTTTGTTTTATCAAAATCGGATTTATTAATAAGCGGTGTAATAAATTCACTGAGAGAGTACCAATAGCTCCCTAATGGTGAAACGATATTCTTTCTCATATTGTCAAGAAGAGCCTTACTTGATGGAAGAGAACCGAGCCTTTCTTTTAGAGTTTCTCTTTCTTCTGAGCGTCTGCCTTCCTTCAAACTTCGTTTCCACTCAATTCCTCTTTCCTCCAAAAAGTAATTTAGGCTATCCCCAAAACTGTCGGATGTTACAGTTTCATCAAAATCTTTCAGATAGCCCCCTTTCTTGGTATCATATATATGGGCTATATAATCTGCCATTCTAGGAGCGAGAATTTCTATAGACTTCTTCTCTCCTAGTTCTGCTATTATTTCAGAATGAAGATTGGCATATTGATGGTCATTATGCATCTTATCCCAATTTTCCCAGAATAATTCACTTATAGCATATTTTATATAAGGCGACACTTTCTTGCATTCGCATAACAACTGACAAATTGCGTTAGCTTCTATTAAATGGTTAGCACCAAGATCATAACCATTCCCTGGGATCGGCATGTCTACTTTCCAGTCCTCTGCATTACTGATAATTCTTTCAGAGGATGGGATAGTCTCAAATTTGTAATAGGCAATGGCATCCGATAGTGAAGATGCTTTGGCTATTGTTGCAACAAATTCATTCTTTTCTTGCTGAACATATTTTTGGAATGTCATTTCACCCGATGCTTCTTCAAAAATTGCCGCCATATGTGCAACTTGAGCAGCGTCAAAAGATGTATCTGTCTTACGAAATTCATTAATCAGATCTAGTTGAGCTTCTTTATACCAGTCTGGTCCCATAGAACTATTCAAGACTTCAAGATAAGTGCTTTGAGTTTTTGTTTTTTCACCCATTATAGCATATTCCCGACAGATTTGCAATAAGTAAGAACATCGTTCACTTCTATTCTGCACAGCATAAAGTATATATTTAACCGTTTCGTCTGCCAAAAACATAGCCTGTTGCCGCGTATCGCTCTTTGCACCTAATATACTGATCATCCTTATTAGAGTTGCACAATAGCCCTCTCTGTACAAACACAACTGGTTCGGCATTCGACTCTTCAGATGTTTCATAAAGTCTTCTATCTTATCTACAAAAAAGTCACGGTATATCTCAGCCAGTTTGTCATATAGGAATGGAAATAACTCTTCTGGAAGAAGATAACTTCTTTCCCATTGGATTCTTTTTTCAAAAGAAAAATCTATATACTCAAATATCTCTTTTATTTGAGTATATAATTCCGAATAATCTTCTCCCATTGCCTGCTTCCGATAGAGAATACCATTCATATATGCAGTACGACTAATCAAAACCTCAAGATATTTCTCCCAGGAAAGACCATCATTATATTTTCTATTCAAAGATGGCAAGGACAATGCTTCGTCAAGATATGCTTTATAAAGACTCTCTTGATAAAATCCCAATAGAGATTTTACATCTATATCAACGCCATTAATGTCTCTGAATACAAATGTTTCAGGAGTAGGATTATAACTTGCCAGCAATTTCTTAAGGATTTCTGCACGTATAGGCTTATCTATAAGTACCTGCAAGATAAGCTCCAAATTGTTGCCAGAAAATAAAAAATCATTGTGTAACAAGACTTTTTCAACCTGCTTTAAACAATCTTTAAAAGCCTCATTATAACCAATCTTGTGCAATCCGGTTTCTTTTTCTTCATACAAGGCAATCACCTTTATTAATAGCATCACAACCCTCTCATCCCACGTCGCGTTACATTCTTTAAGGTGTCTTTCAAAGTTTATCCGTCTGCCAGCTCTTACTTGATTGGAAAGTTGATATGCTATAATTAAGTCTCGAATTGACATAATCATCTTATCAGAAGATTCATCATTGTCTGCCTTCAAAAGACTAAGCATATGATTAAGATAGCGAATCATATCGTTGGGATCCTCTACACCTGCCAATACACTTTCAACTATCAAAAAGCCTTTTGCAACAAATATATACGAATCAATGCCTTTTTCTGATGTATCCATGAATGTTTTTCTGATTGCTGCATCAATTGAGTTAGACAGATTGAATGCCTGCTCATTATAGCCTAATTCTAGCATAAGTCGAAGATATGTCATGGCATTCTGAAGGTTAACCAGCAATGTGTTATCTCTCACAATATACTTTAATGCGACATCGGGCTTTCCCTGTAGTATATTCAAGTCAACGAATGCATTCACATTATCAACCATTATTGAATCACATCGGTTCTCAATACGTTGGGCAAGTAACATCAACCTAATTACCTCTACAACCAAACCACAATCTACAGCTATAGACAGACATTCTCTGATATCATGCATAATCAAATCGGGAGACACATTGTGTAAGGCACAATTGTCCGCCCACTCTTGGTTACACATTGTCAACCCCTTCTCTGTATCACTACCATTCACAACATGATGTAGAGTGTTTTCTATGGAATATGTCAATCCCGTGTTTGCTTTACAGTATTTCGCAATCTGATCATTAGTATAAGGCATTATAGATGCCAATTTATCTGTAACGAAAAGCCTGAATGAGCTATGGTAGATCTCATATCTATTCGTTTCTTTCTCTTTAAGTAAATGACGAAACTCACTTGTGGATGCTTTAAATTCAAAAGGATTTGGATTCCTCATCATCCCGATCAATTGGGATTCTACCACTGAACCTCGAATTTGAGACAATAAGGCTAACACCTCAAAAACGCATTCTTGAGGGTTTGCTTTTTTCCAAACAGCTTCATAATAAGAGCGAATATCTCCGTCTATAGCTGGCAGATTTCCCACCCATTCATCAAGTTTCTCAGCTTGTGTTGTTTCATCAAACGATTCTGCAATATAGCGGCATAGATAATTCATATACAAAGGATGTCCCTCTGTTTTATTAGCCACAGCCTGAATAAATGAATAAGGTTTCTTCCAATCACCGCTATTATCATGTATATAAGATTCACATAAAGCTAAGTTAAGAGGTGTTACTTCGATTTTACCTTCTATATTCAGCTTACTAATTATGCTGGCAGGAAGTATATCCTCGGTTATACATGACAATACAAACTTAATATGTGACAGATTCTCTGGTAACAATGACAGAACATCATCTACGCCATTACCTTTATCAGTGGACAGTTCATCCAAGCCATCAATAATAATTACCCCACGCTTACCTTGATTAATAAGGTTTTCATTCATATCTCCGAACCAACCGGATATCCTTTTTCTTTTTTCTTCAAGTGTCAGTTTTTCTAAATCATCACCTGATTTTGTTAGATACACTGACTCTATCCAGTCTACAAAGAAACCTTCTGAACATCTAACGGCACGACTTATTTCATCATTTGGCACTTTGAAAAAGAACCTGCCCAAGATCTCCAACTTTTCATTTTCCGGTTCAAAACCTGCTGCAATAGTTGTCTTACCGCAGCCAGGAGATCCATATAGCAAAATCCAATTGGACTTCTCCGTAACAAGAGCGGATTCGAGTGCGTCATATACACTATAATTAGGTCGAGCCGTTTCTATGTCTTTTGCTATGGAAACAGGTATTGTGTCTATTCTGATATCTTTATTAATCTCAACACCGGTCAATACCCCGGCAAGTTTTTCCGTACTGACAATAGACAGTTGATTTCCTGCCTGTTCTATAATGATTCCTATAACCTTATTATCTATTAGGACTGGCGCACCAGACATTCCTTGATAGTCGTACAAATCATCCACATCTTTTGTACTTAGCCTGTAGTCTGTAGGAGAATCAAATATTTTTTGTGTTATTTCCCCGTTCAGTCTTAGCCCGCTATTACTTAATTTATCAGGATATCCAAAGGAAACACATGCTTCGCCTATTCTGTTATGATGCGCTTGTAGCCTGTAATAGCCTTTAGAGGAGCGGCCAGTCACTTTCAACACTGAGATATCAAAATCAATGTAATTGCTAACCAACTCAAATCGTAGCTCCCCATCTTGAATATCTTTGATAATATTATTACCATCTGCCTTAAATGAAGAAACAGTATGGTATGCAGTTAATAAAAGATCCGAAGCCACATAAAATGCAGTTCCGACTTCCTTATCGCAAATAATCTGAACTATCAGTCTTTCATCCATATAGTCAAAGTGTTATTGTTATACCATCATCTGTAGAAGAATTGACAATTTCAAAGTTGTATCTATTATGATAGTCTTCTTTCATTAATTCTACGCCGACTGCCAGTTCATAGTTAAAATACAACTTGGCGCCGCTATTATTTTCATTTGTTATGACATGAGCCAATGTAGGCAAATCAGGGTGGTTATATATTTCTCCATTAGTTGAAATAAGCCACTTATCACACGATATCATTCCCAACAGTTTGGGGGAATTGTTACTGAAACTTCCATGGTGTGACAATTTTACCGCATCAAATCTGAAAGGTGCATTTTCCTCACCATATAATGTCGTTAATGATTCAACTATTGTTTCAGCATGAGCATCCCCTAAAAATAATACTCTTTTACCTTCAGTCTCTAATATGAATGCTATAGAACTTCCATTAGTGTCTGAACTATCAGGTATATATGTCTCTTCCTTTATTTTAAGTAAATCATAGCGCTTAGATACTTTCTTTTCGTGAAAATGAAAGCCTGGTTTTTCCTGACTCAAGCTAAACTCAAATGCATCGTCCCAGTATTCATTACTATGGGCTTTTGATAACAGTCCAGCCTTAATAAGTTTTTTCTTCCAAAAGGCCTCAACATTAATAATATCATTGCTATTGGGAGAAAGAATGTGAATAGTAGCATCACCGAGCAAATATGAAGACAATCCTTTCATAGTATTGCCGTTTGCAGGTCTATTCCACAAAAGTCCTTTTCTATTTATTAGTGTTGATAATGTACATCCTTGTTTTGCACTAATTGGTATGGAATTTACAGAACGTGTTTCTTTACATATATCTTTATGTACGAATATTTCATCTTCTTCGGAAACATGGACGGAGGATTGAACGTGCTTATATCCATTGTACCATATTTCTTTTATAGAGATTGGAAGTTTATCTTCTTCAAGCATCCTGATAATCCCAGAAATGTGGTCACGATCTATATGGGTCACTACCAATACATCTATCACACCACCATAATCGGCAATCTCTACAAGTTTCGGCAAGAGAAATGCCTTATACGTATCAACATATCCACCATCTATTAAGATGTAACGAGAGGCTACGTATTCGACAAGGATACAATCACCGTTCAAAGCTGGAAACATATAAATATTCATAATCGTATATTTTAATCCAACACCATTCCATCCATCAGAAAGTTTCGCAGGCTAAGAATCCTGATACCTTCTTCATTGTATCCAGACAAATATCTGTCAGCCACAATTATTACTTTTCGAAACCCGTCCTTGATTTGTAAAAGCGAAGCCTGTTCCTGCTCCGCCTTTTCCTTGTCGGGCAACGCATATGCAGATTGGATATATATTCTTTCCGGTCCGCGGTTGCACACGAAATCAACTTCCAGCTGTACTCTCTGGCTACGACCTTCGGCATCTTTTGTATTGTGCGTTACAACTCCCACATCCACAGTATATCCATGAAGACAAAGTTCATTATACACCATATTCTCCATCAGATGCGTCTTTTCTACCTGACGAAAACCAATGCGTGCATTCCTGAGACCCAAATCTTCGAAATAGTATTTCTGAGGCGTATCAATATACTTTCGTCCTTTTACATCATAACGTACCGCCTTCCTAACAAGAAACGACTCCTCCAACATCTCCAAATACTGCTTGATGGTATTCTTGCCTACTCCGATACCCTTAACCGTCTTGAATGTATTCTCTATTTTCGTCGGGTTTGTCAGTCCTCCTATACCGGAAGCTACTACATCAATCAGTTCACTCATTATATCACTTCCCCTAATATGATAACGTTCCTGGATGTCCGTCAAATAGGTCTTCTCAAACAATCCTTTCAGATACGCTTCCTTCTCCTTTATATCGGATTCCAGACAAACCATCGGCAAGCCCCCGTATGTCATATACTGATCCAGAGCTTCCTCAAAAGTCATTTCCGGATGTGCACCGACAAACTCACTCATTGACAAAGGTGTAACATGAATCTCATGACCACGTCCACGAAACTCTGTAATCACATCTTTCGACAGGAACCGTGAATTGCTTCCAGTCACATACACATCTACGTTCCGTATACTTAGGTATGAGTTCAACACATCCTCAAACTCTGGTACCAGTTGTACCTCGTCCAACATCACATAGTACCATTCTTCTCTTGGGACATCACCAAAAGCCTTATATTCTACAATCTGAGAATCAATCCACTCCAGCAAGGCATCCGGATCCCTTAATCTTTTGTTTCTTCGATTTTCAAGATCCAGCATTACTATATGATTATCACTTACCCCGTCATCGAGCAAGTGCTGTCTGAAAAGATTCATCAAAAGATATGACTTACCACATCTTCTGATACCGGTCACGACTTTAATCATGCCATTATGTTTGCTCTTGATAAGCCTATCAAGATGTATGTCACGTCTTATCTCCATATGAAATATAATTTATATCACAATTGCGTATTTACGCATTTTTGTTCTACAAAAGTAATCTTTTTATCCTAATCTACCAAACTATAATAACAACAAATACTAATTTTGCTATGTTTTAATTCAGCATTAAAATAGAGCAAATAGGATTAAAGCAGTCTTTTTGCTGGCGAAAAGAAAATAATCATGAACTATGCAGCTCAAGTTCGTCTTTGTTAGGGTAAAAGTGGTTTAGTTTAGAACTTGATTAGATATACAAAAACCAAACTAAACTTATTAATGAAGTTTTTTAGTATTTCGGAAACAATACATAATCTAACTCGCAATCCGAGGGACAAGGAGAGACAAAGCAAAATAATTTCGAGGGACAAACCGTGTCCCTTGCAATTCAACGCGGTTTTTCGGAAGTGGTTTTATTGTTTTTCTTTCTTTTGGTATGCGAAATTTTGTCCCCCGTTTGTCCCCCGAAAATATCCTTCAAAAATTTACGCACTGATACACAATATGTTATATAACAAAATATCATTTGCGTGGGCAAATAAACATTTTGCATCGGTAAGTGATTTGGAACCATTTTCCATAACGTTGGAATATTAAGAGGGTATGGCGGCAACATCAATCTGTTTGGAATATCTATTCCTCAAAAAGTCACAAGTTTTAAAGATTTTCGTACACAAATAGCCAACAATGAAGCTGTTTTTTTTGAAGTCTGTAATGGAAGATGATATAAAACCTGCATAATATCATCATTTTATTATCTTATCTCTGAACTCGAAGTTGCCAGAACGCCACCGCCGCGGCGGCCGCCACATTAAGCGAATCAATCCCGTGCGACATCGGGATACGAACCACATAGTCGGCCTCGGCAATTGTTTCGTGCGGAAGCCCGTCACCTTCGGTGCCCATTACAATGGCTAATCTGGGCTCGGTTGCCAAAACGGGATTATCAATAGAAATGGAATTATCCGTAAGCGCCATGGCAGCGGTGCGGAAGCCGTAGTTCGACAAAGTGGTGAGAGGACCATCCAGCCAAGTCCACGGCACAAAGAAAACCGAACCCATGGACACCCGGACCGCACGGCGATTCAAAGGGTCGCAAGAGTTACGTGTCAGCAATACGGCATCTATTCCCAGCGCCGCCGCCGAACGAAAGATGGCGCCAATGTTGGTGGTGTCCACCACACCGTCGATGACCACGATGCGCCGGGCATCCCGGCAGATTTCTTCCACGCTTCGAAGCACGGGGCGGCGCATGGCACAGAGCACGCCACGTGTCAGAACGTATCCGGTGAGCGTTGCAAGCAGTTCCCTGTCGCCTGTATAGACGGGCACATCACCGCAACGCCTGATTATATCAGCAGCATCACCGGTGATGTGCTTTTGCTCACACAAAAGGGCTAAAGGTTCATATCCGGCATTCAAAGCTACGTTGATGACTTTCGGGCTTTCGGCTATAAAGAGTCCCTTGTCGGGCTCAAGGCGGTTGCGCAACTGAGCTTCGGTGAGGGTGCTGAACACTTCTACTCCGGGATGGGTGAGAGAAGATATTTCAATAATATTCATATGATTATTCTTTTACTTTTCATTCCTTATCGCTACCTTAATCACCCCATCCAACTTGTTTTCAAAGATGCGGTAAGCCTCTTCTATTTCATTCAACGGAAATCGGTGAGTAATGAGCGGTGTGGTATCTATCTTGCCTTCTTCAATCAGGCGGAGAATTTCGGCACAATCGCAACCATCCACTCCGCCGGTTTTGAAGGTCAGGTTCTTTCCGTACATGTCGGGCAGAGGCAGAAATTGAGGACCGTCATAGAGGGCTACAATGGTGACAATGGCGTTGGGGCGGGCACACTCCCATGCCAGACGGAAAGAATCTTCGGTACCTGCCACTTCCAATACCACATCTGCCCCACCGTGGTCGCTATTCCGGAGCACAAACTCTTTACAATCTTCCGGCCCGGTCACCAACACTTCCGGATAATGTTTACGGACAAAACGAATCCTTTCAGGAGACTTCTCGCAAATAATGATACGTCGGGGGTTCTTCAACATTGCGCAAAGCAAGGTGCAAATTCCGGTCGGCCCCGCACCGATGATGAGCACCGTATCTTCTTCGGTAATCTCCGAGATACGGGTAGCCCAAAAGCCCGTGGCAAGCACATCGCCTACAAACAAGGCCTGTTCGTCGCTCACCGTGTCCGGAATGCGGTTCAGACCTTGGTTGGCACAGGGAACGCGCACGTATTCCGCCTGACCGCCGTCGATGCGGCATCCCAATGCCCAGCCGCCATGAGGGTCGGTACAATTATTCACATAGCCATGCCGACAAAAGAAGCATTTGCCGCAGAAGGTCTCGACATTCACCGTAACCCTATCCCCAGGTCGGACGGAGGTAACATCGGGGCCTACTTGCTCCACAAGGCCTACCATTTCGTGCCCAACCGTCGTTCCAGGCAGGGCACTTGGCACGCTACCATGTTTGATGTGCAGGTCGCTGGTGCAAATGCTACTAAGTGTTACGCGGACGATGGCATCTTGCGCATCCTTTAGTCGGGGAACCGGCTTCTCTAATAGTTCGAACTTTTCGTGTTCGATATAAGTATATGTTAACATAGTTTTATTCTTAATGCGAATAAGGGTTTAATTTAACTCATTACTACACGGTTTTGAGCTAAACGATTTGAACAACAGAGGCACAGAGACACTGAGTTTTTAGAGAATACGTATATGCGCTTCTTCATTATCAAAGAGGGGCACAGAGTGGCTGCTTCGCAGCAGAGAAAGCTCACCACCGGCAAAGTTCTGTATTTTCTTTGCGACGAAGTCGTCCTTCTCTTAAATTAAAAACTCTGTGTCTCTGTGTTCAAATCTGATTTCATTCATTTCTTATCCGTTTCAATATTTTTCCTTCCTTTCAAACTCCCCTTCTTCCGTATAATATTTCCATGTCCCCTTAGGTTGGTTTTTGGAATATTTGCCGCGGAGTTTTAATTTACCATTCTCATAATATTCTCGGTAACGCCCATGACGCTTTCCTTCCTTTACTTCCGCTTCACTCTTCAACGCTCCTTCCGGATAGAATTCCCTCAGGATATTGCCCTCAAACTTCTCAATGTAGAAACGTTCCAATTCGCTCATCATTTCCTTCTCGGTATCAGCTTCTTCATTCAGAATGAAGTCTTCTCTCGTTGCTTCATCTTCTTCATCGGCATCAACCTCTGTAACCGCTTGGGGGCTGTACGGACTATAATCCATCACATATCGCAGGGAGGCCGATTGCCCCTCTCCCGTAATCTGCATGGTCCAGTAGGGAAACGAATACAAAATATCCTTATCAGCCTGCATTTGCTTCCAAGTGAGCGCATTTACCATCGGCTTCAACTGAGAGTAAAACTTCTGCACATCCGTATACAAGAAAACCGTGGAACTTGAATTCAAATACGAAAACGCATTCTTAAATCCCGGATTATCCTTTAGCAAATTCTTCTGCTCATAATCTTCCACAAACGAGAGCAGGGATGAAGCCTTATTGCTAAACACCACATAATCGTCTACATACGTATAGTATGGTTTCTCAAATTTATCAAACAACCCGCCGAAGAACAAACGGAAGAAGCCTTTCATCTCTACATAATTGATATCGAAACCTTTATAATCAACCGTTTTAATCCGGAGCGGGGTGCGGCGCCTGATTTTCTTTTCAATAAGCTCCATGTTTTCACGGGCATCTTTCATGTTCTTAGCCCCAATAGCCAAGATAAGTTCGGGATCATGCCCCAGCAACCCCGGTTCGGATTGTGTTATGGCAAACTCCCCCGACATCCAACTCAGGAAATTCTCTTCCAGAGATATGCCGAACAGCCCTTCAATCTTCTTCCGTGAACTTTCATACGAATCATACAATTGCTTATCATGGAGAGAAAGTGCATTTTCCAGTTCCTTCATGAAAGTCACTGGATTGTTGAAACCGATGTTGGTGTAAAGAGCGGTTCGTCCGGACAAAATCTCATGCGCCTTCATCTTATGCTTTCCGGAATTCAACATGGCGGTGACATAAGGATCAGCCGTATCCTTGCACAATGTATAGCCTTTCACTTCCATCCGGTGTCTATCCGTATCGAAATAAAGTCCGCCAAAGCTCATGGACTTACTAAACAGATCCACATATTCGTTCTTGGTTCCCAGATAAATAGTCATGAACTGGGGCAGATATTCGTAGTTGACAAATACCTGGACAAGTCCTTTGCCGGAAACCAATTTCCGGGCTTCCATAAAAGAGTTGTCGAGCCCTATTTTAGGTTTATTGCGCGAATTGATGGCGGACTCTACAAGCCAAGAGGTATAGGAACCTATAAAGTGATTGTCCACAAAGGCACAATAAAAAATATCCTGCGTGTCCGGATTATGCATTTCAAGGATATTTATGCCACTATGCATGCGGTTCGTCACCTGATTACCAGCCATCACCAGCACCGTTTCAAGCTGGCTTTTCAATAAATCCAACTTGGAGGCTTTCTGCATATCCAGCACAATGAGGAAATCCCAGTCGGTGGCACGGACCTTATGGATTGAAATAAGCATATCCCGCTTACCAACCAGCGACAATAACATTTTATTACTTCTGACCACCTCGTCAAGCGTCTCGACGTTCTTTGCAACCTCTTCAAAAGCTTTCGCATTTTTCAAGCATTGCCACGTCGCACTCCTGCTGAACTTTCCCCAATCATCAATCGGAGCCGATGACTGAATGATGAATGCCGCATCCTCGGGGACCAGATAGATTTGCTGAATGTTGCGGTCGGGCAAGATGAACACACAAACCATGGAGTACACAAAATAGGCCGCCAGGGCCAAGCCAGCCAGTACGAAAGTTCTTTTTACTATTTTCCCGGTGCTTTTCTTCTTCCCGGCCTGGTCGTTACTTTCGTTCTTCCCGGGTTCAGATGGTAGCTCCTGAAATTGCTCTTGTTGCCCATTTACTAATTCGTCCATCCCTATCCTTTTTTCAACACACTATTCACCACGCGCACCGAAGATACCAGTTTAGCCGTCGAAGTGAACACATCTACATTCCAGACGTGTGAGGAACGGCCTTTATGCACGATAGTCGCCACCGCTCTTACCGTGTCTCCTTCGTGAGCCGAAGAAATATGGTTTCCGCTGACTTGCATGCCGACCACTATTTCATCCGGCTTGCAAAGTATCATCGAACCCAGTCCGGCAACCGTCTCCGCCAGTGCCAGACTGGCACCTCCGTGCAGAATGCCGAAAGGTTGGCGAGTGCGTTCGTCCACCGGCATGGTGGCCTCTACCCTATCTTCGGAAGCATAAGTATATTGTATGCCCAGATTTCCCATCAGAGCATGACGTGCACGCTGGTTGAGTTGTTCCAGGGGTACGTCGGCAGGTCGGATTTCGGCAAGGATGGCCTTCTCTACCGCCTCAGCCACTCCGTCTTCGTCATTGGATGCGGTAATCCGGTCGGCACAAACCTTTACAGAATCTTGTGCATTTCCCATGGCAATGCCCAGCCCGGCGGATTGTATCATAGAGACATCGCAAACTCCGTCGCCAATGGCGATGACTTCTTCCGAACTAATACCCAGTTTCTCAAGCAAAGCCCCCAGCGTATTGGATTTATCAATGGAACAAGGCACCACTTCGAGGAAATAAGGTTCCGAACGAAATACGTCCAGCGCTCCGTTCAATCTCCTGCGCCAGTGATTTTCCAAGCCCACCAGTGCCTCTTCGTCATCGCTGACCAGCATGCACTTGCATGGGGCAAAGTCCACGGCTATCGAGAACTCCGTTTCCGTCACAATCTTCAGTCCATTTAATTCTGCTTCCTGACGTATGTGCTCATTTTCAGGCGAATCAGTGATAAGGATATCCTCGTGATAAGTAAAGATGGCAAATCCATTCTTACGTGCCTTCTTTTCAATATAAGGCAACATTTCGGGATTTATCCGGCGCTCGAACAGGAGTTCGCCATTTTGGGCATTGATTATCTGCCCGCCGTTATAGGAGAGAATGAAGCCTCCGTAATTGCCCAATTCCAGAGTTTTGGCAATAGGCATAAGGCCATACGTCGGTCTGCCGGATGCCAGCACGATACGCACGCCCATCTGTTGCACCTTCAACAGAGCTGCCAAAGTGCGCTTACTGATTTTCTTTTCACTATCGAGCAAGGTTCCGTCTACATCAAGAACCAATAATTTATATTTCATGATTTACCGATTTTTAGGTTTATGAAGCAAAGATAAAATTAATCGGATAAAAAGAAGAAGGTTAAGCAGGAAAAATCATAAAGCAAATCATTAATTCACATACTCCTTCTTTTCGATAAAAGACATTTAGAGTTATAATAATATACTATATCCTTTTGCCTTACAATATTTAGAAGTACCTTTGCCAAGAAAATAAAAACATATTCCCAAATAAAGACAATAATGGAACCTACTTTTGACTATAACTCAGTGCCCTATACCTTTGCTCACTGCTTCAACGCGCAATGTCCGATGGCTGGAAAATGCCTGAGACAACTTGCAGCACAACATTGCACAAGCAACGAACCGACTCTTAGAATTATAAATCCCACCCTCATCCCTGATGATGCCACAACTTGTCCCTACTTACTGTCCACTCAAAAGATACGTGTGGCATGGGGTATAAAGAATTTACTGGATAATGTTCCCTACAAAATGGTTCATGAATTAAAAGCTTCAATGATTGCCCACTTTGGCAGAGGAAAGTATTACCGTTTCTATCGCAAAGAATGCTATCTCACACTGGAGGATCAAAAATATATTTCCCAGCTGTTTCATCAAAAGGGTCTTGAGGAAAAGCCTGTATTTGAATCTTACAGCGAAGAATACAAATGGTAAAAGTACGCCTTGCATTACCACGGGATACACGTCAAAGTATCCCGTCAACTTAACGCTCTACTATAAAGTTATCATTAAAAAACATCTGTCACCTGCCACACTCTCGCCATTATTCTCCTGATAGATAGCACTTAAAGGCGTGACAGATACCCGTTGCAGATGTGTGACAGATGCTTTATCTGCCACACACCTGCAACAGCTTCATCCTACATCTACTCGCAGGAGCGACAAAAGTTCTGAAGAACATTCACTCACAAGGCACTTCCGCTATTTACAGAATACAGCTATATAATTAGTTCACAAGCTTGAACACTTCATTTTACAGTATAAAATAAAACGTTCTGTATATAAAAAACAATCTATTTTAACCTATTAAAACCAAATGTTCAGAGCTGTGAAACAAAGTGTATCTCTTATTGTAATGAAGTGTTCCCTTTAATGAAACAAGTCGTATTCCATATTGTAACAAGTCGTACTCCACATCTAAACAAACAGTTCTTTCTGCCGGAACTGTTTGTTTCATGAAGCATCCGTTTCCAAATGCACATTACTATGAAGAATAATTACCCTTTTTCAGTTGTACAGACCATAGTATTTACGTACCTTAGCAACTTATATACAATTATAGAAACACTACATTAATGAAAGTCACACAACTGAAAGAAAAGAACAACGCCATAGCACTGAGTACTATTAATCTGGACAAACTGGTTGAAAAAATAAAAACGGAAACACAGCTCCGTCCCGTCTCCAATTTCCGCGAGCAACTGAAGTATGCACTGCCCAATGAACAATGCACTACCGCCGAACGCCTGCCCAAAGTGCTGCCCGCCGCTGAGTTTTACCGTGACAACGGTGGAAAAAGCATGAAAAAGTACAACGGAATCATCGAACTGACCGTAGGACCTTTGTCAGGAAAAGCCGAAGTATCATTGGTGAAAAGACGTGCTTGGGAACAACCGCAAACCCGCCTTGTATTTACGGGTTCCAGCGGACGAACCGTAAAAATATGGACCACCTTCACCCGCCCCGACAATTCTCTGCCCGACTCGCAAACAGAAGCCGAGGTCTACCATGCCCACGCCTATCGCCTTGCCGTGAAGTGCTATCAGCCCCAGCTCCCTTTCGACATCCTGCCCAAAGAGCCGTTACTTCGCCAATACTCCCGCCTCTCATTCGACCCTGAAGCATTGTATCGCCCGGATTCCGTGCAGTTCTACCTTTCACAACCCGGTAGAATGCCCGAAGAACCGACCTATCGCGAAACCATACAAAACGAAAAATCGCCCTTGACACGCGCCGTACCGGGAATGAATGCTGAAGACACCGTCAGTATGTTGTTTGAATCGGCGCTAAGAAAAGCCTATACAGAAATATCAGAAGCAGAGACTTCCGGAGCCATACCCGTCAATGGACTCCAAGCGTTACTGACACAGTTATCCGTCAATTGTTTTCAATCGGGAATTCCCGAAGAAGAAGTAGTACGACACACCATTTTTCATTACTACCTACGCAGACAGGAAACGCTTATCCGGCAAATCATCCGAAATGTATACACCGAAAATAAGGGATTCGGGACTCGCAGCAGTCTCAACAAAGAGCAGCTCCTTGCTTTGCAGACCGATGAATTCATGAAACGCCGTTACGAATTTCGCTTCAACACGCAGATTGGTGAAGTAGAATTTCGCGAACGTCACTCTTTCCGTTTCCGTTTTACTCCCATTGACAAGCGGGCACTGAACAGCATTGCCTTGGACGCACAAGCAGAGGGTATTCCGTTGTGGGACAGAGATATCAGCCGTTACGTCTACTCCAATCGTGTACCGGTATTCAATCCATTGGAAGACTTCCTCTATAACCTTCCGGGCTGGGATGGGAAAGACCGTATCCGTGCGTTGGCGGCCACTGTGCCCTGTAATAATCCGTATTGGGCGGAATTGTTCCACCGCTGGTTTCTGAATATGGTTTCGCATTGGAAAGGTCATGATGAAAAGTATGCAAACAGCGTTTCACCCCTGCTCGTCGGTGCACAAGGAACCCGAAAATCAACCTTTTGCCGAAGCATCGTCCCACCTTCGGAACGTGCCTACTATACGGACAGCATAGATTTTTCCCGAAAAAAGGATGCAGAACTTTATCTGAATCGCTTTGCATTGATCAATATTGACGAGTTCGATCAAATAAGTGCCACGCAACAGGGATTTTTGAAACACATCTTGCAGAAACCAGTGGTGAATGTACGAAAACCTTATGCTAACGCAGTGCTGGAGATGCGTCGTTATGCATCGTTCATTGCGACAAGCAATCAGAAAGATTTATTGACTGATCCATCCGGTAGCCGTCGTTTCATTTGTATAGAAGTGACGGGGATGATTGACACTATGCATCCGATAGACTATGAACAACTTTATGCACAGGCTATGTACGAATTGGATCATGGCGAACGGTACTGGTTTGATCATAATGATGAAAGGATTATGACAGAAAACAACCGGGAATTTGAGCAGGTTCCGGCCGAAGAGCAGTTGTTTTACAGGTATTTCCGTCCGGCAGAGGAAAAAGAAGAGGGAGAATGGCTGTCACCGGCGGAAATCCTGGAGGAGATTCAGAGAAACAGCAAGTTACCGATTTCCGGAAAGAGAGTGAGTGTGTTCGGAAGGATTTTACAGAAACATGGAGTGAGGTCGAGAAGAACAAGAAGGGGGACGGAATATTGCGTGGTGAGGATGAAATAACAAAATGTTAATAAAGAACAGATTCTGAGAAACTTGGAGAAATTGAGCATGAGGTAATATCGTCGCAATCAAGTATGTTGCCGCCTCCTAATCCCATAAAAACAGAAACTTTTGAACTTGCAGGATAGGAAGAATACCAGATGTGATTTGAAGAGAAGATAAGCTTACCAAGTTCAGGAAGAACTTGGCGCTTTTCGTTTTCTTTTTTATATCAAATGTATATATATGTGCATATTTCCAAAGAAAACAAGTTGCCTCATCGCTTGTAATTGCTTAATGAACTTATTTAAGCTTCATTTAGGTTACGATTACAAAGATATGAGTTTTTTTGTAAAAGCAATACATTTATGTTCTTTTTAACGTAGTAAAAATGAACTTTGGAGAAATGTAATCAAACCAATCAATTCAATGCTATTAATGCTATCAAATAGAGAGTATTACTTGCAACATAAACAAGATATTTAGAGAAGTGTCTTCATGATATAATACATTCATTACTATATCCGTTTTTCTACCTGTCTATTTTCAAATTTGCGTTTAATCTCATTCAAGAGCATATAAAGCACTATTATCGGATAGGGTCATCTTTTATGTGCCATGTTGGCACACTTTCTTTCTACCTTTTCCATTTTTTACCAGGATATGGCCTCTGAAAAGCATACCGACAAGATAAAAAGCATTTAAAAACGTTCTTCCTGAACTAGCCACTTCTAAAACAAGGATGCTGTTTTTATTTACAAAACAAATGTAAATAAGAAGTAGCATAAAATGTTTTGATGCGACTGTGGGGAAGGATATATTTAATAGCTTATTCACATTATAAAAGAACGAATATGCCAAATGCAAAAAGAACGCTTTCATTGGTGAATTATTGCATTGTATTTCTTGTATACTGCTTTTGTGATAATTCAAAGTCGGAGGGTACTATCAGAGTATCAATCCTCTATAATGATGCCACTTTTAATGACAATTTCATGCTATCGCCCGTTCCTCCCTTTTGAATATCTTCGAAAGGAGAAAGGATAATCTTCCCCACTCTTCTATTTAAAGGATAAAATGACAAGTCGTTAACTTGGACATGTAGGAATTATTTATCTGCAGATATCTATTGTGGCCCAACTTTCCATTTGCATATTTATGATTTTCGGGACAATTATAACTACTTGAAAAGGAAAAGTA
This sequence comes from uncultured bacterium, assembly GCA_905215555.1. GTDB lineage: Bacteria > Bacteroidota > Bacteroidia > Bacteroidales > Bacteroidaceae > Bacteroides. The sequence continues at coordinate 31,285 of CAJMQU010000015.1, forward strand.
TTGTTCAACTACTTTTTTCTTGTGGATTTATTATATCGGAAATTTCGACTTCTTATAAATATTACAAGATTTATTGATCACATAATAGAGGTTTTGTTTTAGCGAATTGGAGAATATTTATGGATTGCCGGTTCGTATATTTATTAATTAAATTTGTTAGAATTATGAGAAAATTGTATCGATGTCTATTCCTGCTGAGCACAGTTGTCTTAGCCGGGGGAATGTGGAGTTGTTCGGATGACGACGACGAAACAGAAAGTGTTGTCATAACACAAACAAGTACGGATGAAGCGAGCGAAGTGTATGCGACTTCTGCTACGTTTAAACTGGCTACTAAGGGGGTGGAATCTTTTGCCTATCAAGTAGTGGAAGGGGCCGATGCCGCAGCTCCCGCAGGAGAAGTGATTTATGCTGAAGCTCAGGAAAATAATGCGGTTATTCCGGCAAAAGATGGTGATAACGAGGTTACTGTATATGGCTTGGAAGGAAATAAAACTTATACTGTGTTTTTTGCATTAAAAAAGGGCGCGGAGTATATTGTTAAGTCGCAAACGGTTACCACGCCTGCTTATACACGCCTGATAACGGTTATAGACACAAAACCTTATAGCATAAAAGTGCATATCGAAGTTCCGGAAAATACTTACTATAAATTTACTTTCGGGCGTCGTGATATGTATCAGGCACAGAAAGATCAATTTGGAATGACTGATGGAGATTATGTGTCATATGGAGAGTTATATAAAGGCTCTAAAACCATATCTTTAGTTGACGGTGAGTATCTGGAAGAAAATCCGAAGCCGAATGTAGATATACCTATACAAGTGCTGCCGGGCTATCCTTATGTTATATTAATAGCTGAATGTGATGCGGATGGCAATGTGTTGTGTGAGTATGATTATGGTGGCGGCGGAGATGATTGGGATTTGATGAAAACGACCCGGTCGGCCACTGCTCCTATTACAGATGGGTATACTGATAAATGTTCGGATGAAGGGGCGACTTTCAATGGAAAATATGCTAAGCAATATCTTTATGGTGGTTCTACCTTGATTGAAAGTAAAATTGCTATTGAAACGACAAAGATAACGGAACGCACGGCTACTTTTACTATTGTACCGGATGAGGAAGTTGTCACTTATGTTGTTAATGCAATGCCGCTGGAAGAGTATGAATACTATGTTACTTTATGTGGTGAGAGAGGTATGCCTACATTTATGTTGACCGGCAGTGAAATGTATACGGGTTCTCAGGTTATGTCTACAAATCCTGACGCCCTTCCTTTTGAAAAGGGTGGAAAATACAAATTGATAGTTATAGGTACATACAGTGAAGATTATAGCATACAAAGTATACAGACTATAGATTTCACTCCGCTTGAATCTACGAAGCCAGCAGCAAAGCTGGAGATTACCCCTAAAGAAGATCCGGACGGAAGCCCGTGGATGGTATGGTTCAATATCAAAGCTCCGGATAAGAACTGTTCCTATATTAAGTATTTGATGAACTATATGAAAGAATGGTATCCTATGTTGAACTCCGGTACTGACAAAGAACAATTGATGCAGTCATATGGCAACTATGTCACTGAAGCAGAAATCATTGATGCCATCAACAGTAATGAGGGATATGATATAGGTTTCACTTCCTGGGAACATATGGAATCAATGATAATGGTAGCTTCTTTCAACGAAGATGAAAAGATGTCGGTATATGAAGGTAATTCAACATCTTTGGCAGAAAACAATAAAGAACGGGTGGAATCCTCACTCTTTGATGATCTGAGGGGAGACTGGACTGCTACATGTCAAGCCCAATGGAGGGATTATGCCGGAGATTACGATCAGAAGATATCATTTAAGATTACTCTTGATGGTAAGCCGGAACAGGGTCCTTCTTCTGTCAGTGCTATGGCACCGGAAGATTATAATGCTCTTTTTGATTACTTTAAGAATAGTGCCATGAAGAACGGACAGACAGAGACTGAGGCCACGGCATACGCGAAGACAAAAGTTTCCGAGCTGTTTGATGAATATAAGTCGGAAGCAGTGCGCTATGCAGATAAGTATAGAGGACAGAATCGTTTGGTAGGATTAGGCTTCGACGCGGCTCATGAATATAAGAATTCCTGGGACTTATTCTGTGATCTGGATTATTCGGCCTATGACACGGAAGAATTGTTCTATGATTATGGTCCGAAATTCTTTTTGGAAGTGAGCAAGGATGAGAATGGTAAAGACAAGATTGAGCTGAATACTGACCAGAGCAGGGTTGCCCCACTTTCGGCATGGCAAGCTTATGAAATTAACTTCTTAGGTTATAATTCGGCTAATTTCAATAATGCTCCTCTAGGCAGTTTCCCGGTAACTATATCCGAGGATAAAAACACGATTACTATTGGCGGGCTTGAAGCTGACGGTGTGTTGTGTTATCCTTCTCCCGCCTACTATGTAATGGCTAATTACTATACTTTTATTTCACAAATTACTTCCCCAATTACTCTGACAAGAGGTTGGACAGGTGTGAAAGAAAACAGGACTTCTGTTGTGAAGGCTACTAATTTGGCTGCCGACAGTAGCAAAAAAGGCTATACAAACCGCAAGGGTAACCGTTTCATGCGTACCGGTTTGCCTTGGACTAAGGATGGTATATTACCGTTGATGCCGGAGACTACTATAAAGTCTGCTTCTTTAAAAGAAAATATCCAGAAAAAAGCGGCTGAGGTACATGCCAAGATGTCTCAGAAATAGCGGCAAACTGTGAAAACTATTTAAAGGATACACCGGAATAATTCCGGTGTACCTTTTCTGTTATTAATTAAGAAATACTTGATATAATGAAGAAAATCAGTTTCTTAATGGGGGTATTCTTCGTTTTTTCTACCCTTGTGACCTATGCTCAGGTATTGCCTGATGTAAAAGTCGAGAACACTCGGAATGAAATAATTTCTACAAAAACATTGATGGACGGAAAGCCTTTCATCCTTTCTTTCTGGGGAGTGACCTGCAAGCCTTGTATCACCGAACTCAATACGCTGAACGAACTATTGGAAGAATGGCGTGAAGAAGTAGATTTCAAGATTGTTGCCGTATCTATTGATGATAGCCGTTTTACGGCTCGCGCCCGGTCTATGGCCAAGGGATTTGGATGGGATTTTATCTGTTTATTCGATAAAAACCAGAATCTGAAGCGAGCAATGAACGTGTCTCTTACTCCGCAGACTTATATCGTGGATGGAAATGGTAAAATTGTATATTCACATTCGGGCTATACTCCCGGTAGCGAACTGGAATTACTGGAGAAGCTTAAAGAACTGGAAAAGAAATGAGAAAACTATATGCAATGTGGATGTTGGCCTGTCTTTCTGTGGCTCAGCTCAATGCCCAGGAATCTAATAAAGGCCAGTTGACGGGCAGCCTGGAGAGCAACAGTATCTATTATGTGGAAGATACAGGTCTGGATGCCGGTTCTTCCGTAAACCCTGATGACCATTTTGGTTCAAACAACTATTTAAAATTGGACTATAATTATGGTAAATTCTCTGCCGGTATTCAACTGGAAGGATTCTTACCTGCTTTGCAAGGATATGATTATGCTGTTTACGGTAAAGGTAAACGTGCGCTTTTAGGAGCTAAATATGTGAGCTGGCAAGATCAGAATTTCGGTTTCCGTGTTGGTGATATTTACGACCAATACGGTAGCGGACTTGTGTTTCGCAGTTACGAAGACCGGGCTTTAGGCTTCAATAATTCTATTGAGGGCGTGCAGGGACATTATGAATATAAGGAATATGTCCGTTTGAGCGGACTGTATGGCCGTCCCCGCCTTTATCTGGATTATGCTGACAGCTACGTCCGTGGATTTGATGCCAGTGTTTCACTTTCTTCACTTCTGGGTTTGCAGACTATGAATCTGAACGCAGAAGGCAGTTATGTGAATCGTTATGAAGATTTAAAGGAAAATGCCGATTTAATCGATATTCTTACCACCTCCAATCTTGATATGTTTTCCGGACGTATTAGTTGGGACTGGAATGATTGGACTGCACGTGCTGAATATGTGAGTAAAGGGAAAGACTTGCCTACCTCTGTCAGTGCAAATATGGTGGATGGGAATGCAATTCTTGCAGAACTGGGGTATAGCCATAACCGTTTTAGTGTATTGGGCACATTCCGCCGATTGGAACACATGAATACGATGCTTACACTGATAGGTGAAGGCGCCGGTAATGTGTTGAATTACCTGCCTGCCCTGACTCGTCAATATACCTACATGCTGGCAAACCTTAATCCCTATCAAGTGAATGCCGAAGGGGAAACCGGAGGGCAGATTGATGCCTATTACTCTATTCGTGGTGACAAACAACGTAACGATTACTGGAATTTCCATGCAAACTTCTCTACTTTCTATTCAGATAAGGACCTGACCGGAGAAAGCCGTCTTTTATGGCGTGATATAAATGCGGACATAGAACATCAATGGAACAAACGGTGGAAAACTGCTTTCTTGGTATCTGTGCAGGAATGGAGTCCCAGTCATGGTATGCAGGATGTGACTTATGCTTCAAATGTCTTTGTACTGGACAATACGTATAAATTCAACAAGAAGACAGCTTTGCGTGCAGAGGTACAGTATCTCTATTCAACAGATTATGAGAAGGATTGGGTGGCTGCTTTGGTGGAATTGAGTCTGGCTCCCCGCTGGAGCTTTGCCGTAAGTGATATGTGGAATCATGGCACTACGGACAAGCACTATTATAATGCTTCTGTCAGCTATACGCAACATCGCACCCGCTTGCAACTGAGTTATGGACGCAACCGTGCCGGATTTGTATGTTCGGGTGGAGTATGCCGTTACCAGCCAGCCTATACCGGTGCTAACCTGACGTTGACTACCAGCTTTTGATAACAACATGTTATATTATAAAAATTATAGAACAAATGATACATTTAAGTAAATACTTATATTTGGCAATTGCCATTGTAATAGTTGTCTTTTCCGCTTGTAGTGGAAATTCCAATGACGGACCGGAAAACGGTGAAGGTAATGAGACCGGTACTTTAGTATTGCGTACTTCGGCCACTGTGATTGAAGCAAACGGACAGGATGCTACCGTCTTTACTGTAATGAAAGGAAACTCCGATGTTACGGACAAAGCTATTATTTATAAAGCTTCGGCTGTTTACAGCAACACTTCCTTTTCTTCTTCTACGGAAGGGGTTTTTCAATTTTTCGCCAGCTATAATGGTGAGATTTCTGATAAGATTACAGTACAAGCTGTAAGTGGGATACCGTCCTTACCGTCTGATCCGAATGCGAGTGCCTTTGAAGGATTCAGGCATCGTGTATTGGCTGTGCAGGGCACCAGTACCGGATGTGCTTATTGTCCTTATATGATTTCCGGTATCAATATCTTCTCAAAAACAGAGCGGGCGTCCGGCACTGTGTTTGTAGCAGTACATACCAATATCAATGAGACCGACCCTATGACCAATGAGGCTTCTCTGGCTATTATCAGTGCTGCGGGGATGAACAGCTTCCCTGCCATGGTGATCAATATGGATAAGGACATGTCCATCGGTTCCAATTATCCCCAGCAGATATCCAATAATATTTCTACCAATGTGAGGCTGGCTTTAGAAGCCCCTGCTACTTGTGGAATTTCAGCTGCCGTAAGTGGGACAGAAGCTTCTGGCAAATTGAAAGTACAGGCTAAAGTAAAAACGGGGGCAGATGCCAATTACCGTATTGCCGCCTGGCTGCTGGAAGATGGCATTCAACATGCGCAGGCCAATTCGACTGATGTTACTCTTGATTCTCCGATGATCCATAATAAAGCCTTGCGGGCTGCTAACTCCACTTCTCCCGCAGCCGGTGTTTTACTGGGCGGACGCACCGGATGGACGAAGGGTGAAAAAGCTGATTTCTTCTGCGAGTTTAATATTGCGCAGGCAGGCATCAATAATTTAAGTAAATGTCATGTTGTGATCATCGTTTCCAAACCGAACTCGGCGAACCGTTTTACTGTTGACAATGTTATTGATTGTCCTATCAACGGAAATGTCGCTTTTGAATACGAATAAAAACTTAATTTACCTGATATGGTTAGAATGAAATATCTCAAATTACTGTTCCTGTTCGCTCTATGCCTGCCTTTAGTGGCAGGCTGTAGCGATGATGATGAAGAAACTCCTTACGTGGAAGTTTCGCAATCCTCGTTTACGGATCTGGATGCCACAGCTGCTACATTGACCTTGAAGATAATGTCGAACGCTTCGTGGACGGTGACTTCGGACGCTTCGTGGTGTGTACCTTCAAAAGCAGGTGGTGAAGGAATTGCCGACGTTCAGTTGGACATTGCCGAAAATACGGATAGAGGAATGCGTACAGCCCAAATAACTGTCGCAACGGCAGGTGGTGTGTCGTCTCAGACTGTTACAGTCAGTCAGAAGGTCGTCGTACCTGATGATAATTATCATTATAAGTTACCTGTTGTTTTTCATGTCATTTATTCCAGTAAAAGCAACACGAAACAGTATGTAAAGACAGGTTGGCTGGAAACTATACTTGCTGATGTGAATAAACTTTATAAGAACAGTGGGGTGGACTTAAATGTGGAGTTTGCACTGGCTACTGAAGATCCTGAAGGCAATAAGCTGGAGGAACCTGGCGTACATCGTGTACAATGGGCTAATGCCCGGCTTAGTTGCAGGGAATTTATGGGATATACTGCCAATACACCTCAAAAGTATATTGATTTGATGTGGGATCAGGACCGCTATATTAATGTTTGTCTTTATACTTTCACAGAAGAAAGCGTGTTAGGTATTTCTACTTTTCCCTATACGATTCAGCCGGACTATTTAGAAGGCCTGAGTGTGCTGGCATATGAAGTTGATTATACCAATATCCCTTATCCGCATTGCGTCAGTATTAATAACGATTATATTTATGATCATGATGCATACTATAGCAGTTCTGATATTGTTGCTACATTGACGCATGAACTGGGGCATTATTTAGGATTACGTCATGCATTTTCTGAAAATGACGAGGATATGACAGGAAGTTCCGACTGGTGCATTGACAGTGATTTCTGTGGAGATACTCCAACATATAATAAAGCTGAATATGATGATTATCTTTTGAAATATTTAGGAAATAGCGGCACTATGACGCAAGCAGACTATGAGGTTTTGGTCATGCGTAATGACTGCAAACATCCGGGTGTAACTTTCCGCTCGACCAATGTAATGGATTATGCCATTTCCGATGCAGACGAGTTTACGGCAGATCAAACAGCACGTATGCGCTATGTGATGTTGCACAGTCCGTTCATTCCGGGACCAAAGATTCGTACTCCGGAACAACAGCAACCGTCCAGTCGCACTCCGGTTCATTTCGAAATGAAAGCTTATGAATAGATGAAAGGGTAATTGCGCCCAAAGTCAGAGGTAAGAACTTTGTCCCGTAGAGGAACCATGCGTTCCTCTACGGGTAAGAAAAGAGGCCGTGAAGACTCCGGGAGGCGTTTCTTTAACGCAACGTACCGGAAAACCTGATACCCGGTAATTACCATTTGGAATACCTACTAATGTACTACCAAAACCTAAACCTGCCGCAAAAGAAGTATTAATTCCTCCAGGAGAGGAAAGCCAACCATAACCATTAGTGCCAAGACCATTTATTGTTGCATCATTAAATGACATATTCCCTGACGCCGGAAGGAAAATCGTGCCACCTGCTACATTTATTGTAAACCCTTTAGAAAAACCTCCTACTGCATTCACTGATGCAAAATCATAGGAAAGCCAAGAAGATGATTCATAAGTGATTTTCAGCATTTCCGTCCAAGTATCAGCAGGAGCTACACGCCATCCTAAAGGACAAGGGTCATAAATGGTTTTATAGCTATCCCATGGTACCGGATCCGGTCTATTTTCTGCCACGTTATTATCTCCCCATAAACAATTGGAAACTTGCCAATCAGCACTTCCGATAGTAGCAGTCGCAATCCAATTATGTGGTTCCTCCGAGTTAGTAAAAAAAATCCATGGAGTTTTTATTGTTTGAGCTATAATGCTTTTAGCATTGCCGCCTACTGTTTCTGCGTTCTTCTTGTCTCCTCGGTGAATACTACGAGCAGCATATTTTCCGACAAAAGGGTCTTTACGCCCAAATTGATAATACAAACCATTGGAGCCAATACAATCTTCATATGTAACCTTTCCATTAAATGATGCCCCCAAATTGCGATCCATAACATATATACTTCGTCTCAAATAAGTTACTGTATTTACTACATAGTCACGATTCAACTTATCCAGATCAACCCCATTAGTATGCCAGATATGCCAACTCCAGAGAATTTCATCTTTCTTTTTTACAGCAATCAGTGCATTCCCCCTACTTTCTCCTGTTTTAAAGAAGACATACCCATCTTGTAGCAAAAGACCTTGAATAATTGGTTGCGAACCGTCACTTTCCCATACAAGTTCTACCCCGTCAGGAGATATGTTTACACCTCCGGTCGGAGAGATATCTGCAGTTGCGTCCCCTTTTCCGATTACTATACCATTTCCTCTTACTGTTGCTTTAAATCTATACCAAGTATTGGTTTGTGAAGCAAGATAACAATTTGCCGTACCGCCACTACTTAAATCAATCACACCAGTAGAGTTCATCGTTACCCTTGTATCTGCCAGCGCATTATCACTCAAAGTAATGTTATACGTATAATTGCCATTCCGCTTGATATTGAAGTCATTCTTATTGTTCTCGCCAAGATACACGGTCCATTTTGCGGTAACTGCCCCTATAGTACCATTGATTTCTACATACGTAGCATGTGCCGGTGCATTGGTGGAAGATTTATCTTTTTGTTGAGAGATAGATGTATTTACTCCTCTTCGATTCTCAAGCATATAGAATGTTGTACCAGCGGTAGTTGCACTACTTGGACCTATACCGCCACAGTTCAGCCAAGCACTTGTCGCATCCGCTGTGTTGGATATATAATAGGAGTTTTTAGGAAGATTATAAATTTTAAAATTGGTAATAGTAATTCCAGTGCTTTCTTTCACTTTGATTTTCAACTCAACTCGTGCAACCATGCGGGTCAATACCAGTCGTGTGGCTAAAGCCTGCGCTCCCGCCTTGATATTCACACTCTTCATACTTCCGGTCATTAGCAAATTAGTACCTTTACCCAGGTCGTCCCAATTGGTAAGACTATATACCATACTTTTCAGATAAGACTCCTTATGTATGGCATACCCCTTGAACAAATCGGCTTTGCCCGTATTGGCAACGGCGTAGATAGTACACCCGGTAGCACTGCGCGTATTAACGGTAACCGTAGAACTACCCGTCTGATATTTCTGACCGATCAGTTCTCCCGAACTGTTATATACCAGAATATGAAGATTACTGACCACACTCTCATTAACTGTCCGGGTAGCAATATCCACCTGTTCCTCACCCTGCACTTCCAACCGGATGGTAGCAGGCTGGCCTTCCTCCACATCCTCCATACCCTCGTCTTCCGGTTGGCAGGAACTGCAAACAGCCGTCATCGCCAGCAACGTGCCCAGCATGAACAGCACGAAAAGCACTTTCCAGCAAAATGGAACAGGCTCTTCCTGTGTACGGTATACTCTGTATTCAAATAACTTGATCATTGTATTCTTACTTACATTTCTACATCCGGCTTACATTTCCACATCCTGGCTGACCGTACCCCAGGGAACCACACTCACAACGGCCTGAACCTCCGCATAGCGGAAGTCAATATCTATATTAGTCTGTTTACCAACAGGAGCATACAAAGGACGGAATTCATTGTCTTCGGTGATAGTCAACAATTTCTCCTCCTTCCGGTAGATGTCAATTTCCAACGGCCTCCCCTCTCCGGTAGGGAAGATATGGAAAGGCGGCGCATAGACATCCCCTTCAGCGTCGGTAACGGAAGCCGGTTCATATCCGGCCCCGCTCCCGGCAGCCTCACCCGTGAAATCCATTTCCGTACTGGTGCAGTGCACTATGAAGCGGTACGATTCACCCTTGTAAGGATAACGCTCGGAAAGATAACGCGTGCGTATGCTGAGACCCGCCACCATACGTTCCATTACGAGTGTAATGTCCGCACCTTCCACGCTACGGGTCTCCGTCTCCCCTATTTCCTTGCGGCAATAGAACAGGTCCGTTAGCGGGAGATGCGTGCCGTGGGCGTATTGCCGGAGTTGAAGTTTCGCATCTTTCAGAGGAGTGCCCGGCGCTATATCCGTAGTAATCAGGCTATCTTCTTTCAGATTTCCCCAGGCTACCAGCGTGAGACGTTCGCCTTTGTCCTCTCCAAAATAGAAGTCAGAAAAGCCATCGGAGGGAATCATCCTGACGAAGCCCTGCTCATTAAAGAGATAGATATCCGATTTCTGCAAGGCCCCGCTTCCGGTGAGGTCGTTCCCGTCAGCATCCACCGCGCGGACATGAAGTTCGTAACGGGCACAACCTTCCATATCCTCACGCACGCACGAGGTGCAGCAGAGGAGAAAAAGAAGGAACAGAAAGGCAGGGGAGATTCCGGATACTCGCATAGCTGCTACGGATTGGTTTATAATGTCAGTCTCGTATAAATTATCACTCGAAAGTTACATTTTGATTGATGGTGAGTGCCCAATCAGCGACAGTGACCGTGAGTTGCAGGGTGGCGGGGTCTATATCCGTGTTATCGTCGGGGGCGCCTTCACCCTTAATGACGGCGGTAAGCACGTATTTAGTGTTGAGAGCGATACTACCCTTGTCAGTACCTGCCCCTCCCGAAATAGTGGTGTTAGCCTGTTTCTTGTTGATAACAATGGGATAATACCGGGGCACGGAAGCACTGGATCCACCTCCATCCGCATCAAACATGCCTTCAATGATGAGCTTGGTCGGTGTATTTGAAACATTCGGAAATGTGTAGAAGTAGTAAGGGGTAGTGAGTTCCGTATTGGCTGTATGGGTGGAAACTGTCTCGTACAGGTACTTTTTTGTATCGGTACTCCCGTCACCTCCATGAACGAGAACACTACCCGTCTTGTCCGCATTGACGGAACTGTTGGCATTCTTCAGATATACACCTGTTACCTTGAACGTCGCATCCTTGAACCGTCCCACCGGATCGAAAGCCGTCTTGATGCTGCTGATGGACACCCTCGCCACAAGACGGGACAGGGCTATGTTCGCCTCGGTTTCCGTTCCCGCCGTGAAATCCTTTCCGGTGGTACTTCCCAGCATCGGGAGGTTGTTGGCCTTTTGCGTATCCGTTGCCGCACCGGCTCCCGCAGCCTTGGTGGTTTCCGAAAGTAGCATCAGCTTGGCTTTGAAACCGGCAAGGTTGGTCACTCCCGCAAAAAGTCCTGTAGAGGCATTGGCCACCACATAAATGGTCTGTCCGTTGCCGGGTTCGCAAAGCATCGTAATCTTCTTGCCGGTACCACTTGTTGCAGCCTTGATGTCATCGCCCGTGAATTCCCGCAGGGCATTGACAGGGTTGCCCGATGCTCCGGTGAAGACAGCCACCGTCAGGCGGTTGATCTGGGATTCATCCGTGGTAGGCAAAGTCCCCGTAGCACGGCTGTCAGCCGGTGTTCCCACCAAGGTCAGTTCAAGTCTTGCAGTCTTTTCCTTCGGCTGGATTACATTCTCGTTTTCATCGCTGCCGCATGCGGTCAGTGAAAGGGTGGCCGTTGCCAGCATCGCCCATAAGTAATTACTCGTTTTCATATATTATATCGTTTATGGTTATTCTGTATTATTTATCTGTATTATCCATCTCTTAATTCTTATTTCTCTGCTTTTAATTTCTCCAGTGCCTTAACAGCCTGTTCCACTCCGGCGGCGGCAGCCATCGTGAGGTACACCTCAGCCTTGTCACGGTTTCCTTCGAGCAGGCAGAGGATGCCCATATTGTTATAAGCCATCGGGAGAGTAGCGAAACGTTCCAGGTATTGGCGGGCACGCTTCGTATCCCGTTTTGTGAGTGCCACCGCCGCCGCATTGATGTTGGCTTCCGGACTGTCCGGGAAAAGTCGGGCAGCAAGATCAAGGACGTCATTATATTCGGTGGAACCTGCCGGATAGCTGCCCGCCACGGCGAAGAACTCGTTCAGGCGCAGGGCGTGCTGCTTTCCACTACGCAGCAGTTGGAGACTTTCGGCAGCGCCCAGAGGCTTACGCGTATATTCTATCCGGTAGTCCACACGCATCACCGCCGGGAATATCTTCTCCGAGAGATACCTGTAAGGCTTACCGTCAGCAAGAGACATCAGCATACGTTCGCGGCCTTTGGAGATCTCCACATTATCAATAAGGTCGAGGGTGGCATCTTTCAGCATCATATCGCTTCCCCGAACCAGGCTGGTGATCGAGTCCCAGTCTTCAGGAATCCAGTCCACCTCCAGCAGGGCTTTGCCCGACAGACGGTTTTCACGCAGGTATTCCTTCAGTTTAAGAGCACGTATCAGGGCATTGGTCTCGTTCTTCTTCAGGTTACCCACGGGGGCGCCATAGCCCCTCACACGGACTTTGGCCAGTTCTGTGCCCGTCTCCCGGCGTACCTCACGCAGGGCGTCACGAAGACGGTAGTAAATCTCGAAGTTCTGCTTTTCCTCGGAGAGTTCGCCCAGTTGCTTACCGTCCTCCCGGCCTTCCTCCCGGTCAAAGTACGGGATAGACCCTGTGATGCAGTGCAGCGTGTCCTTGTCCGGTGCGGGCCGGATGAAGTTTACCAATGAAAGGAAACCGGCGTCGGTACCTGCATCCCACGGGGAGGTCCTCAGCTTCGGCAGGCGGAGGCCGTCCGCTATCTTATCCTCGTAGATATCCCCTTTCCGTCCGTGGCAGGCACATTCCTGAGAACGGAGCAGGAGGACGGCCTGTTCCATCCACGGCTCGTAAGGTATCGACACCTTATAGGTAAACGCGCGGGAGACCGCAGCGTCGTCACGGATTACGACCGCCGGGATGGGCGAAGTACGCGCCTTGCCGTTACGTTTACCCGCGGACAATGCCTGTGTACGCTGATACACTTTCTGTTTCGCCGCACCGTTGATGAGGACGGAGGGAAGCTCCTGCTCGTATTCATCGTTTTTAAGCACGGGGGTCACGGTCAGGGATTCATCAGAAGGCATTTGCAGGTTCTCAAAGTCTACGGAAAGTTCCACATTCAGGTGTCCGTCAGTCAGCGAAAAATGCTGTCCGGTGACAAACAGTTCTCCACGGTAGAACTCCTGCCCGGGGCAGAAGCTGCATATGGCGAAAAGAAGTGCCAGCACCAGAGGAATACGGATTAAGTTTTTCATGCTCTATCTTTAATTACAAATTACTAATTATAAACCGCTTTCAATTTTCATCTTCCAACTCTCAATTTATTAGGTATACCAGCGATACCGAGGCACGGGTCGGAGCCATGAAGTTTTTATGACCGCCACCGGTCTGCTCGCCGCAATGCAGGCAGCGGTAACGTTCATAACCGGAGTGTAGGAATCCAACGCCGAGGCTTGTCTCGATGCTCCAACGGGGTGAGAGGATGAAGTGGTAGCCGTATGATACGCCCAGTCCCAGAAAATCACCCTCGTATCTTGAAGAACGAATTCCCTTGAAGATTCCCAACGGGAGTTTCATGCCGCCTACATTATATACCCCGTACATCAGGTGCGCACCGAAGAAGTGACCGCCGAAGGGCTGACACATCCAGTAACGAAGTTCAGGCTGTACGAACCAATGTTTCCAACGCCTGTCCCCACCTGCCGGAAAAGGGTTATAGTGAAAACCGGCTTCCAGCGTGAACCGCTCGGAGAGTTTAACCTCCACGGAAAGGTTGGGCGAGGAAAGCGCTCCCGTCAGCAGGTCGCTCTTCACGGCAAAGGTTTGGGAATACAGGTCTGCAAGGCAGGACAGCAGCAGGAACAGGGGCAATATGAAAGTATTTCTTTTCAAAAGTTTCTTGAGGATTACGTTTACAACTCAAACAGCTTTATCTCATGCAGGTATTCACGCGTGATATAGTTTACTATACCGAGTTTCTGCGCGGCTTTACCGTAGCGTGTGTGGAACTCTTCAGTAGTGGGATGGTTGCAGTTCAGATGTTCGCCCGTAGCCTCAAGGATGTCGAGGAGGGAGACATCGGAAGAGCCACGCACGGGACTGTACGAACGTATATTACGGGGGTCTCCCCGCTCGGACAGTTTGATAAGTCCGGCTCTTAGAAGCTTCGACAGCAGGACATCCAGGTCTTGCTCCGTAAGCCGGCAGGCGTCCGTACGGGCGGTGTCGCCTCCCGCATAGATGTCGTTGAGTACTGCGATGGCAGCTTGCGTTATAGGTGTTATCATGATATTTGTTGGGTTTTATCTATCATATACATCGGCATTACCTTGTAGGTAACGGATACGCACAGATACGGCAAGAAACAAGGTTCATAAAAGTCCTATATATACAAGAATTTATACGTACATACAGCACACGATGTACGACAGCCTTTTCCCGTCTCCGACTTTCGGAAACGGGTAAGGGAATTTATATACGGATTTGCACGGAACAGGTCGAGAAAACTCCTTTCCATCCCGTATGCTGAAAAAAGAAACTTGTAGAACCTGTAGTATTTGTTTCCTAATATAAATCGTCGGGGGGATAAATGCATGTAAACAGGAAAATAAAAACATATTTCCTTTGGGGTTAGAAATATATTATCTACTTTTGCGCCATAATCACATCTCCGTTACCTACAAGGTAATATCTTCACACTTCACTATACATCAATGAATTACCACTCGTGCACCATATCAGTTCACCCCTTAAATATGTAATTCATTATAACCTTATTCGCCCGGTCCATCCGGCTATTCCCGAACCCTTTCATATACCCCTCGGTGGTGGTTACGGAAGCATGTCCCAGCCCTTCGGAAATGACCTCGATGGGAATGTGGCAATACCTGCCCACCGTAGCCCATGTATGCCGCGCACTGTACGAAGTCACTTTGCCTTGCACTTTCTTCCACAGGGCAAGCGCACGCAGTCTGCTGTTAAGCAGGCGCAATATCCGCTGGTAATCCCTGTAAGCGGCCATACCCTCCAGGTTCCCGTCCAGAAAACAAAGCAGGTAGGGTGAAGTGTCGTCCCGGTTCCGGTAGCGTTCCAGCAATTGCATGGCACGGCCGTCCACACGGGCGGATAGCGGCATACCCGTCTTCCGGCGGCGCAAGGTCAGATAACCGTCCTTCAGATCGGATTTCCGAAGGTGGGCAAGATCCACAAAGGGCATACCGTGGAAGCGGAACATCAGTTCCAGGCACGCGCGTGCCCATGCCATGCCGGGGGAAGTGATGTCAGGATCCCGTTCCACCAGTAACTTCTGCATATCGTCCCGTTCCAGCACACGACGGTGGTCCGCCTTGCGCCCGGTGAACACGTCACGGAACTGGTGGGGGATGAAAGCCACCAGTTTACGGACCACAGCCCGGTTATAAACCGCCTGGAGCATACGCATATAGGTGGAGACGGTATTCCACGCCAGACCCTTCCCACCCTTATGGAGCAGGTAACCCTCATACGCCTTCAACCACAAGGGCGTGATGCCGGATACGGGCAGCCCCTCGCCACCGAAAGCCATCACCGACCGAAGCACGCTGCCGCATACATGGGCGGTGCCGTACTGCCCGTTCATTTCGAGTTCAGCGACCACCGAACTCATAAATTTGTTTAAATAGACTGTTTTCATATTCATTCATTTTTTCGCACGTTATCGCACGCGCATATACTACGTCACAAACAGGAGTCAAAGACAAATGTTTCGTTACAATACTATCTTTAGCCACTGCATTCAAGTCTTGTCAGAGATGTTAATTTGACAGATATTTGCACCAAAGGTTAGAGGCGGGTGCTTTGACCCGTAGAGGAACCATCCGTTCCTCTACGGGCAAGGCACCCTTCCTCGTAGAGAAACGACCCGCAGGTCGTAGAGCAACATCGACATACCGTAATCATTGGATTTTCCATCGTTTGCCGGAGTAACACATCTGCCTTCTTCCACTGCTCCGAGGAACGTTCCCCGCCACAGGGACACAAACGTATGGAAATATTTTTCACTTCAAAACAATATACATAATGATTACAGTTACCATTCAGGTGAAGCCCTATCTCGCGGCTTACCTGCAAAGCGCATACGCGCACTGCACAGTGGAAGGTGCCATCCGTTTTACCAAAAATCAGAACCTTTACAGTTGCCTGCTACAGCTCACCACTCCCCGCCCCAAGGGCGTGTCGTGGCGGGACCAAGGGAATGTCACCCTCTCCCTGCCCTGCCCCAGCGTGGGGAAAGACCCGAGGACTTATAATTATCTGGGAGAGGAGGCCGTGAAGGTTCTGGAGCAGGAAATCAACTATGAAATGAGAATGGATTATTACCGTTTCCTGCGCAGGAACAAGTTTAAAAACGGGATGATGTTCACAAGGGCCACAGAGTTGTATCTGGAAGAGCACGGGATGACGGAACTTATACCGGAAGAAACGCTACTGAAGAGTTATTTCCAGTGGGTGAAGAAGATGGAAAGAAAATAGAAGGGCATTTTCTTTATGACACAGAAAACATCATCACTCATACCACTTATACAATTTATTTTTCTAACTTTGTGAAATAAAAACATTGAGTATGACAGAACAAATCTTCATAGATTTCATCTAATTATAAATATCTACTTATGAAAGAAAATAATGGAATCATCATCTATCAAGATGAAAACGGCATAACCAAAGTCAATGTACGCTTTTCTAATGAAGATGTTTGGTTGACTCAAAATCAGTTAGCCGAAATTTATGATACCACGCAGGAGAATATCTCTATGCATATCAAAAACATCTACGAGGATAAAGAATTGGATGAAAATCGAACTTATAAGAAATTCTTATTAGTTCGTCAAGAAGGTGCACGGCAAGTAAAACGCAACATCGACCATTACAACCTCGATGTAATTATCGCTTTGGGCTACCGAGTACAAAGCCAGATAGCTACCCGTTTCCGCCGATGGGCTACTGAACGTCTGCACGAATACATTCAGAAAGGCTTTACGATGGATGATGATCGCTTGAAACAAGGTGGAAATCGCTATTTCCGTGAATTACTTCAACGTATACGTGATATTCGGGCATCAGAAAGAAACTTTTATCAACAAGTAACAGATATTTATGCTACTTCAACAGATTATGACCCAAGGGCAAACCTAACAAAACAATTTTTCGCCACAGTTCAAAACAAACTGCATTATGCCGTACATGAACATACAGCAGCAGAGATTATCTACGAACGAGTAGATAGTGATAAACCTTTGGTTGGCATGACCAACTTTAAAGGTGACTATATCACTCGTGATGATGTAAAGATAGCCAAAAACTATTTGACAGAAGGTGAGCTGCAACGGCTAAACTTGCTCGTTTCACAGTTCTTGGATTTCGCAGAATTCCAGGCATTGGAACAACGTCCAATGAGAATGCAAGATTGGATTCAAGCATTAGACCGACAGATTATCAATCTACAACGGAAACTTTTGGAAGGAAAAGGCTCTATCTCTCACAAACAAGCAATAGAGAAAGCAGAATATGAGTTTACTATTTATCGCAAACGTGAGATGGAACAGTTGGAAAGCGACTTTGATAAAATGATTAAAAATCTTCCGAAGCAATGAAATCTAAGTCTTTGCAAAGAACCTTGATATTGCGAACGAAATAGTAGCATCTACAAAACTTCCAATTTGATACATTATTGAACTTAGTAAAGTAAATAGATATGGCCGAAAAATACAACGCATCCAATATTGCATTGGAACAGATACTAAATTTCATTAAGTCCGGAGAAATTGCCATTCCGGAAATTCAACGCCCTTTCGTGTGGAAACCTAAACAAGTGCGCGATTTGATAGATTCGCTTTATACCGGATATCCAACCGGATATCTCATCATTTCACAAAGTCCTAACATGAAGTTGAAAAATGGAAGTCTTTCAGAAGGAAAAAAGATAATGATAGATGGGCAACAGCGAGTGACAGCATTAATGACGGCTATCATGGGTTTGGAAGTTATCAATGCAAACTTTGAGAAAAAAAGAATAAAAATAGCATTCAACCCTTTGGCTAATCCGGAGAATGATGAAGAGTTATTCAAAGTACAAGATAATGCAATTTTAAGAGATAGACGATGGATTGCAGATATTGCAGAAGTGTTTAAACCTACATTTGATTTATGGCAATTCGTGAATGACTATTGCATTGCAAATAGTGAAATAAATGGTAGCGAATTAAATAAAATACTCATGCGGCTCATGGATATTAAGAACCGCCAAATAGGAGTGATTACATTAGACAAAGAACTCACTATTGACGAAGTTACTGAAATATTTATCCGCATCAACAGCCAAGGCGCCAAACTAAACCAGGCAGATTTTGCTATGTCAAAAATCGCGGCCAATACAAACTATGGTGGCAATATGCTAAGAAAAACCATAGATTATTTCTCACACCTGGCTGTACAACCAGATTGGTATACAGATATGTGTAAAGATACGGAGTTCATGGCTACTCCCTTTGCAGAGAAACTGAAATGGCTGAAGGATGATCGGGAGGAAATATTCGATCCGGATTATAACGACATTCTCCGTATAGCTTTTATGTATAAGTTTGGCCGTGCAAAAATGAGAGATTTAGTAAGTTTATTGGGTGGGCGTGATTTTGAGACCCGCGAATATAAAGAAGAAATTGCAGAAACATCATTCCAGAAACTGGCAGAGGGAGTTTTGGGATTTATGAACGAATATACATTCCGTAATTTCGTATTAACAATTAAGTCTGCCGGATTTGTAACCAACAAACTTATCAATTCACAAATGACTCTTGATTTTGCCTATACCCTTTATCTCATACTTAATGCTGATCCTAATATTGATAAGGTTAAAATCAAGCATTATGTTGCAAAATGGTATGTGATGACAACTTTAACCAGCAGATATATTACATCGCCCGAAACGGTTATGGATGCAGATATACGAAAAATCAAGGAAAGAGGTTTTCTTACATATTTTGAAGAAGTTGAAGCAGCCGATTTATCTGACACCTTTTGGAATGTGGGATTAGTCCAAAATCTGGAAACCTCAGCCATCAATAGTCCGTATTTTAATATTTATTTAGCGGCTCAGATTTATAGTGGCGATAGTGCTTTATTTACCAATGGAAGCAAAATAGGTGACTTGATCACAGTTATTGGAGATGTGCATCATATATTTCCCAAAAAATATCTAATCAGAAATGGTTGGACAGAAAAATCTAAATATAATCAAATAGCAAATTATACATATCTTGATACTCAAGTAAATAAAGCTGTTTCCGATGATGCACCTTATATTTATTTCAGCAAAGCATTTGAACAATGTGAAACGAAACTGATTGTCTATGGAAATATAACCAACCGGGAAACACTCTTAGAAAATCTAACAGAAAACAGCATTCCATCAACCATTATTGATATGGAACATACTGATTATGATCACTTTTTAAATGAACGTCGCAAACTGATGGCAAACAAGATTAGAAATTATTATTACAATTTATAAATCACCCCAATAATTCATCCGAATATGAAACTAGTTAAATTTAAAGTTAAAAATTTTAGAGGACTAAAAGGCGAACACAATGAGATCCTATTTAAAAAGTCCGATATAATATTCTTAATAGGACAAAACAACACAGGAAAATCTACATTTCTAAGAGCCTATGAATTTTTCACAAGTTCCAAACAGAAAGCATCTCTTGACGATTTTTACAATCAAGACGTTACTAATGTTATAGAAATGGAAGGATGGTTTGAATTAGAAAAAGATGACGATAAAGACAAATCATACTATTCAAAAACGGATCCAGATTGGGCTAATAAGTGGGTGAATAAAGACGGCTATATCAAGATAAAAAAAGAGTGGAATACAGCAAACCAAGACTTTAAGAAATATACATTTTCTCCTGATGAAGAAAAGTGGGTATTGAATGGGTTTGGAGGATTTGATAGTTTATTTGTAAAAGCAGCTCCTACCCCCATCTCAATAAATGCAATGGAAGACGAAGCTTCTTTAGGAGAAAAAGTCAATAAGTTAATCCAAGACCAATACTTGAAAACATTAAAAGACAGTCATCAAGAACAATATGAAAAGGTTCTTCAAGAAATACGTCACTTGCAAAATTGCGTGATTGAATGCGCTACAATTCAGCAACAAGATGAGCTACTCAATCAATCTTTCAAACATGTTTTCGATGGATTAAAGCTCAGCATAGAAGTTAATAGTTCAGAAAACATAAAAGTAGAAGACCTTTTAAAGAAAAATCATACAATTACTATACAAAAAGATGGTATAGATAGGAAAGATTCTTTCCAAAGAAGTGGTCATGGAATCATACGACAAGCTCTTTTCAATTTTATCACATTTTTATTAAATATGCAAGAAGGGGCACATCGCAAAGAATATATTATTCTATACGAAGAACCCGAACTTTTTTTACATCCCAAAATCACCTTTAAGTTACGTGAAGAACTATATAATTTAGCAGCTCCTGATAAACCATATCAAATATTATGTGCGACACATTCTCCTATGATGATTGACATATCGAAAGATCATTCTTCACTCATAAGAGTTGTCAAAAAGGAGAATGAAGAAACAATCACATATCAAGTGCAAACTGGGGTGTATACAGAAAAGTATTCAAAAGAGAGAATACAGATGATAAATAGGTTTAATCCTCATATATGTGAAGTATTCTATGCAGACAAAGTTTTATTAGTGGAAGGAGACACAGAAGCAATTGTGTACAGAGAATTATTAAATAAATTCTTTTCTGATAAAGAAGTGTTTGTTCTAAACACAGGTTCAAAGATGAATATTCCATTTTTTCAAGATATTCTCACAGCATTTCATATCAAACATTATCCTATTCATGACGTTGATTCTAAATTAATCAACACAGTTAATGGATTGAAAACAAATGCAGCATGGAGTATTAATAACAAAATATGGGAGAAAGTAAAAACGGCTAATGCTGTTGAGAAAGGATTATCAAACAGATATGTCCATAATGCAAACTTTGAGAATGCACATAAATACAATTTATCAAATGGCAAGGATAAGCCTTTAAATGCATTTCTTTTTGTTGAAACAATAAAAAGAGCTGACGAAGATATACCATGCTTAAATTGGCTAAAAGATATATTGGGTGAATGTAAAACTATTCATGATCAGGATTATGTAGAATCTATAGCAAAAACAATTGAATGTATTGAAAATGAAAAAAAGACATATCAAACAATTCAGATAGATGGTTTAAATGTATAAAATTGAATTATTACCCGCATCTACTATCACCCTCAATGAAAAAACATTCGAAAAACGGTATGGACTGAAATGTGCCAAACCATTAATCCGCATACGTTTTCTGGATAGTACCTTAGCTCCTGGCTCCTGCTGGACAGAGGTATCTCTTCCATTACCAGATTTCCAACGTCTGAACTGCGCTTGCAAATACGTATTTATTACGGAAAATAAAATGAATTTCCTAACCTTACCACTGCAACCAGTATTGCCGTATGGAGCGGGGGAGGCTTCAATATCAATTTCCTGATTTGGAAGAGTATGATCTATATCGTTTCTTGCAAGAAAACAATTTTCGGTTAGAGCAGGAACAAATACCAAATGAAGACTCTATAAAGAAGATAAAGCAGACTGTCGTTTAGTAGATAGTCTGCTTTCATTTCCGACAAGTTCGAATAAAAGATAACAGGCAAATAAGATATGGCTAGAACTCTCCCAATTCCTGCATCATCGCCGGACGACGTTTATACAAAACCCTGAATTCGTCCACCAATTGCTTCACAGCCTCCTTCCCTCCATTCAATTTCCGCATCCCCCGTAGCACCCGAGCTATATACTCATAATGACTCCGTCCCAAATTTTTCTCCGCATAAATGCGAAGATCATCCGTAAACAGAGAAAGCATTTCAGAGGAATGGGTGGCATTCAGATGGGAAGCATACTGCACAAGAGCGTCCAAACGCCTGTATTCCACGGTAGATAGAAAGCTGAATAATTTATCATACTCTTTTTCTTCTATATAAATCTCCGCTTTAGTATTTCCACTCCCCCAGTAATCAAAGAAGGTGGTTTCCTGCAACAATGTGCTCAAATACTCCTTCCAATCCGTAGAAGATATCAACGATTTAAGCTTATGGTAATAATCCAGACTTCCATTCGTATGAATAAATAATAATCGACACATCTCAATAACCTTGGTGATATCATGCACTTCTTCATAAATGGAAAGCAATTGTTCCCGCCACTCTCTTAATATACTATACTCTCCTGCCTTCTCAGCTATCACTATCCCCTCATTCAGCATACTGATAGCCTTCTCATAACATTTCCCATCCAGTAATTTTTCAGCTTCCCGTCTTCTTATTTCAGGTAAATACAAGAATTCAGAAAGCGTAGCTTCAGCCTCAACCGTCTTACCCAGCTCTTCCAATATTTCTACCTTCCGAAGTACTAATTTATAAAGTTCCCGGTGTTCTTTCCTCTCCTCTATAAGATGGTTTATACTTAACAAAGCCTCTTCCTTGGATTGTACCGAAAGCATAATCTGCTGCACCAGTTCATCCATGTCATAAAGTTCATATTCACGATATGTCGCCATTTTGGATATTTTGGTGGCTTCATTCAATATATTCTCCTTCAAGACCTGTGATGCACCCGAATGCTTAACTATTTCGAGCAATAAATCTCCGGCATCTTCACAACTGATTTCAAAATCAATGTCGCCATCATTATACAGAAAATCTTCTTCAATATAATTATTCCCTATAGAGCGAAGTATCTGGAGTGCAATTGTCGCCGCCTCTTCCAAATCCTGCCGTTGAAGCAACAGAGTTGCTTTAGCCAGATATCCATCTACTTTACCAGATACCTCATACCAGTTAATCTCAGGTTCATAATACCTTCCTCGCTTGGAACCATTTTTATATGCAGAGTTAAAACACTTCTCAATCTCCATTTGATAGTCCACTGAGAGTTTGGCTACCGGTTTCTTCGGCAAAAACGTTTCAAGCAGCGCTGATTTAAAATCAGAATGTGAAGAAGCATATTTCAGAACAAAATCGGATAACTTATCCGGCTCTGCAAATAAAAGAATCTGCTCCACTTCTTCATCCATCACCATTTTAGCCGCATTCTTTTCCGGTATGCTTACTTGAGAATCAGCTTCTTTAGCTGACAAGAAACTGGCTACTTTATTTCGACTGTCACGAATTGCCAGAAGCGTAGCTACCACATGTTTACAAATGTTTCCATCGTAGGGACAATCACACTCCCAAGCAACAATCTCATTCCCTTCCATAGATACAGTTACCTCATAATTCTCCGTACCGCAAACCGTTGCAATCCATTCACCCGGAGATTCCTCTTCTATCTCCAACACAGCATCAGACTCATAATAGTCTTCGCCACGCATCAAAATCTTAGGAAGAACATACTTTTCAAAATTAGATATTGTTATCATAAAATATAGATTCTACTTATTCTTGTTATCAAAATCAGCCATCTCTCGTTACCCGATTATATACCCTTCTTGCTCATACCCCTTCCCATATCTATGGATCATCTCCACAAGAGGCAACAAGCGTTCATCCATAATATCCATAAATTTATACCGGGCATACTGCACATCATAAAGCTTACGATTACCATTCTTCAGCCGTTCCTCTACATCTGCCGGGATAAAAAACTCAGAACGTTCTCTCAAAAAAGCGTAAAACTCTCTCTGAAAGATTTCAATCCCCGCCAGGTCAAAGTCACCAAAATGAATATAACGATTAGGAATCATCTGCAACCAAGTGCGCAAGTCTGTTGATTGAGGGTAACGGGACACAAAAAGAACTTTCAAGTCATCAAATAAGTATTGCTGCCCACGAATCCGCTGGAAATTCTCTCCATTTTCCATTCCTACCACAACCACATCATCGGGAATTCGAAAGTGCTCATAATCTTCTATAAAAATAGAAGTACCCTGCACAGGCTCAATCACCAACGGCTCTTCACGCAAAGTTGCCTCTATCGGACTATAACTATTTACGAGAACCCCTTTAAACCCACGGGTTTTCCGAACTTTAGAATTGCCTGCCATAGCCACCTGCTCCGCACGCGACACCGCTTCCTGACGAGACATCATCTCAATCCACTCCTCCAAACTCCCGTTTATGGAATAGCGTTGGGCCAGAAAAGTGCGACATCCTTCCACATCACATATCCGATAACTGCCACGCCTCCCATAAGAACTTTGCACCAAAACACCTTCTTCCAACAGTTCTTCTGCCAGTGATGCAGGGAACGAAGAATACCCCACTGATTCACCGTTCAACATCCGCGCAACTTTACGTGCTGCAGCCACGGTCATAACATATTCTTTTCCATTTCTCATGCTTTACTATATTTTAGCAAAGGCACCACCTGCGTATTAGAATGCCCATCTTTATTCAATAAATAAGTATATTTATAATCCTCTACATTATATGTAGTAGGCGAACTGTTCACCAACAGGATATTCCGGCAATTGGCAAAGTCCAGAATTCCCTTCACGTTGTTGGGATGCAATTTACCTATCTCATCCATCATGCAATGTATCTTGAAGTCACCGAATTTGCGGGACGCCTTTTCTTTGAACACATTGATAAGCATAATATTTACCATAGCTTTCACCAGAATATCCGTTCCATCAGAACCCACGTTGGCAATCTTTTCCACCCATCCCGTATCATTATCATTCTCCTTAACCCGAAACTCCAATTTAAAAGTATCCGACAAAGCCAATTGTTTTCTGCCCGGATCGTCTAATAAATGTTTCATGAACGACAACAGATAACGTACCGCTGTCGCATTGACGTCTTCACGGGAAGCCTGCGAAAATAAATCCGCTTCTCCCATATTATGTTGGTTCTCATCACTGAATTTCTTTATCTCCAGTAACAACTGCATCAGTTTGTCACTGCTCGGCAAGGGACGGAGGGATATTTCCTTTATCACTCCGGCAAAGTTCCGTTCTATAAAATCATCGTTGATATCACCAATGGTTTTACGAATCTCACTCTCATTTCGGGTCAAGTCTCCCACCTCCTTCGATATACGCCGGATAATATCAGTGTATCGTCCACTGATATGCTTCTGATAATCAGAAATTTTATCATTATCTACAAACTCGCATAAGTTCGAAGCAAAGTCATAGTAATCCTGTTCGCCAATCAGTTCAGTACGGAAATGAAATGTATTCTTCGCAGAAAAATAACCTTTGAATTGCATCACGGCTTTCTTGAAATCTTCCGTCTTTCTGATAAAAGAGACTATGAGCGACTTAAGTTCCTTCACAAGAGTATCACAGTTTTTCCTGGTAGGCTTCTCTCCCACTTCCATCGCTCCGGCCGGACAAAAAGTTTCGTCATTCAAAAAGGCATCTGCTTCCGCTAATCCGCATTCTAATATATGCAATTCCTGCTTTAGCTTTTCCAGCGC
Source organism: uncultured bacterium (assembly GCA_905215555.1). Lineage (GTDB taxonomy): Bacteria > Bacteroidota > Bacteroidia > Bacteroidales > Bacteroidaceae > Bacteroides. The sequence continues at coordinate 56,906 of CAJMQU010000015.1, forward strand.
ACTATTTATTTCTTTCAGCCCGTTTTGTTGTTTCTCCCGTCGCAGTGCAAACCGCTCGTCCAAAGCCGAAAGTTTGGCCTCATATTCTTTCTTCCGGCTACGCATGGCAGGTTCTTTATCAAAGAGTTCTTGCTTATCCTTTTCATAATAAGCCACCTGATTGCGATGCTCGCTGATATACCTCAATTCTTCCCTGATCTCTGCCAACCTCTCATCATATTTACGAATGGTTGCCACATCAGCTCCCTTGCCATTCAGTTCAGCATCCTGTGCCTGCCGGAGTTCTCTCTTCTGCTCTTCAATCAATTGCTTATGACGATCAATCTCCTGCCGGACTTCGTCAACATAACGGTCCAATTCAAGCTGAAGCTCTGTCTTAGCATCTTTATAGTTCTTCTGACAAGCCTTCAACTGTTTCTCACGCTCAGACAGATATTTCTTCTTCTCTTCATCCGCCAGATAGAACCGATGAGCAATCTCATTCAGACCAGCCTGAAATTTTTCCATCTGTACTCTTTTCCACTCTTCTTCTTTCGTTTTCCAAGTGGCATGATCCGCTTGCAGATTCTTTAGCTTATAAGGAATTTGCCCCCGCTCAGCTTCCATCAGATGTTGTTGCTCGGCCATTTCCCTGATTTGTTTGGAGTACTTCTTCTCCAGGAGACTTATATTTTCATTCAATTCCTCGGCCAATCGTGTCAGTCGGTTGCAATGTTCTTGATAAACGATCTGCTTCTCTGCCCGTTCCTGTTTCATCTCTTCGGGAGTACGGATGCTTCGATCAATGGCCGACAAGTTCAATGAGACACCGAATAAAGTCCCGGCATCATCCGTCAAACGGGGATTCAATTCATGATTGTACAACACCGACTCTTCATCCGCCACCTTGCCTATCGTTTCTTGCCAACCGGGATTATACTGTTCCAGCCAATCGCAAAAAGAACCTTTCCGCTTCTCTATCAATGCATCCAATGCCTGCAACTGTTCTTCAACATCCGCCTTTTCCCTACGCACTGCATCCATGCTTCTCTGAGCCGCCATCTCCAACTCTTTGCGTTTTAGCTCACATTCATTCCTCCGTTGACCGATGTCCATTTGCTGCCGGCGTATCTGCAATTCCAGTTCCTTATCCCTTCTGCGCAATTCATCAATGCCAGCTTCACAATCAGAAATTTCTTTCTTATAGTGTTCTTCATGAAGCGTTTTCTGCTGCTTCAATTTCATCTGCATCTCCTCGCCACGCAGCTGTGCCAATCGTTGCTCCACCATTTGCAGCTTTTCCTCAGACGCCGCCCGCACTTTATCCTCTTCAGCGCGAGACTGTGCCATAGCTTTCTCCTGACGTTCGGCAACAGATGATCTTTTTTCGAGAATCTGAGTCTGCTTATTATTTTCGAACAAACTCAAATCGGCATCCAGATTCTTAAATAACGAACTGTATTTGGATAGCACATCCTGATAGGCCCGTGTCAGTTCTTCCTTCATGGTCGAGATACGTGCCAATTCTCCGTTTTGTAATCCCTCCTGTGCCACCCGCTTTATGATTTCCTCTATGTTGATTTGCTCATAATGGAGTCGTTTTTCATGCACCTGCTTCAACAACGTCTCAATGCCACCTTTACCACTGACCAGAGTATCTCTTTCCTTATTATATTTCTCTCTCAATTCATCAATCAGCCGGATAGACCGCTCACGCTCAACCTCCGTTTTATTTATTTTCTCTCTGATATGAGGGATTTCCTGCAACGCCCGTTTCTCTGCATAGTTCAACTCGGCACGTTCCTCATCTATCTGTTTGTGGGAATAAATCAGGTCACGATACGAATTTATCACTTTATCCGCAATCTTCCGCACGGGAATCTCACCATTCTTGTTTTTGGTAAACCAGAGCATCACGTCATTATACTCCTGCTCAAACTCTTTTATCTGGCTTCGATAAAAACTCAAGTCAACAAAAACCTCTTCATCGGTCATGGAACGGATAATGGTATCTTTTATAAAATCAGCATCCAGCTTAGAGTTGAGGAAGACGTTCTGTATGGTACGCGGAATATTCTGGTACTTGGCACTTTCCACAATGGCGAATTTCCGGTAAGGAGTCATGTCCTGCTTACGGTTGTTACCGAAGATAATGTCACGATACATCTCGTAGACGGTGATTTGCGAAGTAATCTGGCGTTTTCCACCGATACGTTCGCGGATATGCCCCCACTCCGGATATACCTCATTATGTTCATTGATGAACCAACCCCTCTCAAACGAAGCATCTACAAAACGGAAAGCCACTCTCCCCTGCGATTTGGCAGCCACCACACAGTAGGCTCCATTCTCACGCATCACCTCATAGATGATGTAAGAATTGGAATATGGGAAGTAGAATGCATCAAAACTCTTCTTCTCCTTGGGGATGCCGAGCTTAAGTTTATCGGCATTGTAGAAAAACAACAAAGCGCGGAGCAATGTACTCTTCCCCACTCCCTGCGTACCAATGAAATGTACATTGCCATCCAGTTTCACCTCTGCATAAGGAATATGGGCACTGTTCAGAAAAATAATCTTATTCAGGTATCTCATCTTGCACCTCCTCCGATATAGTGATACAGTCAATCAATTCTTCCATATAATGGAAAGCAGTCAGCACCTTGTATGTCCCGTCCACTTCATTTTCTTTTTCTATAAATCCCATCTTTTCCAATTCACTAATCAGTTTAGCCACTACTTCCTCATGCTTCTTTTTGTCGGAGAACAGTTTGGAAGCTTTCTCCTTCAACTCCATATCGCAACCGATCTGAATTTCAATATCAGCAGCACGAAACAGGAATCCGGGACCGAAAGCCGAATGATAGGTTTTCAAGAAACTCATATAATCAATCCATTTCAAGGCAGCCTCCAATTTGCGCTCCAAATCCACTTTCGCCTCTTTGCGCGTAAAATGATAGTAACCGTCTCCCCCTTCCAGATAAAATCCGATTCCCTGATAATATTCATAATAATCGGGTAAGTCTTCTTCAATAGCATCATAATAACGCTTCACCTGAGTGGAAATACTGTTCGAGGAAATAAACCCTCCTTTACTAAGTATATTGAAAATCTCTTCGGTATATTTCATATTCAAAAAGTTTTATTTGGCGTAAATCAAAGGATATTCCACATTGCCCGAGCACTCATAGCTTTCCGTAAAATTGAGTTCATCAGCATATTGGGAAGCCAACTGACAAAAATAAATCAGTTTATCTCCACGGGATACTTCCTTGTGAAAGCGATAGTTCATCACGAAACCAAACAGATGCATCCCGGAGGCCATAAAAGCGTTGTACACTTCCCGCAAGTTTATCGCGTCAATCTGTTGCGACTGATTATCCAGATACCCTCCGGGGATAGCTTCAGCCAGATTTTTCGGACCATGCTTCCTGTTCTTTTGCTGTGCAGCCAACTTTCTGACGGCTTGAAAAGCCTCATCCGAAGTTCGCAGATAATCTATCGACAACTTTATACGGTAGTTCGTCTGAGGTTCCATCCATAACGGATGACGTTGCGAAATAACTTGCCGGATAGTCGTATTCTCTTCCAACAGGAACTGGTCCTTCAGATACTTCAGTTTCCTTATCTTTTCAAAGATACGATTCTGATAGTCTATCAAGTTCAGGTAATGAACAATCTGCCGGTGAATTTCGAGCAGATTATGATAAGAATCGTTCAATTGCAGCTTGACGTCGCTCACTACATTCCGCATTTGCACATCCATGGCTACGCGGAAAAAGACCGGTTGCTGGTTATCAATCAGTTCCTCACTTTTAGTTATCAGCAAAGAGATGTTCTTAAGCTTTTCGCTTAGTCTCATCAACTTCGCCTTTTTTATTTGGTAGTTGGGTTCGTTCTTATAAGTATTATCCATGTTCCTTTTCAGGTCCATTACATTGCGAACAGTGGTAAGGGCAATGTTTTTTAGGCAACGTTTCACTTCGCGCTGATAATTATACTTACGTTTTTCATTATTTTCTTTCAGATAATAATCTATATTTTCATTGAGGCGGGTAAGATAGTCCTGTACAAAAGACACATTGATTTCCTCATTCACTTCCAGCACGTCTTCAAAGAACTTCAGATAGAGATCTTCCATTTCAAGAAAGTCACCCGTATCACGTATTACACCGTAGTCGATCAGATAACGGATACGCTCTTCTTTATACTCTGTCATCTCAAGCGCATAATCATAACGAAACGAAAGCGACTTTCGCTTGGCAAACATTTCTTTCAGTAGTTCTTTCTCGCGTTCAAGGCTCTTCACTAATTCTTCTATGGAACGAAAAGTACTCATAGTCCTTACATTTTATTTCCCGTAAAAATAGATTATTTCCCGTAAAAATAGACTATATCCTTCAATCCCACAATATTCTAAAGAACTTTTGTTCAATAAACTCACCTTTCCGGTCATCTGGTTATTACAAGTTGTGCTGATTGTATTGATATTACAGAACACTTGTCTGATTGTCAAAAGCGGATTTTCCTCGTAAACATATGATTATTAATTAAATATATTTATTATCTTTGTAGTGAGTAAAAATACTCAGCGCACTGAGTAAAATGTAATTCTATGTATAAAAGAGCAGAATATCAAGTAATTATGAATCGGCTTAAAGAACAGCGAAAGTTCATTCAAGTCGTAATGGGTGCTCGTCAGATAGGCAAATCAACGGTTGTCAAGCAGGTGCTAAAAGACTTGGATGCACCCTATCAGCTATTTTCTGCCGATAATGTTCCAACCATAAACAGTACTTGGATTTCCGATTGTTGGGCTGCCATCCGTAGCTTGAAGAAGAGTAAAGGTTGGGAGAACGTCATTCTTGTTATTGATGAGATACAAAAGATTACCAATTGGAGCGAAGTTGTTCAGAAGTTCAGCATTGACATGGCAAGACGCAGAGCCAGCATTCCTAAGTTGCAGATTTACAACAATGCATTAAAAATGGTGTACAGTCCCTTTACCTTTGAACAGGCAATACTCGACCGCAAGTCATGGGGACGTATCTTTGAATCAGGCATCGGGGCTTATCTTGTCAGTCAAGCGTTCGTTCATCGCTTTGAGATATTCTATTGGCGTGAACGAGATGATGAGGTTGACTTTATCCTTCGTAAAAAAGGTTCGATAGTTGCCATTGAGGTAAAGAGTAATGCCGAAAAGCGAACGGAGGGACTAGACAAGTTTCGCCAACTTTTCAAACCACAAGCTGCATTTATAGTTGGGGATAGCGGAATTAGTGCCGAGGATTTTCTCTCGATGGATATACGGAAGTTATTCTAATGCACACATACATACTAAATAGGATTTTGATATGAAGAAACTGATTAGCATGCATTTTATAGGAATATTGGCATTAACCATATTGTGTAGCGGATGTAGCACCAACCGCATGGCGGCGGGTGACCCGGGCGCCGTGTTGGCTGGAGCCGCCATCGGAGGCAATGTAGGAAGCGCCATCGGCGGACTAATAGGCGAGAACAACCGAGGATGGAGAGGAGGATAGAACAAATCGCTCCCCACGAAGGCGTGAAATACACCGCCAACATCAGCGCCGGAGAACGGATAAAGACGGGAGAAGTCATCTTCCGCATTGCCGTAGCCGACGAAAACGGAGAGGAATATGACTGGCAAGAGTTTTCATTGCCCACCCAACGATGAACAATCTCTAATTAAAACAATAAAATCATGGCCGACAATTATTTAGAAAAGCAATACGAAGCATACGAAGCAAGAAAAGCCGCTTGGGAAAAAGAACGCAAATACAGGAAGAAAACCTTCCCCGCCAAGCGTCCGAAAACAGAGGAAAAAACAAAAGGGAGTGAAAACACACCCCCTATCACGTCCCATCCGGAAAGTACTATTTAAATCCCGGAGGCGGCAAATGCATTCCCGCCATTGTCAATCCATTTTCCTTGGCATACCGGAGGAAGTGCTTACGCGACTTCACCGCCGCATCCTTATCCATATCGTACAGCGGCACAAATGTCGGGATGTTCCAATTGAAGGGCGGCTCCATGAATCAAATCAGCTATCGCCAATAGCTTGCCTGGGACACCGTATGGCCGGGAGTGTGCCCTTCCGCATTGATGGTAACCACATTCCCCGGCAAGGTTTCACCAAATTCAAACAGGTACAAACGGTCCTTATAAGCATTCATGGCCTTCACCACTTGCGCATTCCTAGTTTTATTCTTCATTGGCCTACTAATTTAAAGCAGATACAACTTTCAGTCATAGTTTTCGTAGCGCGAACGCAACTTTGCCGGACTTTTGGATGACGGCTCCGATTTATCGGAACCAGACTTCTTTTGCCCGGATTGCTGGACAGGTCGAGGTCTTTCAGGGCGGTTATTATTCCGTTTGGGCTTTTCGGCAGATACCACCACTTTTTGAGTGCTTCCGGTTGATTCGGCCGGTCTCTTCCTCTCTTCCGGCCTTCTATTGTTCTGAGGTCTTCCTCCTCGAATGCGGCTTTGCGATTTGGGTGCAACATTGGTAGTAGAAGAAGAAGTCGCAGGCTCTTCCAAAAGCGATAAATTGTGCTTTTGTTGCACCAGCTTTATACCCGTAAGTTTCTCTATCTCACGTAGCATGGGAGCTTCTTCGGTTGAGCAAAAAGCAATGGCACGTCCTTCGCAACCCGCACGTCCTGTACGTCCGATGCGGTGCACGTAAGTCTCCGGAACATCGGGCAAATCAAAATTGAGAACCAGGTCCAGACCTTTTATATCGATGCCACGTGCAGCAATATCCGTAGCAATAATCACATTGGAGCGCCCTTCCTTAAAGTTGCTCAACGCACGTTGGCGGGCATTCTGCGACTTGTCTCCATGTATGCTTTCGCAAGCAATGCCACGACGAGACAGGTAGCGGGCAATGTTATCCGCCCCATGCTTGGTTCGGGAGAAAACCAGCACCTGGTGGCCTGCCTCTCCGAGCAACAATTGAGCCAACAATTCTTTCTTCTGAGGCTTTTCTACCCGGTAGACGGACTGGCTGATAATCTCCACAACACTGGATGCCGGAGTTACTTCCACACGCGCCGGATTGTGCAACAAACTCTTGGCAAGACGGTCGATGCTATCAGGCATGGTGGCCGAGAAGAAAAGGGTTTGCTTCTTGGGCGGCAGCTTGGGCAAGAGGCGTTTGACGTCATGGATAAATCCCATGTCGAGCATACGGTCGGCCTCATCAAGAACGAAGTGGCGAACATCGTCGAGGCGGATAAAGCCTTGCGACATCAGGTCGAGCAGGCGTCCGGGAGTAGCCGTCAAAATGTCCGTCCCGGCACGAAGTTCATCAGTTTGCGACTTTTGTTTCACTCCGCCGAAGATAACCGTGTGGCGCAAGGTCGTATAGCGTGTATAATCCGCCAACGATTCATCAATCTGAATCGCCAACTCCCGGGTTGGAGTCAGGATAAGCGCACGGATGCTACGCGGGGCACCTTTGCGTTGGGGCATAGGAGCGGCAAGCAATTGCTCGATGATGGGTACGGCGAAAGCAGCGGTTTTGCCGGTTCCGGTTTGCGCCAGTCCCAACAAATCACGCCCAGTCAGGGCTTCGGGTATAGCTTGTTCTTGGATAAGTGTGGGGGTAGAATAGTCTTTTTCGAGGAGCGCACGGCACACCGGCTCCGAAATATTCATCTGTTTAAATGTCATCATTTCTTTTTATTACGGCACAAAGGTACGATATTACAGGGAATAATCACTATATTTGCATGAAAAAGGAATCATGAGAATACATCACATCGCCATCTGGACCTTCCACCTGGAGGAATTGAGAGATTTCTATATCCGCTATTTCAGCGGAAAGAGCAACGAAAAATACATCAATGCCAAGAAGGGTTTCGAATCATACTTCATATACTTTGACGACGGTGCGTCATTAGAATTAATGAGCCGAACGGACGTACAGGACACCCCGGTAGAAGAAAACAGGTTAGGGCTCACCCACTTCGCCCTTGCCTTTCAAAGCAAAGAAGACGTGCTCAAGACCACGGAACAACTCCGGGCAGACGGTTATGTGATAGCTGGCGAACCCCGGACTTCGGGCGACGGCTATTTTGAAAGCGTGGTGCTCGACCCTGACGGAAACCGCATAGAATGTGTCTATCGGAAAGAAGAAACTTCAGAAGAACCCGACGCTCCGATTGAAACGGAACGGTTGTTGCTACGCCCTTTCGTGGAGAGCGATGCAGAAGCCCTCTTCGCCTGTTGCCGGAACCCCAACATAGGAAACAATGCGGGTTGGCAACCCCACGCTAGCCTGGAGGAATCGCGCGAAGTACTTCGTTCCGTATTCTTATCCCGGAAAGGGGTATGGGCCATTATCCTGAAAGACAACGGGCAATTGATCGGCTCCATCGGCATCATCGCCGACCCCAGACGCGAAAACCCGCAAGTACGTATGCTGGGATATTGGCTCGACGAGGCTCAATGGGGAAAAGGCTATATGACGGAGGCGGTAAAAGCGGTACTAAACTACGGTTTCAGCACGCTAAAACTAAGCCTTATCACTGCTAATTGTTACCCCCATAACAAGCGTTCTCAGCAAGTATTGAAACGCCAGGGATTTGTGCATGAAGGTACGCTTCATCAGGCCGAAGTGACTTATGACGGACATGTATATGACCATCAATGCTATTATCTGGCAAATCCAGAATATCAAAAATGAGTCTATAAAGAGAAAAATAAGGTTAATTCTCACATTTTATCCATACATAATCATAAAACTATGAATGCATTAATCCTAAAAGACAGAGAGATGTTCCCTACCGATGAAGTACTGGAAAACGCATTAAAGAGCAGTTACCCGACATTCAAGAAATTGCGTGATGAATTGACCGCCACCAATGTCCGCATCGAATGGAATTACTACAATGACGGGAAGGCCTGGATGGGTAAGATGTTATTCAAAAAGAAGAACCTGGGATGGCTACAAATATACAATGGCTATTGTACCACTTCCTGCTTCTTCATGGAAAAGCATCTGGAAGCAATAGCCGGATTGGATATCACCGAAAGCATCAAAACAAACTTTTATCAGGAAAGGTCCAGTGGCAAGCTGGCACCAATGACGGTTAATATCCATACTGTAGAAGACATTGACGACGCATTGAAGATGCTGGATTTCAAGAAGAAACTGAAATAGGCGACCAAAACGAACGGTACAATGATACGCTTATCATAAGAAATGAGTATCTTTGCGTCATTATGTTGCACCGTTTCAAGACTTCCATAGCAAATATTTCACTTCCGGAAAGGTTTACCTATCCTTTCTGCTACACTCCTCATCCATTATGCGTGATGGCAGCGGAAGAAGTGCAGCACTATCTAGACCGGCAAAATGAATGGAAAGAAGAATTAAACCGGGGGAAGATGTTCGGAGTGCTGGTGGTGCAGACCGGAAACGGGGAGATTGGTTACCTGGCTGCTTTTTCGGGCATATTGGCGGGAAAGAACCAACACTCCTACTTCGTTCCACCCGTATATGATTTGTTACAACCGCAAGGTTTCTTCAAAGTCGAAGAGGGAAATATCTCCGCCATCAACCGGCGCATCAAGCAATTGGAAGAGGACGAGGAATATACTTCTTTGTTGTCAGAACTCACCCGAACCCATCAACAGGCTCGGGAAGCGCTGGACATAGCCAAACAACAACTAAAAGAAGCGAAAGAGAAAAGAGAATTGCGTAGAAAGGAAGACGGGCTCACTACCGAAGAAGAAGCCGCCTTGATACGCGAAAGCCAATTTCAAAAAGCGGAATACAAACGGCTGGAACGTTCCTGGAAAGAAAAGACAGGCGCTTTGCAAGTGGAAATCAATAACCGGGAACAACAAATTCAAGAGCTGAAGGTGGAACGCAAAAGCCGTTCCGCCGCCCTGCAACAACAATTATTCGAGCAATTCAGAATGTTGAACTACCGGAAGGAGGTGAAGACCTTGTGTGATATATTCAGCCAAACCGTACACAAAACTCCTCCCGCCGGTGCCGGAGAATGTGCTGCCCCCAAATTGTTGCAACAAGCCTATCTGCACGGTTGGAAACCCATTGCTATGGCAGAGTTCTGGTGGGGCAACTCTCCCAAAACCGAAATCCGCCATCATGGTTATTATTATCCCGCTTGTAAAGGTAAGTGCGAGCCTATCTTGCAACACATGCTTCAAGGGTTGGAAGTAGAAGAAAATCCCATGCAACAACTTCCAGAACAGGACTACGGAAAATTAAAAATAGTCTATGAGGACGAATGGTTATTGGTTATCAACAAGCCTTCCGGAATGCTCTCCGTGCCCGGTAAAGGGGAAAAGGAGTCCGTATATAGTCTGGCAAGGCAACTCTATCCGGAAGCCGACGGGCCAATGATTGTGCACCGGCTGGACATGGCCACATCGGGACTTTTAATCGTTGCCAAGAATAAAAAGGTGCATCAATACCTGCAAGCCCAGTTCAAGAACCATAGCATCCGAAAGAAATATATAGCCCTGCTCGACGGCATCATTCCCCAAGACGAGGGTAGCATAGAACTTCCTATTTGCCCGGATCTGCTGGACCGTCCCCGGCAAGTGGTGGACATACAGTACGGCAAACCTGCCATCACTCATTATCAGGTTCTTGAGCGGACGAACAAATACACACGCATAGCTTTCTACCCACATACAGGACGCACTCATCAACTCCGTGTGCATGCCGCACATCCGTCAGGTCTGCATTGCCCCATCATAGGCGACGAACTCTACGGGAGAAAGGATAAGCGCCTCTACCTGCATGCCGAATCCATCGAATTTACCCATCCTGCTGACGGACGGATTATCCGTATCACGGAAAAGGCCGACTTCTGACTATTGCTTCTTCTCTTTCCTTCCATAAGAGAGAGTCAAAAAGCCTATATAAACTGACAAATAGCTTAGGAATTGAGCCCTTTCACACCCATCGTATCCGGATTATATTGATTATTTTTGCAAACGGATAATTCTATCCGATCAAGCACTATTAACCAACTAATGATTAAAACCATGAAATTTGTAACTTTAGCATGTAGTTTACTTTTCTGCCTGTCTTCTTTTGCACAAGAGAATTTTCCTGACGGAACTCCTATTCCCGACTGGTTCAGACAAAACGAAATCGTAAATATGGAAACACTGGGTGATAAATACAAGATTACAGATTATAGCGTTGTGAGTGATAGCACCCTACTCCAAACAGAGAAGATCCAAGCGGTCATCGACCAGGCTTCATCCAAAGGTGGTGGCGTGGTCATCATTCCGAAAGGTACTTACCTGAGCGGTGCGCTTTTCTTCAAACCGAAAACTCACCTTTATCTGGAAGAAGGAGCCGTACTGAAAGGGAGCGATGACATCAGCAATTTCCCCATCATCAACACCCGCATAGAGGGGCAATCACTGAAGTATTTCGCCGCACTGGTGAATGCTGACGGAGTCAATGGTTTCACCATCTCCGGCAAAGGCACAATCAACGGTAACGGTCTGCGCTACTGGAAATCTTTCTGGTTGCGCCGTTCCGTCATTCCTAAATGTACCAATATGGATGAGTTGCGTCCGCGACTGGTGCACGTTTCCAATAGTAATGATGTACAAATTTCAGGAGTACGTCTCATCAATTCTCCGTTCTGGACAACGCATATCTATAAATGTAATAATGTGAAGTTGCTGAATTTATATATTTTCTCTCCGGCAGCTCCGGTCAAGGCTCCCAGTACGGACGCTATTGATATTGATGTATGTAGCAATGTATTGGTCAAGAACTGCTATCTCTCGGTTAACGATGATGCCATTGCCTTGAAAGGTGGAAAAGGCCCGTGGGCTGACAAAGACTCCAATAACGGAAGCAACACCAACATTATCATTGAAGATTGCACATTTGGTTTCTGCCACAGTGCACTGACTTGTGGTAGCGAATCTATCCATAACCGCAATATCATCCTCCGCCGTTGCACAATCAATCAGGCAAGCCGCTTGCTATGGTTGAAAATGCGTGCCGACACCCCTCAGAATTACGAGCATATCCTTGTTGAAGACATCAAAGGAAATGCCAAGAGCTTCCTCTACATCAAGCCGTGGACACAATTCTTTGACCTCAAAGACCGCAAGGACACACCGATGTCCTACTCAGACCACGTGACGATGCGTAATATTGACTTCGATTGTGATGTATTCTTCAACGTAAGTGCATCCGAACAATACAAATTGTCGAATTTCAAGTTCGAGAATCTGAATATTAAGGCTAAGAATGGAGATTGCGATAAGTCGGTTATCTCATCGTTTGCATGGGATAATGTGAAAGTGAACCAATAAAATTAAGAAATAGCTATAGACAATAATTCCTGCAAAATCCGATTATCCCGGAAACATTGCAGGAATTATTGTTTTCATATAGCACGCAAATAACTATTCAAAGCTACGCAACAACTTTATTTCTTCCGCCCAGAGCGTTTCATCCGGTGTTTCCAGAATGATAGGTATATTATCGAAACGTTCGTCTTTCATAAAACGCTTGAAGAAATCAATCCCTAACAAGCCTTTCCCGATGCTATCATGCCGATCTACATGGCTACCCAACGCTTTCTTTGTGTCATTCAGATGAATGCCCCGCAAATAATTGAAGCCGACCACCTCATCGAATTCACGGAATACTTTATCATATTCCCCTACTATATCATAACCTGCCGAGTAGGTGTGGCAAGTATCCAGGCACACCCCTACACGTGACTTATCTTCTACCCGATCAATGATATGCTTCAATTGCCAAAACTCATTACCTACATTGCTGCCCTGTCCGGCCGTATTTTCAATAACGGCCGTCACTCCTTTCGTTTTGTTCAATGTAATGTTGATGGACTCGGCAACCTTATCCAGACATTTCTCTACCGAAATCTTATTGAGATGGCTTCCCGGATGGAAGTTCAGGAGTTGCAAACCTAATTGCTCACAACGTTGCATCTCATCCAGAAATGCGGCACGGCTTTTCTCCAATCCTTCCTCTTCCGGATGTCCCAGATTAATCAGATAGCTATCATGAGGCAGAATATAGCGGGCATCAAAAGATAATTTCCCGCAATTGCCCTTGAACTCGCGGATGCTTTCCTCCGTCAACGGTCTGGCTACCCATTGCCGTTGATTCTTTGTGAACAAGGCGAATGCATTCGCGCCTATCTCATGGGCATTAACAGGAGCTATTTCCACTCCACCACTTGCACTCACATGCGCTCCAATATATTTTTTCATATCTGTTCTTTATATTATGATTAAAAACGGAAGCAAGATAGAGAAAAATCCGAAAATGGCAAAATCAAATTAAAGTGCACACGTCCCTTCTCCGGCATAATCCTTTCCTGTTTTTCCATTATATTCGGGATGTCTTTCCAGCCAAACCACGGCATAAGAGCATGTTGCCACCGGCACTAATCCGTTGGCCAAAGCGTAGTCATAGGCCGCCTTTACCAAAGCAGAGGCAATGCCCCTTCCGCTGATTTCATCGGGAACAATCGTATGGCGCACATCCAGCGCACCATCAGTGACATGATACATCAGACGGGCAGTTTCCCCATCTACCGTTGTCTGAAAGACTTTTTTCTCGGGATAATGTTCTATATTCATAATCTGTTTTTATTGGGTGAATAAATTCAATAACAAGACTCTCTTAATCAAATAACAGATTTCAGTAACTTTGTATCGAACATTTCTAAAAAAAATATCTGAAAGCCTATCATCGCCTGATACCTTTCTATATGAATCATTGAGAATATATGCGTTCGTATTTCATGAAATAGTTACCTTTGCAGCATGAAACAGGAATTAAAGGAAAATCAGGGAATACCATCGTCCTTACTTTGGACACTCGCCATCATTTCAGGAGTAACGGTAGCCAACATATACTATAACCAACCCTTACTGAACCGTATCAGCCGCGACTTGAACATCAGCGAGTTCACCGCCAATCTGATAGCCATGTTCTCGCAGATAGGCTATGCGCTCGGATTGCTTTTCATCATTCCGTTGGGCGACTTATACCGCCGAAGGAACATCATCCTTGTGAATATATCCGTGCTGGTGGTCTCTCTGCTCACCATTGCCCTGGCTCCCAACATCCACCTGATACTTTTTGCCTCCCTACTGACAGGTGCATGTTCCGTCATTCCGCAAGTATTCATGCCTCTTGCGGCGCAATACTCCACTCCCGAAACCAAAGGAAAGAATGTAGGCATCATCCTTTCGGGATTACTGACCGGTATTCTGGCCTCGCGCGTAGTGAGCGGCATCGTAGGCGAATATATGGGCTGGCGTTTCATCTACTTCGTTGCCGCCGGCCTGATGATTGTCTGCCTCATCGTCATCATCAAAATACTTCCGGATCTCCCTTCCAACTTCCAAGGGACATACTTCGGCTTAATGAAGTCTCTGTTTTCCTTAGTCAGGAAGTATCCCAAACTACGTATTTTTTCGCTACGTGCAGGTTTTTCATTCGGTTCCTTCCTTGCCATGTGGAGTTGCCTGGCTTTCAAAATGGAGCAGGCACCTTTCTTTGCGGGAAACAATATCATAGGTATGTTAGGCCTTTGCGGCATAGCCGGAGCACTGACGGCATCGTCCATCGGTAAATACATACATATTCTTGGAGTGAAACGGTTCACTTACATCGGTTGTACACTGATTATCAGTGCATGGATCACCCTGTATGTGGGACAATACAGCTATGCAGGCATCATAGCCGGTATATTGTTGATAGATATAGGAATGCAATGCATTCAGCTTAGCAACCAGACAAGTGCATTTGCCCTTTGTCCGCAAGCTTCCAATCGCATCAATACGATTTTTATGACTACTTACTTCATCGGAGGTTCTACGGGAACTTTCCTTGCCGGAACTTCATGGCAATATTTCGGCTGGACGGGAGTGATAGGGACAGGGATATTACTGACAAGCTGTTCGTTGATTATCAATATATTTGCTAAGAAATAGATTCTTTCAGTATTTCCCAGCCACATACTTTGAGATCGACGCATCCGTTCTTTCTGAAAGCGACACCTTCCTTTTCCAGTAGCTCGCGCTGTTCCGGCCAGAAAGGTGCCAGTCGTCCCTGACTGTTTACCACCCGGTGACAAGGGAGATGCCGTTCTTCGGAAGCGTTGTGCATAGCCTGTCCCACCATGCGGGAACATTGGGGTCTGCCCACAAGGTAAGCGATTTGCCCGTATGTCAGTACGCGCCCCGAAGGAATGGAGGCAACTATGCTATATACTTCATTTCGGAATGATACCTGTTCCATAGCTTTTCATGATTTATTGTAGAAGATGCGCAAAGATAGTTTATTTCAATAGTTATTCATGCCAAGCAGGAGTTGAAATTCACATTAACCTAGTTTATTGCAGTTTGTGAAGACATTCTCAATTCTCTTATTCTTCGAAAATGACTATATTGCAAAGATTTATTTCTTGACAGGTAACGATTTCAAAACGAGCGAAGTTCTATATACTGTCTTATCTTGCAGCAAGTCAAAAGAACGCTTATTTAGTTTTCAAAAGTACGTTCAATTTTAGAATATAAACTAATCATGATATATTCCTGTAATGACACTCTTCTGCACGATTTGGCGCATCTGTCATTCCTTATCTTCGAGAAGATGACGTACACTGTGGTGCGCTCTGCCGGATAGGTAGCTTTGAGTTTCTACTTCCTGCCATTCATGATGCCAAGTGTAAGCTGTATCTCCGATTAACAATGTAATCAGTAGATAGCCAGAAACAATTATTTTCTGAAGACACTTCATTTATTAGCTGAGTATTTGATAACGACAACAATAAATTAGTTAATGTGAAGATTTTAGTGATTTGCCATATCCGCTATAAAAAAATTCTTAAACACAATAGACAATATATCGAATAAGGTTTTAGAATACTGATTTTCATTCGGCCTGTTCCTTATTCTGTATAAACTCTAATAAAGAATTTCTATTTCATTTTTTTAATTGATTATATTCGGTGAGTAAGTCAATTTGATAAATTCTTGATTTCTCTCCCCACGGATGGTAACAGTAGCCAATATATTTGAACCTGAATTTCTCATAATACCCAATATGATCTGTACATAGATTCAAAGTCGTAAATCCTAAAGATTTTGCATCTATAGCGACATGATCTATTAATAATTGTCCAAGATTGCGTCCTCGACAGTCTTCCTCAATGTACAGAGCCACGAGCCAAGGATACAGATCCATCCGAGAATTAAAATCATTCGTTGCAAGCCCTGCACAACCGATAATCCGGTCTCCTTCAACCAGCAGATACCATTGAGGAAGAGGATTTTCCGCATTTATACAATTCCGCAGACAATCATCATATATCGGCTTGGATTCCTCTGACGCCCATTTCGCTTGGAAATAGGCTATGGCACGTTCAAGATATTCCTGAGAACATCGCAAAGATATTATTTTCATATAGTTATTTACGTTTATAAACAGCCTCTATTATTCCATTATAATTTAATGTATTAACCAATCGCAGATTTATCATATTACCTGTTCCATCAAATAATCTGACACCTCCGCCGAGTATAACAGGTATAATTGAGATATGGTATATATCTATTAAATCTTCTTTTATCAATTGATTAGCAATATCTGCTCCTCCGCAAATCCAAATATCCTTTCCTGTTCCCTGCCTAAAATCATTGATAAACCGGCATGGATTAGCATTTGTGAATTTTATATCCTTTGTATCATTCATTGGAGCATTATGGGTAAAGACATATGTTATAGCTCCTGAATATGGCCATTTATCGGGTGACAGTTCTGTTTTTATATGTTCATAGGTTCTTTTCCCCATAATAACAGTATCTATATTGCCGAAAAAAGTCGAATAGGTATCCAACATTTCTGCGGAATCATCTTGTCCCTTTATCCAATTTACGGATTTTTGGCAATCCGCTATATATCCGTCAACGCTCATAGCAATGTATAATATAACCTTTTTCATATAAAAAATAAATTTATTCAACTTTATATTCTTATGCTCATATGTTTTTCATTTATGCCGTAAAACAAGTAAAATACAGTATTCCAACGGACGGCATACTAAATTTTCATTCGGTCTGGTTTTATCTATAGCTATACTATGCCGAACTTCCGTTATCGATCTGTTTTAGTTTGAAATTTTATCCAATCATCATAGGTCAGAAGACTGACGTGTTCTATCCGATAATCATTCGTCAAGGAATAATAAGTTTTTTCACATGTGTGATGGTGCCGGAATCCGCACTTTTCTTGTGCCCGTTTCGACTTTTCGTTACCATCGAAGTATCCACACCACAAGTTCTTGAGTTGTAAGTCTTCGAAAGCATAGCGAATTACCCTGCGCATGGCTTCCGGAATTAAGCCCTGTCCCCAAAATGGGACTCCAATCCAATATGAAATTTCCCCCTCGTCTTCACCTATAGGAAAATTACTTTTTGCCCCACGTATCACACCTATGCAACCTATAGCCTTGTCGTTTCCTTTCAAGGTTACTGCAAACACGCCCTCTTGCTTGAAAACCGTGCGGATAATCTCCCGGCTTTCTTCTACGCTTCGATGAACGGACCATCCGGCAATAGGTCCTACTCGGTCATCTTTTGCATATTCGTACAATGCTTCGGCATCAGTTTCCCTCCAAGGGCGCAACACAATTCTTTCTGTTATCAAATTCATATCCTTTTTTAGAATTAATTATTGTCCAAAATCAGATTCTTTAATTATGTGCAAAGTTAGTGTTTTTGATAGAGATACTCATGGTGATAAAGTGAACACTATCGGTACTTTTGAAAACAAATATAATGATAGTATAGAAACTATCGCTAAATTTGCAGTATTAATAGAAATAAAATGAGTACATCTATATCAAAGCAAGAAACAGAAATAACTTTAAACGAATGTAGTATGGATGAATATCAAGGATGTCCCCTGAATCTTCCATACCTTGCAATTTTCATCTGTTGTAAGGGAAAAGCAATCGTTAAAGTAAATTTTAAAAAGCACTTGTTACAGAGCTTTGACATATTAATACTGTCTGAAGATTCACTTGCTGTATTCTCTACCATCTCGAAGGATTGTAAGTTGATTTGCATACGAATAAAAAGAGAATTGGCTTCGGAAATCGCATATAAATTGCCTAACCGATTATTTCCATTTTTATGGCAATTTCCTCTCTGTAGTCCTATGGAGAAAGAACAAGAGTTATTGTCGGTCTGGCTTACCCAAGCTCGATACATTTTACAGAACGATACTCTATTCAGACGTTCGATAATAATCAATCACCTGCAAAACCTTTTTTTATACATAGCGGGACGGGCACAGGCGATGCTGACGGATCCTTTAATCGAACGTCATTATAGTCGTAAGGAAAAATTATGTTGGAAATTTTGGGAGTTGATAGGAAAAAACTGCCATCGATATCGGGATGTTGCTTTTTATGCAAATGAGCTGAACATAACTCCATTTTATCTTTCTCAAATAACAAAAGGTTTTATGAATGATACCCCAAAAGGTTTAATAGAGCGACAAGTTATATTAGAGATGAAGATGTTATTGGAAACTTCAGATATGTCGGTCAAAGAGATTGCCGAGAATTTGAGTTTTGAAGACGCCTCTTATATGTGTCGCTTTTTCAAACGGCATACAGGAGTTTCATTTACTGAATATAGGAGAAAACAATTGGACTTTATTTAGTATTTAGGGACTTAATATATTATAGACTTTGAGCATTGAAAAAGGAATATGAAAGATTTTACCATAACACTATTGATGTTCCATTTTTAACTGCACAAAAACGAGCCGAATGGATTTTGGAACATTTATGACTGAATCATTGTTGAATTAAAATCTGTCGTATCGTTTGTACGCGAAAGAGTTATTTGACGTTGCAAATGCCTGATAGTCGTGGATAAACTGTCCTGTCAGCTGCCCGAAGGCCAGATCCTTGACCTTGTACTGATGTTCGATGAATTCCCCAAACGTCAGGCGCATATAGTGATAACCGGGATAAGCACCTTCCGCACGGTCTATACCGATACGAGCCTTGAGATCGTCACATACTGCGTCTGCCATTCTCATGAGGAGCATCTGCGTTTCTATGCTGCCTTGAAAAAGGTCTTTCACATTGGCGGCATCAAAATCGACCTTACGGGATACAAGGCTGTCGAACGCGGCGTTTACCGCCAACAGCAGCTTTTCAATCTTGGCATTGATTTCTACCGCCTCCTTACTCTTGTCATTCAGTCGACTTTCACGGGAATTCCACATTTGCTTTTTCTCTACTTAGCAGAATACTGAAACAATACTCATTTCAAACGATTTACGTTTTATCTTCACCTGTCCGCTTTTCCTTGCGTAGCCTATCACTTTTCTGTTTGTTTTGCTTACCTTTGCGACCGCAATATCAATCGCTAAGAAAATGATAACAAGAACAATGAGCCCTTTCACACTTAGAAGGGAGATGCAAAACGATATATTTGAAAATATAGTTCCCTATCTCAGAAGAAATTACGACTCAAAAATACGCAGGGCGATTATTAAATGCCTTCATTTGCCGATGATATTTAATCCGATTCACTATTCCAGTAAGACAACAAATAATGATTGGTTTATATTCTATTATGCAATAACCAAAAAGTTGGCCGAAGATGCCGCGTGTATTGCTGTATCCTAGGTGCAGACCGAAGAAGGAACTTACGTTTACGAATACGTTGTTGCTGGCGATCATAACATCTATATTTTCCCTCCTCATTTTTTCTCCCGCTATCATTCTAGGTTTCTAAAGGATGCTACGATTGGCAAACAAGAGCTTGTCAATCAATTTATAAAAAATAGCTATATAGGCATTATGCTTGTCTTAGGAACAGGACAAGAAAGATGCGCACTAAGTTTTCAAGACGGGTATGCAATAGGAGACATTATTAGTCGGAAAGAACGTATTTTTATGTTCAAGACGTTCATCTCTAAAAATTTACTAAGAAAAGACCAAACGTTTGCGAAGGTATATGACCAATTTCAGGAGCAGAATCTACTGAATTACATTGTAAGCTTAAAGAATCCCGATGAATTTTTGCTTAATAAATACAACAGTTTTCTGAGCTCAAAGTTATAAATGCAAAATTGAACCGGTAGTTGACTACATTTATACTGCTATATTTGCCACGAAAAGAGAGGAAGTATTGTCTGTCCCATTTCAATTACCTATCTTTGGAGAATTCAAAAACAACTCAGTCAATACTCTTATGATTAATATCGTACCTATCTTAAAGAATAAAAAAGAATTTCTCGAACTTCTCCTTCTCGCAGACGAGCAAGAATCCATGATCGACCTCTATCTGGAACGCGGAGAAATGTTTGCCCTCTACGACGGAGACTTAAAAGCCGCCTGTGTAATCACCGATGAAGGAAACGGAACCTACGAAATAAAGAACATTGCAACCTATCCGCATTATCAGCGCAAAGGATATGGAACGCGGTTGGTGAAGTTTCTGCTGGAGCACTACAAAGAGCGTTACCAGACAATGTTAGTGGGCACAGGAGACAGCACTTATACCATACCGTTTTACGAACAGTGCGGATTCACCTACTCCCACCGGATACCCGATTTCTTCATCAAGAACTACGATCATCCCATATATGAGGACGGAAAACAATTGCGGGACATGGTTTATCTCAAAATTAGCAAGAAGGAATAACTAAAATCCATATAGCAATACAAGAAATATAATATGAAATTTATCACATTGACCCCGGATAATGTCATGAGCGAACATTTATGTTGCGCCATTTCTGATAAGAAGCATCAAACAGGTGTAAATGGTAAGCGTAACTGGTTGTCCGACCGTGTAAAAGAAGGGCACATCTTCCGTAAACTGGATGCACAAGGCAAGGTATTTATCGAGTATGCCTCGCTGGAAAAGGCTTGGGTACCTGTGACGGGGGATAACTATCTGTATATCTACTGCCTGTGGGTAGCAGGTAGCTACAAGGGAAAAGGATATGGAGAAGCCCTATTGCAATCGTGCATTGACGATGCCAAAGCACAAGGGAAATCGGGCATCTGTGTGTTGTCTTCCAAAAAGAAGAAACCTTTCTTGTCCGACAAGAAATTCATGCTGAAATATGGCTTCAAGGTAGTGGATACCATTAATGACGAATACGAATTATTAGCTCTTTCCTTTGACGGCAGCCAACCGCAATTCACGGCGGACGCACGGAAACAGACTATTGAGAATAAAGAATTGACCATATATTACGGCACGCAATGTCCTTACATTCCCAATTGCATCGAGCAAATTTATAATTATTGTGAGAACAATCAAGTTCCTTTGCGGTTGATAGAAGTCGATACGTTGGAAAAGGCCAAGCAATTGCCTTGTATCTATAATAATTGGGCAGTATTCTATAATGGAAAGTTTGAGACTGTACATCTGTTGAATGAAGGATTGCTAAAGAAATTGCTGCAATCAAAATAAGAATATATATTTATAAAACTCTAATTCAAGAACAATTATGGAAATGAAATTTTGCCAGAGCTGCGGAATGCCGCTGACATCCGATGAAGTTTGTGGAACAAATGCTGACGGTAGCCTCAGTACAGACTACTGTACTTACTGTTACCAGAATGGAAAGTTCACGCAGGACTGCACCATGGACGAAATGATAGAACACTGCGCTCAGTTTGTTGAGGAATTCAATAAAGACTCGGAACAGAAAGTAACTAAAGAAGAGGCTATTGCCATGATGAGACAAGAGTTTCCAAAGCTGAAACGTTGGCAGAATTAATTGCCAACATCTTGCCACTGCGATGATAAGAACACAAGTAAAAACTATCCCATTATGAAACAATTAGCGGAAATGTCCGATGAAGAGTCAGAAACCTTGTTTCCCATTATCTTAACTGAACATAAAGAACTTATATGAAACACTCCCGCATCAAAAAGGAGAAGCAAACCGTAGAACAAATGATTCGCCTCTACTGCCGGAAGAAAGAGAGGAATGAAACATTGTGTCCACAATGCAGGGAACTGTTGGGGTATGCGCAGACACGCCTTTCACGTTGCCCGTTTGGAGAAGGGAAATCAACTTGCCGGATTTGTACCGTGCATTGCTATAAGCCGGAAATGAGGAAACGGATGAAAATAGTGATGAGGTGGGCAGGACCGAGAATGCTGCTCTATCATCCAGCAGCAGCTATCCGGCACTTGTGGCAGGAATATATCAGAAAGAAATAAGAGGTATTAAAAAGTGAACATAGACGAAATATGTTCGCCTCTACATGCTCTGTGACAGCTTTGCAGAGGCGAATAATGATTTGTCTGGAATGTACAAAAATATCAGCTATTCTCAATTGAAATAATACAAGAATACTGCAATCCCCTCAAGCGCTTTCTTAGGCTGATCCTTTATTTCAATCGAAAACTTAATCTCTGCTTTCGCCACACCACGCAGATTTGCCAACGAATGTAACTTCGCCACCAGACGCACGCTTTGTCCCGACAATACCGCCTGACCGAACTTCATCTGTTCCATGCCGTAATTAACCATCATTTTCAAGTTATTCACCTCAATAATCTGGTTCCACAAATACGGAAGCATAGACAAAGTGAGATAACCGTGCGCAATGGTAGACTTGAAGTGACTTTCTGTTTTTGCACGCTCCGTGTCTACATGTATCCATTGATGGTCCAATGTAGCATCTGCAAACATATTGATGCGCTCTTGCGAAAGTTCTACATAATCAGAAACGCCAATCTGCTGACCTACCAGCTTCTCAAAATCCTCGTACGAGTTAATAATTACTTTTTCCATTATTCTTTTATTTAGTTAGTTCTATGGTTGACAATCCCAACCATAATCATTATGATAAATCATTTATTTACTCATGCCGCCGTCAATCGTGATGTCCTCTTCATTAATTATTCATACATTCTCTATTCAGGTATTATAACTTCACGCTTTCTATCCAAAGGTCAGCCATACGCTTGTGTCCCGCAGGAGTGGGATGAATGCCGTCCCAAATCCAGTATGTATCTTTGGACGTCGGAGTCATTTCGAGAATTTCATCAAACATCGTATTGAAGGGAAGATATATTGCCCGATAATCTGCTGCAATGCGTTCCACAATTCCGGCACAACAACGCACCAGACTATCACGTTCGGCAAAGTCGGTGCTCTTGCTCATACTTCCGGTATTTGCCACGAAAGGTGCACCCAACACAATCTTCAAATCCGGATTAACTTGCAGGGAACGGTCGAGCAAAGAACGGTAACGCTTTTCCCATGTATCAAAGTCAAAAGCCTGTTTCTTATCCCCCTGCAAGTAGAAATGTATGTCGTTCGTCCCGACCAATATGGAAAGAACATCCGGTTTTATGTCGACAGCATCCGTTTCCCAACGCTTCTCCAGGTCTTCCAGCGTATTTCCACTGATTCCCCGGTTGAAGAACTCATATTCCTTCTCCGGACAACCACCTTGATAATGGGCAGCACACAAATACATATAACCACTGCCATAGATATGGTTCATATCCCAAAGCGTGCGTTCGGAAGACGGTTTGGCTGTGCCGCAACTGTTTCCCCAGTTACCATCTGTGATGGAGTCGCCAATAAACAGGACCCTCGGTCCACCGGCAACGGAAGACGACACTATGAACAAAATCCCAATTACGAAGGTTATTACTCTTTTCATGGTTGTTTACTTTAAGATCGTGAAAACAGGTAACAAATATACTCCATATTCCAGCAAGTTACAAAAAGTCAAGTACCCTTTTTCTTATTCAAAAAGGTTTTCCTACTTTTGTGACAAACATTACGAAACATGAGACTAAAAGAAAAATTCACTGCACTGATGCATAATCAGGCCTTGAAACGAAAATTATATATCATCATATTTGAAGCTGACACGCACGCCGGAAAGCTATTTGACGTCATTCTGATCTGGTGTATCCTGCTCAGCATCGGACTTGTCATTCTGGAAAGTCTGCAAGGGCTGCCAATATGGCTAAAGACGCCTTTCATCGTAATGGAGTATCTGCTGACAGGTTTCTTCACTTTCGAATATATCACTCGGCTGTATTGCTCGCCCAAATCTGCAAAATATGCTTTCAGCGCTTTCGGTATCATCGATTTACTGGCCACACTGCCACTTTATCTTGCTTTCCTATTCCCCGGAGCACGCTATTTGCTCATCATACGAGCTTTCCGGTTGATACGGATATTCCGCATATTCAAGCTGTTCAACTTCTGGATGGAAGGGCAAATGCTGCTGACCGCGCTGCGCGACAGTAGCAAGAAGATTGCCGTATTCTTCATGTTCGTTGTCATCCTGGTTATATCAATCGGGACGCTGATGTACATGATTGAAGGTGGAAATCCCGACACTCAATTCAGCAATATTCCCAATAGCATCTATTGGGCCTGTGTCACGCTTACAACCGTAGGATACGGTGACATCACGCCTGTCACTGCTTTAGGAAAATTCCTTTCGGGCTGTGTCATGCTGATAGGTTATACGATCATAGCAGTGCCCACCGGAATCGTCTCCGTGTCACTGATGAAAAAGCATGAAAAGAATGTGGCGCGAGAATGTCCCAATTGCCACAAAAGAGGGCATGATGAGGGTGCACAATATTGCAAGCATTGCGGTTCGGCACTCTACAAAATGAAGAATGAGGAATAAAGGAAATATTTCGACTATGCTCTGCATAACAAATAATATTAATTATCAATTTGTATTATACCTAAGTAGTCACCTGTATTTAGATAAAATTTAAAGAAATAGATAAGATGGAACAAAGTCTCGTTACTCAAAAAGAATTTACCCTACGTCCCCGCTCCCGCGGCTTTCATCTGATAACGGATGAAATCATACGCAATCTGCCCCGGTTGCCGAAAGCAGGTATTCTACATCTGTTCATCAAGCATACGAGCGCAGGTCTGACAATTAATGAAAACGCTGATCCTGATGTCCAAACAGATATGGAAGCCATTTTCAACCGTCTGGTGAAAGAGCGGGAACCTTATTATATGCATACTTGCGAAGGCGACGACGATATGCCTGCCCATGCCAAATCCACCTTGACGGGAAGCAGCCTCACCATACCCGTCACTGATGGCAGACTGAATATGGGAATCTGGCAAGGTATATACCTCTGTGAATTCCGCAATCGTGGCGGTGGAAGAAAAATAGTGGCAACCGTTATCGGACAATAATCAGAATGGAAACAAAGAATCTTTTCTCCTGCATCATGCGTGCAACGAAACAGGAATATCCTGAGTTAGCCGAATTGTGGGAGGCCTCCGTACGCAGCACTCATCACTTTCTGAGTGAAGAAGACATACAGTATTACAAACCTTTGGTGCGCGATGTTTACTTCCCTGCCGTGGAACTCTACATTATAAAGAATGATAAAGACTACACTGCCGGTTTTATGGGATTGAGCGACGAACTGATAGAAATGCTATTTATCCATCCTGCCGAACAAGGAAAAGGATATGGTAAAGCATTGCTGAAGTTTGCCATAGACGAAAAAGGATTCCGTAAAGTCGATGTCAACGAACAGAACAACCAAGCCTTCCGGTTTTACCGAAACAGAGGATTTGAAGTAATAAGCAGGAATGAAACAGATGCACAAGGCAAACCTTTCCCCATCCTGCACATGCAATTAAAGAAAAACCAATAAAGTATGAAACGAGCCATTATCATAGGAGCCACCTCCGGTATCGGAGAAGAAATAGCCAGACTGCTGGTTCGGCAAGGCTGGCACATCGGCATCGCAGGAAGACGGGAAGAAGCCCTGAAGGCCCTACAAGCCACCGCACCCGAACAAATAGAGATCCAACGACTGGACGTGACGGAAGCAGATGCGCCCACGCTACTAGAAAACCTTATCCGGAAGCTTGGAAGCATGGATCTATTCTTCCTAAGCTCCGGCATCGGCAGTCAGAACCCTGACCTGCAACCTGAAATAGAACTAAACACTGCCCGCACCAATGTGGAAGGCTTTACCCGCATGACAACCTTTGCTTTCAATTATTTCAAAGCCCGGGGCGAAGGACACATTGCCGTCATCAGTTCCATTGCAGGCACCAAGGGACTGGGCATTGCCCCGGCTTACTCCGCAACGAAACGTTTCCAAAACACTTATATTGATGCCCTGGCACAACTCGCCCGAATGCAACACCTGAACATCCATTTCACGGATATACGGCCGGGTTTTGTCGCCACCGCCCTGTTGAAGAGCGGAAAATTCCCGATGCTGATGCAAGCCGGGCAAGTAGCGAAAAGCATCGTCCGCGCACTGAACCGAAAGAAACGCGTAGTTGTTATAGATGGCAGATACCGGGTACTCGTCTTCTTTTGGAAGCTGATCCCCCGGTGGTTATGGGAAAGATTACCTATAAAGAACTAAGAATCCTTGCCCCATTCCCGCAAATATTGTATATTCGACCTCCAAACCAAACTGTATTCCGAAAATGAAAAAAAACTCCATACATATCCTGATAGTCGCCTCAGTTGCCTTGTGTGCAGGTGCCGCACTCCCTTTCTTGCTGGGACATAGTGCGATAGATCCTGAACAGCAATCTGTAAAATCCGAAGTTCCTTATTGCGTCACCTCTCCTGCCGTACCGGATAAGATCACCTTTGCCGGACAGGAAATCGACCTGAAGCGTTACGACCACCGCGAACGCATGGATCGCGAACAGATGTCATTCACCTACATGCACTCCACCACCTTGCTGACCATCAAACGCGCCAACCGCTTCTTCCCTATCATCGAACCGATACTGAAAGAAAACGGTGTGCCCGATGATTTCAAATATCTTGCCGTAATAGAGAGTAATCTGAATGCCCTTGCCCGCAGCCCGGCAGGAGCCGCCGGAATGTGGCAGTTCATGCAAACCACCGGACGCGAATTCGGCCTCGAAGTCAACACTAGCGTTGACGAACGCTATCATGTGGAAAAAGCAACCCGCGCGGCATGTAAGTATCTGAAAGATGCCTACCAAAAATATAGCAACTGGCTTTGCGTAGCCGCTGCCTACAATGGCGGGCAAGGCCGCATTTCTTCTGAACTGAGAAAGCAACTCGTAGACCAGGCCGTAGACCTTTGGCTGGTTGAGGAAACTTCCCGCTATATGTTCCGCCTGCTTGCTGCCAAAGCTGTCATCAGTAATCCGCAACGCTACGGCTTCCTGCTGAAACGGGAACATCTTTATCCGCCCATTCCCTATACGGAAGTTACCATCAATACGGGTATCGACAATCTGGCGCAGTTTGCCAAAGACAAGGGAGTCACCTACGCCCAACTGAAGGACGCTAATCCCTGGTTGCGCGACAGCTCCCTGCAAAACAAAAGCGGACGCACATACGTTTTGAAAATACCGACACAGGCGGGAATGCATTACGACCCGAAGAAGACAGTGCCTTACAATAAAAATTGGGTAATCAATTGAAGTAAGATACGCATCCATTTAAACAAATTATCAACGAGGATTTAGATACTCGTATTAGAGATACATATAATTATTTACAAAATCAGAAGTTTGGAGATACAGTCGTAACCTCATCCCCATTCAGTCGGTAGGTGAATATGATTCAGTCGTAATGTGAATGCCGTTCAGTCGGCACCTCATTACAGTCCATATCTACACGCCTGACAACCAATCTGTTACACAGACGTCATTTAATGACAATAAATTAGAACAAATAAGGAGGTAATATGACATTAGATTTTGATTTCGTACTCAGACTATTAGTTGCCGGCATTTTAGGCGCCATCATCGGGCTGGACAGAGAATACCGTGCCAAAGAAGCCGGATACCGCACCCATTTTCTGGTATCATTGGGCAGTGCCCTCATTATGATTGTTTCCCAATACGGCTTTCAGGACATCATCAAGGAAAACAGTGTCACGCTGGACCCGAGCCGTGTGGCAGCGCAAGTAGTCAGCGGCATTGGTTTTATCGGTGCAGGTACCATCATCCTGCAAAAACAGATTGTACGCGGGCTTACCACCGCGGCAGGAATATGGGCCACCGCAGGCATCGGTCTGGCCGTTGGCGCCGGAATGTATGTGATAAGTATTGCTGCCACCCTATTGACTTTAGCCGGATTAGAGCTTCTCAGCATTCTGTTCAAAAGTGTAGGGATGAAAAGTTCCATGATTACTTTCTCTACCACAAACAAGGACATCCTCAAAGAAGTTTCTGACCGTTTCAAATCCCGGAATTATATGTTAGTCTCCTACAAAATGGAAAGGCTCGGCTATGGAGAAACGGAAAGATATATGGTGACTATGGTTATCAAATCCAAGCGAAGCAATGACGAAGGACATATGCTGTCATTGATGCAGGAATGGCCGGACGTCACTGTAGAACAAATAGAATAACTGTCGTTACTGCTTCTCCGTCAGATGTTTCCAATAGCGTACAGGCATATCCTGTTTGTGTTTCCGCGGGTTCATCCTTTCTTTGATGCAGATAGCTTTAAAGTACGTCTTCCATAATTGCTGAAAAAGTTTTTCGTCCTTATCCATCAAACTCTCATCCAGCATACCGGTAACGAGATGCCCCTCCCGCGAACCTTCTTCGAAAGTAATCTGACGCACTTCTTTTAAATCATAATAGAATCCGTAAGCCCGCTTGATATCGTATATCAGCCAGGGTTGGTCGGCAAAACGGTCTTTAAAATGGTCGATAGCCAAAGGGAGCGCATTCTTTTCCGGCTCTACGGCAGCAAAGAAAGTGCCGTCGGCAGCTTTCTGAAAACGGATAAACTGGAGCATGCGAAGACGTTCCCAGTCTACCCTTTTCCACATGCGCGAGAATTCCAACACATCAGGGTCGGCAAAGTTCGTTTCAATGGAACGGGGAGCATCAATCGCCTTGCGCATATAACGGAACAGCAATATCGGCGTTTCTGCTTCTTCCGCCAGCCAGCACTGAGCAAGGCAGGACAAAGCTCCGGAAGAAAGTTTTTTCTGCAGACCGCGCCATACACGCTTGGCTTTCTCCTCTTCGGTGATTACCGTAAACACCTCATCGTGGAACAGAGGAAACGGCTCCCCTTCCGGAAGCAGGGCATCAGGGAAAGTCCGACGGGAATAGGCTTCAAAAACAGAAGTCAACAAGCCTTCGAAAGTATTATCAAAAACAAATATAATCATGGCTGTTTTTTATTTGAACCGTACCTCAGTGTTCAAATCATATATTGTTAATCCTGAAAGTCAAGCAGCAACTGCCTTTCATCCACTTTCTTCTTATTGGGCTTTGTAATCAACAGACTACGCACTGCCTGCGGAGTCATCTCATTCACCGTCTTCATGGGCAATTCGTGACAAGTGATGAAGTATTGCGCCTTTTTCATCACCACGCCTATCTTCTTCAATTCATAAAAGCCTAATTTAGAAAAGCGACGGGAGGCCACAATCAGCCTTGCCGACTTCACTCCTACGCCCGGAATGCGCAGCAACATTTCATAATCCGCCCGGTTGATGTCCACAGGAAACTGCTCCGGATGGCGCAAAGCCCATGACAACTTAGGATCTATCTCCAAATCCAAGTCGGGATATGAGTCATCCACGATCTCCTCCACTTTGAACTGATAGAAGCGCATCAGCCAATCTGCCTGATAAAGACGGTTTTCGCGCACCAGCGGTGGTTGCTTCAAGGCAGGTAGACGGGTATCATAAGTATTCACGGAGATATAACCGGAATAATACACACGCCTCATTGTCGGGCCTTTATAAAGAGCGGATGAGAGATACAGAATATCCTTGTCCGACTCTGCCGTAGCACCTACAATCATCTGTGTGCTCTGTCCGGCAGGAGCAAAACGGGGAGCATGGCGGTGTTTCTTCCGTTCTTCCGAACTCTCCAGAACCCCTTGCTGGATATAGCGCATCGGCGCATATACACTCTTATGATCCTTCTCCGGTGCCAATAACTTCAGGTTTTCTTCTTTCGGAATTTCTACGTTGACGCTAAGACGGTCAGCATACAGCCCCGCCTCATTCACCAGTTCACGGCTGGCACCGGGAATACTTTTCAGATGGATGTAGCCATTGAAACGGTGCACCGTACGCAGGTCTTTCGCCACACGCACCAGGCGCTCCATAGTATAATCAGGGTTTCGCACCACTCCACTGCTTAGGAACAATCCTTCTATATAATTACGGCGATAGAACTCCATCGTCAAATCGACAAGCTCACTCACTGTAAGCGTGGCACGAGGCAAGTCATTGGAGCGGCGATTGATGCAGTAGGCACAATCGTAGATGCAGTAGTTCGTCAGCATCACTTTCAATAGTGAAATGCAACGTCCGTCTTCTGCAAAACTGTGACAAATCCCCCAACCTCCAACAGTATTGCCCAACATACCGGGCTTATTGGAGCGTACAGTACCACTGGACGCACACGAAACATCGTATTTCGCCGATTCCGCCAATATCTTCAGTTTATTAAGGACGTTTTCATTCATACCCGCTACTCAACTATAATCGGGTCAAAAGTAGCAATTCAAAGAGAAGGAAACAAATAATGGAAGGTTAAAGACACAAAAAAGACCACCCCGGCAGGAGTAGTCTTTCAATCTTTTCAGTAAGCGTGCTATTACTTAGCAGCTTCCAAAGATGCTTTACGGAAAGCTTTCATTGATTTTTCGATTTCCAAAGAAGCCTTACGTGCACGAGTACCGGCAGCTTTGTTACCATTCTCAATCTGAGCCTTTGCATCTTTCTCGAATGCTGCATACAATTCAGCAACTTTTTCAACTAATTCTTTCATAATCCTTTTCTTATTAATATTACTTCGTTAATAATGTCTGGCAAAAATACATTCTTTCTTGAAATAAATGCA
>CAJMQU010000016.1 GCA_905215555.1 uncultured bacterium
ACAAAATTAACACTCCCTAATTAACACTCCTAACAAATTAACCTGATTTAACCGCGAGTTCTCGTAAATTAACCGAAAGGTGTTTTTTAAGTTACATTACGAGCATTATAACAAATAGAAGTGTCTTTGGTTTGCAAATTTAATAAAAAATTAATCATTCGCATTCACATTTCCATATGTTCTTAATCTGTGTTAATAAAAAAGCCATTACCCCTCGTTCTGAGGGAGTAACGGCTTTAACAAATTATAAAAACAGACGAAGTGAAATCTTTTATTCTTCGGCTTGCTTAGCTTCAAACTCCTTAACGAGCTTGTCTTGTACATCACTTGGAACAAGTTCATAGCTAGCAAACTTCATGATGAATGAAGCACGTCCTCCCGTCAAAGAGCTCAATGCCGTAGAGTAGGATGACATTTCTTTCAAAGGTACTTTAGCACTCAGCTTTTCGTAACCGGCTTCACTGCTCATACCCATAATCATGGCACGACGTCCCTGCAAGTCACCCATCACATCACCCATTCTATCGGACGGAACAAATACCTCCACATCATAAATGGGTTCAAGAATCTTCGGACCTGCATTCTTGAATGCTTCGCTGAACGCATTACGTCCTGCCAGCATGAAGGAAATTTCATTGGAGTCTACGGGGTGCATCTTACCGTCATATATAATCACACGCACATCACGGGCATACGAACCGGTCAGCGGGCCTTGCTCCATGCGGGACATGATACCTTTCAGAATGGCAGGCATGAAACGTGCATCGATAGAACCACCCACGATACTGTTAATGAATACCAGTTTACCGCCCCATTCCAATGGAATTTCTTCGGTACCTTTCACATTAATCTTGAATTCCTGGCCACCGAATTTATACGTATCGGGCACCGGCATACCTTCGTAGTAAGGCTCAACAATCAGATGCACCTCACCAAACTGCCCTGCACCCCCCGACTGCTTCTTATGACGATAGTCTGCGCGAGAAGCTTTCGTAATTGTTTCACGATACGGGATTCTCGGTTCCTCAAACTTGATTTGCAATTTCTCATTATTTTCCAGACGCCATTTCAATGTACGCAGGTGGAACTCACCTTGTCCATGAACGATGGTCTGGCGCAACTCCTTGGATTGTTCTATCACCCAAGTCGGATCTTCCTCGCGCATACGGTTGAGGATAGCCATCATCTTCTCCGTATCAGACTCATTTACGGGCTTGATGGCACGAGAATACTTGGAGTTCGGATATTTGATAAAGTTGAAGCGATTTTCAGAGCCTTTGCCATTCAGCGTATTGCCGGTATGCACATCTTTCAGCTTCACGGTACAGCCGATGTCACCGGCCACCATTTCTTCCACTTTGATGCGGTTGGCACCCGCACAAGCATAAATCTGAGCGATACGTTCTTTCGAGCCACGATCGGCATTCGTAAAGTCCTCACCTTCGTGCACTTTACCGCTCATTACCTTAAAGTACTGTACATCACCGATATGGGGTTCAACAGCGGTCTTAAAGAAATAAAGAGAAGTAGGACCGTTCGGATCCGGTTCCACAACCTCGCCACGGGTATTATGTACCGGAGGCATTTCGTTCACAAATGGAACCACATTGCCCAGGAATTCCATCAGACGACGCACTCCCATATCCTTACCTGCACACACGCAGAAAACGGGGAACATGCCACGTGAAGCCAAACCTTTGCGGATCCCCTCACGCATTTCATCTTCCGTCAATGATTCCTGTTCAAAGAATTTCTCCATCAGGCTTTCGTCATGTTCGGCAGCAGCTTCCACCAGTGCTTTATGCAGTTCGGTTGCTTTTTCCATTTCCTCTGCGGGAATGTCTTCGATTGTGGGCGCACCACCCTCGGGTCCCCACGAATATTTTTTCATCAGAAGTACATCAATCAACGAATTGAAGTTCGGTCCGGTAGCCAACGGATATTGCACGGGTACTACCTTCGAACCATAAGCTGACGTCAACTGCTCCAATACCATATCATAATCACACTTTTCATGGTCAAGCTGGTTCACCAGGAAGATTACCGGTTTGCCCAGTTTTTCCGTATAGCGGAAATGATTTTGGGTACCGACTTCCGGACCATATTGTCCATTCAGAAGTAATATCGCAGTATCAGTAACATTAAGCGCCGTCATGGCTGCTCCTACAAAGTCATCACTACCCGGGCAGTCTATAATATTCAGTTTCTTACCATTCCACTCCACATGGAAAACGGTGGA
Organism: uncultured bacterium; assembly: GCA_905215555.1. Taxonomy (GTDB): domain Bacteria; phylum Bacteroidota; class Bacteroidia; order Bacteroidales; family Bacteroidaceae; genus Bacteroides. The sequence goes on from CAJMQU010000016.1 coordinate 2,240, forward strand.
AAACACAGAATAGCCATATTCCTGCTCCACCGGGAAGTAATCGCTGACTGTATTCTTGGCAGTAATTCTGCCGCGACGTTTTATAATACCACTCTCATAGAGCAGCGCTTCTGTGAGAGTGGTTTTACCCGAGCCGTCATTGCCAAGCAGGGCAATGTTCTTAATTTCATTCGTCTGATATACTTTCATGATATATAAGATTTAAAATGAATAAATCAGTATGCCTTCGCACACCCTTAATTTTAGTGAGGCGCAAATTATGAATTTATCAAAAGAAAAGCAATAAATCAACGGTGTTACTAAACTATGTTATGTAACACATCACTACTAACAGAAAGATTTTCTTAACTTTACAGCGTAAATCACTAATCTTTAAACTTACAATGAAAGCACTGCTATCCGCCACCACGCTATTGATTCTTCTATTGTTCAGCGGATGCCAATCCAATGGCGCCTCGCACAGGCAACGGCCATTGATCGGCATTTCCTGCTCCCACCCCAATGACTATTCAAGTGCACGAACGACTTACACCGAATCTGTGATACAAGCCGGTGGCACCCCGATGCTCATCCCTGTCACAACGGACAGTACGGTTTTGGCAGATATCGTCAGCCGACTGGATGCAATTATATTGATAGGAGGGGCTGACATTCACCCTTCTTATTATAATGAAGAACCTATCGAGCAACTGGGGGAGGTTGATTCGCTGCGCGATGTTTACGACATCGCCCTGATTCGTCTTGCAGCACAGCGCAATATACCGATGTTAGGCATCTGCAGGGGCGAGCAATTGATAAATGTGGCATTCGGCGGGACACTCTATCAGGACATACCGGCACAGCACCCGGACACTGCGGTACGGCATAATCAGGAAGAGCCAAGCAGTGTGCCCACCCACACAGTCCATCTCCTGCAAGGCTCCGCAATAGCTCAGATTACGGAGCAAACAGAGCTTTTCACCAACACACATCACCACCAGGCTGTGAAACAGGCAGCACCCGGTTTCCGGATTACGGCATGGGCCGCGGACAGTATTCCCGAAGCCATTGAAAATATCAACGGAAAGCCCATTTGGGGAGTACAGTTCCATCCGGAAGCATTAACAATGGCAGGCGACAGCATATCTGCCAGATTCTTCCACTTTCTGGTTGACAAAGCGGCCGCATCTCGAAGAGGTAAATAAACCCTGTGCCTACTCATCCCGAAAGGCACAGGTAAGGCACTTTTGTTTCCCAGTTAAGGCACTCTTGTTTCTTAGGCAAGAAACTGTAGTTTCAATAGGAAGAAAATCTTGTTTCACAGGCAAGGCACTTTTGTTTCAATTAGAAGAAACAAAATGAAACAAATAAGGGCCTGACAAAGCTAAAGTATATCCTCTCCCAATCACAAGAAAGGGCGTAATCTTGCGACTACACCCTTCCTCTTATCAATAGGCTTATTTTCATAAAATGGAGCTGCTATAATGCATAGGTACGCGCGCGAATCATATATAATCCAACTTAATCACGATCACCCTTATATTCTGATCTTCCTTATCCGTAGCTATCTTCGCAATATGCCAGTCGGACGGAAAGAACAGGAAAAACTCACCGGGAACGGAATCGATAAAAGTTGTTTTCAAGAGATCATAATCATAATGAATCACATCCTTTTTCTCACTATACTCGCAATTAGCCTTTGAAGACTCATGATCCAGCAATGCAAAACGTTCCGTACCCTTCACCACGTATTGCAAGTCGATATGCTTCCGGTGCGACTCGGAACCTCTCTTCTCTAACGGTTCATTCTTGCTATCTTCAACAGAAACCACAAGTGATGTTCCTTCTATCGGATGCTTTCCCTTCTCGATAGCAGTCAGGTCGTGCGACGCCAACCAGCGAAAAGCCGCCTTCCATTGTTCCGGATTCGCTTCGTACTGCGCCTTGAATTCCGCAAGATTTGTAGAAGAATGGGGCTTCGCCTTCAAACCTTCGTTCCAAACCTTTGATTTCACCCATTTCTCCGGAGAGAGATTCTTAATTTTTTTGCTACTTTGAGCAGAGACAGACAGGCAAACCGCAAGCATACAAGCAGTTGCCAACAACCATTGAATGTGTTTCATGTTAAAGATTACTATAATTTCGTTTAATGACTACAAAGATATAAATAATTAATCGTATTAGTTTGACACAAATGACCTCCTATAATGAATTATTTTTGTAGGTTAAAGTTGGAGAGCATTCCTATCTTTGCAACAGAAATATTTTAGAAAACAACTATAAAAACCATTCAAATCATGAGAAACATTTTTTGGAGCATGACATTAGTGATTGCCTGCTTGCTGGGAGCCTTCACGGCACAAGCGCAAAACCGGGCAACAACCAGCAATGCCATTATACCGGGTGAAGTATGGAACGACACCGATGGTAACCCCATCAACGCACATGGTGGTGGTATCCTTTACCACGAAGGAACATACTACTGGTATGGCGAGTACAAAAAAGGCAAAACCATCCTGCCCGATTGGGCAACCTGGGAATGCTACCGCACAGACGTAACCGGTGTGAGTTGCTATTCATCTAAAGACCTGTTGAACTGGAAGTTCGAAGGCATCGTCCTCCCCGCAGTGAAGGATGACCAAGGGCACGACCTGCACACCAGCAAAGTGCTGGAACGTCCCAAAGTGATTTACAACCCAAAAACAAAAAAATTCGTGATGTGGGCACACGTTGAAAGTGCCGATTATAGTAAAGCCTGCGCCGGAGTAGCCATTAGCGACTCCCCCACCGGAAAATTTACCTACATGGGCAGTTTCCGCCCCAACAATGCCATGAGCCGCGACCAAACTGTTTTCGTGGATGACGACGGTCGTGCTTATCATTTCTACTCCTCCGAAAACAATGCCACCCTATACATCAGCGAATTGACAGACGACTATCAGAGACCCACCGGAAGATATACCCGCAACTTTATCAAAGAGAGCCGGGAAGCTCCCGCCGTATTCAAGCGCAACGGGAAATATTACATGCTTTCTTCCGGTTGCACCGGATGGGATCCCAACCAGGCAGAACTGGCTGTAGCCGACTCCATCATGGGCGAATGGAAAACAATAGGCAACCCCTGCACAGGCACGGATGCCGACAAGACTTTCTATGCTCAAAGTACTTACGTACAGAAAGTGATGGGCAAGAAAGATATGTACATCGCTCTATTCGACCGCTGGAACAAGAAGGATTTGGAGAACTCGCGTTATGTATGGCTTCCCTTCTCTTTCGAAGGTGACAAGATGACCATCCCCTGGCGTGACAAATGGAGCTTCGACAGCTTTGAAGACCAAGGCCGCTTTGAAGCGGGTAAAGGCACTTTCCTGCTGAACGGTGAACCATTTGTGGTAAAAGCTGCCGAGTTGCACTACCCGCGCATTCCAAAACCCTATTGGGATCAACGCATCAAACTCTGTAAAGCATTGGGCATGAACACCGTCTGCCTCTACGTATTCTGGAACTCTCACGAACAGCAACCCGGAATCTACGACTTCACCGGACAGAATGACCTGGCAGAATTCTGCCGTCTCTGTCAGCAGAATGACATGTATGTCATCCTGCGTCCCGGCCCGTATGTATGCGCCGAGTGGGAAATGGGTGGACTACCTTGGTGGCTGCTCAAGAAGAAAGACATCCGCCTGCGAGAATCAGATCCCTACTTCATTGAACGCGTAGCCCTCTTCGAAGAAGCAGTAGCCAAGCAAGTGAAAGACCTGACCATCGCCAATGGCGGCCCCATCATCATGGTGCAGGTAGAAAACGAATATGGTTCTTACGGTGCGGACAAAGGATATGTTTCCCAAATCAGAGACATCGTGCGTACCCACTTCGGCAATGACATCGCCCTCTTCCAATGCGACTGGGCTTCCAACTTCACCCTGAACGGACTGGACGACTTAATCTGGACCATGAACTTCGGTACGGGTGCCAATGTAGACCAACAATTTGCAAAACTGAAAGAACTCCGCCCGAACAGCCCTCTGATGTGTTCCGAGTTTTGGAGCGGTTGGTTCGATAAATGGGGAGCCAACCACGAGACCCGTCCCGCTGAAGATATGATTAAAGGTATCGACGACATGCTTTCGAGAGGCATCTCCTTCAGCCTCTATATGACCCACGGAGGAACGAACTGGGGGCATTGGGCAGGCGCCAACTCTCCGGGATTTGCTCCCGACGTGACTTCTTACGATTACGACGCGCCCATCAGCGAATCCGGTCAGACCACTCCCAAGTATTGGAAGCTAAGAGAAGCGATGGCTAAATATATGAACGGTGAGAAACAGTCCAAAGTGCCTGCCTTGATCAAGCCCATCAGCATCCCTGCCTTCAAATTCACAGAAATGGCACCGTTATTCGACAACCTTCCTGCTGCCAAAAAGGATGAGAATATCCGCACAATGGAAGAATACAACCAGGGCTTCGGAAGTATCCTATACCGCACCTCCCTGCCCGAACTGAAAGCAGGTGCCACTCTCACGGTGAACGATGCCCACGACTATGCACAGATATTCGTGAACGGTAAATATATCGGCAAGCTCGACCGAAGAAACGGCGAGAAACAACTCGATCTACCCGCCTGTCCGAAAGGTGCGCAACTCGACATCCTCGTAGAAGCTATGGGACGCATCAACTTCGGACGCGCCATCAAGGACTTCAAAGGTATCACGAAAAACGTGGAATTGTCGATGGACATCAACGGGTATCCTTTCTCCTGTGATTTGAAAAACTGGGAAGTATATAACATTGAAGATACTTACGAATTCTACCAAGGTGTGAAATTCCAGCCCATACAGTCGCTGACGGACAATTTTGGGCAACGCATTCCGGGTGTCTATCGGGCAAAGTTTCAGGTGAAGAAACCAAGCGATACGTTCCTGAACTTCGAGACTTGGGGTAAAGGCCTGGTCTATGTGAACGGTTATGCTTTGGGACGTATCTGGGAAATCGGTCCCCAACAGACACTCTACGTGCCGGGCTGCTGGTTGAAGAAAGGTGAAAATGAAATCGTAGTCTTCGACATTGTAGGTCCTAAAGAAGCCAAATCGGAAGGATTGAGCGAACCGCTTCTCGACCAGCTTCTGATACAGAAACCCCTGACACACCGCAACGAAGGTGAGAACCTGGATTTGTCCGGTGAGAAACCAGCTTTTACCGGAAGCTTCAAGCCGGGTAACGGCTGGCAGGAAGTTAAGTTCGACAGACCTGTCACCGGACGCTATGTCTGCCTGGAAGCATTAAATTCACTGGATAGCAAAGACCTGGCCTGCATTGCAGAAATGTACTTCCTGGATAAGAATGGTGACCGCTTGTCACGCGAGCCTTGGACGGTGAGCTATGCCGACAGCGAAGACGTATCGCGCGTGAACCGCTCCGCTGACAAAACTTTCGACCTGCAAGAATCCACCTATTGGAGCACTACGGAAGGTAGCCCCTACCCGCATGCCATTGTCATTGACCTGGGCGCCACTCACACGCTGACAGGCTTCCAATGTCTGCCCCGCATGGAAAGCGAAGTGCCGGGCGGCATCAAGGACTTCAAGATATACGTGAAACCGCAGAATTTCAAATTCTAACCTGATTTATATAAACCGAAAGCGGTTATCATCCTTATGATGATAACCGCTTTTTCTTTATACCTATTGAAAACTCCTAAAACTGTTAACTACCCTTTGTTAACAACAATCTTAACTAATCAATCCCTTGTAAAACAAATCTATTATATCTTAAACTAATCCTACCTTATCATAAATCAACCTGTCTTTTACATCTCGTAACCGACATTGCAAATATACGGTGAAATAATGAATTCCAGGTAGCACAATTGTTTCATAAAAGGTGATAATTCGGTCAAAATGGAGGGAAGAGCAACAAAAATATATTTCTGAGGTGTGCCTTTATTCTTCCGTAGCAAACAAACCAAGCAATTCATTTTGTTTTAGGGGCTTTGCAATAAACACATTGCACCCTGCCTCTAAAGCACAGACTTTATCTGCTTCAAAGGCATTAGCAGTAAGCGCAATAATCATAATCTCCTGATTAAATTCCCTGATTTTCCGGACAGCCTCCAGACCACCCATTATAGGCATTTTCATATCCATAAGTACAAAATCATAGTGCCTGCTACGAACCTCCTGAACAGCCTCCACACCATTCAGCACACGTGTAATCTCATAATCTTTAAGAATATGCCGCACCAATGAATAGTTGCCGTCATTATCCTCGGCAATCAATATCTTCAAATCTTTCCTATTTGGTATTCTTACAAATGCTTCCTGTTTTTCAAACGGAAGAATTACCGGAGTTTCTTCTTCCAGCAAACTTATATCACACGGTATCCATGCCCAGAAAGTAGACCCTACACCCGGTGTGGAAGTAAAGCCCACCTCACCTCCTGCACCTTCGACAATGGCACGTGAAATAGCCAGCCCGAGCCCCGTCCCCTGCGCAAATTCATTTAGTTTTTGGAAACGCCCGAACACCCGGTCTTGCAGTTCCGGAGGAATACCGATTCCTGTGTCTTCAACGTATATCCGGATTCCTCCCCGCTCAAGAGTGTATCCCATCTTGACATGCCCCGACCTGGTACATTTCACCGCATTGGTAAGGAAATTTGACCACACTTGCTTTAAGCGGCTTCTATCCAGGAAGATGTTGCACTCTGCACCCGAACTATCCAAGAGGAGTTCTACATCAGTATTTGCCACTTTAGGCAAAATCATTGTATACAGTTCGCTACGCAGCTTCGCCAGATTGAATGTTTCCCTCTTACGCTCAAGGATTCCCGACTCAATCTTGGATAGGTCGAGAATATCATTAATCAGACGCAATAACAATTCATTGTTGGACTGGATGATCTCTACATATTCTTCTTTCTCGGCAGGATCTTCACAATGAGCCATAAGTTCAGAAAAACCCACGATAGCATTCAACGGAGTACGTATCTCATGACTCATATTTGCCAGAAAAGCAGATTTGAGTTTATCGGCAAGTTCCGCCTTTTCTTTCAACTCTTTCAATTCCCGAGTTACCCTTTCCCATTCCGTATTATTGAAACCAATGCCGGTATATCGGATTACTTTTCCTCTCTTATCTCGCTCTGACTGAATGCCGGTAATCACCAAGCTTTGCCATTCCTTATCCCATTTTGTCTTAGTACGATAATTAAAACTAAAGTCCTTGTCTATTCCGTCAAGCATTAGTTCGATATACCCACGCACATACTCCACATCGTCAGGATGCATATACTTCATATAATCCTCCGGAGTTATGGAGGTTTCCGGATTATAATCGTTCACCGGATCGTTGAAAGCTCTAAAAAGACCGCTTGCTACATCAAAATCCCAATAGCTCATACCAATGGTTTTGAAAGTAAGCTCCATCTTGTAGTTTCTTTCCTTAAGTTCTTCATCCAATTGATGCATTTTGGAGATATTCTGCCGGAATCCGGTATACTTTATTATATGCCCCGCTTCATCCCGTTCAAATGGAACTCCTATTATATGACAGTACTGCCAGGTTTCATCATATTTCGTCTTTATCCGGCAAGTAAAGTCAAGAGTCTGATCTTCACCCAACAACATAGATTGCGTGGCATCATTGAACGTGGAATAATCTTCGAGATGTACAAATTCTCTAAACTCCTCCAGAGTCATCAGTTTATCACTGGTATAGTCATTAACGGGATCATTATATGACTCTATTTTCTGAGTTTGGACATCAAAATCCCAGTGAACAATATTGCTGACTTTCATAGCCAACTCGCGTTTGGTTATCAGTTCCTGGGTCTTTTTAGCCATCAGCACTTTATCGGTCACATCCAACTGTGTGCCGATAATCAGCAGTTTACCCCGATGCTCGGAAGACATACGCATGCGGCTTTCATAAAAGCGATATTGTCTTTCTGCTTCATTATAATAGCGCAACGTAATATGACCGTATTCTATTTCTTGATTTATCAGTTGAGAAAATATCCGTTCCAGTGGAGCATGATCCTGAGGATGCAGTATTTCAAGCATTTCCTTCCACGGCAACATCTCTTTAGCAATCGATTCTCCGTATAAAGTACTAAAACTGTTCTTACGTACATCATATACCCACGAAGACATACTGGCAGCATTCATAGCCATTTCCAGATTCTTCTTGTTTTCTTCTGTACGAAAATCAGCTTCTTTTATAGAGGTTACATCATTGGAAAGCAGAATATGACCGATAATCTTCCCTTCATTATTTCGTAAAGGAACAACCTTGGCTTCATAAATGATGGATTTCTTGTTATTGCTCGCATAATAAGCATCATCGTTGATCCTGTCGAAATCATATTCAAATTCTAAAGAGATTTCTTCACCTGCCTGTATCTTTTCTTTAAGAGCAGCATCCATGTAAGGACTCTGGAAAAGGTTGACAATATTCAGTACTCTCATCCGGTCGGAAACACCATACATACGCAAAGCATGGTCATTGATACTGCGTAAAATACCATTTACATCATATATCTCAATACTTATCGGCAAACGGGCATACAAACTCTCTGCTAATAAAAGTTCTTCTTGGATTAACTCAGGGGTCTCTTCCCCAGAAGATGTCATCTTCTTGTCATGGGAAACGGTCTCATCTTTTTCCATCTGTTTATCAGTTTTTGTCGGTACTTCAGTACTGGCAGGTTTGTCGGTTCAACAGTCTATGTATTCAAACGATACTTCATTCATACAGAGCTTGCATGACAAAAGTATAATTAAAAAACGATATCCTAAAATTTAAAGTAACAAAACTGAAAATACAACTAACTTAGATGGGTAAAAAGCGGAAAAAGCATGAAGTCAGTAGAGTAGATAAAAAGCAAAGAGACACGCCCAAAACCGGCATGTCTCTTCTATAAATATATTTATTTCACTTCTATACCGTGTTGTACCGGAGTGAGAATGAATGTGAATTCATAATCACCATAGGGCAACTGATATTGCTGCAACGGCCATGCACCCCAGCTATTCACACAGCCCAGACCCATTTGTGCCTTGTCAATGCAGAGGTTTGTCAGGTCAGCCTGTTCCACTTCAGGAGAGTGGCTCTGGCCTTTATCCCAACCATCATCCAATGACTCAATAGTGTAGTGCAGAGCAGATGCAGAGAAAGGAGCCTCTGCCACAATCTGCAAGCCTCGACCTGCGGAATTCAGTTGCTTCCACCAGCGGATATCCGTCTTCGTTCCTGTTTCCTGCGGACGGATGTAAGAGTAGAACTGTTCATCCACGCTCTGACGATACAACCCCAGGTCAGTCACATGGTTACGGTCACTGTAGTTCTCTATCGGACCACGGCCATAATATTCTATGGTTCCGAATGACTTAGGCATCTGCATCTGCATACCGAAACGGAACATTGGCGATACCTTTGCCTGCTGGTCGGCTGTCATCTTCTGGGTTACCTTCACGGCACCCTTGTCATTGATGACATAAGTCAGGTTCAAACGTGCAGAAACATTCTTCATATCATATTCTGCATTTACCAATATCTGGTCACCTACAGTTTCCCATTTGAAAGAGGTCAGTTTCAATCCCGGGTTCTTCCAAGCTGCAAACTTTTGTTGCAGACCCGCACCGAAGTCATTATCAGTAGGTGCGCGCCAGAAGTTAGGCGCCAAAACAGCATCTTCATTCATCATTTCCACACCTCCCACATTGTAACGGCTCAGATAACCGCTATGTTTGTCGAATTCCAGACGGAAGTTATCACCGTTCACAATCAGATAACGCCAGTCATTCTCCTGCACTTGCGGAACAACAGTAGGAACATTTACATTTTCCACATTCTTCAGTTCCATAGAAGGAGCCTTGTAGGGAGTCAATACAAGCTGATTTTTAGCCACTGCGTATCCGGCAGGAAGTAACCCTTCACGGTTCTTCAAACGATACTTCACATTCAGCAACCATTCCTTGCATTCGCAGGTCTTACCGATGTTCAGTTTCACTTTGGCAGTCTGTTGCGGAGCAACATTAAGGTCCTCCACACGACCAGTACGGATTACCTTACCATTAGCCAGCACTTCCCAGTCCATATAATAAGCGGACAGATCGCGGAAGAAGTTTTCATTATAAACATTTACCTCACCATTCTTCAAATCAGCCGGAGTTGTCCATATATTCTGATAGAAATAACCGACCTCATACATATGCGGATTGGGCACGCGATCGGGGCTGATAAGACCGTTATCACAGAAATTCTTATCCGAAGCATCATAACGATTGAAATCACCTCCATAAGCATAGATCGTTACCCCGTCTTTACCTTTCCAACGAACAGACTGATCCACAAAATCCCAGATAAAGCCCCCTTGCAGGTTAGGATATTTACGAATCAAATCCCAATATTCCTTGAAACCACCCTGCGAGTTACCCATTGCGTGAGCATATTCGCACTGAATGAGCGGCTTCTTTGCGTCTGTACGCTTGCCATATTTCTCCATATGTTCGTAACCGGCATACATGGGACAATCGATATCAGTAAATTCGTTACCATGTGCTTGTTCATACTGCACGGCACGACTGGGATCTTCATTCTTTATCCAGCGATAGCATGCTTCGAAGTTAGGTCCAAAACCAGCTTCATTGCCCAATGACCAGAAGATAATGCTGGGATGATTGAAGCCACGCTGCACGTTACGTTGGTTACGTTCCATGTGAGCTTTGGCATAATCGGTGCGTTTAGCCAGCGTCTTTTCACGATATCCCATGCCATGTGATTCTACATTCGCTTCGGCCACTACATAAATACCATACTTATCGCAAAGGTCATACCACAAGTTATCATCCGGATAATGGCAGGTACGCACAGCATTGATATTAAATTTCTTCATTACCTGAATATCCTGTATCATACGTTCGGGAGACACTACATAGCCACCGTCAGGATCGAGTTCGTGGCGGTCGGCCCCCTTAAAGAGAACCGCCTTGCCATTGACAAGTATCTGATCGCCCTTCAATTCAATCTTACGGAAACCTACTTTTACGGGAATAACTTCATTGCTGCCTTGCAAAGTGGCACGCAGGGTATAGAGATAAGGAGTTTCAGCAGTCCATTTGTGGGGATTTTCCACATTCATCAGGACGTTGCCGCTACCTTTAGCAGTTGCTGTGGCTACTTGCTTGCCTGCTGCATCCAGCAATTCCAGGTTTACATTTCCATTGCCTTTCAGGTCGAGTTTTACATTCAAGGAACCATCTTTATAAGCCTCGTCCAGATCCGGAATAACGCGAATATCCTGAATACGTTTCTTGTTGCGGGCATAAAGATAGCAATCCCGTCCTACACCACTGAAACGGAAAAAGTCCTGGTCTTCCAGATACGTGCCATCGCACCAACGGAATACTTGGAAAGCGATAAGGTTCTCCTGTCCCGGCTTCAGATAAGGAGTCAGGTCGAATTCAGCTTCCAGTTTGCTGTCTTCGCTATAACCTACATAACGGCCGTTCACCCACAGATACATATTGGAAGTGACGGAACCGAAGTGTGCGATAATATCTTTCCCTTTCCAATCAGCCGGAACTACAATTTCGCGACGGTAAGAACCCACGTGATTGTTCTGTGTGGGAACTTCGGGAGGATTGTTCTGGAATTGGTTGCGCCAAGCATAACCGGTGTTCACATAGATGGGATCACCATAACCGTTCAACTCCCATACGGCGGGAACCTGTAGCTCGTTCCAGCCTTTGTCGTTAAAGCCAACTTTCCAAAAATCGGTAGGACGTTGGTCTGCATCGGGTACCCAGAAGAATTTCCAAGTACCGTTTAAGGTCATGTAGTTAGCGGATTTGGCTTTCTCGCCTTTCATGGCAGCATCTGCCGACTCGTAGGCGAAATAGTTGGCGTGCATGGGCGCACGGTTCACAGCATTGACTTCCGGATCAAGCCACTCTTTAAAGGACTGCGCATTTGCAGTCAGAGCCAAGGCTGCAAAGAGTCCAGTGATAAGATGTTTCTTCATGATATAAAGTTATTATGTTTGTAGCAGTATGAAAGAAATTCTTTTCATACTGTTACAAAGATAGGGTGATTCAATGAATTCAAAGGAGAATTATAGTTCAAAAAGAGGGGAAAACAGACCAAAGTGACTTTTGCTCCCCACTCATTTCCCTATTTCACCTGCAAACGATATACTCCAAACGAGCGTGGTTCAAGCTCAAGCTTCAAAGACTGCCCTTTCACTTGTACCGGACGAACACGCGGAACAATTGCTTCCTCATCCAACGTGTTCACCGTTCTCCAATTGTCATTTTGCAAGTAAGTACATGAACCTGCAACAAGCTGGCGTTTCTTCAAGCCGTTGAAATCTATCTGAACCTCAACAGGTCGGCTACCGGCATTCACCAGTTTCAGAATAATTTCACCTGTCGGCGCATTCAACGCAGCGGTTGCATAAAGGCTGTCTTGTCCTGCAACAGCTTTGCCGTTCATTTTGAGACTGAGCACATCGGTTCCGGGATTCATGCCGTACATTTGCTGAACGTAGTAGTTCGGCGTACGCATCATCCGCAGGTTATCAAACCAGATTAAGTCCGGATTCCACTGCCAGGCATCTACATGGGCAAACAAAGGAGCGTATGTAGCCAGATGAACTACATCTGCATTCCGTTCCAGTCCCGTCATGAAGGCTGCTTCGGAAAGGGCTGCCAAGAAGTTGTTATCTTTCTTCGTGGAATGGTCGTGTGAAGCATATTCTCCGGCGAAGACTTTCGGACCTTTACGGTCATAGTTGTCATAGCGGGAAGCGTTGCCGAAGAACCAGTCGGGATTCATGTAATAGTGTTCATCCACCAGGTCTACCCCCAGACGTTTCATTTCCGGCCAGAGGTAATCGAACTTATCACCGCTGGCACTGGGGCCGGAACTGCCGACAACCTTGATAGTGGGGTACTTCGCACGGATAGCTTTCGTGAAGGCTTCCAGACGGTCTACATAGACCTTGTCCCACTGTTCGTTGCCGATACCTATCATCTTCAGGTTGAAAGGTGCGGGATGTCCCATATCGGCACGTACCTTGCCCCAGGTAGAGGTTACCGGGCCGTTGGCAAACTCAATAAGATCAAGTGCATCCTGTATGTAAGGATCCAGTTCGTCCAGAGGGACGACTTCATTACTTTCGTACTGGCAGGAGAGTCCGCAACTTATCACTGGAAGCGGTTCTGCACCGAGGTCTTCACTCAGGAGGAAATATTCGAAGTAACCGAGACCAAGAGTCTGAAAATAGTCAGGGAATGCCTTGTGTTTGAAGGTATAATTCCAGCGGTTTTCATTCAGAGGGCGGTTTTCAACAGGACCTACCGAGTTTTTCCACTGATAGCGAGTTTCAAGACTGTTACCTTCGATGATGCAACCACCCGGGAAACGGAATACACCCGGATTAAGGTCGTAAAGGGCTTGTGCCAAGTCGGCACGCAGACCATTTTCACGTCCTTTCCAAGTGTTGACGGGAAAGAGAGATATATGATCCATATCTACTGTCCCTTCAGTTTCCAAAACGATACGTAAGCGTGCATGGGCATCGGTGAAAGGAGATTTCAGCACAGCGGTCAGTTTCTGCCAGTCGCGACCGTTTACTTCCATTTCTTTCTTCAAAAGATTCTGAGCGTTGGAATTCACCAACTCAATGGAAAGTTTCATAGGCTTTGCATCTGGCGTACGGGCATATATGGAAAAACGATATTCTTCGCCTTGCTTCACGCCGATGCCGCGATAACCTTCATTATCCAGTCCGGCACGCAGCAAACGACCGTCATTGACTACACGCACGTAATGCGGATTGCGGTCGAAACAAGGATTTGCATCCTGAACGCTTACATTGCCGAAAGGTACCCAACCGACGAAAGGTTGTGGGAATTCAAAAGAACGGTTCTTTACTAATTCGGCATAAAGTCCGCCGTCAGCACCGAAGTTGATGTCTTCGAAGAAGATGCCATACATTTCGGGCTGTATCTGTGCCGTTGGTCTGGAAACATCAACGGTCATCACATGTTGCTGCGCCTGCACACCCAGTGCAAGAGACAGTGCTAAAAGGGTGGTTATTTTTCTCATAAAATAGGTACAATGTTTAAGAGTCTATCTCATATCTGTTACTTTTTCTTTTCTACATTCTGACGGATACGTATCACTGTAAACGAATAGGCCGGCATTGCATAAGGGAAGTCGTTTCCTTCTATCTTAAAATCGGAGGAAACGGGCTTAGCTCCTCTGTCTTTAGGATCACCCGTCAGTATGGTCTTCATTGCCGAAGGATTAGTTAATATCACACCGTCCAGTTTCACCTGAGCAGCCACTTCAACTGGAAGCATATTCACCAGCTTCACAATATAATCTCCTGTACCGGCGTCTTTCACAACAGAAACACCTACACGTTTCTTCACGGCATCCCAACCATTGTTCAGTATCACATCAGAAGCAAGATACTCGTTTCCGGAGTTCTGCCCGTACATTTGTTGTGTATAGTAGCCTACTGTCGGTTTCACTTCCGTATTATTGAAGTAAATCAAGTCCGGATTCCATTGTGTATGTCCGTCTTTAGCCAACAACGGAGCGTAGGAAGTCATTTCGACCACATCACCATTACGTTCTACGGCTGTCAGGTACAAAGCTTCGGCAAGTGCCGTTTCTATATTATTGGGACGTCCCGGCAAGTGAGCGGCATATTCGCCCAAGTATACTTTCGCCTTTTTGCGGTCATAGCGGTCATAATAATCCTGATTATGAATCAGCCAGCCCGGTTCTACATAATAATGTTCGTCAACCATAGGTACACCCAATTCGGTGGCAAGGTCCCAACCTACTTCATAATCCGTACCTTCATAGAACGGACCGGTAGTACCAATCACCGTCACTTCCGGATATTTCTCCTTGACAGCATCAAATATCATCTTGAAACGTTCTACAAATACTTCCGTAATCATATCTTCATTACCAATACCGATATACTTCAGATTGAACGGCTTCGGATGTCCGGCTTCGGCACGCTTCTTACCCCATACAGTCTTGCGGGCATCTCCGTTGGCATATTCTATCAGGTCGAGAACGTCCTGAATGTACTGTGGCATTTCTTCCATCGGAATGCCGCCTTGTTGTCCCATGCAAGTCAGTTCACCTTTAGAATGATGGGCACACGTTCCTGAGTTCTGACAGGGGACACCTGCTGCAACTACCGGTACGGGCTCTGCACCCATATCTTCGCAGAACAGGAAGTATTCATGATAGCCCAAGCCACGGGTCTGATGGTACCCCCAAAGGTTACGTAGAGGTTTGCGGGCTTCCAACGGGCCGACAGACCCTTTCCAATCATAAATATTATCTATACCATCTCCATGAGCCACGCATCCGCCGGGGAAACGCATAAAACGAGGACGAAGGTCGGCAAGCATCTGTGCCAGGTCGGCACGGAGTCCGTTCTTGCGACCTTTGAATGTCTTCTGGGGGAAAAGGGAAACCATGTCCATTGCCAATCGTTGAGTACCCATCCAACCAAGAGGAGTAATGGTCAGTGCGGCATCTGTCGCATCCTGATATGCCGTCAGCACGGCACGCTGCTTCTTCCACTCTTTAGAGGTGACAGCGAGCACAGCCATTGCCACTTCTTTACCGTCTTTGGTCTGTAAAGCCACTTTTACCTTTCCGCCTTTTCCTTCCAGCATTTTCGAGAAGAAAGAGAAATCATACTTCTCTTCTTTCTTCACAGCAATACCATCGAAACCGGAATTCACCAGTGAGACTTCTGCAGGCATATTCACTTCGAAAACCGCGTAATGGGAATTATTGGGATGTATCGGATTCTCCGTTTTGATGCTTAATTTTCCATTCTCTCCCCGCACACTCCAGGAATGTGCACTGTTCCAGTTCTGGTCGTTGCCACGGTCGGTAGGAGCATATTCAAAGTCACGGTTCTGTATCAACTCAGCGTATAGACCACCGTCTGCCGCATAGTTAATATCTTCGAAGAAAATACCAATCAAGTGATTGCTGATACTCTTGGTTTCATCAGCTTTCACCCGTATAGTAGCTTCCACCGGTTTCAGGTTTGCAAAACGAACAGGATCCTGTTCCGTACGTTCGGCATTCAGTGACTGGCGATATTTCTTGGCCTCGGCAAAGCGGATGATGCTCTGAACCGTAAAATAAGGCACTTCTTGCATCCAGCCTTCCTGTTCCTGACCGTTTATCACTACTTTCTTTTCAGTAGTAGGAAACACATCTTCCGGTTCATACTTGCTACGCTCGGCCGGAGAGAAGTATTTCTGCGCCTCCCACTTCTGCAAGTCAGGAGAAGTTACATAGGCGAGTGATTCACCGGTATTGGTTGCAGCCCAGATGCAATGCCATTTACCGTCGGCACGAGTTTGCATCAAATGAGGTTTAAACATCGTTTTGGCACGTCCCCATGGGCCAAAGTCAGAGTTTACATAAGCAAAGCCATCTGCCACACTGAACCATTTCTCTCCATCGGGACTCCAGGCAAATTTCAAGCCGCTCCTTCCGTCACGGTTGGAGTATGAGAAAAGGTACACCTGATCAGGTTCGTTCATCGCAATATCGACCTTTGCCTGCACAGGCACCCCCAAGAACAATAGCAGACACAAACTTAAAAACTTCATCAATTTGTTCATGATATATAGGATTTATCGGGTTTGAAATGATCATTTGTTCTTCCAGTATTTTCTCAGTCTATCAGCCTCTTTCTTTGTGATATGAATCACCGCCCCATGTTTGGGGGACGTAAAGTTAGTGGCCTTCATCACTCCCTCGTTGAAGTGTCCCAGATGCGTGAAGTTCACAAAATCAGTTGTCTCACTGAAACCGAAGTTATGAGGATTGATACTATAGATGTCATACATCACTACCCATTTGTCCTCACCGATGCGTTTCCACATATTGGGCGCTTCGCAAGCTCCCGGTTCCGGATCAATCCATTCCGGAAGATAGGTGTAAGCACGGTTTATGTATTTGGACACTGCCTGCTTGATGCCCGGAGTTCCATCGTGCGCTACATAAAACATATGATAGTTGTCGCCAACTTTCGTGATATCTGCATCAATAGCCGATTTTGTAGCATCAGGATACTGGAACAGCAGGCGTGGTTCCGTCTCCAGACCATCAAAATCTTCATTTGCATAAGCATAATAGAGCATATTCCGTGCATTACCCATGCGCATGGTGAAGTACACCATAATTCTGCCTGCCTGTTCATCATAAACCAGTTCGGGTGCCCAGGCACAGCCGATCTCATCATATCCGGGGAAAGATTTGTCTATACGTACTACATGGTGAGTCCAGTTAATCAAGTCTTTCGATTTCATCAGCACCAAGCCGCGGTTGTTGCCCCATCCGTATTTAGCACCATCTCTCTCCCACTCCGTATTGCGTAATCCCTTCTTTTGGGCAAAGATATGCAAATCAGTCATCGCTATATAAAAAGTACCATCCGGAGCACGGTAGATGTGCGGATCACGAATCCCTTTCTGCTCGGCAATCGTATCACCGGCAATGATGGGCTGACCGTTATTTACATCCGTAAAGGCATATCCGTCATCACTAACGGCAAAATACAGGCTGTGCGTGTCATCTTTAAAGTAAGTGAATAGGTAAGCACCCATTTCCTTTTCATCCGTCTTCCATTCCCGAGTCAACACTGCACCACCTTCCGGTTGAAGGGTCAGTTGCAGTTTACCGTCCGCTTTCAGTTTTACCGATTGCAGTTGAGGTTGCAGCAAGTTGTCATCATTATAGATAGAAACGGTCTGTCCTGCCAACATCGGAAGTTCTATTTTCAATTTCAACACTTCCTTTGTACCATTCACAGCCGCTACATACCACTGCTGCCCATGACGGCGGGCTATCACGGCATATTTTCCGGGATAACCGTCAACGAAACGGGTCTCATCCCATGTAGTCGGCACTTGCTTCATAAAGTCGAGGCAAACTTGCGGAGCATCAGTCAGATTATTAGGGGCTAAAGCATAGTTCTGGATAGGATTCTGGAACATTACGGCAGTAGCCAATTGGAAAACATCGGTAGTCCGGCGTGTGGTCCCACCATTATTGCCACGGTTCAGGCGTTTGTTCAGGAAAGTGCCGCCGAACTCCATACACCCCACCGTATTGCGGATAAAGGGATGCAGACAAGCATTGAAAGCCTCTTCATCACAGAAATGCTGGTTGAAAATCAAGTTCTCGGAAGCCAGGACTGCTTCACTGCCTACATAATTGGGATACATACGTTCCCATCCCCTCGGCACTGTGCAACCATGGAAGATAACCATCAGTCCATGATCGTCAGCATCACTCAGAATAGCCTCGTACAGACGCATCGTTTCCTGCTTGTCTCCACCGAAGAAATCTACCTTGATACCTTTGACACCTTGTTCCTGTAACCACTTCATTTCACGCTTGCGTGCAATGGGGTTATCCATCAAGTTAACAGGGCCCTGTTCTATATCATTCCAATAACCGCTGGAACTATACCACAGGAATACATCCACTCCCTTGCCTTGCGCATAATCAATTAAAGATTCCATACGCTTATGTCCGATATTCGTATCCCACCAGTTATCTATCAACACATATTCATATCCCATGGCTGCAGCCAGATCCACATAACGCACCTGGTCATCATAGTTGATGCTTGCATCCTGCCAGAGAATCCAGCTCCACGTGCCACGTCCCATCCGGTAGTCATGTTCCGTTTTATACAACGGTTCTACTACATCCCACATCACAGTGGTTTCCACAATAGGTTTCAGTGTTTCACCTACCGTAATTGTGCGCCACGGAGTAGAACCCGGCAAAGCAAAGGCCGGAGAAGTTGTCCCGTTGCCATTATTTTCTTCTGCCATCGGGAAAGTTACCGTATACAGATTGCCTTCGGCAACATCGCTCAGGCGCGAACCGCAATAACGGCTATCAACTCCCGTCTCGCTGATGAGTACCCAACCATCTTCGCCCACATGATAAAGACAGGGGAAAGTATATCCATGTCCGTATTGCGAACGCACATCCATCGGAGCATCCGCTTTATATTCTTCTTCATAACTGGGTTTGGTACGTTTCCAGCCTATCATTGCATCACTCTGCGGAGTAAGAAAAGTAGTGGTTTGTGCCGGGAAACGGAAACCGGTCTTTTCGCTGTCAACAATGACACTTCCCCGCTCGCCTTGTTTAGGCAACGTATAGCGGAAAGCAACATCATTGTCGCTCACACGGAATGTCACGTCCATCTTTTGTCCCTTCGCATTGGCAAAGGCACATACCAGTTCATTAGCACGGTAATGTATACGGGAGGCTTTGATACGCGTCTGAGTATAAACAGTATCAATCTTTCTCTCTTTATGTCCGGTCAGCTTCATTGCTTTCGCAAAATCTCCTACGTTAGTTTGCAATCCCAAAGGAGACGATCCGAGCATTTGCTTGCCGTTATAGGTGAGAGAATACGCAGCTTCTCCTCCTTCCGGACACGAAACGGTTAATTGCAATTTACCGTCAGGTCCACTGACAGTTACATCTTGTGCAGCCAGCGGCAAAACGGCCGCCACACATAAAAAGGCTAATCCTTTCAGTCTGTTTTTCATATTAAAAAATGTTTCTCAGGTATTTTCTACTTTCTACTAACTACTTACCACTAACTACTCAACGAGTAGGCACTACCCGTTTAATCGTTCCGTCCTCATTGAACTCCATGCGGTCAATGCATACTTCCCGATGCGTACCCGGACTATCCTTCAAATAGTTCTTATTAATACGATGGTAAACGATATACCACTCATCGGTGCCCGGAATTTGCAGTACCGAATTATGTGCAGGACCATAAATTTCTTTTTCCGGATTCTGAATCAATGCGACCGGTTCTTTGGCTACTTCAATCGGGCCAAGCGGTGATTTGGATGTGCCATAGGCCACATGATAATTAGGTGAGCCGGTGTCATCCACCGACCACATAAAGTAATAAAGTCCGTTGCGATAGAATACGTAAGGCGCTTCACGGAAAGCATAGTCCTGCAAAGTTCCGCCTTCAGGAGTCATTACCGTAAGGGTTTTCTTCTTGATAGAAACCATGTCTTTATTCAATTCCGCACCTGCCATATAACCATTTCCCCAATACAGGTATGCTTTACCGGAAACAGGGTCGGTGAAAACATCTACATCAATCTGTTGTCCATGCCCCACGGGAGATTCCGTAATGATGGGATAGCCCAAATCCGTAAACGGGCCGGTAGGCGAATCTGCCACAGCTACTCCTATCTGTTTACCGCCTTCCTTAACCGGATTACCACTATAATAGAAGAAATATTTATATTCGCCTTTTATCAGCTTTTCTTCGATGCACGGCGCCCACGCATTTCCGTTCGCCCAGGGCACCTGATCGGATTTCAAATCGAGCATGACGCCTTCATACTTCCAGCTCTTCAAATCATCTGAGGAGAAAACCGTAAAGTACCATCCTCCCCAACCGGGTTGCCCGTCGGTGGTAGAGTAGATATAATATTTCTTTGTCTTTTGTGAATACAAGATTTCGGGGTCGGCATGAAAACCAGGCAATACAGGATTGTTGGGCAATGCACCCAGTTCGGCAGGTTTGCCCCACTTGTCAGTGATGCGTATCAATTCATCACGGGTAATGGGGATAATCGTTCCGTGACGGGGATGGAAGTTCATCTTCACCTCGCTGTCTATTACTTTGAAGTTCTTCAGGTCAGTGGTTTCCGTAAACTGGTATCTACCTTTTGTATATACATCATACATTAATATATACTTATCCTGATTAATCAACTTAAACGTACCTGCACCTTCCACAGCGTCCGTCGTCTGCTGTTTATAGTCAGATTCTTCTTCCCACTTACCGGAAGTCAAAGAACGGGTAGTCGCAACCTTAATTCCATTTCCATGCCCTTCGGTCTTATAGAACAAATGGTATATACCATCTTTATATACGATGTCACCATCAATACATGACTTCTTGTTCTCCGGAAGAAAAAGCGGTTTCGGCTCGCCTTCCAGATCCGTAAAGTCTTCATTGGCATATGCATAGTAAATCACATCAGCGCCATCACCGTACTTCATAGACCAATAAATCATATACTTTCCCGCTTCCGGATCATAAACCGTCTGCGGGGCCCATACCCTTTTCAGTTGTTCCTGTCCGGGATAGCGTTTCTGCATATTAATAACAGAATGTGACCAGTTGACCAAGTCGGTGGATTTCAACAATACCATCGCCCGGTTTGAATCCCAACCATTGCCGGATACCATATCCGTCACAACCATATAGAACGTCTTTCCATCCTGACAACGCAAAATATGAGGATCACGCACTCCACCTGTCGAACTGATAACTTTGGAATCAATCACCGGTTTGTTGTCATTCAATGCCCAGTAAGTATATCCATCCATACTGACAGCATAACACACGGCCTCCTCACTGATATGATTACCATGAAAGTAGGTAAACAGATAAGCTACATAATCTTTTTCCTGAACAGGATTTTGCTGACTGAATGTCGGCAATGTCACTGCCAACATTAAACTGATTGCTACTGCAATTTTTCTGATAGTGTTCCTCATAAGAATTTCGCATAAATTATTGGGTGTCAAAAATACACATTTAAAGAGACATATACTACCACGATTCATTCAAAATAGGAACAATTTTGTGTCATTTCATTAAAAAACAAAGATTTACTCACTGCAACCAAACAAAAATGGAGTCTGTCGCTGCCGACAAGCCCCATTTCCCATCTATATTGAAAACTGAAAACTCAATTCAAAAAACGTACCATTTCACAAGCAGCAAGCAGAAATGCCCCCACTCCGAAATTGGCGGTTGAATTGGCATCCACCACTTGTCCCGGGATTGCTTTCTCACCGATAGGCTGTACATAGCCGATACGTCCGTCAGGCTGCAAGGCAACAGTGGTCAGATATTTCCAGGCTTTCTCCACCACCGGTCGATAAGTGGCCTTATCCAAATATCCGTTGTTCATGCCCCACAACAAACCATAAGTAAAGAAAGCCGTACCGCTGGTTTCCGGTCCCGGTGCATGTTCAGGATCAAGCAGACTGCGCGTCCAATATCCTTCCGGTTGTTGACAGGCAGCCACCGCTTTTGCCATAGCTTGAAAACGGTCGATATATTCCTGACGGTACTCATTGTTTTCGGGCAGATCCTTCAAGACTTTAGCCAATGCTGCAAGCACCCAGCCGTCTCCGCGTGCCCAGAAGTCTTTCTTGCCGTTCATACTTTTATGTTTCGGATAGATATATTTCCCGTCACGGTAATAAAGGGCATCTTCGGAGTCATACATCAAGCTATCGGCAAATAACCAATATTCATGCAGTTTTTCCAGATAAAGCGGGTTATCGGTTATCTTATATAATTTAGTCATCACGGGCATCACCATATAAAGACCATCAGCCCACCACCAATAATCATTCTTGTCCGTACTCATCTGATACTCCATCACTTCGCGGGCACGAGCTATCTTTTGAGAGTCCGGCTCTATGTTGTATAAGTCGGCATACGTCTGGAAGCAAATCTGATAATCGCCAAAGAGTACATAATCATCACTTTCACCATAACTGTATTTCCATTCGACTTTATTATCCGATTTGGCACCCTTCCATTCGTTATGCTCCGCCCAAGCCTTGGTGTAATTCATGAAATCGGAGTCACCGGTAAGGAAGAATGCTTCCATGTTGCCGGTGTGGTAAGCGGCATTATCCCAAAAAGAACGTCCGTGCTTGGGATTCTGCTCCTGCCAATAATTATTCACCTTATAAATTATATCCACTACTTCTTTGGCCTCATCTTGGGGAGTGGCACAAGCCGACACTCCGTTCAGACAGAAAGCCAGGATCAGAATGTTTCCAAAAAACTTTTTCATACTAATTATGCTTATTCATGTTATAAATCCATTGTACCTTATTTTATATATAGCCCCTTAAAGTTACTTTCAGTTTCCTCACAGGGGAACAACAGTTTCCCCACAGGGGAACGACAGTTTCCTCACAGGGGAACAACAGTTTCCTCACAGGGAAACGTCGGTCTCCTCACGTGGGCGCAATAATCTCCCCTTGAAAAATGACAGTTCTCCTTAGGAATTCTTTTATTTCACTTCCAGCACATACACCGGCTGAGGAGCAAACTCCACCATACGTTCTCCGTCACCTTGCTTGGTATGTTGCACAAAGAGATGAAGGCGGCGTTCTTTCTTCCAAAGTTCCGTATCATGCGACGGTTCCCAGGCATCCACCGGAAAATCCGTCAGATCCGTAAAAGTCCATTCGCCCGTCCCGACTGCCGCCGCATGCGCCATCGATACCCTGCTTCCCCGCTCCTCATCACGGAAGATGTAGAAGATTTCACCACCATCTACCACGATGCGCGGACGGGCAATAGGAATCATCTTGGTGCCACCACCTTTCAGTGAGAAGGGAGTCCGCCGGTCGGAAACCTGACGGTTACGCCACATGGCTCCGTCATGCCATACGATGCGGTATTGGGGGATTTCACTGTCGGAGCCACGCCAGTAAGTCGCGATATAGGGATTGCCGCTCGCATCGGCACTCATACTGGTCTGATTAATCAATTCAGAATTTTGCGGAATGCGGCAAGCATATTCCGCATTGTTGTAACGGATAGGCAACTCATACTTCTTACCGTCCGCCTTATACCATGTCACACCATTGTCAAAGGAACGGGCGTAACAAAGATCATGGTTCGTCTCCACATGCCACGTTTCACGCCATACCCAAGAGAGGTGAATAGTGCCTTGCTCATCCACATAGAGCTGCCAGTAGGCATTCCGCTTATCCTCACCGTCAATCAAGACATCCTGCACCCGACTCCATTTCTTTTCCTTCACAGAATAGCGGTTCATCACCAGATTGCCCCGGCCGGAAGAACCGGAACGATAGACGAAAAGCAAATCGCCCCCATTCAGCGGATAGAACTCCGGATAGGTGACATTTTCTTCATCCACGCCTGTCATAGATTCCTTGTCTCCAAGCTCCAGCGTATGTGGAGCCGTGCTGCGGCAATAGTTCAATTTATGCCCGTGATGATCGAACGACAGATGCAGATAGCCACCCCCGTCCAGCATCATACTGATGATATTATGGGCATCTTTTACGTTACCTTTATATTGTGTCCGGTTCAGCGTCCACCGGTCAGAATTCAGTTTCCGCTTGCCCAGCACCAGATAACCGTCCGCATCATAATAACAGATATATTGTTCATTCCCCTGTGTCACAAGGGAGTTGTTTCTGAATACAGTTGTATTGACTGAAGTCTGGCTATATCCTTTACCCACCTCCACAAGCCGGGCTTGTTGTGCCCGGAGTGTGAAAGTCGTTGAGAGGATTAAAAAGAAAAGGAGAATATATCTATTCATAATATCTTTATTTAAGAGATGAATTGACCTGTTACCGTTTTAGTCATGATAAGCATGATCTTTCGGGAAGTCTTCTCCTTCCCAGGCTTTCTTCGAGGTCCAGGGCAGTGCTGCATCTGTCCAAAAAGGATCATCAGCCGGTAGTCCTAAAGGCAGGAAGGCCAGTGAAGCCAGATACAGGCTGCCATTATTCGTATACCAGTCGGAGATATTCGGCTGTGAACCGTTGAAACCTAAAGTCAGATAGCCTTTCTCATTGAAATTCCGGTGGTCGCCAAACATACGCTGGATGACGGCTGTCATCGCTGCACGTATCTGCCCGGCAGACAATTCTTTAGGCAGCCAGCCGCGCCATGACAATAGAGCAAGCGGTTGCAACACACCCGTACGATAGGTAATAGAGCGTCCGAATACCGGAAATGTGCCCTCGGGAGAGATAAAACGTTCCAATATCATACCGAAACGCTGCATACGCTTCATAGCTTTGGGGAAGTTGCCGCCCGCTACGTTCCAGATGTTCTTTTTTCCACCATCCGTCATCACTTCCAGACATTCCACATACATCGGATGAATCACAAAACTATTGTAATAATCGAAAGCAAAATCCTGTCCGTCGCTGTACCAGCCATCACCCACATACCATTCGTCCACTTTGCGCAGGGCAGAAGTAATGCGGTAATAATCAGTTTGTGCACCTGCCTTTTTCAGGAAACATTCAATTGTCGAAGAGAATAGCAACCAGTTGGTATAAGGAGGGTCTACACGGCGCAATTGCTGGAATTCAGTGATATAACGTTGTTTGGTCAGATCGTCCAATGGCATCCATAAAGCATCATATCCGCGCAAGAAACTCTCTGCTACGTATGCAGCGTCTACCAGAGGCTGTCCCTCTTTTCTCCATAACAGATAATCTTTGCTTTCTGGGTCTACTGCCTGGGCATAACTCTTTAACGCCCATTCGCGCAATTGCTTGCGCTGTTTGCTTTCTGCCGTATCGTCATCCGGCAATGACAACCATGGAGCCAGACCGGCCATCAACCGTCCGAAACATTCCATATAGGTCACCCGCTTATCCCGACCATCCCAAGTAGGGCTTAACTCCACCTGCATGTCATCCTGCAATTTACCTTCACTCATACTACTAAGTACAGGGGCGGCCATCTGATACAAGACTCCCGCCCACAGTTCACGGTCCGTCTTGACTTTTTCCGTTTTCTTTTTTGCCGAGATATTGACAGGGATCAATAATACGACAGTCAATAGTAACCACAAATATTTTTTTGTTTTCATGATATTGTATATAAGTTGTTTTCCATCGTTGCAAATATACCTCTTTTCAGACAATGCGAACTACTACAAATATTTCAAAAAGGGGTATATTATTGACCATTTCCACCGAAAAAGATGGATTTTCATCCCAGAGAGGGCCACCAGTCGCTGCTCCACTCAATCAATGAAATTCCATTCTTACATCTTTCAAAAGAGAAGCGAGGCGGACCTTTCACAAGGAAAGGTTTGCCTCGCCTGACTAAAAACATAAACCTATCAAAAACTAAAGCAAACCGTTATTCGGTCTTATCTTCATCAGCTACAGCTTCCTCCCAGTTGGTAAACATTTCCACTGAGGCATCGTAGCCATCATATCCGTAGTTCTGACGAAGCCGGGCACCGATATTGGCTGTGATAGCAGAGTTGGGCACAGGCCAGAACATATTATGCTTGGCAACCTGATAATTCAACGTTTTAGGTCCTGAAGATATCGGACCATTATTGAAGAGGCTGTATCGTGTGCAACGCTTAAACCAATAGCTGCCGCCATTCAAATCAGTACCGGTCTGTTTGTCCCAAGTAGCCAAGTCGTAAGTCTCGCCCCATTCGTCGGGCTGGCCGCTACGGGCCAAGCACCAAGAAATACGGGTTAGTTCGGGCTGACGCCATTCTTCCAAGTACAGCTCACGGGCACGTTCATCAGCGATATCACCGATAGTAACCGTAGTAAACATCTTCTTGGCATTAGCACGACGACGAACAGCATTTACATCATCAGCCGCACCAGTCGTATTACCTTGATAGAATTTAGCTTCCGCACGAAGCAGATAAGTCTCGGCAAGGCGGAATAAATAGAGATCGCCATTGGAACAAGAGGTGCCTTTTGTAGCCCCATTGAACTGATTGGCATTCATGTTTTCTTCTGCCGCAGCGTCCTTGATATAAACCTTATATAAAGGAGTAGGATACCAACTGCGAATGGTGTCGGAACAAAGTAGTTTGCCCTTTGGAACAATGGGATTACCTTTATCATCTTCCCCCCAATCTTCCGGTGCATAGAGCATCAGGTTTTGACCATAGAAGTCCGATGCCGGATTGTTGTACTTGATATCTTCCATTTCTACCCAATTGCCCACAGCACGGTTGTGGCGCAAATCTTGCGTATCTTCTTCACCGTCATAGCGCCAAATAGTCTTGTTATAGTGGTGAGAAGTACGGAAGCAACCGATACCACGTCCTAAAGCCCGTACCCAATCCAGCTCTTCATTGTACTTACCGTCGGTACGTGCATAATTCAGTGTAGGCGAACTTAGGTTATGAGGATCCACTATAATACTATTGGACCAATGTACACACATGGCACGCATCAGCGGATAGCCTATCCAACTCTGGCTATGGAAATTCAAGATAGGCATAATGGTTTCCTTGTTCTGAGGAATAGACACATTTTCGCCACGGTGAAGATCCCAAACTACATTACGTTGCACGGGCAAAGTTTTGTCATTACCTACAACATATGTCCCAAACGGAGCTTCCATCAACTGCAAACCATGATTATTGATCAAGTCAGTAGCCATATCTTCGGCTTTCTTGTACTCACCCGTCACAAGATAGCATTTAATAAGTAGTTGCATACAAGCTTCCCGGTTCACCGTCCCCATATAAGGTATGTCCTTTTGATCCGGTACATTATTAACAGCAAACTCCAGATCGTGCACCAACATCTGGAAGATAGCTTCCTTGCTTGTAGATTTATAATTTTGTTTCGGTACCTCGATAATCTTCGTCACCAAAGGAATGTCACCGAACAACAATGCCTGATGATAGTATCCATAAGCGCGGTGGAAATAAGCACGCCCCTTATACTCATTGCGCAACTTTTCATCCAGCCCCTGTACCTGGTCTACATACGAAAGCACGGTATTGGCAAACTTGATACTGGTCCAGCCACGATCCCAAAAACGACTCATTGAATTCTCGTCACCACCACCCTTCATACCGTCGGTCGGTGTAATTTTGTTGGCAAAGTCGTCCATGAAGAAGCCCGCATCAGTCTTGGCGTACAAGCCTATATCGGTCATAAAGTAGAGCGAAGCCATCGGAAGTACGTTTCCGTTGCCATCCATCAGCATTTCTTTGAGTCCCAGGTCGCACATGGCCATTGCTGAACGCAAACCAGATTCTGTAGTATAAGTATTTCCCGGATTATAGAATGACAAGGGGTCCTGTTTCAGGAAGCTGTCCGAACAACTTGCCAGCATGGCTGCCGAAACCAAGACCATGCATCCCTTTGCTAATTTATTCATCTTTTTCATATTGTCTTTCAGTTGTTAGAGTGTTATATTCAAACCAAAATTAAAAGTACGAGTAGCCAAACCTCCTGTTTCAGGGTCACCATATTCCCAACCGGAGATGGTACAAACATTTTTAACGCTCGCGGTTACACGAATCTTATCAATCATATATTTCTTCGTCCACTTCTGAGGTAAGGTATAACCAATGGTGATATCATCCAGACGGACAAAGTTGCGATTGTAAAGTTTGTCCACACCAGAGGCTAAACCAGTATTAGGACCAACAGCACCCAGACGACAGTATTCATTGGTTGCATTATCGGGCGTCCAGTATTCCTTCACAGGCATATTGAAGCCGTTCAATACCTGCGAACCGCCATTGTCCTGATTCAACCAATAACCGTTTGTACTCTTATGTCCCATATAAGAATAGAGTGAGAATGAGAAAGTCAAATCTTTCCACAAAGTGAAATCATTGCGTACATTCCAATAAATGGGAGGATCCGTCGTTCCAAGATAAGTTTTATCATTATCGTTATAAACCGGCACACGCGTACCATCTTCATTGATCCTGTCATCGTCTGTATAACGGTTCACTACTTTCGGGTCACCCGGCTTTTGGCCTACCAGAGCAGCAGCGGCAATATCTTCGGGAGTATTCTGCCAAACTCCGTCAGTTTCGTAATACCAGATGGTACCCATTGGTTGTCCAATGTACCATTTGTTAGAAGTATCATCACGCTCTACACCATTTTCGTCATAGTCGTAATAGATGTGGTTAATGCGGTTCTTGTTGATAGAGAAACCTACAGAAGTATTCCACGTAAAATCTTTAGTCTCGATGTTGGTAGAGTTCAAGGAGATTTCAAAACCCTGATTTTGAACTTCACCCAAGTTGGCAGTAATATCATTAAAACCGGAAAAATTCGGTAAACGCTGCCCCATAATCATATCAGTAGTCTTCTTGAAATAGTAATCCATAGAACCAATCAGCCGGCCATCCAATACAGAGAAATCTACTCCGGCATTCCAAGCTTTTGTCTTTTCCCATCGTAGATTAGGAGCAGCCAGGCGACTCATATACAAAGGGTTCACCACAGTCGAAGTACCGTTATTGACATATGCCATACCTGTGCCTCCTAAGCTTAGGTTAGATAATGTTTTGTAAACGTCACCAAACTCACGGTTACCATTAGTACCCCAAGACACACGCAACTTAAGCATATCAAGCCATTTCTGAGTACTTTCCATAAATTTCTCGTTCGAAACAGTCCAGCCTAAGCCAACTGAACCAAAATTACCCCAAGGATTCTTGGCTCCGAATCCTGCGTATCCATCGCGACGGAATGTACCGGTAAACATATAACGGTCATTGAAACTATAGAATAAACGGCCAAGGTAAGAAGCTGCTGTATAATGTGTATCATTGGTAGAAAAAGAACTCTGCTCCTTATTGGCGCCATTAGTATAGTGGAAACCAAGTGCATCACTCGGTGTAATGTTGCGGGCTTGGATTTTGTCGTTCCAAGTGCGGTGTTCTTCCGCTTCTTGCACCAATGTCACTGTAAAGTGATGTACATCGGCAAAAGTACGATCCCAAGTGATAGTATTGTTCAAGTTCCACTCAAACTTTTTGGACCATTCGCGGTTTACCCCCCGATCAGCAGCAGATGAATCCGGCAGGTCAGCCGACATGAAATAACGGTCGTAGAACCATTGAAAACGCGGAGCGGCATTGAACTGATAAGTGAAACCAAAAGGTAATGTGATTTTGGCATTGAAAATGGAATTTAATACGGTATAACCTTTCTCCAAGTCATAATACTGACGATCAAAGTAGTAGTTATAACCACCATTCGTAGCCGCACCCGACATGGGATATTGCTCATAACTTCCATTTTCATCGTACATAGAAGCATAAGGAGAGTTACGCAGCATATTGGCATCCCAATAATTGCTGCCCAATGACACTTGGATATCACCGTCAGAACGATCCTGGAAGTTCACATTCGCACCAACTTCCAGCCAGTCGGTAATCTTGGCATTAATCTTCATGTTCGAGCGGAATGCATGATATTCATTACCTTGCACAGCGCCCTCATTGTCCATGTATCCAACAGACAAATAATAGTTGATTTTATCAGTAGCACCCGAAATGCTGGCGTTATAATCTTGATTTATACCGGTGCGGAAAGTGGAATCGTACCAGTCAAAAGATTTGCCGGCCAGGAAATTTTTATATACCAGCGGAGAAACATCCAATGTCAAACGACGTGCAAACAAGCTAAGCATGGATTCGCCATCAGAGAGGCCTAAACCACTTATACCAATACCTGAGGCCCATGCAGCTTGCTCTGCCGCTGTCATGCTTGTAGGATTGTCAAAATAGCCTTGCGGATAAGCAGGCTTATATATTGACGCACCGTTCTCATCCTTCTGGCCAGAGTCTGCCAACCTATTGTAGTAACCATAAAGTCCATTCTCTCCCTTATCATAAGTATTCGCCATCTTATACCAATCCTGACGATAACGGATATAACCGGAAGCATTGTAATAGTCACGATAAGCAGATTTGTTATTGATAGCCAAGTTAGCACTTACATTGATGACAGGTTTTCCTTGTTTACCTTTCTTAGTGGTAATGATGATAACACCCGCAGCAGCCTTAGCACCATAGATAGCAGCAGAAGAAGCATCCTTCAACACGTCAATCTGACCGATATCGTCCGGATTGATTTCTGAGAGTTCACCATAGAATGCCATACCGTCCAATACAATCATCGGCTTGGCATCAGTACCCAATGAGTTCTTACCACGCAACTGTATGGAAGCATCACTACCCTTGGCAGAAGCATCATAACCGATCTGCAAGCCTGGAGTGCCACGCAATACATCCTGTACAGATGCCGGATTCGAGTCAGCTATCTTGCTGGGATTAATCTGGACGACCGATCCTGTCAGGTCTTTCTTACGCATCGTACCGTAACCCACAACAACTACTTCATCCAGCATTTCGGTGTCTTCTTGTAGCGACACTTTCAAACTTCTTTGTCCGTTCAACGGAACTTCCACTGTTTTGTAACCCACAAAACTTATTATCAGTGTAGCACCTGGCTTCACTTTCAGAGAGAAATTACCATCAATATCAGTAATGCATCCATTGGAAGGTACACCTTTCTCGACAACACTAGCACCAATTACAGTCCCCATCGGGTCCTCTACTGTACCTGTTACCGTAACTTGGGAATTTTGAGCGCTCAGATACGAGACGTTCATCATAAGAGCCATACAGATTATTAAGGTAGATAGTACCTTACTTAATCCTACCATCGAGGAAATCTTTCGTTTTTCCATCGTATAATTTTTAAGATTAAAAAATAATATAAGTTCTCTATTGCCAATCCGGAAACTGCATGCTTGGCTCCCGGATTGCACGACAAATGTACGGAAAGGATACGCAGTGAATCATGACAAAAATGCCAGAGTTGTTTAAGAATGGTGCATGAAACAATCGTCCATCAATAATGCACCATTTTTAAACAACTCTGGCATTTGACCTATCGTCAGTGTATCCTCAATCGGTTTTGATAAGAATGACAGACCCGGTTTTACTCTCCTTCAATCGTTCCGCCTGAAGTGAACCGTTCCATATATTCAGAAGGTTGCATTCCTATCTCTTTCTTAAAGATGCTACTGAAATAGCGGGGGTCATTATATCCGACCGTATATGCCAACTCTGAGATACGCAAATGCTTTTTCTCTTCCATAATCCGGCAAGCCGCTTTCATACGAATATTACGAATGAATGAGACATAAGTCAATCCGGTGAGAGACTTCAATTTACGGAAAAAGGTGGATTTAGTAGTGTTCATCTCTTCCAGAAACTGGGTCTGGTCGAAGTTCGGGTCATCCAGATGACGATTTACACAATCGATAGCACGTTGCAGGAAATCTTCATCCATACTGGTATAATTCAACTCTTTCGCTTCGAATACCAACTGTTTCTTGAAGTCTTTCATAACCCGCTCACGAGACTTCAACAGATTACTGATACGCGCATGAAGCACGCTCAAATTAAACGGCTTCGTAATAAATGCATCTGCCCCCGATTCATATGCTTCCACCCTGTCTTCTTCCTGCTTTTTTGCAGTCAACAGAATCAATGGAATATGAGAAGTATCAAAATTACCTTTTATCCCCCTGCATAACTCAATACCATCCATCACCGGCATCATTACGTCAGATACAATCAAATCGATGTCTTTTGCCACTAGCACTTCAAGCGCTTCTTTGCCATTGGTTGCCGTATAGATTATATATTCAGTACCCAGAAGTTTCACCATCAACCCCAATAAATCCTCGTTATCTTCAACCAACAATAAAGCATATTTTTTCTCTTCCGCCCTACTTTCTCTGCCCAAGTTACCGTCTTCCGGCAAAGATGGAACATTCGTAAACATAATCTCTTTCTGTGACTCATCAGTCACTGAGGAAGTCAAAAGAGCACCGGCATCATCTATTTCTTCTTCAGAATAAGCAGAGCGAGAAATCGGAATCTGCACTTTAAAAGTAGTTCCTTCTCCTTCCTCACTCTCAACTGAAATGGAACCATGATGCAAAGTGACCAAATCACGAACCAATGATAAGCCAATACCTGTACCAATAGTATTAAATCTCCGATAATCTCCCTCATAAAAACGTTTGAATAAATTCTTTTGCGATTCTTTCGAAATGCCGGGGCCATTATCTTTTACTATAATACAAGCTACTCCCATTGCTTCATCACGTTTAAGTTCAATCCTCACTTTCCCTCCTGCTTTATTATATTTAGAAGCATTGGAAAGCAGATTATACAAGATCTTATCCAATTTATCGGGATCAAAGAAAGCAAAACATTTATCCGCATCGCTTTGGATAGTGAAATGAATATCCTTTTTTTTCATCAACGGGCTAAAACCATCCAGACTACGGTATACAAACTGTGCCAGGTCTCCCTGCGAAACCTTCAATTTCAGATTCCCTGTCTCCGCTTTGCGAAATTCCAGTATTTGTTGCAACAGACGTATCAACCGATTTATATTGTGCGTCATTACATTATATTGCTCCTTATAAGCAGGGGCAGTCTGCTTCAGCTCGTCCACAGAAGCCGAGATAATGGTCAACGGAGTCAATAACTCATGTGTGATATTAGTGAAGAATTGCAGTTTGGCATGATTTATCTCCTCTGCCTTTGCCTGCTCCATTTCACGGAGATGCAAGGCATTGCGTAAACGAATACGGTTACGGATAATCCGGTAAATATACCAAGCTATGCCGACAAGCAGTATTATATATAAGGTGTAAGCCCACCATGTTTCCCAAGGAGGCGGCAGAATAACGACTTTTACCGTTTGTATGTCCTCCCCCCAGATACCATTCGAATTAGAAGCCTTCACATAAAAAGTATAAGTGCCGGACTTAAGATTATTGTAATATGCAAAACGCTTGGATGCATCCGTATATTGCCAGCCTGCATCAAACCCATCCAATTGGTATGCATACTGATTCCTGCCCGGATTGGCATACTCCAATGCAGAGAACTCTATACTAAAGTTGTTACGCCTATAACTCAGAACTATTTTATCGGTGAACCTTGGCGACAGGCTCGATATTTCGGTGCGTTCTTCGTCAGAAAGGGCAGTCCAAGACTGATTGAACACTTTGATATCAGTAATTACGACCGGAGAGGAAAATACCTGCTCATTCTGTTGATCCGGATAGAAGCTATTATATCCCCGATGCCCTCCGAAAAACATTTCACCGTCAGAAGCGACAAACGATGCTCCCCGGTTGAAGATATTATCCTGCAGGCCATCAGAAGTAGTATATAAACAATAAGTCACATTCTGCAAATCCCGTGGTACAGTGAGCCGCAGCAAACCGGCATTGGTGCCCAACCAAAGGTCGCCTTTCTTATCACTCTGGATGTTAGTCACTGCATCTCCCGGCAAATTCCACAACTTATGTACCGGTAGGAATGCATCTTCCACTGCATCATACAGACTCAATCCACTTCCTCCGGTCCCGACCCAAATACGCCCCTCAATATCCTTATAAATGCAGTTTGCATAATCACTGTTCAATTTTCCATTAGCGACCGAATAACCGGAGAGAGTATATCCGCTCAAAAAGTTGCCGCTACCTTGAATACGAACGACTCCATGCGTATTGGAGGCCAACCACATTTCACCGTCACGTCCTTCGGCAAGTTGCATGACAACCATATCCTGCACAGTTACGTCTTCAACCCTCAGAAAATCCAAACGTACCGGAGTTCCATCTGCCGCACGCATTGAAACTCCGCCTTTGGTGGCAAACCATAGGTTTTGCTTAGAATCCTCACAAATATAATAGATACATGAATTGCATATCCATGGAGCATTCGAAGAATTATGTGCTTTCACACGCTTTCCGACAGGGGCTGATTTATCTATTTCATAAGCTCCACCATTGTACACCCCAATCCAGATATGTCCGGTAGAGGGAGACTGCATAATAGACATCACTGTAGAAATTCCCCTGTATGAACTAAAGTCCGGCATTTGGTCATGATGAGTGAATTTTTCGGTCCGACGATCTTCCACCCCAAAGCCATAGGTGCTGATTCCCATCCAAAGCTGTCCTTCGTCATCCAGCATGATACTACGGACAGAATTGGTCTTGAGCATCCGCTTCGCCTCAGACAAACGGTCGAGATTAAACCTCGCCTTACGGGTATTCGCCATATTAACGCCGCCTCCAATCATGCCTACCCACATAATCCCTTGCCTGTCGCGCAACAAAGAGGCGACCTCGCTACTGGCTATAGAGTGTTCAGACTCACCGGGATAGCAGTTCTCAAAGTCAAAATGAGAGCTCTCTACATTCTGCAATGGAAGTATGCTTAAACCGCTTCGGGTACCCACCCATAAGGAATGCGTATTGATATCCTCGGAAATGGCATAAATCAGATTATCAGAAATTGTACCTGACCGTTTCTCATCATGAGTGAATGTCGTCCAGGTCGTTTGCTCCAAATTATAAGCATTATGCAGTAAATGCAAACCTGCTCCCCAAGTTCCTACCCATATATTTTTATGACTATCCTGAAAGACAACATGGGCAGAGTTTCCAGAGTTCATCTTCGGATATTTCCAGTACTTACCGGTTTTCTTCTCATAGCGGAACAATCCCCTGCTCCACGTGCCAATCCATATATCTCCCCGGTCATCTTCAAACAGCGATTTAACGGTTGTCTTTGGGAAAACTCCACCAGTATTATCTTGACTGAAAGCTAAAAAACGATTACCATCTTCCAGATATTCGAGCAATCCTGCTTCAGTAGCAAAAAGAATGCGATTGTCCCTTGTCACCAATATTTGAGAAATACCACAATTATTTATCGCCGGGTCATCTATTTTTCGAATCTGCCCTGTCCGCTTATCCAGCACATTCAATCCGTTGTAAGTGCCAATCCATAATCGATGCTGTGCATCTTCTGCCACACAATTAATATTATTATTAGCCAGTAAATCCGGACAGTATAAATTGGATTTATAGGTAGTGATAGAATAACCATCATACTGGAAAAGTCCGTTGCGGGTAGATATCCAGATATAGCCATCCCGATCCTGATATACCGACTGCACATCTTTGCTCGTCAAACTATTCAGAACAGATGAAGATTTGAATACCAAATACTTATTCCCTGATGTCATCATAGCTTGACACATCACAGGAAGCAATATCCAAAAGCAAAAGAAGAAACTCCGGATCTTTTCTTTCATAGTCAACTTATTTAGCAAATATTATTAATTACCGACAACAAATGTACGTAAAAAGTTCTAAAACTATATTATTTGTCCTATAGTATTATTTCTTGAATTGCAGCACCAGCATATGAAACAATCACAGATTTAGGTGTTCCATCACATGTAAACAAGTATAAATCGGGAAATGTCAGAATGACAAATAGTAAATCCTGTTCCATCACACTCTTTTCTTTCCGTACCAACTACTACGCCATGCGGAAAAACGCAAGGATTCTTCATCAGGAAAATACAAAAGAATACAAGAAAAAAGAAATAACAGGCTATTTGACGTCGAAAAGTTTATTATTGGGCCATTATTGAATACACTTTTAATATATTGCGGAAAAATGCTTCTTTCAGTCTGTTTTCTATTTCCAGCGAAACAAAAAATATATTGTCCGTAAAAGGCAGGGCTACACCCTCCGAGGCGAATGGCGTCACCCTTTAGCCAATAACGTTTCACCCTTTCGGGCATAAGGTGTAGCCCCTTTGGAAAAAGAATGTATCTTTTGAGTGAACAGATAGTATGTTTTATGCCCAAAGACCGTTTGTTTAGACACAAAAGACCGTCTATTTCCCCTAAACAAACGCTCTGATTCGGGGAAAAAGACGGTTGAAGCCTTCCGGAAGAGCTCTTCTTACAGGAAGGCTCGTAATTAAAAACAAGGAAAATCTAACCTTATGTCACAGAAATTATCTGTTCGGCATCGCAGTGATCTTTCACAAAAAGCACTTCCGCCCGCCACAAACTATTTCTGATATACGCGCACATAGTCTATCTCATATCGCATGGGAATTGCTTTATCATCTATTTCGCCGCCGTTTATACCGCCAAGAGCCAAGTTCAACAAGAGATACTGCGGTTTGCGGAAAGGATTCGTTCCCCCGCCAATGGTGCCGTTAATTGTTTCACTCAAAGGAATTTCATTCAGCAATTCACCATCCAGATAGATTTTGATGGCTGTTTCATCCCAGTCCATACGCCAGATGTGAAACTTATCCGCCCATTGCGGATCTTTGTCCGTGAAATGAGTGAAAGGAATCGCTTTGCTCTTCCATTTCGCATTCCACTGCCGGTCAGTTCCCCAGGCGGCATTTGCCAGAATATGCGGTACGCCTTTGATGCGATAATATTCCATAATGTCGATTTCGCCACACGAGGGCCAATCCATACCGCTACCCAAAGTCCAAATGGCAGGCCATGCCCCTCCGCTTACAGGAATCTTGGCGCGGATTTCAAATCTGCCATACAAGAACTCTTTCTTACCGGCCGTAGTGATGCACGAGGAAGTGTACTCTATGAACTCCCGCTTCTTCCGCCAATCGTTACTTCCGGCCTCATACCAGGGATTTTTACGTCCTTCTTCTTTTCGCACTTCAATAATCAGCTTTCCATCTTTGCAGTAAGCATTGCCTTTCTGATACCACTGGGCTTCTTCATTGCGTGCAAAGCCATTATCATAGCTCCAAACAGTGGTATCCGGAAGACCGTCTGTATTAAATTCGTCACTCCATACCTGGCTCCACTCCGATTGTCTGACCGGGTTTGTCGGAAGCACTTGTTTGTCCGTCCACTCAATAAACGGAACACCTTTTTCGTCAAACTGAATAGGTAGCCAAATGTGTCCGGAATACATCAGACTCTTCGGTTTCCAAACATCGGCCATAAATATAAAGCGGTTATCCGGAAGTTCCAACACAAATGTGCTCTGTCCGCCAAAAGTCTTCCCGCTGTTTTCGCCACGGCAGGGATTGGGATGCTGTTTCCATGGTCCCCAAATAGAAGGAGCTGAAAACATACGGGCTTCATTCGGGTCCCATCCGGTACAACCGGAAGTAATCATCCAGTAGGTATTATCTTTCTTGAAGATTGCCGGAGCCTCATTGTGTCCGCCCGGATAAATACGGATATATCGGCCTGAGTGCTGCAAATAGTCGTCTGCGAGTTCTGCAATGTGCAAAGTCAGATTTTCTTCGGAAGAATAGATGTGGTAGGCTTTGCCGTCATTATCTACAAACAGGGTCATATCACGGGACATTTGTCCACCTTCCAGATCACGCTTTACAAACAATCCCCGGTTAACGGCTTTGTACCATTCCGGCGTCCACCATTTCTTATATTTATTCAGGTTCCACGTCACCTTACGATCCGCTTCGGGCATATTCTCCGGATATATGCCGGGATTCACCCGTCCGGAACGCACGAACTGGTAAGGGCCTTCCGGCTTGTCGCTGACGGCTACGGCAGCACGTGCCGGTCCATAGCCCTGACCTTTCAGTTCGAGATGGAACCACATCACAAATTTTCCGGTCTTCTGATTGTATATCACCTTCGGACGTTCGATGATGCAGCCACGTTCGATATCATCACCGGGAGTTTCGGAAACGGGAAGCGCTACACTCTTATGTGTCCAAGTCTGTAAATCGGGGGAGGTGTAACAGTTCACCCCTACTTCGGTGGTGAAGCCTTTCTCGGGACGGTGCTCGCCAAACCAATAGTACAGACCTTCATGGAATAAGATGCCGCCGCCGTGGGCGTTGATATACTCATTGGCTGTATCCTTCCATTCTCTTCCGGTCTGTGAGGATAGAGGAAGACAAATGATTATTAGTAATAATAATCCTCCATAATGCTTTATAGTTCTCATGTATTCTTCGTTATTTAACTAATATTCCGTACCATCCTAATGTCTGTTAGGCTATAGGACAATACGGAATATTATTTATAGGATCGTTTTACTGTTTCTGATATACCCGTACATAGTCTACACGGTATTCAAGCGGGAAAGTTGCCTCTATAGGTCTTCCATTATTACCTCCTATAGCAAGATTCAACATCATAAGCTGACCAAAACCCTCTATGTTATTAGAGAAAGGATTGATATTTCCACCATCTCCGGCACCATGATCACCTTTATTATTAGTTGTGCTCAAATCTGTTTTATTAAGAAGCACATCATCCAGATAGATACAAATATATTTTTCATCCCAATCCATACGCCAAATATGATATTTCTCCGCCCACTTAGCGTCTTTAGAAGTAAAATCAGTTATAGGATAATTTGCCGAATTCCATGTGCCATTCCAACGAGAAGAACCACCCCAGCAAAGGTTAGCATGAATTTTCTCTTTATAGAATTCGAGAATATCAATTTCACCACCTAAAGGCCATTCATACCAATTACCGGTAGACCATATTGCAGGCCATCCGCCTTGTTCGATAGGTACTTTGGCGCGTACAATTAATCTTCCATACTTAAAGGCATAATTGTTCGTAGCAACCACACAAGCGGAAGTATATTCCGCATATTCACGGGTCTGCTTCCAAGAGTTACCACCCGTTGCATTCGGATTGTAGTTCGGATTCTTCACACGTTCTTGTTTCGCAGTAAAGACCAGTGCATTTTCTTTCATCTCGGCATTTTCCTTCTTATACCACTGATCTTCTTCATTACGTTGGAAGCCTTCTTCAAACCTCCACATTTCTGCATTAGGCGCACCTGTTCCATTAAATTCATCGTGCCACAACAATTTATAACCTCCTTCTAATGTATGGTCGTCGGGAACACCTTCGCTGTCAGCAACATAGTCTTCCGGATTTGCAGGTGCTACGTAAGTCACATTAAAGAAGAACATAATTGTATTCGTCTTTCCATTAATAGCGTATGAAGTTGAATTTTGAATTCGCACAGGCAACACAAATTTCATATCCTCTTTGTATTCCTCCTGAACTAATGCAATCAATTGGCTTGAATAAACATTCAGTTCCACTTCCTCCGACTTTGTATTACCGGCATTAAGCTGCATTTTGTTGGCAGAAAGGTTATAATATTCTTCCGGCAAAAGTAGTGCATTGGCATACACATCATATACTGAAGAGGTACCAACATTGGCAATCGCTTTATTCAACGAATCCACAGCTACTACCAAATCGACTGTAGCATCTTTCCCGGCTTCCCGATTCTGATAAAGCGCCAGATTCAACCGATAATTGAAGTTATCGACTTTCTGCACTTCACCAGCTTGCGGTTCTTTCAGGCTTGTAGATATATTGCATTGCGCTCCGTCCCATATCTCACTGGCTTGCTTAATTCCCAGCATATTCAAGTCCAAGCTTCCTTTATAACTGAGATCCTTATCGTCATCACAAGCCCCAAAAGCAATTCCACAGACAGCTACACAAAGAGCTGTCCAGATTTTTATCTTATTATTCATATTCTTATCTCAATTTAAATTAGTCTAAAGGCACCGTTTCCGGATCATAAACTTCAATCTCTACATCATAGAACTTGAATTCAGCCAGATTAAAGTACTTAGTGTTACCCGAAGTTGCAGTTACATTAAAACGGAAATAAGTAAATGTCTTTCCCGGCATCACAAAATCAGAAGTATACTCAGTGCTATGTGCGGAAGGTAAACCGGATAATGTACCCACAGTTTCCCAGTTTTTCGCATCATTACTAATCTGCAATTCCACTACTGAGGGACGGCCATCCGAAGTCCAGGTATTATCAGTACGATTCTGATAGTAAATAGCAAAATTCTCATGACTTTCTTTAAAATCTATTTGGATGTAATGAGGCAATTCAAGTTGGGGACTACTCCATCTTGTATGGAAGAATGTCCCGCTATTGCCATCTACCAGATTTTTAATCGGGCCTTCGGTAGGTTCCTGAGCATTTGTACTTAGTTGATCTCCAGCCAACTTTACTTCCGTACGGGATTTCTCCGTTGTAGTAGCGGGAGCTTCTCCCGATTTAGCTTTCACTTCCGTCACAGCACTCCCCTGATGAGCAGCATTAAAGGTTTGAAAATAAAAAGAGTAATCTCCAAAACGGGCACGTGTATCGTCTATCAACATCTCAGTTGTGCCAACAGAAGCTATCTTACAAACATCTTCTTTTGTCAACGGATCATAATACTTTATTTGAAGATAGTCAAAAGCATTCTCGGCAGGTGCCTCCCAGGACAACTTGATTTGTCCCGGTAAAGCCTCAGAACTTACGACTGATGCTGCAAGAGCGGTGGGAGTTGTTACACTCCCTGCCACTTCAAAAGTCTCTAATTTATCATCGCATCCTGTCATTCCAACCAACAGTCCGGCAACGATTATATATTTAAATTTCAAATTCATAATATCTCATTTAAATTGTTAAACACGCATGTATTACCAACCTGGATTCTGAGTTAGGTTCGGATTTTTACGACGTTCTGTGTCCGGTATAGGATAAAAATACATCTTATCATCCCAAACTAATGATTTGGTATTACGGGTATAAGTGAATGAATCATCGGCATTCTTTGTTATCACTACACGGGCAATACTATTGAAACCGCCTTCTTTCCAACGACGCACATCCCAGAAACGATGTCCTTCAAAAGCCAATTCCACCATACGCTCATTCTTATAGCGCTTCCAGAAGTTGTCACTACTCATTCCTTCGGGGAATTCCGGCATGTCTACGCCTGTCCGTTTACGGATTTTGTTTACGGCTTCACGGGCAGTCATTGTTAATTCAGAATCCTTGTTATCAGCTGATCCAAAGTACTTAAATGTAGCTTCTGCATAGTTCAGCAAGAACTCTCCTAAACGGAATGTCACCCAGCTATGTACTTTGCCACCACTACCTGTACTGGCACTGATATCCGTAGAACCATCTACATATTTCTTCAGATAATAACCTGTCGGAGTAGCATAGGGAATAGGTGAAGCATTTCTACCGCCTACATAAATTTCCAACGGATTAGGATTCGTAGTCGGCCATTTATCACCATTGACTGCAATAGTCATTGCAAAACGCGGATCCCTACCCGTATAAGGGTCCTTTGAGTTAGGTTCACCACCATTCTGCATCTCATAAGCATCCACTAAAGTCTGTGTAGGACAATTTCCTGATTTCGCATTTTCCATACCTATCGGGAAATTGGTTGTCTCGGGATCAGTAGTTGCTCCTACTCGACGTACAAAAATCATTTCTGATGCCTTCCAATTGTTTTCGCCCCACAAATCTGTATACTTTCCTAATGAAATACTATTGCTGTTACAATAGTTAATAACATCCAGACTCGCCTTTGCAGCTTTTTTATAAAGCTCCTTGCTTTCACTCTCATTAAAAAGCTTACTTGCACGATAGAGCAATGCGCGCGCTTTCAAAGCTAAAGCAGTACCTCGTGTAACACGACCACTTTCCGGCTTCTCGGAATTACCGGCGGCATCATTTTCAAGTTTACTATAATCTACCGGTAATTCAGGCGCCACTGCATCACATTCGTTTACAATAAAATCGAAAATCTCAGAAGCAGGCGTACGCTCTAAACTATTAGCTTGTTTCTCTGTCAGTATCTCTGTTGTAAAAGGTACATCACCATAAGCACGCACTAACAGAAAATAATAATAGGCACGTAGCAAACGTACTTCATACTGATAACGTTTATAACGATTCATCTGTGCTTCATAATCTTCTGTAAAACGCAAATCGTAAAAATCCAGATCCTTTGCATTCTTCAGATAATAATTGGCTGAACGAATAGGACTGTAATAGCCCCATATTGATTTCGGATTCAAGGCATTCCAGTTTCCGTTCGTATAATCAAGCACATTTGAGTAAGTTAATGCCATTTCAGCCTCATCACAGGCAGAAGCCAACGACGTGGTTCCTAGCAAGTCGTAATCCAAATAGGAATAGATGTTGTTCACAAATCCGGCGGTACGGCCGAAGTCAGAAAATACATACTCCTTGTCGTAACTGGTATATTCATGATAGTCCATCTTGTCTGTACATCCAACCAACGCTGCCGCACAAGCAATACTGAAACATATATTCTTTAATTTCATATCTTAGTTTTTTTTATTAACTTATTTCGTTTAGATACCCAGTGATAAACCGATATGCACGGAGCGAGTAGCCGGGTAAACATCTCCTATAGCCTCCGGATCGGTCAAATCAATTTTGTCAATACTGAACAAATCTGTGCCTCTTACGTATATCTTCGCATTTTTCATCTTAATCTTATTCAACCAGGAAGAAGGCAGTTTGTAGTAGATTTCACAATTACGCAATTTCAGGAAAGAACGATCCTGCAACCATACAGAACTGTTTTGAGTATTGTTATCCACAGTTTCCGTAGTCAGACGCGGAAAACGTGCAGACGGATTTTCAGGTGTCCAACGGTTGTCGTAAGCATATTGTGAAATAGAGGTATTGTTTATCAACGGACGATAGATACTGGAAGTAAGCCAAGCAGTGTAATTACCTACCCCCTGGAAATAAGCATTAAAGCCCAAACCTTTCCATTCCAGTCCGACATTGAAACCGTAATAGATTTCCGGCCAAGCTGAGCTATATCCCATAGGTATCATATCATTAGAGTTAATGACACCATCATTATTTACATCTTTATATTTAATGTCACCTGGTTTTACCGGACCAAACTGCTGAGGTATGCTGTTGTCAATATCTGCCTGGTCTACAAAATGCCCGATAGCCTGTAGTCCCCATATCTGACCAATCGGTTTCCCTGTTTGGGTCAGATAATCATAAGCCTTAGGTTCTTCCAGCATCTCAATCACTTTATTACGGTTAAATGAGAATGTACCTCCTAAACGTAACTGGAAATCTCCGATACGTTTACTATAATCCAAACCTAATTCCGTACCCCAGCTATCTACTATACCAGCATTTTTATAAGGACTTCCAATACCCAATACTGAAGAATTCTGTCCCGATGCACTCACCCATATATCAGAACGTCTTTCGTAAAAGCCATCAATGGTAAACGTCAGCCCTTTCAGCAAAGACATATCCAAACCTACATTATATTTATAAGCTTTTTCCAGTGTACCATTCACAGAAGGCAACTGGCCTTCTGCCCAGCCTCCGTCTCCATTTCCATAGCTACTTCCACCCACTACCGGGTAAGTACCTCCACCTGCCATTTTATCATTCCAGTAACCATCATACGGAGTGTTGTCTGTATTGATAATACCAAACGAAGCACGCAGTTTCATGAAATCTATCACACTCTGATTTTTCATGAACTCCTCATTAGAAATGACCCATGATAGCCCTACTGTAGGAGCTGGTAACCAACGGCTGTTAGGATCCAGCTTATTAGAAGCAGACAACATCAAAGTGAAGTCAGCAAAGTAACGGTTATTATAACCATAGTGAGTATACCAACCTACATTCTGCGTATATAATGTGACATTAGTTCCATTTCTGTCATCATATTTATATGAATACAGCAACATGGAATAAAGATCGTGCTTACCAAAACGGCGATTCCAATCCACGTTCATCTGGAAATTAAAAGAACGATACTGCCAGTCCAGCTTGGAACTTTCGCTGGTACCTACCGAGCCTCCTTCAAAATTATTGAAAGCAGAAGGTTCGCCATTAGTCCATTGAGTAAC
Source organism: uncultured bacterium (assembly GCA_905215555.1). Classification (GTDB taxonomy): domain Bacteria; phylum Bacteroidota; class Bacteroidia; order Bacteroidales; family Bacteroidaceae; genus Bacteroides. The sequence goes on from CAJMQU010000016.1 coordinate 46,482, forward strand.
AGATTGCATCCCATACTTTTCACTTCTGCGATGATCTTCCCAGTAAGAAGCCAGATTATCATATCCCATACGTACGGATGCTCCCAATCCCTTAGTTATCGATGACAAGTCCTGACGAAGTAACATATCTGCATATAATGCACGAGTATGCCCTTTAGAATAGCCATGACCTTGTGCTAAATATACAGGGTTGTAATCACCGCTCCAAGTACTGTTACCTCCCCATAAACCACTTTCTGTTTTGATGGGAAATGCCGCAGAAGGTACTGTATACAGTTTGCCAATCAAATTATCACCACTTGAACTTGGCCGGCTAAACTCATTCAATACACCGGAAATATTGGCCTGCAAACGAGTCGTTGATGTCAGGTCGATATCCAAGTTTGAACGGAAATTCGCTCTTGAATATTTGTCTTGTGTAGAATATCCTTCGTTGGCATTAGCATTCTTGATGAATCCTCTGTTATTTTGCAAATTCAACATAGTGAAATAGCGCATTTTAGTAGAACCACCACGGAAAGTCAACGTTGCAATATCCGTACTACCTTGATTGCGGAAAACCTCATCCATCCAGTTCACATTCGGATAGAGATAAGGATACTTGCCACTCTTAAAGGCATTCAATTCATTTTGTGAATAACGTGCAGATTTACCATCATTAGCCAATGCCTCATTCATTGCATTTGCGTAAGTATAAGCATCTGCCATCTTAGGAATACGTGTTTGAAAATCAAAACCATGATCATAGGAAAAATTAATCTCACGGCTTTTATATTTTCCACGTTTCGTCACAATATTCACGACCCCATTTGCTCCACGAAAGCCATAAAGGGCCACGGCAGCTGCATCACGCAAAATACTGACTGATTCTACTTCTTCGGGAGAGATATAATTTAATGCATTATAGGCATTGTCACGTTCCAAGCCATCTACCAACAGTAAGATACCAGTGTTGCCGTTCAAAGTCTTCTGACCACGGACAGCCATTGAGGAAATCTGATCCCAGACGTTTCCGGTTTTCTGCATCGTATAAAGACCGGTTACATTGCCATACAACGCATTACCCACATTGAAAGTAGAGCGATTATCTATCTGATCTGCATACACGGTAGACACAGCACCCGTAGATTCTGCATTAGTCTGATTCAAACCAAATCCATAGTTTACTTTTTCACTGGCAAAGTCTATAACAATAGTCATGTCTTTCCCATCAGCTATAGGTATTACTTTAGTATCGTCCCTTCCTGTACGTACCCGAAGAAGCTGAGTATGATCAGCTATTATTTCAAACTGACCATTTCGGTCGGTCGTTGCCTGTACCAGCGGATTGTTTTCGATGGAAATTAATGCACCTTCTATCGGGTTGCCAAGTTTGTCAACCACTTTACCGGCCACATTACCTTCCTCTTGCGCCCAGCCTTTCAGAGAGACGCAAGCCAACATTGCTAAAACTAATATTTTATATTTCTTCATGTTGCTTTTTCTTAATTATACGGTTATTTTTACCTTTAATTCCAACCCGGATTCTGTGTCAGTCCATATCCTTTATTCACTTCGGAAGGCGGGAATGCAGCCAGGTACCATTTCGGACTAAAATTACTCCACCATGTACGGGCTATACTTTTAAGTTCAAAAACTTCATATTTAAAGTTAGAAGGTTTGTTCGGGTATTCAGAAGCATTACCACTGGTTCCTGACCACGGTTTGTTTCCACCACCATCATTACGATAAATCTTCAAGCCATGAAGTTTCTTTTGGAATAAATCGGCACGTTTATAACGAATTATATCAAAAAGACGGACATCTTCCAAACCAAGTTCGCAAGCACGTTCACGAAGAATTTCCTCCAACAAAGCTTCTTTATTAGAAGTAAGATTCTTAGTGGGATTACATTCTACCAATCCTTTCAAGCCAACACGTTTACGTACAATATCAACTTGATCGATAGCTCCTTGCAAGTCGTTCTTGGCTTGCAGTAAAGCCTCTGCATAAATTAAGTACACTTCTGCCAAACGTAAATAAGGCCATTGAGGATAAGTTCCACTAAGATTACCTGTTTTATAGAATTTATAAAGAGCAAAACCTGTCGCAACCTTTCCTGTCTCTTTTTCCGTGTTATCAATGTTATCTCGACCACCTAACCACAATTCAGCAGCATGGTCACCAAAATTCGCTCCATTTACCAACATGGTCTCATACAGACGCGGGTCACGTACCGGTTTGTTATAATCGTTATCTGTAAAGAAAGGATAAGCGCCGTCAGCTAACAGCGTGTTCGAATCGAAAGGCTTACCATCACTCATAGGAAACATTTCCATGTACTCCAATGTCGGAGTATAGTTACCATTAGCGACAAATTCTGTTTGGAACTTATACCACCAGTCATTGTTAAATTTACCGATAACACGAGTAGAAATAAGAAGCTCCGTATTGTTTTGACGTTCAAAGTAAGCTTTATAGAAAGCATCACGATAATTTTGCGAACTTGTTCCGTCAGCTTCCATCAATGCATAGAAACCATTAGCCTCTAACTGCTCAAAAAATAAATGACAAGCTTGATAGCATTTCTCCCACCAATCCGCATCATAGCCGCCATACCACGCCTGTAAATTGGTTATCGCATCCTGCGGTGACTCTGTGCAGTAAGGTTCATTATCATTAAACAATGGACTGGCAGCAAACAATAAAATCTTGCACTTCAATGCCATGGCTGCCGCCTTTGTGAAACGTCCTTGCCAGTTAGAATCATCAGTTCCTAAAGACCACGGGAAGTTAACATCATTAATGGCTTCATCCAACAGCCCAATCATAAATTCAACGGTTGCAGCAGCAGTAGCACGAGGTACCTCATATTCTGTTTGTACTTCGTAGGTTTTGTCCACCAATGGCAATCCGCCAAAATGACGGAACATATCAAAATAACGGGAAGCTATCAAAACTTTAGCCTCTGCTGTCAAACGAGCTTTTTCCTCGTTATCCATATCCGGTACACGACCTACATTTTCGATGAACAACCATCCGGAACGGATTGCAGCCCAAGTCTGGTCAGCTGTAAAATTATATCGAACATCAGCCGTTGAGTTGTCTTCATTAGCAGCTGTATATGCACCACTATAATAAAGACGATTGGCACCGTCCCAACTATTATGGCTATGCCAACAATCTGAAAGGGTTTCAAACATACCGGTATTCATTTTCTTCTCATCATATCCTCCCCAGTAATAAGGCAAACCATAATACAGATTAGTATAAGCATTCCATAAAAACGCGCGGGCATAATCAGCTTTTCCAAAAATGGAATCCTGATTCAAGTCGTTCGTCGTAGGCGGTTTTTCAAGAAAACTGTCACCGAACTTTATTTGATCGACACATGATGCAAAGAGTATGGATACTCCTACAAATGTCATAATAAACCATCTAGTTAAATGTTTCATATTCTTAAGTTTCTTTTTTATATAAATATCAAAAACCTAATTTCAGACCAATATTAAAGACTCTGGTCAATGGATAATTAGGACGGTCGCTCTGACGGGATTCCGGGTCTCCCCATTTAAATCCTGTAAAAGTCAACAAGTTATATCCATTCACATACAAACGACAATTATTCAGCTTCAGCTTCTTCATGAATGGAAAATCAAAATTATATCCGATTTCAATATTCTTCAGACGAAGATAACTTGCATTAATCAAATACAAATCACTGGCCAGCTGGAAGTTATTCTTATTATTAACCGTTGTTATACGAGGATATTTAGCAGTATATGTATCTGCAGAAGAACGCCAGGTATTTTCATATTGATATAGCAACAGACCTTTATTATAGGTATCACCAAGCGGTTGTCTGAACTCAGAAAGCATACGGTCTACATTCCATGCACCTGTCCATTGCATAGAAAAGTCAAAGTTCTTCCAGGAGAATCCTACATTTAAACCTGCCGTATACTCAGGGACATCAGTAAAACCTATATTCCTCGTAGCGTCATTACCATCCAATTTTCCATCTTTATTCAAGTCAACGTAGACAGCATCACCCGGATGCAACGTAATACCGTGATCAGCAATAGGCATTCCGAATTCTTCTTGATAGCGCATGTCAGCTGTTTCATCATAGAATCCCCAGAACTGATACATGGAGCGCGAACCTACCCTACGTCCAGTCTGATACATCCAAGGTTCATTCTGCTCTACTTCATTCATGTAGACAATTTTATTACGTGCAAATGAGATATTGAAATTAGCCCAATAACGGAAATCATCATTCAATCTGTCATTCCATTTAGCCTGTATCTCAAAACCTTTATTTTGTACTTTACCAACATTAATTGCCGGAAGCGACATACCTAATATACCCGGCAAATAATCAGGATCTCTAAGAATATCGCTACGATTTTCTATAAAATAATCGGTAGAGATGTTTAAGCGATCATTAAATATAGTAAATTCAACACCATAATTTTGCTTGACGGACGTTTCCCATTTGGCATCCGGATTAGTATGGGTAGACTCCCATGCACCAGGTTTGGCATTCCCTATATTTTGTCCAAAGAAGCCTCCGGGTGCATTGTGATCATTGTTCTGACCATAACCATAAGAACTAGGCAAATACCAGAAACGCTGGTTACCATAACGGTCATTACCAACCATACCTACTGCTGCACGAATCTTCAAATAACCTATCACATTTTTCAAGGGAGCAAAGAAAGGTTCTTCACTAACAACCCAACCTACGGAACCAGCAGGGAAAAAGCCGTAACGGTTGTCCGGATTAAAATTTTCAGAACCATTATAACCAGCATTAAATTCTGCCAGATAACGAGTTTTCCAGTCATAAGTCACACGACCGACCAAACCGACATACCCGGTTGGGATATAGCTATATTGAGCAGGATAATAGCTTTTTGATTGGTTATAAAGCAACAATGCACTAACATTATGATTACCGAACTTACGATTATAATTTAATGCAAATTCCATATACCAGTCACGAGCCTTGCCATAATCACCTTCCCTATAACTTGTTTGACTATCGGAACCTGATTTTTTAAAAGAAACTGCTCCTTTATCATCTATAACCGGAGTATAGGTAGCTACAGAAGAACTTGCTATTTTAGTAGTGGAATATGATGAGTTATATGATCCTTTCAGTTTCAGAGAAAGTCCTTTGGTTATAAAATCCAGCTTTTGGTCAAATACCAAGTCCAGATTCAGTACATTAGTGGTCCTATTACGAAAACCGTTCCCGTAATAAGAAGCCAGTCCATCCGTTCCCGGATTAGTAATGTAATCTCCATTAGTCTTAATATATTTCCCATCCACTATACCGGCACTCGCAAAAGGTACAGCCCAATAGAGCTTACGGAATAGCTGGTTCTGATCTTCTCCTGATTCCGGGGTACGTTTACTTTCTACACGTCCGCCGATGTTAACAGACAACAAAGTAGTTTTACTAACATCAAAATCCAGATTAGCACGATAACTATACCGTTTGTAATCAAAGTTAAAATCATCAGTCAAGTTAAACTGCTTGAACATACCATCTTGTGTAAACAATCCCGCAGATACAAAATAACGCATATTGTTTGTTCCACCAGAAATACTAACATTATGTTGTGACTGGAAAGCAGCCTTATTCATACAGTAGTCAATCCAATTAATGTCAGGATAGAGTAACGGATTAGTATGATCACGGAAAGCAGCCAACTGCTCGTCAGAATAAAGAGGGGAATTGCCATCATTGGTTCTCATCATATTCACATAAGATGCATATTGATAAGAGTTTGCGAATTCCAGTTCCTTAGTACGTACGTTCACACCAGCAGAAGTAGTAAATGAAATCTTTGCTTTACCTTCAGCACCACGCTTCGTCGTAACCAAAATTACACCATTAGCACCACGTACACCGAATACGGCAGTGGCAGAGGCGTCCTTCAAGACAGTAATACTCTCAATCTCATTCGGATCAATCTGCGACATGTCACGTTCCACACCATCCACTTGAATCAATGGAGTAGCATTATTCCAGGTTGCAATACCACGTACGTAAATCTCTGCCGCATCAGCACCCGGTTCACCGGAATACTGCACAGAAGAAATACCCGTCACCTGTCCGGAAAGAATATTAGAAATGGAACCTGCCGGCGTTTTCAACAAATCATCTCCTTTCATTGAAGAGATAGCACCCGTAACAGATACTTTCTTTTGTACACCGTAAGCCACGACCTCAACCTCGCCCAACATCTGCGAGTCTTCTTCTAATACTATCTTAAGACTAATACCCTTTTTAACAGGAACTACTTGTTCCTTATAACCAATAAAACTAAATTGTAACTTACTCCCGACTGGGACATTCAGACTAAAATTGCCATCAATATCAGTAATAACACCGGTAGCCGTACCTACCACCATAACGTTAGCACCAATAATGGGCTCACCATTCGCATCCTTGACTGTACCAGTCACTTTTACTGTGTTTTGCTGTACACTCTCTAAAGAGAGAACATCTTCACTATATCCCTTTAAGGGAACAGATAAGAACAAAAACAATAAAATTGCAACTGGAAATAATCGACATAGTTTTGGAACTTGTCGTTTACAGAGATTTTCTTGCTTTTCCATTAGCAATAATTTTAAGATTAAACATACGTTTGCTGTTTGCAACTAAGAACTAAAAACGCTCTATTTTTTCATTCTTGATTGTGACACAAAAGTATGAGAGTCCAAGAACAAAGAACCTACTGCAACAGCCCAAGCACATGGTTATTTGTTCCATGAGACATTTACATACGTTAAATGAACCATTTTTCCACATCATTCCTTAAACATTTGAGACTTTTGAAAAATACTATTAAGGCAAGATAACGCATCTATATATCCAATGTCTCCCATCTATATATCCAACGCCTCCCATCTATAGCCCCAACGTCTCCCATCCATATATCCAGCACCTCCCATCTATATATCCAATACTGTGAAACACATAAACTTTCCGATACAAAAGTTTCCGAATGAGATAGGATTTATGAAGTATGAAAAATCTCATACTTGCAGTATCGGCTGAAAGCTGAAAACAGTAAAATCATTCCTTCAGACAATGCTTTCAGCCGGAAAGCCGATGAACAGGCCGATTGATGAGAGATGAAAGAACTGGAAGAGAATAGGAAAAACTTTCAAGACACATACGAAATTTAAAGTATATCATAATAAGCAGACGAGTAAACCGCACAATAAAACTGCAAGAACAACAATCCGTTAACCGAAAGTCACTCTTGCAGTATGAAATATCAAATACCGATTAAGGATACAGCTTATGATTCCGAAACATCATCTTCTACCGTACAATTCGAAGTAAAGCGTTCCAAATATTCGGATGGAAGCATACCGAATTCTTTTTTAAAGCTATTGCTAAAATAGCGCGGGTCATTGTAACCCACTGCATACGCCAATTCCGAAATGCGGATATGTTTCTGTTCCTCCATAATCCGGCAGGCTGCTTTCATACGAATATTTCGGATGAAAGAGACATAAGAAAGGCCGGTCAAAGACTTCAGTTTCCTGAAGAAAGTGGATTTGGCCATATGCATCTCCTCCAATAACCGTGCCTGATCAAATTCCGGCTCGTCCAAATGCCGGTTTACACAATCAATAGCCCGTTGAAGGAAATCTTCATCAACACTGGTATAATTCAGTTCTTTCGCCTCAAAAACCAATTGCTTCTTGAAGTCTTTCCCCATACGCTCGCGACTACGGAGCAGATTGGAGATACGCGCATGAAGGACACTCAGATTAAAAGGCTTACTGATAAAACCGTCAGCACCAGACTCATAGGCTTCAACCCTGTCTTCCTCCTTATTTTTCGCAGTCAGCAAAATCACAGGAATATGAGAAGTCTCAAACTTATTCTTGATATATTGGCAGAACTCAATGCCATCCATCTCAGGCATCATTACATCTGAAACTATCAGATCAATTTCTTCTTGTTCCACCACCTCTACGGCCTCCCTACCATTATTAGCGGTATGGATTATGTAATCCGCCCCCAACAATTTCGTCATCAACTGCAGTAGTTCCTCATTATCTTCCACAATCAATAAGGAACGTAATGCTTTGGGTGTAACCGATTCCTCGTTCTCCTCTTCAATATCGTCAGAGATGTCGTCCTTAAACTCTTCAGTCATCAACTCATTCCTCGTCTCCTCCGCATCCGTCGGCAAGCTTTCTTCTATTTCGTCTTCTGCATAAGACATACGGAGAACAGGAAGATTAACTGTAAATACAGTACCTTTCCCCTCTTCGCTTTCCACTGAAATTGTACCATGATGCAGCACAATCAAATCGCGAACCAACGACAAACCGATACCGGTACCAATCGTCTTGAATTTCCGGTAATCTCCTTCATAAAAACGTTTGAAAAGATTCTTCTGAGCCTCCGCCGATATACCTGGACCGTTATCTTTCACCACTAAACGTGCTGTTCTATCGTCATTTGCAGACAGTTCCACACTGACCATACCACCGGAACGATTATATTTGGAAGCATTGGAAAGCAAGTTATAAAGTATCTTGTCCAACTTGTCCGGATCAAAATAGGCATTGAACGGTTCAAGCGAACATGAAATGCGGAACTGGATATCTTTTTTCTTCATCAACGGACGGAAACTATCCAGGCTACGATGCACGAACTGCGCAAGGTCACCCTGCGAAACTCTCAGTTTCAGATTTCCCGTTTCAGCCTTACGGAATTCAAGAATCTGCTGCAACAGGCGGATCAGCCGATTGATGTTATTGTTCATCACCCGGTATTGCTCTTTATAGGCTGGCGCTGTTCGTTTCAGTTCATCTACCGAAGCAGAAAGAATAGTTAACGGAGTCAGCAACTCATGAGTAATATTAGTGAAGAACTGTAATTTGGCATGGTTGACTTCTTCCGCTTTTGCCTGCTCCATTTCACGCAGATGCAGAGCGTTCCGCAAGCGGATACGGTTGCGTATCACCCGGAAAGTATAATAAATCATGCCACAGATGCATATTATATATAAGGTGTAAGCCCACCATGTTTTCCAGGGAGGCGGCAGAATAACAACTTTCATCTGAAGAGTCTCTTCATCCCAAATGCCGTTGGCATTAGAAGCCTTCAACCGGAAGGTATAAGTTCCGGGTTTCAGGTTATTATAATAGGCAAAACGCTTGGAACCGCCCGTATATTGCCAGTCGGTATCAAAACCTGCCAGTTGATAAGCGTATTGATTCCTGTTCGGATTAACATACTCCAATGCCGAGAATTCTATACTGAAATTATTATGCCAATAATCCAACTGTATCTCATCGGCAAAACCAGGTGAAAGTTGCGAAATTGCCATCCGTTCTTTAGTCGGTAGACTTCCCCACGGCTGATTGTATATTTTGATATCGGTCACTGTCACGGAAGAAGAAAAATTCTGTTCCTGCTGCTTATCAGGATAAAAACTATTATAGCCCCGATGACCGCCAAAAAACATCTCACCGTCAGCGGCAACTGCCTGAGAACTACGGATAAATATATTATCCTGCAAACCATCCACCGTAGTATACAAACGGAAAGTTACGTTTTCCATGTCATCCGCAATAGTAAGTTTTATCAATCCGGCATTTGTGCCCAACCATAAATTACCTTCTTTATCGCTCTGAATGCCGACTACCGCATCACCCGGCAGATTCCATTTTGCATGTACCGGAAGAAAGGTATCAGTAGATTCATCATACAAGTTCAGTCCGCTACCTCCCGTACCTACCCAAATGCGCCCCTTCGCATCTTTATAAATGCAATCGGCGTATACACTGTTAAGCTTCCCGTTAGTCGTAGCATAGTCAGAAACCGTATAATTTCCTTTATCGTCACAATGAAGACGAAGGACGCCATGGGTATTCGATGCCACCCACATATCACCATCACTTCCTTCTGTAAGATACATGGTATGTACATTTTTCATCAGGCTGCCCCCAACCTGCAGATTGTCAAACCGCACTGCCTTTCCATCAGCCGTACGCATCGAAACTCCATTACGCGTAGCAAACCATAAGTTATGTTTGGAATCTTCATAAATATAGAAAACACAAGAGCCTGCCAGCCACTCCACATCTTGGGCATAATAGCTTTTTACCCTCTGCGATACCGGTGCATGCTTATCCACTTCATAAACCCCTCCGTCGTAAGCTGCAATCCAGATATGTCCTGTAACGGAATGTTGCATCATCGACATTACGGTGGAAATTCCATGATATCGCGCAAACTCAGGCATCTGGGTGTAATAAGTAAACTTCCCGGTCTGCCGGTTCTTCACTCCCAGCCCATAAGTCCCTATTCCCAGCCAAAGCTGTCCTTCATCATCCAAGAGGATACTGCGAACGGAAGTGGTTTTCAGCATCCGTTTCACTTCCAACAACCGATCCCAATAGAAATCCGCCTTTCGGGTATTGACTTTATTCACTCCACCGCCAATCATACCTACCCACATCAATCCCTGACGGTCGCGCAAAAGAGAAGCCACTTCATCACTTGCGATAGAACTGTCTGATTCACTGGGATAATAATTACTAAAAGCCTCAGAACCTGTATAATTGTCCGCCAATGGCAATACACTCAGCCCTCTGCGGGTTCCCACCCACAGAGAATGAGTTTTAAGATCTTCTGACAACGTATAGATTATATTATCTGAAATACTGGCGGGATTCTTTTCATCATAACGGTACGTAATCCAAGTCGTCTTATCCGGCCGATAAGCATCTTTCAATAAGACCAAACCGCCACGCCAGGTTCCCACCCAGATATTTTTTCTACTGTCTTGAAATACATAATGAGCTGAATTTTGTGCATTCATCTGCGGATATCTGAAATACTTACCAGTCTTCTTCTCATAACGATACAGCCCAGCATCCCATGTCCCAATCCAGATATCCCCCCGGTCATCTTCAAACAATGACTTTATGGCGGTTCTGGGCATTACATTGCCCGTATTCTCACCACCGTAACACAAAAAGTCATCCGTATCCTCCCTGTATTCATATACTCCCCAATCTGTTGCAAACAGAATTCGTCCCTCACCGGTTATTAAGATTTGAGGAATACTATTGCCATTCATCTCTGGATTATCAATTTTCCGTATCACTCCAGTTTTCTTATCCAGAACATTCAGTCCGCTGTAAGTACCAATCCAAAGGCGATGTTTGGTATCCTCCGCCACACAGAACACATTATTATTGGTCAACAAATCAGCACGGAAAAGATTGGATTTATAGGTAGTGAGCGAATAACCATCGTACTGAAAAAGTCCGTTACGGGTAGATATCCAGATATATCCGTCGCGATCCTGATAGACAGATTGCACATCTTTACTGGGCAGACTATTCAGTATAGACGAGGACTTAAACATCAAGGAGTTAGATTTAGGCGTTGCTATAGCCAGACACATCAAAGGGAAAAATATTCCAAAACAAAAAATAAAGCCCCGAATTTTTTCTTTCATAGTAAGCATTGCCTTCATAGTCAATGGGAATTACTTGATTAATAACACCCGGCAAATATACGTAAATATATCTAAAACAATCTTATTCTTTGGTAATATTATATTTCAATTACCCCATCGGGACATATCTGAGATACACTTGCTACGGTCCGGATACAATTCGGATAAGAACCGAATAAGGCTGAAAGAATGATATTGGTCCAAAATTACCCCTTTTTGACCTCAAAATAGTCACTCCTTTTGCATAGAAAGTACTTTCTTTGCGAAGGAATATTCTTACCATATAATACACACATAATGATGAAAACCGTATTTTCTAAAATGACCGGAGGATTACTACTGTTTGCTTTATTATTTTCTTTAAAAGTAAACGCATCCTCATCACAGACCGCAAACGATTCTGTATTTCACTTAGTACGCCCGGATTATCGTCTGAGCCCTCTTACCGGAATGACACGCCAGCATTGGCTGGATGCCGCCACCTATCTGCTGGACGGAGCATTCAGTTATATCCACACGTTGGACGACCCGATGCACTTCCCCAAACAGCCGGGAAAAAGTTACCCGGCTGATGGAAAGCCCAACAAGACCGAGAACCTGGAAGGGCTTTGCCGTACCATGTTCGTAGCCATTCCCCTGTTGAAAGAAAATCCCGCTTTAGAACTGAACGGGATTAAAGTAGGAGATTACTATCGGCAGCAATTACGCAATATGATTGATCCGACAAAACCCGGATATATCCAGCATCTTAAAGGAGGACCGAGCCAGACACTCGTCGAATTCGGAGCACTTGCCTTATCGCTGACCGTGATGCCGGAAATTATCTGGGAACCGCTGACACAGCAAGAAAAAGATGCTCTTGCAGCACTGATGCTCAGTTATGGCAACGGACCGACAATCGGTTCGAACTGGCGTTTCTTCAATATATTTGTGATGTCCTTCTTCAAGGAGCACGGTTATACGGTCAAGGACAATTATCTGAATGAATTGCTTCAAAAGTCATTGGACCAATACCGTGGTTGCGGTTGGTATAATGATAGTCCGGCCTACGATTATTACAGTATGTGGGCATTCCAGATGTACGGCATGATTTGGGCACATTACTACGGAGATAAATTTAATCCGGAAGCCGGACGTCAGTTTGTTGATAACTTCCGCGATTTGATTCCCAACTACCCGTATATGTTTGCCGAAGACGGTAAGATGAATATGTATGGACGCAGCATCACTTACCGCATAGCAACCGTGGTACCTTTCCCGTTGATGGGGTGGCTCAACGATCCATCCGTCAACTACGGGTGGATGCGCCGTATCGCTTCTTCCACAATACTTCAGTTCCTCGAAAATCCCGCATTGCTGAAAGACCGCGTTCCGACCTTGGGATTCTATGGAGCCTTCGAGCCTGCCGTGCAGATATACAGTTGCCGTGGCAGTGTATACTGGATGGGGAAAGTATTTCTGGGATTACTGTTGCCTGCCGACAATCCGTTTTGGACAGCTATAGAAAATAATGGAGCTTGGGAGAAAGAGCTAAAGCCGGATAGAGTATACAATAAATTCATGGAAGGTTCGAACACACTGGTGACCAACTATCCCAACAGCGGTAGTTCCGAAATACGGGCATGGTGCCATGAAACGGTGGCCAAGGATTGGCAGAAATTCCGTTCGACCGAGAATTACAATAAGCTGTCCTATAACACGGCATTCCCCTGGATGGCAGACAGCCCCGATGGAAAAGTATCAATGAACTATGCCATTTTGAATGCCAAACAACAATGGGAAGTGCTTCGCCTCTATACTTTCAGAAAGTTTGAAGACGGTATCTATTATCGGGATGCGGAACTTGAAACCAATCCTGAAATCAAGTTCCGTCTGGCAGATATCCCGCTTCCCAACGGTATTCTCCGCGTAGACAAAGTGTCCTTCCCTGTCAGTACCCACTTGCGCTATGGGCATTATTCTCTGCCGGAATTGGACAAACCTGTTATAACCAAGGAAAGAAAGATTGGAGAACATACAGTTTACTGCACTGATAACGGTGCCTATCAAACGGCCCTCATCAATCTTCAAGGTTGGACAGAAGTCGAATTTGTGCAAACAAAAGGATTGCATCCGGTAAGCGATAGATGTTCCGTAATCAATGCAGCGACCACCCATTCCGGTGATAAAATTTTCATAACGCTGCAATTGTGGAAAAAGAGTGGCAAATCATTCACAAAGAAAGAACTGACACCCGTGGAGTCTTTTGAACAGAACGGGGATACGGTAACCATCCATTTTTCCGATGGTACAGTGAAGACAGTATCTTTCCACTGATGCCGGTTCGGAAGGAATAGTTATCTTTGCCTAAAAGCGAAGATAAGCTGCACCTCAGCATAACTTTTTCATGCAAGCATGAAAGTTCTGCTTTCGGTTTGCACTATCTTTGCCGTCCTAAAACGGTACGATCATGGCAGGCATTTATATACATATTCCTTTTTGCAAGACTCGTTGCATCTATTGCGATTTCTACTCCACCACCCATTCGGAATTAAAGTCGCGTTACATCCGCACCCTTTGCCGCGAACTGACAGAGCGTAAAGGATATCTGAAAGGAGAAGCCGTCGAAACGATTTATTTCGGCGGCGGAACTCCTTCGCAATTGTCTGAAGAAGACTTTAAGGAGATTTTCAAGACCATCGAGCAGGTTTATGGCATGAAAGAGGTAAAGGAAATAACCCTTGAAGCAAATCCGGATGACCTTACGGAAGAATATGCCGGAATGCTGTCTACGTTGCCTTTCAACCGCATCAGCATGGGAATACAAACCTTTGACGATGCCACTTTGCAATTGCTCAACAGGCGGCATAATGCCGCGCAAGCCATCGAAGCCGTAGGACGTTGCCGTCGCGCAGGTTTCCGAAATATCAGCATCGACCTCATCTACGGTTTGCCGGGAGAAACCAATGAACGTTGGAAGCGAGACTTACAACAAGCTGTCAGTCTTGAAGTAGAGCATATTTCCGCCTATCACCTTACGTACGAAGAAGGCACTCCCATCTACGACATGTTACTTTCCCACCGCATCCGCGAAGTGGATGAAGAAAGTAGTGTACACTTCTTTTCCTCGCTGATAGAGGCACTGACTACCGCCGGATACGAACATTACGAGATTTCCAATTTCTGCAAACCGGGGATGTACTCCAGGCATAATACATCCTACTGGCAAGGAATTCCTTATCTGGGATGTGGGCCTTCGGCACATTCATTCAACACCCTTACAAGAGAATGGAACATCGCGTCTCTAGAGAAGTATATGCGTTCCATTGAAGAAGGCCACCGGAAGTTTGAAACCGAATACCGGGATATCACTACCTGCTATAACGAATGTATCATGACAGCACTCCGCACAAGGTGGGGAGTCTCTATGCTATATGTGGAACAAACGTTCGGTACCGAATTATGGCAATACTGCATGGATATGGCACTCCCCTATCTGAAAAGCGGCAAGCTGGAACTAAAAGATGACTACTTGTGCCTGACGCAAGAGGGTATATTCATATCGGACGGTATTATCAGTGACTTGATGTTTGTTGAAGAATAGACAAACAGATAGTTGTAATATAACAAGAAAGCCTTACCTTTGTCCCCCGACACTACTAAACGTCTGAACCCTATGACCGAACAAGAAGTCAGAAGATATTTGCGGAAAATGAGCGAGCAGGATTCTCAGACTGCTTTTCGGGATTTCTATAACATGACGTATGATCGCTTGTTCCGTATTGCCTACTACTATACCCATCATGAAGAATGGTCACAGGAAATCGTACTCGATGTATTCCTGAAACTTTGGGAGCACCGCAAACAGTTATCAGATATTACCAATATCGAAGATTATTGCTTCATTCTTGTTAAAAATGCTTCGCTGAACTACATCGAGAAAGAGGAACGATACCCCACTCTATCTACCGGCACACTGCAAGAGCCAACCGACCAAGCTGTATCTCCTGAGGACACTTTGATTAGCGAAGAACTTTTTGCCCGCTATGTAAAAGCCCTCGACCGATTACCGAAACGATGTCGGGAAGTCTTCATTCGTATTCGTGAAGAGAAACAAACATATGCACAAGTAGCAGAAGAACTCGAGATCAGCACGAAAACAGTAGATGCACAATTACAAAAAGCTACAATACGCCTGAAAGAGATTCTAAATAGTAATCAATAGTCAATTCAATACCAATATCACTTTATCATTAAGAATTTAAATTACCCGGTGAACTTCATTTATTCCTTTCCCTACCCCATTAACACATGTTAGCTATTAGTTAAAAAACAATAGCAAATCAAAATTATCCTCCAGATATTACATTTCATATAGTTTTACCACAGATATAATCACCAATACACCACTGATATACAAGCAAATAAACACACCACACACAAACTTCAAAATAAGTAACAAGTTATATAGCAAAATGGTCATTTTTTAATATACTCACCGTATTTCAGAACATTAACGTTATAAATTTCTATAATTTAAACTTAATGTCTACTTTTACAAAAGTCAAGATTAACCCTATTTAGCTTTTTATCTAATTAATTATGAGAATGAAATTATTAATGCTATTGCCTTGTTTCTTAATAGGAATGGGACATGTTACGGCTCAGACTTCACAAGTCACAGGTGTTGTCATTTCAGGAGAAGACAACGAACCTATCATCGGAGCTTCGGTTTTGGTAGTGAGCACTACAATGGGTGCAACAACAGACATTGATGGCAAGTTTGTTATCACCAATGTCCCCAGCTCAGCAAAAAAAATCCGAATTTCGTTTATCGGTTTCAAGCCTCAGGAAATCAACATTGTGCGCGGAGGTGCCATGAAAGTAGTGATGGAACCTGATACCGAAATCTTGGAAGAAGTGGTTATCACCGGTATGACCAAAGTAGACAAGCGACTATTTACCGGAGCCGCTGACCAATTGACAGCAGCAGACGTAAAATTAGACGGTATGGCTGATATCAGCCGTGGATTGGAAGGACGTTCTGCAGGTGTATCAGTACAGAATGTATCCGGTACGTTCGGTACTGCACCTAAAATTCGTGTGCGTGGCGCCACTTCCATTTATGGTAACTCCAAACCTTTATGGGTAGTAGATGGAGTAATCATGGACGATGTCATTGAAATCGGCGCCAATGACCTATCTTCGGGTGACGCCAACACACTGATCAGTTCGGCAATTGCAGGCTTAAATTCGGATGATATAGAAAGTTTTCAAATTCTAAAAGACGGGTCAGCAACCTCTATTTACGGTGCACGTGCTATGGCAGGTGTAATCGTCGTCAATACCAAAAAAGGTAAAGCAGGAACCAGCCGTTTTAGTTATACGGGAGAGTTTACCACCCGAATGAAACCTAACTACAAGACCTTCAACATCATGAACTCGCAAGACCAGATGGGTGTATATAAGGAACTACAGAATAAAGGATGGCTGAATTTGTCGGGCACTTATCGTGCAGCAAACAGTGGCGTTTACGGCAAGATGTACCATCTAATCAATAGCTACGACCCAGAAACAGGACAATTTGGATTGCTAAACAACGCCATCAGCCGCAATGCCTACCTCCGTCAAGCAGAGTACCGAAATACCGATTGGTTCGATCTTCTTTTCAGCAACTCACTGATGATGAACCACTCCGTCAGTATGTCCAGTGGTACAGATAAAGCAACTACATATGTATCATTAAGTGTCATGACAGATCCAGGCTGGATGAAAGGTACCAACGTGCAACGCTATACAGCCAATCTGAACTCTACCTATAACTTGAGTAAAGACTTGTCACTGACAATTCTTGCAAATGGAGCATATCGTAAACAAAAAGCACCGGGAACAATTGGCCAGACACGCGACAAGGTGACCGGCGAGGTTTCCCGCGGATTCGATATCAACCCATATTCTTATGCGTTAAATACTTCACGCACACTGAATCCTGACGAACTATATACTCGTAATTATGCAGACTTCAACATCTTCAACGAACTGAAGTCAAACAGTATCGACCTGAATGTGGTAGACTTGAAATTTCAAGGCGAACTAAAATGGAAACCCGTCAAAGGACTTGAGCTCAGCATGCTGGGAGCAGCAAAGTATTCAACTTCCTCACAAGAACACAAAATACTCGAAAATTCTAATCAGGCAATGGCCTATCGCGCAATGGACGATGCCACCATGCGTAAAAACAATAACTGGCTTTATACAGATCCGGATATACTGAATTCGCTTCCCTTCAGTATCTTGCCTAAAGGAGGATTCTACAATAAAACGGACTACCGTATGTTCAGCTATGATTTCCGTGCATCTGCATCTTACAACACGGTATTTAACGAAGACCATATCGTAAATCTATATGCCGGTCTGGAAGCCAATGCACAAGATCGTTCCAATAATTCTTTCGACGGGTGGGGTATGCAGTATCTGAACGGTGAAATCCCCTATTTCGATTATAATGCGTTCAAGAAGATGCGCGAAGATAATTCCAACTACTATTCTCTATCAAATACCAAAAGAAGAACACTGGCCTACTTCGCAACAGGTACTTATTCTTACAAAGGACGCTATAGCATTACAGGAACATTTCGCTACGAAGGCTCAAACCGCTTAGGCAAAGCCCGTTCGGCACGCTGGCTTCCTACATGGAATATTGGTGGTGCATGGAACATGCATGAAGAAAACTTCTTTGAAAGCCTGCAACCAACTTTATCACACATGACATTAAAGGCTTCCTACAGTTTGACAGCAGATGCAGGTCCTGCAGATGTTACAAACTCCTTTGTAAACATCAATAGCTACACTCCTTGGCGTCCCAGTGCATCATTGGGTGAAACCGGACTAAAAATTATAGAACTGGAAAACGGTGATCTTACTTATGAAAAGAAACATGAACTAAACATAGGAATGGACCTTGGCTTCCTTGACAACCGTATCAACGTAGAATTGGCATGGTACAAACGTGACAATTATGACTTGATCGGTGCAGTACTGACACAAGGTGTAGGAGGCGAAACACGCCGTGATGCCAATCTTGCATCCATGAGTTCACGAGGTTTCGAAGCATCATTGTCTACCCGTAACATTGTAACCAGAGATTTCCAATGGTCTACAGACTTCATTTTCGGTTACAGCAAAACCAAGATCACAGATTTAAAGTCCCAAACTACCTTGTTCGATCTCGTAACCGGCTACGGACAACGCGAAGGATATGAATGGGGAAGTATTTTCTCTATCCCGTTTGTCGGACTTGACGAAGATGGTTTCCCTACTTATATGTGGGGCGACAAGTTAGTCAACAAGACCAACTATGGAAACATTAATTTCCAGCAAGTGGAAAACATAGACTTTTTGAAATATGAAGGTCCGAAAGATCCGACCATTACCGGTAGCTTCGGAAACATCTTTACCTACAAAAATTTCCGTCTGAATGTGTTCATCACCTATTCGGCAGGAAACAAAGTAAGACTCGACCCGGAATTTGCCAGTTCATACAATGACCTAGACGCCACTCCCAAGGATTTCAAAAACCGCTGGATGATTCCCGGTGATGAAAAATTAACGAATATCCCAGTAATAGCCGATGTACGCAATAATCAAAAGTACAGCAATCTGGGCTATGCCTATAACGCTTACAACTACTGTGATGTACGCATTGCTGACGGTGGTTTTATCCGCATGAAAGAAATATCATTGGCATATGACTTCCCGAAATCATTACTGGGCGGACAGAATATGCTGAAAAGTCTCTCACTGAAACTGCAAGCTACCAACTGTTTCCTAATTTATTCTGATTCGAAACTAAACGGACAGGATCCAGAATTCTTCAACACAGGCGGTGTGGCAGCTCCGGTGCCTAAGCAGTTTACTTTTACAATCAGAGCCAGTTTCTAAATAAATAATTAAATCATGAAAACGAAAAATATATTAATATCTTTATGTACAGCCGCTTTACTAGCAGGCTTGACATCATGCGACGATTTTCTGGACACAATGCCTGACAAGCGCACCGATCTCAATACTCCCGATAAAGTTCGTGACCTTCTATTATCTGCCTATCCGGACAGACATCCAACCATCTTGTTTGAATTCATGTCGGACAATTATGATGATAACGGAGACAATTACAGCGGTCCGATGAATCTCGCTATTCAAGCTTATCATTGGGAAGACCCTACAGGAACCGATAATGATGGGCCTCAAAGTCTATGGGATCGCTATTACAAAGCCATCGCAACTGCCAATCAAGCGCTAGAAGCCATCGAAGCATTAGGCGTTCCGGAAGAAAGCCTTCCCTACAAAGGCGAAGCACTAATGTGCCGTGCATTCGGGCATTTTATGCTTGCTAACACTTTCTGTATGGCATACAATTCCCAGACAGCTTCCAGTAGTTTGGGAATACCGTACATAAAACAACCGGAAAAGACAGTAGGAGTGGTTTACGACCGCGGAACCATGGAAGAAGTTTATCAAAATATTGATGCTGACATCGAAGAAGCACTCCCCTTACTCAGACGAGCCAACTTTGATATACCTTTATACCATTTCAACTCAAAAGCGGCCTATGCGTTTGCAGCACGCTTCAATCTATTCTATGGCAAGGACTATGACAAAGTGATCAAATATGCCACGGAAGCTATTGGTGAAAACCCATCAGCCGTATTAAGAGATTTGAACGGATATGATAAATTCACTAATACCACCGAATGGTGTCGTGGGTACATCGACAAAAGCGAACCTGCAAATCTAATGTTGCTGACTACGATATCCAGCTATGGGCGTACGCGCAATCAGAGATACGGTATTACTCAGAAAATCATACGCAACCAGTTGGTATGGTCTCTCTTCCCGGGGAATGCACAATTGTCAGTCTATAATACAGTATTCCACAACAATTATATGAATTACTACGTACCCAAATTGATGGAAATATTCGAGGTTACCGACCAAATAGCCCAGACAGGATTTCCTCATATCGTAATACCTATATTCACTACGGACGAAGCACTACTCTGCCGCGCTGAAGCACATGTTCTGAAAAAAGAATATGATGCTGCCGCCACAGATTTATCTTACTGGTACGTTAAAAAAGGTATTCAGGCAAGTACGGCTGACGAGATTGCCGACTTCTATAAAAAAAGTAGCAGCACTACCAATGCCAAACCGCTGAACACAGGTGTGACTTATGAGGAGAAACAAATCAATATGATACACGCTGTATTACATGCCCGCCGTACAGAAGGCCTTCACGAAGGCGTACGCTGGCTAGACATCAAGCGTTATGGCTTGTCATACGAGCACAATGTTTACAATGAGGACGCCATCAAACTTGAACCGAACGATCCACGAAAAGCCATTCAAATTCCGAGCCAAGTATTGGCTGCTCCAGGTAATATGACACCTAATCCCAGATAAAAACTAATAAAACAATATGATTATGAAAAAGAATCTATACATATTATCATTGATACTGTTTTTCGCAAGCGCTTTTGTTGCTTGCAGTGAAGAAGACCTTAATCCTAAGAGTATCTTCGATGACGAACTGGAAACGGAGAAAAACGAACTAGACAATTGGCTAGAGAAAAACTACCTCTACCCTTACAATCTAGACTTCAAATACCGTATGGAGGATATCGAATCGGAATTGGGCAAAAATCTGGTACCGATAGATTATGACTTAGCTATACAGATGGCCCGCATCGTGAAGCACGTGTGGTTTGAAGCTTATGACGAAACTGGAGGAATTAATTTCACCCGCCAATTTGCACCTAAGATCATTCATCTGATAGGTTCATATCAATACAATCCCAATGGAACTTACACATTAGGATATGCCGAAGGTGGATTAAAGATAACGCTAGTTGCAGGCAATTGGCTGGATCCCACAAATATTCCTTTCATGAATAAGACATATTTTCAAACAATGCACCATGAATTCGCACATATTCTTCACCAAACCAAAGATTATCCGGTGGAATATAACACATTGAGTGAAGGATATTATTCTCCGTCGGGCTGGAACAACAGAGAGAAAATATCACAATATGCCCCATATGGTTTCGTAACCGCTTATGGTAGTAGCCAACCAGTAGAAGACATTGCCGAAGTGACAGCCTGTTACCTAACCTGGACACAGGCAGAATGGGATGCACTAAAAGAAGGCACTAAGTTAGATGTCGATGGAAACCCTGTAAAAGGAGGTTGGGATATCATCCAAAAGAAAATAGATATTGTAAAGAATTACATGAAGGATAGCTATGGAATTGATATGGACAAGTTGCGCGATGCTATTGACAGGAGATGTGACGAGATTCAGAACATGAATCTAAATGAATTACCTTAATTTTCCTGATAAAAACATTAAATATTTCACAATATGAAGAGTAAATTATTTTACATATTATGTGCAGTAGTCGGACTATTACAGTCTTGCACAAATGAAGTAGACGATATATTCGATGCTTCAGCACAACAAAGAATGAATGAAGAAATCAGGGTTTGCAAAGAACTTCTCACTAGTTCCGAGCTAGGATGGAAGTTAGATTATTATCCGTCTTCCACCCAGCAATATGGCGGATTTGCCTTAACACTGAAGTTTGATAATCAGAAAGTGACAGCAGGAAGCGAAATAACGACAGACCCG
Organism: uncultured bacterium; assembly: GCA_905215555.1. Lineage (GTDB taxonomy): Bacteria > Bacteroidota > Bacteroidia > Bacteroidales > Bacteroidaceae > Bacteroides. The sequence goes on from CAJMQU010000016.1 coordinate 68,649, forward strand.
TCTGTGACAGCTTCCAGTTATTATTCACTGAAGTCAGACATGGGACCTACACTTAATTTCGATACATACAATGAAATCATTCACTATTTCTCAGATCCTGATTACACCTTTGGCGGAGGACAAGGAAAAGGATATGAAGGAGATTTTGAGTTCGTCATCGTCTCTCATAATGAAAACGAAATTATCCTGAAAGGAAAGAAAACCAAGAATATTATGAAGATGACCCGTTTGGAAGAATCAAGCCAAGCTTACGTGGCATCCGTACAAAAAAATCGCGAAAACATGATGTCTATTGTAGGCATTTCGGGGTACGATGGTCAGATTAATGGACAAAAAGTTTCTATATCTCTTCCATCAGACCGGAGAGCGAACGTCCAGATAGGTACAGAAGAACTTATCAAAACAGCGTATATGTATTCACCCAATGGCATAAAATTCTATCAACCCATAGAGATTGGTGGCAAAGAAGTGTACGGCTTGGATTGGTCGACCGATCAAAAGACATTTGTTTCTGCCGATGGAGCTATGACACCTATAGAAGATATTGTATACAAATCATATACACGCTATTTGGGTGAATATACTATGAGCTATACTTATGGTAATACCCCGAGAGAAATTCCCATCAAAGTTGTCTTCAATCAATACAATCCTTCTCAAAAGAATTATACCATAGAAGGACTTCCTTTCCCACTAATACTACAATACAATGCCGATCTAGATTGTATGGAATTTATTGTCTATACATCTGGAAGTTGCTATTTCGCAGTTTGGGAGGTAACAGGAAAGGGTTCATTGGAATGGCGTACACCAGGAATAGGAATGATAGCTCAATTGAGAAAAGACACCAACAATGTCTATGACTTTGTAGACAATGGAGTATGGGAAAGTTATGTAGCACGGGCCATCATCCTTTGGAGTGCCGCTGGTGAATACCACGGATTTGGAGGAGATACCAGGTACCAATATATTACATTTACAAAAAAATGAATTTAATTAAATCTCTGGAACAATGAAACAATTGTATACTTTATTAATATTAGCATTATGTGTTTGTTTCACAGGATGCTCAGACAATGACGACAACGTGGTGAAACAACTGAAAGTAATCAGTTCCGATGTACAGTTCGGATACAATGGTGGAACCGGAACTATTCAGTTCAGTTCTGTAGTGCCAGCCAGTGTTAGTGCAACGGAAGATTGGTGCAAAACGTCCCTCAGTAATAATACGGTGACAGTAACAGTCGACGTGAATTACAGAGCAGAAGCCCGCTCGGCCATGGTAATTATCACAGCCGGTGATGAAGAGACCAAAATTCCTGTATATCAAGATGGTGAAAAATTTGTTACAGACTTATCAGATACTCAGTTTTTGGATACAGGAGGAGAAGTGACATTTGAGTGTGAAACCATATTGGACATAAAGATTGAAGGTGTCGATAATTCATGGCTTACGTGTACAATAGGCAATGGCAAACTCACAGTAAAAGCAGCCCCTCTAAAAGCTGGAAAACGTGAGTGCACCCTTACACTTATTGCCGGAGTACACAAAAGATCAGCCATCTTCTCACAATTAGGTAACATAATCGGAACTTATGACTGCTTTGCCGACCTCAATGGCATCGCAACTTCGCCTTTCGGAACCTGCTTGATTGAAGAAACCGAAACAAACAATGTCTACAAAATCACTCCTACCGGAAGTACAGTTGATGCTCCTTATCTCGCAAAAATCAGAGGGAATGAATTTGTTATCAATTTCGGACAATACCTTATCAAGGATAATGATTCGAAAGAACCATACATATATTTATGTGCCTATGACGCAACCGGAAGATTGAATGGAACAAGTAGTATAGAGTATGTAGCTCCGTTTGGCGTTTTTAACCAGAAAGACCAATTAGTGTTTGCCTTCAAAGACAATGGCACATGGCCAGGTTACCATGTAGATGGCTTCTATTATGGAAGATTCAACAACCTCGTAGAGAACGGAGGTACGACAACCGGAAGAGGAATTGGTCCTGTACCGACAAATCTGATCTTCGTGCAACGGTAATAACCGAGATGCGCATTGACAGTTGGAACTCACTGTCAATGCGCATTTTTATATTAATTCTCTTCTTTTCACCCTCCTCTTAGTGCTATCTTAACACTTTTTATTTATATCTCCATAGGGAACATTCTCATACTGCCTGTCTTTAAGCATGAACTATATAAACTAAACTAAAATTAGAACAGTATGAAACAACTTTGTAAGCAAATGGCAGGAGCTGTAGGCATCCTCTTCATCCTTGCCGCATGTGGAAACGACAATTCGAATTATCCTCAGGAGTATGTAGGTTTTGATAAGGCTACTAAAAGCTATTCATTCGACAAAAACAAAGACACAGAGGAGTTTGAAATAAAGATTATCGCAGCAGAAAAGAAAAATGAGGATAGAGAAGTCCTCATCAATGGAATAAACCTGCCGGGACAAGCTACAGTGTTCAGCATCGAGGACAAAAAGGTTATTATCCCTGCAAGGAAGAAGTCAGCCAACCTACGCGTGAAAATCTTTCCTAAAAGAATAAATGATAAAGCAGAATTCCGCATAGTCAGTATTCCGCAGGACAAAGAAGCAAAAAAAACACAGATTACCGTTTACCTACGTCCTAAGTAACCCTTAACTATGTTCTATTATACTATTCCTTGCATATATCATCGACACCTACTTACTAAGTTGCACAACTAAGAATAGCCGAGTTGTACAACTCAGCACATCCGTCATGTGCATCTTAAGCTTACCAAGTTGTGCAACTTAGTAAACGGATGTCAATGAACAAAACAAAGAATGTCATATACGAACAACAGTCATGAATAAGCCAAAATGCAGTTCATTAAATAAAAAAAGAAATTAGCGTAGGGAGTTTTTCCGTTTTACCTGTCTTTATAGAAAAGAGAAAGAAAAAGCATGGAACAAGAATTTGAAAAAATATTCGATAAACTCGTTGCCTCCACCCGTTCGCCGAGAGGAAAATTCTCTAAGGAAAACGGCTGGAAACTACTTGAAAAACGGTTACCGCGTCTGCAACGCCGCATCCTTTCATTGCGCACAATGGCTGGTGCAGCCGCCATCGCCGTGCTTTGCGTACTGGGTTGGTGGGCATACTACATGTTCGCCCCAATACCATTGCAAACCGTGTCTACGCTGGCGGAAACCCGTAGCATAGTATTGCCCGACCAAACAACCATCGTACTGAACCGCTATTCCTCGCTGACCTATCCCGAACGGTTCAGAGAAAAGGACCGGAAAGTACACTTGAAAGGAGAAGCTTATTTCGAAGTCAGCAAAGATGCAGCGCATCCCTTCAAAGTTGAAGCCGGAGCAGTCATGGTACAAGTTTTAGGCACACACTTCAACATTGATGCCTATCCGGAAGACATCCAGGTGAAGACAACGTTACTTGAAGGCTCTGTCGCCGTCAGCCTCATAGGCAAAACGGAAGAACGCCTGATTCTTTCACCCAACGAAAGTGCCGTTTATAATAAGGAGAAGAAGAGCCTGACGCTGCATACTGAAAAAAATGCAGCCGAAGAAATTATCTGGCAAGACGGAACACTGTTGTTTAAAAGCGAACCTTTACAGGAAATCGTCCGGGAACTTTCCAACGCTTTCCAAACGGATATCCATATTGAAGGCACGGATTTACAGAATTACCGCATGACGGCTACATTCTCTGACGGTGAAACATTGGACGAGATTCTTTCTTTGCTTTGTCGCAACCAGAAGTTTGAATATACAAAAACGAATGACAGTATAACAATCACACAAAAATTAAACTAGAATGAAATCTTTTATCTGTTCATCCCGCACCATCAGAAAACTTTTTCTGGTGGGTGCGGTTCTCCTCTCGACGTGTACGCTGCAAAGTAGCATCGTATTCGCCACCTGCATGCTACAAAAAACGAATCCCTCACAAACTCGTTTCAGCATCAAGCTGCAAAACGCTACACTAGAAGAATTTGTGAAACAGGTGGAACAAAAAACCGGATATCGCTTCATATACGGAGAAGAAATACGTCTGAACAAACGTATCACACTGGCCGTCCGCGACTTTACCATCTACGAAATCCTCCGGAAAGCTTTCGAAAACCAACCGATAAGTTTCGAAATCTCCGGAAAACATATATTACTAAACAAGCGGTCTGTGCCGCAGAAAACCGTAAGCCGACGGTTCACTATCAGCGGATACGTGACGGACGGAGCGTCTTCCGAGACGCTGATTGGTGCCAATGTGCTCGAAAGTCGTCAGCGTGTGGGTACTGCCACCAATCCTTTCGGTTTCTATACCCTCACCCTGCCGGAGGGAGACACCAATTTAAGTTTTTCGTATTTAGGGTACGAAATCCGGCACAGTTCGTTCCCGCTGAATAAAGACACTGTGCTCAATATCTGCCTGAATGGAGACAATGAATTGGAGGAAGTGATAATCCTTTCAGATAAGAAGGAAGCCGGCATCCAGTCTACTGCCATGGGAGCATATGAAATCCCAATGGCTCAGATACAACATACTCCGGCAGTGCTTGGAGAAGCTGATATATTGAAAACCATCCAATTGATGCCAGGCGTACAAGCAGGAACAGAAGGTTTCTCCGGACTGTACGTCCGAGGTGGCGGACCGGACCAAAATCTCATATTGCTGGACGGTATTCCGGTATATAATGCAGATCATCTGCTGGGTGTGTTCTCTGTCTTTACTCCCGAAGCAATAAAAAATACCACACTTTACAAGAGTTCCTTTCCTGCCCGCTACGGAGGCCGTCTTTCTTCTATCATCGACGTACGTACCAACGATGGAGATATGCATCATTACCACGGTGCACTCAGTATCGGCACACTTACCGACAAGTTACATATCGAAGGCCCCATCTGGAAAGGGCACACCGCTTTCAGTTTCAGCGCACGGGCTACCCATACCACCTTCTTCAAAAACCTCATAATAGATAAAGGCGATAATTATGTCGATAAATACAACTATTACTTTTATGACATCAATGCCAAAGTGAACCACAAGTTCAATGATCGCAGCCGCCTTTTCCTTGGTCTTTATAAAGGAAAAGACCACTACCACTTTGACACCACTGATCAGAACAATTATCAGAACAGTAATCAGACAGATTTCTATTCCAAGGATGATAGTCATTTGAATTGGGGAAACACCATCGCCTATGGTCGCTGGAATTATGTGTTCAACAGCAAACTGTTTTGCAACACTACCATTTCATACAATAACTATCTGATGAAATTAAATCAGGATATGGAAAATACAAGCACGTACCAAGGACAGGTATCAGACCGCTATAGCTATTTTTCCCAATTTCGCTCCGGCATCAGTGATTGGACTGCCCGCATGGACTTCGACTATACCCCTGCACCGGCACATCACATCAAGTTCGGGGCAGAATATATCCATCACACCTTCCGTCCGGGCATTTCCACTTCCAAGACGCAGGAAATAGAAAACGGAAAGCCGCAGGAAGAAACTGTTTATGCCACCAGCAACAACCGTGCACTGCGCGGACAAGAAGTATCGCTCTATGCCGAAGATAACTTCAATCTAAACACCCACCTCAGCCTAAATGCAGGAGTGCGGGCATCACTGTTTGCTACACAAGGAAAGAGCTACTACTCAGTACAACCCCGCCTCTCCACACGCTATAGTTTCGGACAAGGATTCTCTGCAAAGGCGTCTTATACATGTATGGCGCAATACGTACACCTGCTCTCATCCACTCCGTTCTCTATGCCTACAGACCTTTGGGTGCCGATTACCAAAGACATACGCCCTATGTATGCTAACCAATACTCGCTCGGTGGCTATTATACCGGCCTGCCCGGCTGGGAGTTTTCCATAGAGGGATACTACAAGCAGATGCGTAACATACTTGAGTATCAAGATGGTGTCTCTTTCTTCGGCACCTCCACCAATTGGGAGGAGAAGGTGGAAATGGGAGAAGGACGTTCCTTCGGACTGGAAATAATGCTACAAAAGACTTTGGGAAAAACGACAGGCTGGCTGGCATATACCCTGGCAAAGACCGATCACCGTTTCAAAGAGGGTACCATCAGCCAAGGCAAATGGTTTCCTTATAAATATGACCGCCGACATAGCATCAGCTTGTGCCTGAACCATAAATTCAGTGAACGCATCGACGTAGGAGCCTCATGGATATTCAATACCGGCGGATGTATCACAATACCCGAACGGGAAACCATTATCATCCGCCCCGACGGCAACATCGAATCAGCCCCATATATTTCTCAACGCAATAATTATCGGCTGCCCGTCAGCCATCGCCTGAACCTAGGCATCAACTTCAACAAAAAGACCAAGCACGGTATGCGCACTTGGAACATCAGTGTCTACAATGCCTACAATGCGATGAACCCCAACCTGGTTTACAGTAAACAGGAGCAGGGATACTATGATATGGATGACTATTTCAACAACATTTATCAAGGAAACGGCAACCAATACATCCCGAATAAGATAAAGTCGAAGACCGTAATCAAAAAACTGACGATATTGCCCTGTATACCATCAGTTACTTATACCTATAAATTTTAAAAATCAATACCGGATATGAAGACAAGAACAAAATTACACCTTATTATATATATAGTTATCACCGCACTCTTTACAGCTTGTGAGAACGAAATACCTTATACCCCCGGAGAACAACAGCCGTTGCTCATCATGAACGCCTTACTCAATACCGAGCAAACAGCAAACCTCGTCCATCTGCACCTCAGCGAAGGAAACAGCATCGGTCACATAAACGAAGCAACACTTTCCCTCTACGTAAACGATAAACAAACAGAATCTCCCCAAGCTATATCTCCCGAAGAATATTACGGAAATCTAAAAGGGCAGCTTGACAAAGATTCCTATGAAGCATTGCTGAAGAGTATGCATTTCAAAATATTCCGCCTAACTACCATATTGAAACCCGGAGACAACATCCGCCTGGAGGCTACAGCAGAAGGTGGAAAGTATCATGTCAGTTCCAAAGTGACCGTCCCCCAACCGATACAAAGCCTGCAAGTAGATACCTGCACCGCCCTCATACGCCAATGGGGCAGCATGAGGGCTCATCGTCAATACCGAATAACGTTGCAGGATATTCCAAACGAAGAAAACTATTACAGACTGGAAATAGTGAATAACAAGGACTTCCGTTGCGTCACCTATACGGCTAACGAAGACGAAAACGGAAACTACATAAAGGATGAAAACGGAGATTACATTTACACCGTAACGAAAGATACAATTGTTAACTATAAATACACCGAACTCATCAACCGTGAAGACGTGATACTAACCGATGGACATGTCACCACCTCGGATGATGATGAGAATGCAATGTTCCCTAACATTGAAAACAAGTATAACATATTCACGGACAATCGTTTCACTAATTCATCTGCTACGCTGAAAGTTTACACGCCCCTCTATGATGACAACTATGATATTCTCCAATCACTGAGCTACACTCGCTGCTACCTGAAACAGAACATCACGGTGCGCCTGTTAAGCTTGCCTGAAACATACTATCGATACCTGAAGGCTTTAAACTGTATGGATGACGATGATTACGATGAAGCCCTAATGGAACCCATCATCCTGCCCGGCAATGTAGAGGGGGGATTAGGTTTTGTTGGCGTTTCATCCGAAATTCAATATACTATAGATATGCCGGATAAAAAATGGGGATGGTGGTAAGGCGAAGGCACCTACTTTCATTATGTCCACTCATTCCTAGTGTTCAGATTACATTTGTACCACAAACGAAGCCTTAAAACAAGCAAAATAACATCATAAAATTGATCTATATCAAGAAATGACACCTTTCACTTAACTTTTACCGCCTTGCGCTTTTATGTTTTAAAACATATCCCTACATTTGCACAGGTAAAAAGAAAAAGCTAAGCGCTTAGAGCTATTTTCAATAGGTATTAGATTTTTAGAATTAGAATTGTTTTTAGGTATAACAAATTAAAAGTAGGTATTATGAAACGTTTAGGATTAACATTAGTGGCAGCCGTATGTCTGACCGCTACGACATTTGCAGCAGGAAATCAGCCTACAACTGCAAAATGGGATGGTAACATCAACGTAAGCAAATTAAGTAAATATTTGAAATTGTCCGCTGACCAGCACGAAGAAGTTGCAAACATCTGCGAATACTTCTCTGCACAGATGGAACGTGCCACAACTTCAAAGAAGGATCAGCAAAAGAAACTTCACAATGCAGTTTACGGAAACTTGAAGTTGATGAAAAAAGCACTGACTGACAAACAATACGCTGACTATGCCAAAGTATTGAACGTCACATTGCAGAACAAAGGTATCGAAGTGAAATAATCCCACTCCGATAATTAGGAAATATTTTTTAATAAATAAAAAGAGAGGGTGCTGAACATCGCGTTTTGCACCCTCTTTCCTTTATCAACACCATTCAAGTGTCGACTCCCTAACCAATATACATTTCATTTACAAACAATATCTATCTTGTAGTTCCTTCTTATATTTCTTGGAAACCAGCAATTCCGATACATTCTCAAAAGGCGGATACAACACACACTTACTATCTTTGATAATCATCAGATAATCAATATTAATAATGAAAGATTGATGAATCTGCACAAAACAAGGAGCATACTTTACTATCTGCTCGGCAGTGGTACTCTTTTTTAAAGATAATGGTGTCTGTCCGCTCAACACCACCTCCCATTGCTTCCGTTCAGAACAATATCTGAAATATCCGATCTCGGCAGGCCGCAATGCCCGCATATCATTAGTAGGGGTAAACACCATAAACGTTTGGCTTGCATTTACCAACCCCGAAGGGAAAGATACCACTTTCCGTTCCAATTCGATTCTTTTCATAAACCGAGAAATAATAAGTTCCAGTTCATCCTCCTCAAAAGGTTTCAATAAATAATCAAAGGCAGATTGACGAATAGCCGACACCATATATTTATCGTACGCTGTATAAAAAACGACTTTCATATCCCAAGTCAAAGACTCACGAATGCCATCCAGCAAGTCCATCCCCCTCATGTCAGGCAATTCTACATCCAAAAACAACAAATCGGGATGCACCTTGGCTATCAGTTTCTTTCCGGATACGCCATTACGTGCAGTACCTTCCAGATAGAAATCTTCAAATTTCTGTAATCCGAATGCCAGATTATCTAAGGACAACTCATCGTCATCTACTATTGCAACCTTATACCTGTCCATACACTATCTTGTTTTTGCGAAATTAATCAACTAAAAATAAATTTAAAAATCAGGAAATGTCTAATTCTGGATATTCTGCCAATATCACGGATATTCAGTTTAAATTAGAGATATTCGGATCAAATTAGAAACGATGCAAGAATCATAAAACTGAATAATCATAATTTGACGGTAAATGAAAATTTACCTCACACCCAATCTCGCCGTTCGGCAAAGTAACATTGTGTATAGCTGTTTCAATCATATCCTTGTTTTGGGCATTCAATATCTGAATGGTTTGCATAATCACCTTCATTCCGGTCCCTGTCCCCCTGTTCCCACTTTCCAGTCTGAAACCGCCTCCATTGTCTGTGATCTTGATGCAAACATAAGTACCGGAACGATGAATATCAATCCACAAGCATCGTTCCCCATCTTTATTTAGAAGGGCATGTTTAATGGCATTTTCCACCGGTATCTGTATCAGCATGGAAGGTAGTATCAACCGGCTGGTATCCACATCTTCACCGACTTCAATGACCAATTTGAACAAAGGACCTAAAGAACGGCGCTGCAACTCGATATAAGTTTGTACAAACTCCAATTCTTCTGTCAGGCTGATACACATCTGCTCAGCCAATTCCAGATTATGCCTCATAAGTTTCACCAATGAGGAAAGTTCCTTCTTCTTTTCTCCTTCCCGGTTGCCCATTTCCTGATTAAGTACATTGAAAATGAAATGCGGAGATATCCGGTTGCGTATATTTTCCAGACGCAGGGAGGAAATAGTCCGCTGACTCTGAGCAAGCAGAAGGGCACGCCTTTTCTTGCCATACAGGTAAATGAAACAGGTGATTATCAATCCCAGCACACAGACTCCAATCCAGAAGAAAAGCCCTTCATTCAGTTTCAGCATCTCAATCTTCTGCTGCTCAATCAATATGTTTTTTGCCAGCAATGTAGAGTCCTGTTGGTATCTTAACGAAATATCGGCAGTACGCATCTTGACACGTTCATTACGAATAGAATCGTCCAACCGCCTGTTCGCTTTCTGATAAAAGAAAGCATTCTTATAATCTGCCGTCCGTTCATAAAAATCCTGCAGATATTTGTTACGGATACGCAACATATCCGGTTCTACATTATCCGAACGCGAAATCGTACTCAGCAGATGCCTGACCGCAGCTATATCATTCCGTTCCAAAGCCAGTCCTATACGTTGGGTATCAATATAATAAAGTGCTCCCGTTGCTCCTATTCTATGAAAGAAAGGCTGGCACTCACTTATATATTTCGCCGCAGAATCAGGCTCATTCATTTGCAGATATACATCTCCCAGATTTACCATACAAAGATTCTTCTCAAAAATCATGTCTGAATGGGAAATAGCCAGCGAAAAACCTTTCTTAAAATATTCCAAAGCCTTCGGATAATCTTCCCGGTAGTAATATGAATTTCCACGATTATTCAAGTAAATATACTGTTCATAAGGCAGCATCTTGTCATAAGATTTTCCCGCCAGATTATAGTAATAATCACATTGGTCAAAATCATGCAAGGCCATATAAACCTGTGCAAGGCCATAATAAACCGGAGGGCGTTTCTCCCCTGACACTCCCAACGAATCACTTGTCTGCAACGCTCTACGATACCAGTAGGCACTGACGTCATACTTTCCCTGACGACTACAAGCGTCGGCCAAATTGATAAGAATATCCGGAACCAGCTCTTTCTTTATACCTTGCAGACGGAATTTATAAGAATCGGTAAAGCAAATAACGGCAGAGTCCATATTTCCCACACGGACATAGATATTACCTTTAGTATTCAGATATTCCGAACGTAAATCGGCAATATAAGCTGACGGCTGTTGACGGTCACAAAAATCCTCAATCCTCTTTGTTAAATAACGGACAGAATCTACGTCTGAAGCAAACATGTACGTTTTCAACACTATAGCAGCATAGTAGTACCATTCCAAACTATCGGTCGACATTTGTATTTTTTGTTGCGTCAACCTGCGCACTTTTTGCGGACGGGCAGTTAGAGAATCCGTGACCGAACGATAAAAAGAGTCATAATTTTCCAGCCACGAGCTCTCTTTTTCCGGCTGTTCACACGAAACGACCAAGAACAATAAAAAAAAGATGAAGAAAATGTTTCTCCACATAATTTTGTCACATATTGTGTTCATTGCTTTGACTGTTTTAATAAAGAATTACGGTATTCTTCATGTATTACCACAAATATAATAGTTTTTCCCATTTAGTCCAATTTTAGAACCGGATATCCACCGAAATATTTATTTATCTTACTTTTAAACATTTTATTATTTGGGTATAAGAAATAGTTGCTTTAACTTTGCATAAACAAATCTAAGTAATCATTAACAATATCCACAAATTACGAGACACAATGAGAAAAATTCTACTTCTGGGAATTTGTATTTCCCTTCTTGTGCCTACAGCCTTGCAGGCGCAATATTTACGTTCATCTTATTTCATGGAAGGCAGCAGTACCCGTATGCAGCTAAATCCGGCACTACAACCTAAACGTGGTTATGTCAATATACCCGGTATAGGTTCAATAACCACCGAAGTATCCACCAACTCCCTGGGCATTCAGGACGTTATTGATGTATTTGATTCCGATGGTGAATTTTACAACAATGACAAATTCTACAACCGCCTGAAAGGAATGAATGAAGTAAATATCAGTGCGAATACGGATGTCATATCTTTCGGTTTTTATAAAGGGAAAGGATTCTGGTCATTCAATGTAGGAGCACGGGCAGATGTAGATGCAACTATTCCTAAAACAATGTTCGACTACCTGCGGGCAACGGATGCGGAAGACTTCAGATGGAATGGAGAAAGTTTTGACATCCGCAATGAGAAATTACGCTTAAACGCTTATATAGAAGTCGGGGCCGGTTATTCACGTGCCATCAACGAGCGCTTGACCATAGGTGGTAAGGCCAAACTTTTGCTGGGTGCCGGAAACATAAATCTGAAAATCAATCAGCTGCGTCTGAGCGGAAAAGAAGCCGGAATAGATTCTGAGTTTCAGATTATCTCGGATGCATACATGGAAGCTTCCGCCAAGGGACTGGAATTTGAAGAAGAGAACGGTTACATCACTGACTTGAACTACAACAACTTTGGCATCAGTGGTTACGGGGCCGGTATTGATTTGGGAGCAAGCTATCAACTGATGAAGAATCTCACCCTTTCTGCCGCAATTCTTGATTTAGGATTTATTTCCTGGGGTAAATCGAATTCTCAGGTAGCCGAATCAAGCAAGAATACGACTATTGACAAAGACAATTATGATACATCATCCGATGTGCTGGACTTTGAGCTATATGGTCTGCAGAAGAAGGAAAATAAATCCCGCACTACTTCTTTATCACCGACTATGGTTATAGGAGGAGAGTATGGTTTGCTGAATAATAAACTCGGTTTAGGATTATTATCCACTACCCGTTTCGGACAACTAAAGACATATTCCGAATTGACTTTATCTGCCAACTATCGTCCCAACACTTTGATTAATGCAACGCTGAGTTACTCCATGTTGCAAGGTGGCGAAACTTTCGGTATTGCCTTCAAGGTAGGTCCTTTGATGCTGGGCACCGACTATATGTATTTCGGAAACAACTCCAAACATGTAAATGCCTTTATCGGTCTTTCCATTCCTTTAGGAAAGAAAAATAAGACTAATATTTGATAGTTACAAGCTACAGACTACGAGTTACCAGTGTTGCACTGTACTCGTAGCCTGTAACTTGTAGCCTGTCACTATTTCACCGTCACCATTGTCGCCCCGAAACCATATTCTTGGAAAGAAGCATCCTGATGCCGAAAAGCCGGATATTTGCGTTTCAACTCATCCAACAGGGCTTTGCGAAGCACTCCGTCTCCTTTACCATGAATAAAGACAATGCGTTGTTCGCGCTTATTTTTATAGTGTTCCAGCACTTCGCGGAACTTATCAAGCTGATAATTCAATATCTCACTGTTACTCATCCCATGAGTGTCGTCCAGTAACTCCCCGATATGGAGATCTATCTCAATAATACCATTTTGTCCGCCACGCTTCACAATAGGTTGAGACTTCGGTTTATCTGCAACTGTTTTTTGAAGCAAAGCTGACTGCAACTCCTCGGCGGAAATATACACTTGCTTGGCAGGAACATCATCTTTCACAATATCATAAATCAAAGCGGGAGTTTCAAAGAATTCCGATTCCTGGAATGTATGCAACTTATAAAACTTCACTGTATCAATACGCAACTCCACACTGACCGCCGGTTTCAAAGCAAAAGAACGACTGTCTTTAAAAGCTATGAATTGCACAGCCACATGTTCCCGTTCATTCAGTTCAGCTTTCTCAAACTCTTCCAACAAAAATTTCGTATTCGGTTCTACCAGCCCGTTAGAACGGACATTCCAAGCTTTTCCTTCAGCACAGAGATAAGTATAGTACAGATAATAATTACTGTCATTCACCAGATAAGCCTCAAAAGGCGTTGTACTGACCGCCTTGATGTCCTCCGGAACGAAAGCCAAAAAAACATTCAGTATATCTCCGCCACGCGTCTCCTGTTGACGGTAAACAGGCACTTCAGGCACCTTCACTTGTCTTTCCTCCACCTTCTTCGGAGCAGCTTTCGGCACCGGTCTCGTCATATTATAATCATCCGTTTCTATCACCACACACTCACGTATGGGCATTGGAATATCAAAACCGTCGGAATCTTCCACCAACACAATATCTTTCCCCCTGAATCCCTTCACGATACCGCCTCCGATTTCGTTAAGGAAACGTACTTTATCACCAATTTTCATCTTCTTTCCATTTTAGTATTTGACGAATAACAATTTACAGTTGGAGTTCTAAAACCCAACCACCCTACAAAGATACGGTAACTCAATAAAAAAAGATAGAAAAAAGACGATAAATATCCGTACCTTTGCAGCCCGTAAACGAAGTTTATCATGAAAGAAGATCCAAAACATATCCGTATCAGCGAATTTAACTATCCGCTACCTGACGAACGCATTGCCAAGTTCCCCTTATCCGTACGCGACCAGTCTAAACTTCTGGTATATCGTCACGGTGAAGTATTCGAAGACCGTTTTACTTCACTACCTTCCTACTTACCTGCGGGAAGTCTGATGATATTCAATAACACGAAAGTGATTCAGGCACGACTGCACTTCCGCAAGGAAACCGGTGCCCTGATTGAAGTATTCTGTCTGGAACCCATCGGACCGAACGACTACGTACTCAACTTCCAGCAAACAGAACATGCCGCCTGGCTGTGCATGATAGGTAATCTGAAAAAATGGAAAGAAGGAACTTTGAAACGGGAAATGGTTGTAAAAAAACAATCCATCACGCTGACAGCCACTCGTGGTGAATGTCACGGAACCAGCCACTGGGTTGATTTCCGCTGGAACAATCCGGAAATCACCTTTGCCGACATTCTCGAAGTATTCGGTGAACTCCCCATCCCCCCCTACCTGAACCGGGAAACCCAGGAAAGCGATAAAGAGACTTATCAGACCGTCTACTCTAAGATAAAAGGTTCGGTAGCCGCACCTACCGCCGGGCTGCACTTCACTCCCCGTGTGTTGGATGCCTTGAAAGAAAAGGGAGTTGAACCGGAAGAATTGACTCTGCACGTAGGCGCGGGTACTTTCAAACCCGTAAAGAGCGAGGAAATAAAGGGGCACGAAATGCATACGGAATATATATCTGTTTCACGGGCGACCATTGAAAAATTGATTGCTCACGATGGAAAAGCAATTGCCGTAGGCACTACATCAGTAAGGACATTGGAAAGCCTTTACCACATCGGCGTCACCCTTCTGAAGAATTCCGATGCAACAGAGGAAGAACTACACGTCCGGCAATGGCAACCCTATGAAACAGTAAAAGAGACCGCCAATATCACTTCCACAAAATCGTTACAGGCTATTCTCGACTATCTGAACCGCCACCATATGGAAGCCTTGCATACCAGCACCCAAATCATCATTGCGCCTGGATATGATTATAAGATCGTATCTGCCATGGTCACCAACTTTCACCAGCCGCAAAGTACATTGCTGTTACTTGTATCAGCCTTTGTAAAAGGTAACTGGAGAAAGATATATGACTTCGCTTTAAGCCATGACTTCCGTTTTCTAAGTTATGGAGACTCATCATTATTAATACCGTAAAAACCATGAACAGCGATAATAACCAGGAAATGTTTCCCCTTGTCGATGAACAAGGGAATATTACAGGGGCTGCCACCCGCGGTGAATGTCACAGTGGCAGCAAACTACTGCATCCCGTGATACACCTGCACGTTTTCAATTCCAAAGGCGAACTTTATCTTCAGAAACGTCCCGAATGGAAAGACATCCAACCCGGAAAATGGGATACTTCCGTAGGCGGACATGTGGATTTAGGGGAAAGTGTGGAGATGGCATTGAAACGCGAAGTACGCGAAGAACTGGGCATCACCGAGTTTACCCCTGAGACAGTTACCCATTATGTCTTTGAGTCCAACCGTGAAAAAGAGCTCGTCTTCGTACACAAGACCGTATACGATGGCGAAATACACCCAAGTGACGAACTGGACGGCGGACGCTTCTGGACAATAGAAGAAATCAAAGAAAACATAGGTAAGGAAATATTCACTCCGAACTTTGAGGGAGAAATCGGAAAGATTATATCACTGGACGCATAAACGATACAGCACTTCATAACTAAAGGAGGTTGTGTCAAAACTCTGGCACAACCTTTTTTATGCACAAAGCCCAGACTTT
>CAJMQU010000017.1 GCA_905215555.1 uncultured bacterium
GTGATGTCGTGAGGATAAATCTCACTATAAACTCCTAATGCACGGATGGCGCGAGCCAACACCGTATTCTCATGACTACCCAAGTCAAGGATGACAATCATGTCCTGTTTCATCTGATTTCGTTTTTAGTTATTATATTGTTAATAGTTTGACTTCATTTTCAAATCATCCGCAAATATAAAGATTAAAAAAAACGCTGCAATACATTGATTCTCTAAAGTTTCATTTCAAACGAAATTGAGCATAAAAAAGGAAGGATGCCCAAAGCTACGGACATCCTTCCACTTATCAATCACAGTCTCACGAAAAAACTATTCTAATTTCAAATTACTTCTTACCGCTGCTGCCTCCGGGTTACTCGGTGTAACGGATTTACGGGTACAATAATCAAATTCCGCTGACTTCTCGCCACTGAATGACTTCCATTTAAGTTTCAGTTTAACCGTTTTACCTTCCGTATCGGGCAGTCCGTCCAACTTAAAGGCAACCAGACCGTCATCCGTTTTTCCATAAACATCCCCATACGCATTATGGCGGAACTCTACTTCATAAGGATTTTCCGGGTCCTGCCCCAGCAGCAGGTTCACGAAATGCTTTTTCTGACCTCCCCATACAGTCCTGAAACGCAGCGTCAGATAACCGTCTTCTGCAAGAGTCACCCAATCGTTTATCATCTCCACAGGGTCAGTGCCATACACCTCATCATTTTCTTCTCCCAAATCCGGTGCGATGGGTTTTGTAAGGATACTGTCTATCCAGTTGATATGAACGGCTTTACTATAATCACCGCTTGATTCATCTACTTCATCATAATTCACCAATGCTCTGACTTCTTTATCACCAAAAGGAGATTCTTTTACATTGGTCGGCAACAATGTTGTCTGGTCATCCAACTGCAAAAACATCGAACCGTCGGCGTCACTTTTCACCGTAACAAGGGCATTCGGATATCTAAAATCATAATAATTGTTGTCATCATCGTCCAGACAGGACTGCAAACCTATAGTACAAACTATAGCCCCCGTAATCAAAAATGCTTTACTAAATACTGAATTAATTTTCATAGTGTGGTTCCTCCAATTAAACATTTAAAATAACTTTTTATCTATAGAAATGAGATATCGGTGAAAAGACTGCATCGCATATTGTTAATTAACAATAATGTCTTTTAGACAGAGACAAGCGGGAATAGAGCCGTTACCCCACAAGGGAACTCTCTTTACCCCCAATGGTAATTCCGTTTACCTGTCGGGGTAAAAGTCGTTACATACCGGGGTAAAAGCCGTTACATACTGATGTAAAGACCGTTACAATAGGCGGTAAATGTCGTTACATCCAGCAGTAAAATGTCTTTTCCTGATTTAGCTAGACGCTTTTTCTGTTAATAAACTATCTTAGTAGACACTCCTACGTGAGTTGTCCTAATTCTGTTGACACCCGTCTTGCCGGACTTGCAGACCCGTGTCTGTTTGTTCGCAAGACAGGGTGCCCCCCCTGGATGGAGTACTTTGTCTGTGTCAGATACGCCAAGGCAAAAAAATATGCCATTTTATGGGAAGAGCTCTAAATAGTCTTCCCATAAAATGGCATATACATCATGTGACAAAGTCCGTAAGCCTACTTGCTGAAGTCCCTCGGAGCCGGAACAGGCGGCAACGGTTTGCGGTTCTGCAATTCCTTCATCACCTCTTCAATGGCCTTATCGAGTTGTTCATCTTCTCCGTTCCACTCCTTCACCGGATCATTATCAATCAGGATATCCGGGTCAACACCATGGTTTTCGATAATCCACTGCCCTGTCTTCGGATCATAACTGGTGAAGAATGGCACCCGAATATCCGTACCGTCCATATAAGGAAGCGGACCGCTGATACCTACAATTCCTCCCCAAGTACGTGTCCCAATCAACTTTCCGAGCCCCAGTGCACGGAAGCCCCACGGGAAGAGGTCGCCGTCGGAAGCTGAGTATTTATTAATCAGACAAACCTTCGGCCCCACCTGCACAGCATCGGGCACAGTACCCGTCTTAGTGGAACCACGACGCATCGTCACACGATAAGGCTCACGGGACAACCGTTCCAGAATCATCGGTGAAACATTTCCGCCACCGTTGGCACGGTCGTCTATAATCAACCCTTCCTTATCGAGCTGGGGATAGAAGTATCGGGCAAATTCATTCAACCCTTCCGGTCCCATGTCGGGGATATAAATATAACCGATGCGGCCTTTCGAAGCCTCATCCACCTTCTTCAGATTATTCTGCACCCAATTATAATGATAAAGAGGATATTCATCTTCAATCGGACTGATTACAATCTTTCGGGCACCGGCCAACTGAGGTTTGCTGTTCAACGAGATTTCTGTCGGCACACCGGCTTTGCCAACCAGCAAGGCATAGAGGTTCTTTACCGAATTGGTCGGCACCCCATCAATTGCAACAATATAGTCTCCTGCCTTGGCCTCAATGCCCGGTTCCGTCAACGGAGAACGCAGTTCTTTGCTCCAGGAGGCTCCGGTCAGAATTTTCTCCAAGCGGAAGAAACCGCTCTTGTCAGCAGATATCTCCGCACCCAGCAAACCAGTCTTTATACGTTTCGGCTTTTCAGTCTCGCCCGGATTGACGTATGCATGACCGCAGTTCAATTCACCGATCATCTCGCCTATGATATAGTTCAAGTCAAGACGTGTTTTTGCGTAAGGCAGCAGCACGGCATATTTTTGTTTGATGGCTTTCCAGTCCACCCCATGCATATTCTCCAGGTAGAAACCATCGCGATAAGCACGCCAGGCCTCATCGAAAATCTGCGCCCACTCCTTAGGATAGTCTACGGGGATAGACATATTATCCAGATTAACAGAAGTGCTCAGGTTAGCTTGTCCGGTGGGAATATCCGTCACATAGACTTGTTCGTCCTTATAGAACGTAGCCTTCTTACTGCCCGGAGTGACAAACATCATAGCGCCATCGGCAACCGTTTCTTCTTTCTGTTCTCCCAGGTCGAAAACTTTCGTACCGCCACGCCCCCAGTAATAGACTTTCTTTCCGTCGGAATAGAAACTACCATAATAAGAAGCGGCCACAGGCAATTTAATGATACGTTCTGTGATGCCTTCGGGAGTGAACTTCACAAGAGAAACGGGAGTTGCTTCCGTTTTCGCATCTTTCTTACCTGAAGTTTTGCCAGCGACAGCTTTCGGAGTTTCGCTTTCAGTGCTGTTGTCTACACCGGCATCCTTCTGCAAGAAAGGTGACGGGGTATCTTTCGCCAACAAGGCTATATAAACTCCATACATATTATTATAGACATGGTTCCACTCCAGCCAGCCATAAGTAGGATTGAAATCGCGGGCAGATGAGAATATCAGATATTTGCCATCGGTACTGAATACCGGCGAAGAAGAATTATACCATTTGTCCGTCACCGGATATTCCTTTTTATCGGCAATATTATAGACGTACACAATAGTGATTTCATTCTCCGCATCCCGGGTGTAAGTCAGCCACTTACTATCCGGTGAGAAAGTGACATCCTGCGGTTCGCTCACCGGATCTTGCAGCAGCATGGTCACCCGGCGTGAGGCCACGTCCAACAGATTGATGCGGTTCTTACGGTCGGTATAAACAATCGTCTTACTGTCCGGACTCCACTCAAAAGAGCGGATATACGTATCATTATTCTTGGTCAGCTGCACCGGATTACCTTCTATGGCATCTTGCAGATAAAGTTCCGTCTCTCCCGTAGCGTCCGAAATATAGGCTATGGATTTGCCGTCAGGCGACCATTGGGCGCTGCGCTCGTGCGCACCCGGAGTGCGCGTGATATTCTTGGTCACTCCTTTGGTTGCCGGAAGATTGAACACTTCTCCGCGTGCCGTGATCGCCACCCGCTCTCCGTCCGGAGAGGTGCTGACAGACGTTATGTATTTAGCCCCTTTCTTGATATCGCCACGGGCATAGATATTATCGGAAGCAAGGCTGATATTCACTTTCTGCGGTTGGCGGGTGGAAGCGTCCATCTTATAGATGTATCCGCCATTCTCAAACACAATGGTATTGCCGGAAGCACTCGGAAACTTGACATCATACTCGGTGAAGTCGGTCACCTTTGCTGTCTGTTTCGTCTTCGTGTTGTAGACGAAGATATTCATCGTGCGGTCGCGGTCGGAAAGGAAAAAGATATCATCTCCAATCCACATAGGGAAGATGTCCTGAGCGACATTATTCGTAATATTCTCTACCGATTTCGTGGCGGGATTGTATATCCAGATGTCGTCCGCCATGCCGCCCTTATAGTATTTCCAGGTACGGAATTCGCGCATAGTACGGTTGTAAGCCAACTGCTTCCCGTCAGGAGAATAACTGCAAAAGCCGCCTTCGGGCAAGGGGATGATTTGGGGCAAGCCCCCTTCACGGTCGACAGTATAGAGTTTGCCGGAAAAGCCACTGCTGATGCGGTTGCGATATACGATTTGCTTACCGTCAGGACTCCATGCCATTACGATATTATTAGGACCCATACGGTCGCCCAAATCATCACGTGCATTAGTCGCAGTATAAGTAAGGCGTTGCGGTTCACCGCCTGTGGAAGGTATGGCATACACTTCCGTATTGCCATCATACTGACCGGTAAAGGCAATCGTCTTGCCATCCGGTGAAAAACGGGGGAACATTTCGTATCCCACATGCGAAGTCAGGCGCTGTGCCTCTCCTCCCGTGACAGGTACTTTGTAGAGGTCACCTGCATACGAGAACACAATCTCACTGCCGTTCGTTGCCGGAAAGCGCAACAAACGCGCTTCATCTGCCGCAGAGAGGCATACAGATGCACCGAACAGAACGAATAAGGATAAAAGTAATTTCTTATTCATGTTATTTGAATTTAGTCAACTTACAAAAGTAAGAAAAGAATAAGAATAATTGCACGGTTATGAATTAAATTCAACCAATGCTCACATTATTAATAAATTCCCCTGGCTTTATGCCGAATTGTTTCTGAAAACATTTCGCAAAATAAGACGGGCTGTTAAAACCTACCATATAGCAGATTTCATTGATACGGTATTTATTTTCCGCAAGCAAAGCTGCCGCTTTCTTCAACCGCACTATCTGTATCAATTCATTCGGGGTGACATTAGCCAATGTCTTGATCTTGGCAAACAAACCTGAACGACTGATACAAAGCTGTTCCGCCAGGAAATCAACCGTCAGTTCCGGATTAGAGAAATTCTGTTCTATAATCTCATTGATACGTGTCAGGAATTTATTATCCACCGAATTGCTGGCAATACTGTTCAAAGGCACCATCGGCATTCTAGAGAATTTCTGACGCAACAGATTACGCAAATCGAGAAGATTCCTGATACATGCTTCCAGATACTGCACAGAGAAAGGTTTCTCAATATAAGCATCCGCACCGCAGTCCATGCCCTCTATTTTGGAGTTTGTATCCGTCTTGGCCGTCAGCAAGATAAACGGGATATGGCTGATGGCCCGGTCGGCCCGCAAAGCCTTACAGAATTCCACTCCATCCATGCGTGGCATCATCCAGTCGCTCACTATCAAGGTCACCTCATTCTCTTTCAGCTTCTCCAATGCCTCCACTCCATCTGCTGCCGTCAAGATGGAATATTTACCGGAAAAACTGCTTGAAAGAAAATTCAGCATTTCTTCGTTGTCATCCACAATCAGCATGTTTGGTTTATCCTTAGAAACAGCCACCGGCAGGCTTTCCAACAGAATATCTTCCGGAATTGCCGGGTTGAGAAGGCTCGCCTCCCCCTCCTGTACAGTCACTCCGACCTGCTCAATGGGCAGCGTCACAATGAAAGAGGAGCCTTTATTGATTTCAGACTCAACTTCAATGCAACCGTTATGTGATTCGACAATGCTTTTCACAATACTAAGCCCGATACCCGTGCCGGGTTTATTGTCCATTGCCTGATAGAAAGGTTTGAAGATTTTCTTCTGGTCTTCTTTGCTGATACCTATTCCGTTGTCAGTCACTTTAATCGTAAACGTATGCTGTTCCGGCTGCACAACGCACGAGAGGACAACCTTATCCCTGGTATATTTACTTGCATTTGTCAGCAGATTGCTTATCAGTTTGGTGATCGCCTCACTGTCCACCATAGCCGTAAAATCAGCATCGGGATATTCCACTTCCAGATGAGCGCCATGCTGGGTGATGAACGGTTTGAACCGCTCACAAACCGCCTGCAGCAACTGACGTATGTTATGCAAAGTATATTTGATGGTGCTCCCCTCCTGTTCCACTTTACGGAAATCCAGCAACTGATTGACCAGAAACAACAGCCTTTGACTATTGCGGTCGATAATATTCAGGTCATCCCGCAACACTGCCGACATCGGTATGGACGATTTCATGATTTTCTCCAAAGGACCGATAATGAGCGAAACCGGAGTACGGATTTCATGGGCTATCATCGTGAAAAACTGAATCTTAGCCTCATGCACTTCCTTCTCTTTATTCATATTCAGCTGATTGATTTCCGCTGTATGTTTCTTTTCCGTCCGTTTCAACAGGAAACGGATAAAAAAAGTCAGCCCTATGCATGCCAAGATGAAATAAAGTATCTTGGAAGCTGTGCTCCAATAGAAAGGAGGGTGGATATTTATTTTCAGGCTCGCTTCCTGATCGCTCCAAATCCCGTCATTATTAGTGGCTTTCACTTTAAAGGTGTAAGTTCCCGCCGGCAGATTGGTATAAGTGGCTTTATTTTGAGAGCCTACATAGTTCCATTCTTTATCAAAGCCTTCCAGCTTATAAGCGTACCGGTTCTTTTCGGGTGTACAATAGCTCAAAGAAGCATAAAGAAGGCTGAACACATGATCTTTATAAGATAATTCCAACGCCCTCATCCGGTTCAGCGCTTTCGGCAAAAGTTTGTCTCCTATCTGGATTTCCTTGTTGAAAATCTCCAGTCCTGTTATAATGACCGGCGGAAGCACTTTATTCGTCTTTATCTGATAGGGATAAAAAGCATTGAAACCATTTACCGAACCTATATATATCTTTCCGTCGGAAGCTTTCAAAGCTGCATTAGGTAGGAATTGCTCGCTCTGCAACCCGTCACTGCGCGTAAAGACCTGACACCCCTCACCGGGGGCGTAACGCACCAGCCCTTTCGTCGTAGTCAGCCACAGCACATGCTGATCTTCAACGATACCGCAAATGTTACGACTGGGAATATCCAAAGGTATCGCTTCAAACCGGTCTTCCCCAGCGTTATACTTGCAAAGCCCGTTCATCGTCCCCACCCACATATTTCTGTTGCCATCTATCAGCACGCAATTCACCTGATCGTTAACCAATGCACCGGGAACATTGCTGTGCACGTAGTTCTTCCAAGTCTTTTTATCCGGATTATACTTAAACAAACCCTTCCCCTGCGTAGAGAACCAGATATTGCCGTCGGCATCCTGATCTATATCGATGGTCAGCGATTCCAAGTCTTTGATGCGGATAAAATTGTCTTCTTCACGGTTATACAAGTTTATTCCTGCCATAGAAGTCACCCATATCCGCTTCTCCCGGTCACGGAAGATGGCGTAAGAACTGGTGCCGTCAAGGGTGGTCAAGTCTCCTCCTTTGGTGGTATATACCCTGAACGCACCTGTTTTCGTATTCAGCACGTTGACTCCTCCCGTATAGGTGCCAATCCATAAATCGTCATCATCCATACAAAGAGCATGCACATTATGGTAAGAAAGACTGTTTCTATGTTCATCGGGCATATAATGAGTGAATTGTTTATCCTTGGGAGAAAAGCGGCTCAGCCCTCCATCATCAGAGGCTATCCAGATATATCCAGAAGAGTCTTCACAAAAACGTCCGATAACAGTTCCGTTTACCGAGTTGTAAAAGCGCGAATGGGCAAAGCATTCAAACTGCCCGGTATTAGGCGAAAGATAATTTACCCCACCGTAATATGTCCCGACCCATATTCCTCCTTCACGGTCTTTCACGATGGGATAGACAAAACGATTAGATAATGAATAAGGGTTTGTTTCATCTTCCGTGAACAGTTGATGTTCACACGTAAGGGTATTAAACAACAACAGTCCGTCATCCGAACCTATCAATAGTTGGTGGGGAGCATATTCCATCAAAGAGTGGATATGTGTAGCCCCCTTACCTTCTGACGGATGCAAATAAGTGGTTGCCTTACCCGTATATCTGTCTATCTTCTGCAAACCGCATTCCCATGTTCCCAGCCACAGTGCATGTTCAGAGTCTTCGAGCATGACCAGAGAATTTGAGTCATATTGCCCCGCTTCGTAAGTGATAGGGAAAGGATCGAACTTATTCTCTGCCTTATTCAGTTTGGAGACAGTGGGGCTTCCCCAATTAGTGACCGCCCAGATCTGATTTTCACTATCAACCAGCACACTCGCCATTAATCCATTGGCATCTTTAAATTCATAATGTTCCAGATAGTGCTTGGATATATTATACTTGAAAATACCTTGCCCTACTGTCGAGAACCACAAGTTGCCGTCTCTGTCTTCTGCAATATGATTCACATTGCTCTTAATGCTGTCACCTTGGACTGTCAATACTTTGAATAGTTCAAAACTTTCCGCTTCATAATCAAAAATATACACCCCGTCTTCTGTCCCTACCCAGATATTGTCTGTAGTGTCGTAAAGAGAAGAGATATAATCATTAGACCCTTGCGGATTCAGATTATAAACTTTTATAGTGGTGCCGTCGTAACGGTTCAAGCCGTCATCCGTACCAAGCCACATAAAGCCATATTTATCCTGCATAATAGCACGCACAGAGTTGGAGGATAATCCATCTTCCACGGAGAAATGGCGGAACCAAAAATCAGTAGAAGCTGCCGGAAGCACCAACGAAATAATACCGGCTATTATAGCAAGGACAATCTTTTTCATTTCTTCACCAGATATTGATTGAACATAATTCCCATTACAATCAATGCAAGGCCGATGTAAGTTGTAAATACAATCTGCTCACCCAATATCATTGCAATAAAGAATAAAGACAAGAAGGGAGATAAGTAACAAAGCTGGTTGACTAGTGCCGGATTGGATGTTTTCCGCATGGCAAGACTAAAAAAGATAAAAGGAATACCCATTTCGAACCCACCGACATACATACCCGACAGTATACCGGGCAACGTATTAAGATGTACGCCTACCCCCATAGCTCCTATCAGCAAATAGGCCGTGCCGAACAGGAAACTCATAAACAGCGCAATACTGCCATCTGTTTTATCTTTGAACTTATTGTTTATCATCCAATACATGGCCCACAGTAAGGCACTCAATGCTGCCAACAATAAGCCATGCACAGGTATGTCCATACCTCCCGATTGCCCCGTACCAACCGAAATCAGTACCACTCCACCCAGCGAAATGAACATGCCGATATATTTCTTCGGTGGTATGGGCTGATGGGCGAACAAAGCCAACAGAATGAGCAGCACAATAGGCCATGCATAATTGATGGGCTGTGCCACCTGTGCAGGTAGCAGATCATAAGCCTTGAACAACACCAGATAATAAGCGACAGGATTCAGTAATCCCAACAATGCAAAGTATCCCCATTGGCGACCGGAAAGTTCCGACACCAGTCTCCACTTCTTCTGGAAAGTCAGCAAAAGGGCAAATATGACTAATGAAGTACAACTGGCTATCAGTAGCATCTCAAAATGAGTTAGATGCGTTAAGGCTATCTTAAAAGCAGTGGCTACAGTAGACCAACTAAGCACTGCAATGCAGGCATAAACAACGGCACTTGTACTGTTTTTCATCGGTTCATATATGTTTCTTTTGCAGATATCGTATTTATCTGTATGTTTATAAAGGATTGCTTCCCGTAACCCTGATGCGGTATGGCCATTGAGCATCTTTCTCTCCCAGAGCGGGATTCATCCAATGTTCCGTTGGCGCTCCCATCACAACCAGCCACAAATAAGTCAGAGTTTGCTCTTTTGGAGCTGTAAAAATAATACTTTTCCCGCTATTATCGCCCATTTCCCCATAAATAGATTCACCTTCTGCCGTTACGGCAACAAAACCATAACGCCAACCTGCCTTATCTGTATGAATTGCAGTATATCCTTCCTTTCCCGCTTCTCCGCAGAAGTCCACTTTCACTTTCTCTCCCGGTTGAGGAACAACCAAAGGAATAGCATTGAATCCATAATTTTCAGGACAATTCTCCGGTGCTATTTCATACCATCCATCCGGTTGTTTTGCTAAACGGGTAGTATATTTATTGGCATACGGACGTGTTTCTTTCCATACACGCGGAAAGTCCCAGTTGATAAAGTGGCGGTACGTATCAAACATCTCGTCACAAAATTGTTTCTGATTCAAAGCAGCCAAACGTTTGTAGGTGATAACCGGATCTTCTCCCCGCTTTCCCTGACGGTAAAGTTCGGCTATGACGGGAAGTCCCCGTTTCATACCCCAATATTCCAATACGTAAGGTGAATGATAAATGTTCTCCATGTGGAGATAAGCCTTGTGAGTCAACTTCATGAAAGCATCCCAATGATATTTTTCATCAGTAATCCATTCGGGATTAACCTGCCACAGCATCCATTGCGAAGTCATTTCAAAGAAACCGCATCCTCCCCAGGCTTCACCCTGTCCGTCGCAACTGATCTGTGCCTGAAAACTATGTCCCAATTCATGGGCGATACAGTTCAGTTTCTTATCTTGCACACGGTTGGGAGCAATCCACAAAGCGCCGATTTCTCCGTCATAATCTCCACCGTATGCTGTGCCTTCCAGGGAATAATTCAGCATCACCATCATACGATACTTGTCGCACTTGGAACCGGGACGTGAGAACTCCAGTGTATCGCGGAAGAAACGGTAAAAACTTTCCAACTTATCCATCAGATTCGGTAAATCGACCTGCATATTGTGCCCTTCCAGCTGAGGCGGATTGGATAAATCATTCCCAAACCCTTTCTCCCAGAAGATAACAAAGTTCTCCGTACAAGCCATACGATGATAACTCCATTTGCTTTCAGGGTTTTGCAGATCCATATTCCGGAGGTCTTTGGGGATATAGATGGATTTACCGGAGGGGATCAGGGCATTCTGAGCTTCAGAGCTACAATTTATTAATAAAAAGACCGACAATAGTAAGATATATTTTCTCATTATGTTCTTAAATTAAGTAAAGGGGGAAGCTTCTGCCCCACCCTTTATGCTATTCATTATTTATACTTTCTGTTAATCCTCGTAAGGCTTTCCATCCAGATTCGGACACTTATTCAACTCATAACGCGGAACAGGCATCCAATACATTTGCGGAGCAACGAACTTGCGCTGTTGCAATGGAGTCATATTATGTTGATAAAGTAACGTCCCGTCTTTCAATTTATAAATCTTTAAACCGGTAGGCCAGTTATCTTTAGTATAAGTTTCTTCCATTCTTTTCCAACGACGGAGATCAAAGAATCTTTGTCCTTCAAACATTAACTCTATCTTGCGTTCGTATTCATATTCAGCACGAATATCCACTCCCGGAGCATCGGGCAGGAGAGCGCGGTTCCGAATGTAATTGATATACTTCAAAGCCTCAGCATTATTTCCAAGTTCAATCTGGCATTCAGCATAATTCAAATAAAATTCAGCTAAGCGGAAGAATATCCAGGGAGTGGTATCCATAATGGTTTCGCTATATTGGTCATAGTTCGGGTCTAAAAATTTACGCATATAGTAACCCGTCTGAGTAGCATTCCAGTATTCTCCATCAGTATAACTGGGAGATTGTTCCCCCGGAAGCACACCTTCCTCACCTGGTTCGTAGATGGCGATAGCATGGTTATCGTCACCATATCCCCACATGGCTCCATCATACAGAATATTGGCATAAAAACGCAGTTCACGACCTTTCCACGGCTGGATTTTTGTAGCTTCAATCGTCGCATCCTTATAGATAATCTGATTGGTTTCTGGATCTACACTCGGTAAGGAGATGTTGTAGGAAGCCAAGCCCTCGACAGTGTATTCACTACCATCTTCCTTTTGGAAAGCATTGACGATGTCATAAGTGGGTAACCATACACCCCAACCATTATACCCATTGTAAGGGCCATTAGGTGACTGAAAAAGGTAGTGCAGAGCACTTCCGTAAGTACCTTTATTGTTATACAGTTTCTGGAAAATGATTTCTGGATTCTGCGTATTGTAAAACAAAGCAGCATACTCCTCGCTACTATTTACAGACGGCAGACTGTATATACTCAGGTCTATGATATCCTTACTTGCCTTAGCCGCCTCTTTCCACTTCTCAGTAGAAGGTGTTCCGAACAACGGGCTCGCCTTATAGAGCAATGTACGAGCCTTAACAGCCATAGCCGCCCCACGAGTAGCACGTCCAAAGTCATTACTACTTTCGTATTGTAAAGGTAGCTTTTCAA
The DNA here is from genome assembly GCA_905215555.1 of uncultured bacterium. Taxonomy (GTDB): domain Bacteria; phylum Bacteroidota; class Bacteroidia; order Bacteroidales; family Bacteroidaceae; genus Bacteroides. The sequence goes on from CAJMQU010000017.1 coordinate 12,433, forward strand.
TAGCAAGTTCACAATCTTTTACAATAAAATCCGCCACATCATCCATCTCGGCACGAATCTCCGCCCAGTCGGAATCAATATCAAAAGTGCAGTCTACCAAAGGCACGCGTCCGTAGAGCGAGTAAAGTTGATGATAGAAGAAAGCACGCAAGAAGTAAGCCTGCCCGATGATATATGTCTTCCGGCTTTCATTACTTACATTAACGGGCACTTTGTCTATATTCTCAAGTAACTGGTTAACTTTCTTAATAGCACTATAATAGAAATTCCACGTATCACCTCTGGCGTCCGAGAAACCTACATTGTAATTATCGCATGAAACATTGCCCAATGTATAGACCTCAGTTGCGTAACCAGTACGATGAAACAACTCATCCGTATAGCTACAGAAAGGCACACCGTTCTCATTTTCACCTTCTACGTATGTGTAGCAATTGTTCAGGAATGCTTCTGCCAAGTCCATGTTTTCCCACACTGCCGCATCACTGATTGAATCGTGTGGATTCAGGTCTAAGAAGTCTGAGCATGACAAAGTACTGATGCTCAGCAAAGCCCAAATGGCTCCTTTCAATATATTTCTTCTCATATCGTTTTTCATTAAAGGTTCATAAATTAGAATGTAACATTTGCTCCGAAAGTCAATGTACGCTGAATAGGATATCCCTTAATACCGGCAGTCATTTCCGGGTCAAAGATACCCATGCTGTCAATGGTGAAGAGATTGTTTCCATTGGCGTAGATGCGTAACTTTTCAAGACCGAGCTTTTTAATCATCATTTTCGGGAAAGTATATCCTATCTCCGCTGATTTCAGGCGTACAAACGAAGCGTCACGCAGCCACCAGGTGGATGAAAGGGAGTTGCGGTTATCTACCGCGGCCGCCTTCATGAAAGCACGCGGCCATTTTGCGTTTGCATTCTGTTCGGCAGTATTGGTTTCTATCCAACGGCCTTCATAGAAGTCTGTTGGCATATTCATCGCAGGCATCACCAGTTGCTCAGCATCTGCCTGACCTTGAAAGAATACATTCACATCGATCCCCTTCCAAGCACCGTTTAATGTTAGACCGAATATCCATTTCGGAGTTGTAGATTTGTCTATCCGGACAGCGTCATCCCAAGTGATGCTTTTATCGCCATTGGTGTCCTGATAAATCAGATCTCCCGGTTTGGTTCCCGGAAGATGCGGAGTAGCGTCAATCTGTTCTTGTGTCTGATAGATACCCAAAGCTTTATATACGGTGATACCATCAATGGGATGACCTGTAGCGCGTTGCCATTCAGGAGTTTTGATAGCTTCGTCCATATAAACCACTTCATTGTTGGCATAAGTGAGGTTACCGGTAGCCCCCCATTCAAAGTCACCTGACTTATCACGATAACTGGCAACAAGTTCAATACCATGATTCTTTACCTTACCCAGATTCTCTGCTGGCAGCGAAAGCCCGGAATAAGTGGGAACGGAAGCGTTGCGGGTAATCAGAATATCATTACGGTGTGACTGGAAATAGTCAATGTCCAAACCCAACTTGCCATGCAGGAATTGTGCAGAGAAACCAATATTCCAAGTTTTAGCCTTTTCCCAAGTCACCAACGGATTGGCAGTACGCGTTTCATAAATACCTTGCACATAGCTGGGGTCTGTACCAAAAGCATACGATTTACTACTATTAAAAGAGTACATAGACAAATATTGATAAGCCGTGATGTTATCGTTACCCATCATGCCCCATGAACCTTTAATCTTAAGAAAACTGATAGTATTCAGCAATGGAGCGAAGAAATCTTCCTGAGAGATAACCCATCCTGCAGAGATGGAAGGAAAAAGTCCCCAGCGATGTCCCTGTGCAAAGTTCATAGAGCCATCATAACGGAGAGTAAACTCAGCCAGATATTTATCCTTATAACCATAATTGATACGTCCGAACCAATTCTGACGTGCTGTTTCATTGGAGTTTCCACCATTGTCTTTATCCGCATCTACCTTACTGCCGAAGTCTAAGTCAGGCAATGCGGAAGAAAGATAGTTGGTGCGGTAACCGCTTAAGCCGCTATACGTATATTTACTCTGTTCGTAGGACACGAAAGCATCTATCCGATGGGCTTCCTTAAAGGTGCGATTGTAGCCGATACGGGCATTCAGCGTTGCAGTATTGCTCTTATTAGACCAAGAATTTACGCTGATGGCGCCTGTGGCGTCGCGATGATTGGTATATTCATCGGTAGCAGAACTATAGGAATAGATATCATAAGGTGTATTTATACTCTTGCCGTCATTGAACGCATAATCCAGTGCAGCGTAGCCTTCGGCATACAATCCCGGAGTTATTATATCCAGGTCAATGCGGATTCTGGGTTTCAGGTTCAGGATATGATTATTCGTTTTGTTAGTTCCCGGAGTATCGGACACCATCAAGAGGGCATTGTTAGTGATACCGTCATATCCTATCCTTAACAATCCGTTCGGGAAGTAAGGAGCTGACATCGGATTGGTGGTGAGGAAGTATCCGAAAAGGTCTTCGGTAGAGTATATACCTCGGTTACGCACTTCCTGCCGCCCCAGGATATCCATGCTGAACTTGATGGATTTATTAATCTGCGCATCAATATTGGTAGTGAACTGATATTGATTGTAGTCCTGTGGAGTATTTTTGTAAATGGCATCCTGATACATGTATTGTGCCGAAGAGTAGAACGACAGTTTGTCATTACCACCACTAATGGAGAGGCTATGCTGGGTATTGGTAGCCCAATTCTTAGCCACTGTCCCCCACCAATCGGTATTGGGAAAGCTGATAGGATCACTTCCATCCAGAATCTTGGAAATAGCAGTTTCCGGATAAGTCAAGGTATTGCCTTGTGCAGCATCGAATTCATTGACATAAGTGGCATACTGATAAGAACTCAACATTTCGGGAATGCGTGTAGGTTGAGAGAAAGAGACATTGCCGCTATAGTTCACCTTCACTTTACCTTCGGCACCGCGCTTGGTGGTGACCAAGATAACGCCATTAGCCGCACGTGCACCATAGATAGCAGCGGAAGCATCCTTCAATACGGAAATGGACTCGATATCTTCAGGATTTAGTCGGCTGAACGAGCGGTCGGCAATACCGTCTACCACAATCAGCGGGGCAGTACTTCCCAAAGTTCCCTTACCGCGAATCAGAATATCAGCATTATCTTCACCCGGCTCACCGGAACGTGTATTGGCAATGACACCCGCTGTCTTACCTGCAAGAGTATTTGTGAGGTTCACGGCAGCTAACTTTCTCAGTTCATCCCCGCCTACCTGCGAGATGGAACCAGTCAAGGTTGCCTTTTTCTGGGTACCATAACCTACCACCACTACCTCATCCAGCATCTCTGTATCTTCTTTTAAAGTAATGCTGAGCGCTTGTTTTCCATCTACCGGAAGTTCAACAGTTGTGTAACCTATGTATGAAATCACCAGAGTTGCTTTTGCGGGAACATCCAAAGTGAAATTTCCATCAATATCGGTTATCGTTCCATTTGTAGTACCTTTCACTACTACACTGGCGCCGATTATTGCTTCACCGCTTGAATCGGCTACTTTACCTATTATGGTGCCAGATTGCTGCACAACCTCAATTCCCATAGATTCTGCCATTTCCGGAAACGCAAATGCCGGACTCACACTGGCACCTGCTGCAAGGAAAAGACAGGTTGCAGCCTTTAAAACAGCTTTACTGAACAAGGCCCGATTTTCATGTGTCTTCATATTACATCTTAACTTAAAAGGTTAATATTCAATTACAAGTTATATTATTCGAATTTCTTAAAACGGATTAGTTTACTTTCCATTCGATCACCCCTCCCGAAGCACCTTTCTGCAACTGAGCGGCAATTTTTAATCCTGTCGTTTTTACCGGTTTAAAATCAAGGCTATTATAGCAGTCCTTCTTCACCACATACTCATTCAACGCCTCTACTTCTTTCCAATTTTCACCATCTTTATAGTAGAGTTTCCAGCTTTCCGGCACGCGGAAGTTCCCATCGTAATGATCGAAATCCAGCCAATAAACCTGTACGTTTGAAACGGTATAAGGCTGATCGAATTGGTAAGCCAGCGTTTCCAGTGTTCCGTTTCTCAACCACCAATAGTGGTAAGGCTTGGAAATATCCGATGAACGTTTCGGTTCCCATTGGTCGTTCACTCCCCATGCCCAGCTTTCTACAGAGGCTGATTCAGGAGCATCTTTCTGAATAGGAGCCTGTATCATCAGAGTCCGTGCCTTGCTGGCAATTGTCGGCTCGGGAATAGGACGGGCATATTCGGCAGCTTCGGGAATCCAAACCGCCATCTGGTCTGCACCGCGATTATTCCAGGTTGAATAAGGAATGGCTTTAAAAGGAACCTCTTTCACACTACCATCTTTACTCACTTCTTTCGCATTACCGATCAGCACTACAACACCGTTCAACAGATTAGCGTCATAAGCTGCTTCCATTGGAGTGGCATCAGGAATAAACTTGTTGAAAACAGTGCTGTCAGACTGATCTTTACCTTCCAGACAGAACATGATAGGACCACGTTCGATAGCCAGTTTACCACGGTCATCTTCTACATTATCATTGGCTTTAATACGGCGCACATCCATCGGAAGACTAATATCTACCACATCACCCGCTTTCCAGGTACGTGAAATAGTAGCGTAGCCATCATATTGTTTGGCATTTACTTTCTTACCGTTAACAGAGATGCTGTAAGCACCTGCCTTATCAGTAAATGAGTAAAGATCCGTCGGCACGGGAGCATCCTGCGCCCAACCCGGGATACGGAAACGTAAAGCAAATTCCTGTTCTTTCTCGGGAGTAACTAAGATGGAAACCTTTCCTTCCCAAGGATATTCAGTAGTCTGTTCCAAAGCTACATTATTGCTGTCCGTATTAAGGTCAGCCTTACTCTGGATATAAAGATTGACATAAATATCATTGCCCTGAGTGGCGTACATATAATAAGGTACGGAAGCCATGAAGCGGGTTACATTACCCGGGCAACAAGCGCAACCAAACCAATGCTGGCGTTCGTGCTGCCCCATAGATTCAAGCGGATTATCATAGAAGAACTTGTCACCGCTAAGGGAAACACCCGAAATCACACCATTATAAAGTGCACGTTCCAACACATCGGCATATTTGGCGTTTCCCGTAGCCAGAAACATGCGGTGATTCCAATAAACATTGGCGATGGCTGCACAAGTTTCGCAATAAGCAGTATGATTGTTCAGTTCATAGTCAGGTCCAAAGCCTTCCCCCTGCGGACGGGAACCTATACCTCCGGTAATAAAGAGTTTCTTGCTTGCCATATTCTCCCAAATACGACTCAGTGCGTTGAAATAAGCTGTGTCCTGAGTCAGGGCAGCCACATCGGCAACACCCGAATAAAGGTATCCGGCACGCACGGCATGGCCTACGATTTCGTCTTGCTGCAAAATGGGTTTATGATCCTGACTGTATTCGCTGAGACGATGACCGTCTGTTCCGCATCCGGTTTCCTCCACGAAGTATTTAGCCATTTTGAGATATTTCTCGTCACCTGTCACTTTATATAATTTAGCAAGCGCCATTTCAGCGATGGGGTGCCCCGAAGGAACATGCTTTTGTCCTTCACTCAGACCAAATACCTGACAGACAAGGTCAGCGTTTTTGATAGCTACATCAAGTAGAGAACGTTTACCTGTCGCGCGATAGTGAGCAACGGCAGCTTCGTACAAGTGACCGCTATTATAAAGTTCGTGACTGTTGATTTTTTCCCAACGATGCGTTCCCCACCAGCCGGAAAGACGGTAGCATTTATTAGTTACGCACGTAGTGAGGTAGCCGTCCGGTTCCTGAGCGGCTGCGATAAGGGAGATGACACTATCCAGATAAGCATCCAGTGCTTTGTCATACTTCACAGCCAGCGAGTAGGAAGCTCCTTCTATTATCTTATAAGGATCGGTATCGTCAAAAGAGAAATCACCACGGTGTTCGCCTTTCATTAATCCTCCGGCAATGGCAAAGTTATCGAAGCGCCCGTTCTTCTCACATTCTTTAAATGCGGAAGGTATGGAGACTGTACGATTGGTTTCAATACGCGGAGTCCAGAAGTTATCGTTCAGGTGAACTTGTGTAAAAGGGACTTCTTTAATCGGAGCATCAGGCTGAACGTAGGGTTCGCTGCAAGCACTCATGCCCAGGAGGGCGATGCTACCGAAAAGGAATTGGATTCGTTTCTTCATAATATCATATATGTATTTTTAGTTCGTTACCAAAAGTGTACGGCAAAGGAAAAGGATTTATCTTAAACTGAATGAAACGAAAGTCTATATGAATGCAAAAATAATCGGTTTACAAAGCACAGGAGAAAGATTTAGACTATTGTTTCAGCCGTCTGGATTATTTTTTCATACCTGCAGAGATTCTATGCAATAAATCTATACACAGTAAACAAATAGTCTCTTTATTCGCTGCAAATAATGCGGTGATCAGAAATACCCGAACCATATCCGAGCATTTATGAATATTTTCTTTGTACACTTTACACATTAGAAAAGCAAATTACGACCATGTCATAGGAGTTTCCTCTTAGAGAAACTGATTATGGACTGCAATTTCCAACTGCGTTCCTATGCAAAAATAATCCAAAGACTAAAAAGATAATCCAAACACAGTCCAAGAATACCACAAACGGGTGATTCTTGGACTATTCTTTTATTACATTATATTATTCAGTCCTTCCGTTCATCCTTTTTTCGTTTACTTTGCACACGAACCAAATAAAGAGCTAATCGATTATGAAAAACTGCACATCTCTCAAATTAGTCGTTATTTCCTTATTTTTATACTTCGGAAATAATTCACTCGGAGCATCCCCCGAAAAAAAATATGCACTCTCCTCTCCCGATGGAAAGTTGAAAGTGGAGATTACTGCCGGAAACGAACTGTCTTATCAGGTGATGCACAAAAACGATACAATTCTCTCTCATTCTAACATAGGATTAGTTCTGGCAGACGGAACTACAATAGGAAACAATCCTCAGGTGACAGGTATTAAAAGGAAAAAGATCAGGGATAATGTAGAGTCTCCTTTCTATCGCTTTAAAGAGTTCATAGCCACATGCAATGAACTCAACTTGAAGCTGAAAGGTGATTTCGGCGTTACCTTCCGCGCCTATGATGAAGGAGTGGCTTATCGTTTTTACACAACACAAAAGACAGAAGTAATCATCAAAGAGGAAGTGGCAGAATTTAACTTCAACCAGGATTGCACAGCCTATCTTCCTTATACAACCAACGATAAGAAGCCAATGGCAATGGCTTTCCAGAATGTCTATGACGTTACTCCACTATCGAAAGCACAGCCGAAACTGGCTTTCTTGCCCGTAACCGTAGACTGTGGTAAAACCAAGCTGACGATATTGGAGTCTGACCTAGAAGCTTATCCGGGTATGTTTGTACAATCACAAGGCGAAAAATATAGTTTAAAAGGAGTATTTGCTCCCTACCCCACCAAGACAGATTTCTATCCCTGGCGCAGACAGGAATATGTGACAGAGACAACCGATTTCATTGCCCGCAGCAAAGGTGCCCGTCCTTATCCCTGGCGTGTGCTGGCTGTGACGGAAAAAGATACGGATATGCCCGTCAACAATCTGGTTTATGCACTGGCATCCCCCAACCGCATAGGCGACACTTCCTGGATAAAAACCGGGAAAGTGGCTTGGGACTGGTGGAATGACTGGAATCTGAAAGGTGTCCCCTTCAAGGCAGGTATCAATATGGATACCTACAAATATTATATAGATTTCGCCAGCCGCAACGGCATCGAGTTTATTGTGCTCGATGAAGGCTGGTACGACCCCAAAAGCGGTGATATGCTGACCGTCATTCCTACACTGAACCTCCCGGAATTGATTGCTTACGGAAAGAAAAAAGGAGTGGAACTCATACTCTGGACAGTATTCAACGTACTCGACAACCAATTGGAAGCTGCTTGCAAGAAGTACTCCGACATGGGCATCAAAGGTTTCAAAGTCGACTTCCTCGACCGCGACGACCAGACAGCCGTTGAAATGGTATACCGCATTGCCAAAGCCACCGCCAAGCATAAACTGACGCTCGACCTCCACGGCATCTATAAACCGACAGGCATCAACCGTACTTATCCGAACATCATCAACTTCGAAAGTCTGTTTGGCATGGAAGAAGTGAAATGGACGGACATTAAAAATAATATGCCGCTTTATGATGTCACTTTCCCCTACATCCGTATGATGGCAGGTCCGGTAGACTACACTCCGGGAGCTATGCGTAATGCCACAAAAGCAGACTGGCGTGCCGTTTACTATACGCCAATGAGCATGGGAACCCGTTGTCATCAACTGGCCGCCTATATCGTGCATGATTCCCCCCTCACCATGCTGTGCGATGCACCGACAAATTATCTGAATGAACAGGAATGTGTAGATTTCATCACCTCCATTCCTGTAGAAACTGATTCTACTTTTATCGCCGCAGGCAAATTAGGAGAATACATTGTGACTGTTCGTAAGAAAGACATCAACTGGTACATCGGCGGAATGACAAACTGGGATGAACGGGATGTAGAAATAGACTTCTCTTTCCTGCCAACAGATGCCCGTTACACCGCCACATTATTCACTGACGGCATCAACGCCAACAAACAGGCGGAAGATTACCGCACAGAAACGCTCACAATAGATAAAAACAGCCGGATGAAATTGCATTTAGCTTCGGGAGGAGGATTTGCAATGAAGCTCGAAGCCTGTCCGATACGCGGAACGGTGAGAGCAATACCCGAAGGAAAGAATATTCCTTCTTTCTATAAGAAATACATTGAAACGGAAGGTTTATATGTCACTTCATCTGAACGGGTGAGCGACGAGGCATTGCTGAAAGCCTGTGATATTATCAGTCTGATGCTGGCTAAACGTCCTGACGTGAAAACACATATGGTGAAGATGGGTTGCCACGTGATGGTAATAGGGAAAGATGAAGCGACTTGCGACTTACCGGAGTTTGCCCATATCTGCAATTCTCCCGACAGCATTGCTTACTGGAACTGGCGTGCCCGAGGTTTCGGAGGTGCACCGGAAGATGAGTTCTCCGCCAGTTGCGGAGAGGAGAACCTGCTGGCTTTGCCACAGGATAAGTATACGGGTGAGAATATCCTGATTCATGAATTTGCACACCTGATACACATGGTAGGGATAGTTGGTGTAGAACCTGATTTCAATGACCGGCTGGAGGCTTTATGGAAAAACGCAGGCGAAAAAGGATTATGGGCAAATACTTATGCCTTAAGCAATAAAGAGGAATATTTTGCCGAATGTGTGCAGTCTTTCTTTAACTGTAATCGCTATGCCGAGCCTGCCAATGGAGTGCACAATTCCATGAACCGTCGTGTGAAGCTGAAAGCATACGACCCGGATATGTATAAGTTACTGAAAGAGTACTTTTATGAGATAGAGATACCGATTAATAATGAAATACATAAATGACCAGCGTAGCGCTGGAGCAAAGTTTGCTGCAGCGGTGCAAGTAATTTTTCAGATAATAAAGTAATAATATGAATAGAATCATCCTTTTAATCACTTCTCTTTTAATAGGAGTTGTCACTGCCTTCTCGCAGACCGATTTCAATACCCCGGGCGCAGGTAATCCCGTCATCCCCGGATACTTTGCCGACCCTACTATAAAGAAGTTCGGTGACACTTATTATATGTATGCCACAACCGATGGTAGTGGTGCCGGCTTCGGCCCTGCCCAGGTGTGGACGAGCAAAGACTTCGTAAACTGGACCCTGATGCCCATGAACTGGCCCGACAGCCACTGGATATGGGCTCCCGACGTGATGCAGCACACCGATGGCAAGTATTACTATTTCTATTGCCAGCCCTGCAGCATCCATTGCGGAGTCAGTGAAACTCCCCGCGGTCCGTGGAAGAACATTCTGGGAGAAAGCGAAGCAGTCCTCATTCCGGACCGTTTTGTAACAAATGCCATCACACTGGACGGACAGACTTTTGTAGATGACGACGGTTCGGTATACATGTACTGGGGCACCTGGGGGATTTACAAAGGCTTCGGTTGCGGTGCCGGAAAACTGGCACCCGACTTGAAAAGTTTCACCGAAACCCGCCTCATCCCCAATACCGAAGCAACGGATTTCTTCGAAGCTCCCTTTGTCATCAAGCGGAATGGAACTTACTACTTCATGTATTCTTCCGGTTCCTGCCACGACCATACCTACCGTGTGCAATATGCCACTGCGGACCAGCCTTTAGGTCCTTATAAATATGGCGGTTGCATCCTCGAAACCAATGCCAACGGCACCATTCACGGCCCCGGACACCACAGCATCTTGCAGGAGGGCGACAACTACTATATCGTTTACCACCGTCACGACAATCCGCACTCCAACCGTGGCTTCCACCGCCAGCTTTGTATCGACCGCATGACATTCAATGCAGACGGGACGATTCAGAAAATCATCCCCACTCATGACGGCGTAGGCGCACTGGCTCCTTCCGTTGTTAAATCAACCAACCTCGCCTTTGGAAAAAGCGTGCGTGCCTCTTCCTCTTATGATGACAATTTCCGTCCCGAATATGCCGTAGATGATAACAACGGCACCTTGTGGCGTCCGCGCGGCATGGGACAGGAATGGATTGAAATAGACCTGGGACGTAGCCAACCGATACAAACCATCTGGACACAATTTGAATACGGCACACAGTTCTATCAATATCTGATTGAAACTTCCACCGATGGAAAACGCTGGAATATCTTTGCCGATAAACGGAACAACCATCTGGCAGGCAGTCCGATGGTGGACTTCGGAAAAGCCAAAGCCCGCTACGTCCGCCTCACCTATACCGGTGGGCAAAAGAATGGTTTCGGCGGTGCCATCTGGAACATCAAAGTATTCTCCGGCATCGAAGCCTCCACCCCGCAGCAATGGCTCGGACTGACTGCCGCCGACTGGAATGGTCGCGAATGGCAAAACAACGAAGGGATGTTGGGAGGAGCTTTCACTCTCAAAGAAGGCGCAGCCCGCACCGGACGTATGGCCGGACGTGACGCCCTGATACTTGAACCGGGCACTACGCTGGAATTCCGTCATCCGCTGATTTCTCCTTCCAAAGAACATACAATTAGCGCGTTAGTTTATAGATTAGGTAGGTGGCAAAGCTACGAAGCGGAGTCCGCCCTCTCATCGGGTGTGATTTCGCTTCAAAGCGGAGCTGAACCTTTAATCATCACTAACCTCCGCTATTATAACTGGAAACAAGAACCTGCCGAACAAGCCTACGATGCCACCACGGATATTGTTCGTCTGCCGGCAGCCGACCAGCAAAAGCGCGGCCTGGTAGTGAGTATCACTGCCGATGACTTTGCAGCCGGAGACACCGTGCACTACTTCTCCAATCATGGAGTAGACGGATACTTCGAAGCTCAACACGCGCCTTCTGTCATCCGAGAAGTGCAAAGCAAGAAGAGCTTCCATTTTGAAGGGCATCAGGTATTCCGTTCCAGTTTCTCACTCCCTGCAACCTTGCTGGACAATGCTCCCTATACATTGGAAGCTTGGATATTGAACGACTCCATCGCAGAAAACGAATGTGTGGCCGATTTCACGACATCGCACGACGAACTGGAAAAGATTATGCTGGTAAACGGTACAGAACCGCGTTGCGGAGTTATCAACCACTACGGTTGGTATGAGGATGCCGGTTATAAAGATATGAAAACGCTGGAAAGCAAATGGCAACATGTCTATATCTGCTTTGACGGCCGGATGGAGCAGGTATATATAAATGGACAACTAATCAGCGAAAAAGATATCCAATTGCTGATAAAACCGTCACAATACGTAACTTTGGGGCAGAATGCAGAACGCAACTGGCCGTTCACGGGCTACCTGCATTCACTGAAACTCTGGGACGAATATATTCCGATGAAAAAATAACACCATAAATAGAATGATAACCATGAAGAAACTTTTAGTAAGCACTCTGATGCTTGCCACTGCAATAGGCGGTCAGGCACAAGTGAAAAATCAGTCGCACGGCTACCCCATTGACCCTGTGCCCTTCACTTCGGTAAAAGTAACCGACTCCTTTTGGGGGCAACGCCTCAACGCAAGCCGTGAAGTAACCATTCCTCTTGCTTTCAGCAAATGCGAGGAAACAGGAAGATATCAGAACTTCGTCAACGCAGCGCATCCCAGCGATACGATAAAAGTCGGCGGACTGGCCTTTGATGATACGGACGTCTATAAAACCATTGAAGGCGCCAGCTACCTGTTGCAGACTTATCCGGACAAGAAACTGGCTAAGTACATCGACAGTGTACTGGTGTTTGTGGCCGCCGCACAGGAACCCGACGGCTACCTCTACACCAGCCGCACCATGAACCCGAAGCATCCGCACGAATGGGCGGGAAGCAAGCGCTGGGAAAAAGTAGAAGACCTGAGTCACGAGTTCTATAATCTGGGACACATGGTGGAAGGCGCCATCGCCCACTATCAGGCAACCGGAAAGAAAAACTTCCTCAACATCGCCATCAAGTACGCCGATTGCGTATGTCGTGAGATAGGTACAGGCGAAGGGCAGCAAATCCGTGTTCCCGGACATCAGATTGCCGAAATGGCACTTGCCAAACTTTATCTGGTCACCGGAGACAAGAAATACCTCGACCAGGCTAAATTCTTCCTCGACCAGCGCGGTTACACCAGCCGCACGGACGAATACAGTCAGGCACACAAACCCGTTGTCCAGCAGGATGAAGCCGTGGGACATGCCGTTCGCGCCGCTTATATGTACGCAGGAATGGCCGACGTGGCAGCTCTCACCGGAGATACCGCCTACATTCATGCCATCGACCGCATCTGGGACAATATCGTCGGTAAGAAGTATTACATCACCGGCGGTATCGGAGCTACCGCTGCCGGAGAGGCTTTCGGTAAAAACTACGAGTTGCCCAATATGTCAGCCTATTGCGAGACTTGCGCAGCTATCGGCAATGTATATGTCAACTACCGTCTGTTCTTGCTCCACGGCGAATCAAAGTATTATGATGTATTGGAACGTACCTTATATAACGGTTTGATTTCGGGCGTATCACTGGACGGCGGCGGTTTCTTCTACCCGAATCCGTTGGAGAGCATGGGACAACATCAACGCCAACCCTGGTTCGGCTGCGCTTGCTGCCCCTCTAATATCTGCCGTTTCATTCCGTCATTGCCGGGATATATCTATGCGGTGAAGGACAAAGATGTCTATGTTAACCTCTTCATGTCCAACACTTCGGACCTGAAAGTAGGCGGTAAGGCTGTCTCTATCGAACAAACAACGAAGTATCCCTGGAACGGAGACATCGCCATCGGTATTAAGAAGAACAATGCCGGGCAGTTCACTATGAAAGTACGCATCCCGGGATGGGTACGGGGTCAGGTAGTTCCGAGCGACCTTTACACCTACAGCGACGGCAAGCGTCTGAAATATACGGTAGCCGTGAACGGAGAACCCGCACAAAGCGAACTGAAAGACGGCTACTTCTGCATCGACCGCCGTTGGAAGAAGGGTGACAAAGTAGAAATACACTTCAACATGGAACCACGCACCGTGAAAGCCAACAATAAAGTGGAAGCCGACCGTGGACGCATTGCCGTGGAACGCGGCCCGATCGTGTATTGCGCTGAATGGCCGGATAACAACTTCGATATTTTCAGTGTATTCATGAACCGCAACCCGAAGTTTGAAGTAGTGGAAAAGCCCGATTTACTGTATGGCATCAACCAACTGAAGACAGGGGCGCAGATTCTTGGATACGATGATCAGGGGCGTCTGACTACCACTGACGTGAATTTGACCCTGATTCCTTATTATGCATGGGCACACCGTGGTTCGGGAGCCATGCTCGTATGGTTACCGCAGGAATTAAGCGCATCCCGCCCCACCATGCCCGCCACGCTGGCTTCGGAAAGCAAGATTGATGCTTCACACAAAGTAAAATCTATCTCTGCCATCAACGACCGCCTGGTGCCGAAAGATGAGAACGACCGCTCCATGCCTTACTATCACTGGTGGCCGAAACAGGGAAGCACCGAATGGATTTCATACGAATTCCCGGTAGAAGCAACCGTCAGCAGTGCTACCGTATATTGGTTTGACGATGCTCCCTGGGGTGGTTGCCGCGTACCGAAGAGCTGGAAGATTTATTATAAAGATGCACAAGGCGAATGGCAACCCGTCACCGGTGCCGACAAATACGGAGTTGAAAAAGGTACGGGAAATGTAGTTAACTTTGACCCGGTAAAAACAAAAGCCGTCAAACTGGAAATCAGACAGCCGGATAAATATTCATCAGGCTTATTTGAATGGGAAGTTAAGTAAAGATTAGGTATATGAAAATGGTTAGATTAGGTTTGTCAGTAGCCATGCTCCTTTGCGGGGGCATGGCTATTGCCCAAGGTACGGTAGAGGATTACAACCGTGCCTATTCATTGAGAGAGAAGTTCAGCGCAAACAAGGTATTCTACTCCAATGTCACACCAGCGTGGATAGAAGGTACACATCAGTTCTGGTATGTGCGCAATACACCGGAAGGACGTATGTATGTATCGGTGAATGCAGACAAAAAAGGGAGAAAAGAGTTGTTCGACCATAGCCGCCTGGCTGACGCACTTACCAAAGCATCCGGCAAAGAAGTGAAATCTTCCGCCATCAATCTGGAGCGACTGCATGTAAACAAGAGTCTGGACACACTCCGCTTTGTTTTCAATAACCAGCGATGGATGTATGCCACCCGGAAAAACCAGTTGGCAAACGAAGGCAGCCTCCCCGCTCCCCAAAAGCAGAAACACTGGATGGAACGGGATGATGAGAAGACTGCCAATCCTATTCCTTCACCTGACGGTAAGTACACGGCATTCATCAAGAATCATAATGTATACGTGAAAGAGGTTGCCACAGGGAAAGAAAGACAGTTGAGTATAGACGGCACACTGAGCAATTATTATTCAGCCTATATCCGCTGGTCACCGGACAGCAAGAAAGTGGCTTCCTGCAAGATACGTCCGGTTGAGAAGCGTTATGTATATTACGTGGAGTCTTCTCCAACGGACCAACTGCAACCTAAGCTCCACAAACAGGAGTATGCCAAACCGGGAGATGAACTCCCATTTAAGGTGCCTTGCATCTACGAAGTGGAGACAGGACGCAGTATTATCCCTTCCACTGATTTGTTTGCCCAACAATATGAGATATACGGCCCCGAATGGAACCCGGACAGCCGTGCCGTAACCTTCGAGTACAATCAGCGCGGGCATCAGGTGTACAGGGTACTGGAACTTTCGGTAGAAACCGGCAAGGTACGTCCACTGATAGAGGAAAGCAGTGATAAATACGTAAACTACACCCGCCATTTCCGCCATGACCTGAGGGACAACAAGCATATCATCTGGATGAGCGAACGCGACAACTGGAACCATCTCTACATGTACGACCGCACCACTGCGCAGCCCGTCCACCAAATCACCAAAGGCGAATGGTATGTGCGCGAAGTGCTTCGTGTGGATGAAGACAGTCGGCAGATTTACTTCTCCGCAAATGGTGTGCAACCCGGTGAAGACCCTTATCTCATCCGCTATTACCGCATCGGCTTCGACGGGAAAGACTTGGTTTGCCTTACTCCGGAAGAAGGAATGCACCGTGCCTGGTTCTCGGGAGATATGAATTATCTGGTAGACGTTTACTCTATGGTAGACAAAGCTCCTGTAGCCGTGCTGCGCAGCGCCAAAGATGGCAAAGTAGTAATGCCATTGGAGACTGCCGACATCAGCCGCCTGATAGCCGAAGGCTGGAAAGCACCGGAAGTGTTTACCGCCAAAGGGCGTGACGGCAAAACGGATATGTGGGGACTGATTATCCGTCCCACTAACTTCGACCCGAACAAGAAGTATCCGGTTATCGAGTACATTTACCAAGGTCCCGGCGACCAGTATGTACCCAAGACTTTCATTCCGTACAACTGGTACATGACTTCCCTTTCCGAACTCGGCTTTATCGTTGTTATGGTGGATGGAATGGGAACTTCTTTCCGTTCACGCGAATTTGAAAATGTATGTTATAAGAATCTGAAAGATGCAGGACTACCCGACCATATAGCCTGGATTAAAGCTGCCGGAGAGAAGTATCCGTATATGGACATCGACCGTGTCGGCATCTATGGCTGTTCCGCCGGCGGACAGGAGTCAACAAATGCTGTATTGCTATATCCCGACTTTTATAAAGCCGCCTACTCCGCTTGTGGCTGCCACGATAACCGCATGGATAAAATTTGGTGGAATGAGCTTTGGCTGGGGTATCCCATAGGAGATCAATACAAAGAAGGTTCGAATGTAGAAAACGCCCATTTACTGAGCCGCCCCCTGATGCTGGTGGTCGGTGAACTGGACGACAATGTAGACCCAGCCTCAACCATGCAGGTAGTAAATGCTTTGATTAAGGCGAACAAGGATTTTGAACTGGTAGTTATCCCCGGCGCACATCATACGATGGGAGAAGATTTCGGGGAACATAAGCGGTATGATTTCTTTGTAAGACATCTGATAGGGGGAAACCCGCCAAAGTGGGATGAGGTGAAGAAGTAATAGAGTGGTAAGGTGATAGAGTGCTTATCACTTTTCACCTTACCACTTTATCATTCTATCACTCCCCTACGCTTTCAATCTGATAACAAACCTGCTTCCCTTCCCCAATTCACTTTCCACCGTCAGCGTGCCGCCATGAGCCTCCACAAAGTCCTTTGAGATGGACAAGCCCAGGCCACTGCCTTGCACCTTCGTACCCGGCACACGGAAATAGCGGTCGAAAATACTTTGATGATAACGCGGGTCGATGCCCTTGCCAAAGTCCTGCACGTACATCTCAATAGTTCCGTCTTCATGCTTGGCACCAATCACCACACGCCCATTTTCTTTGGAGTAGCGGATGGCGTTGCTCAGAAGATTCGTCAGTACCCAAGCTATCTTTTCACTATCCACAAACAGTTTCGGCATCTTCTCGTCGGGATATTCCACTTCTATCTGAATACCAAATTTATCAGCCTGCACCTGATTGGCCTTAATGGCATACTCAATAAGCTCGATAGGCTTCGTTATCTTCGGCATCATCTGGAGCTTGCCGGCTTCCACTTGTGTCATATTCAGAAGCTCACCGGTGATACCCAACAGACGGTCGGCATTCTCTTTAATACTTTTCGATAGTTGTTCCTGCTCGTCGTTCAAAGCTCCTACCCGTTTGTCTTCCAGCAATTGCAGACTCATAAGAATGGCAGAAATAGGCGTTTTCAGTTCATGGGAGATGGTGGAGATGAAGGTGGTCTTGGCAGAGTCCAGCTCCTTGAACTCGGTGATATTCTTCAACAGGATGACGTCACCCAGGTTTTGCGGTTCGTCCGGATCGGTTTCCGTGTTCATAATCGTGATATAGGACGCCTGAAAATAACTCTCCTTGTTGTCCGCATAGATTTTCAGCGGTTCCTTCTTTTCACTGGGAGTAATGAGTTCGCGCACCAGACGGCGGAGCAGGTCGTTCTTCAGCGAGAGTTCTTCGGCAGAATGACGGATAACCTCTTCCCGCTTCAAATTCAGCACGGTGAGCGCCTCTTTGTTGATGAAAAGTATTTCATGCTCCCGGTTCAGGCCGATGATAGGATCGTGAATACTATTCACAATGGCTTCCAGAAACTTCTTGGCAGCAAGAATATCGTTCAGTGTGCTGGCACGGTATTCCGTCAGCCGTTCCGCCATGCGGTTGAAGCTGTCGGCCACTGCGCTGAACTCTTCGTGCCCGCTCATGTCGAGGCGTTTCTCGTAATTGTGATTGGCTATTTCGAAGATGCCGTGCGTCAGTTCCTGAATAGGCTTACTAATGGAACGGGGTAACCAGACAAGCAGCACGATGCTGGCAAGAATACAGACACCTCCGGTAACGGAAATCCACAACAGAGCACGCTGCAAACCCGGCATGGCGGCGGGACTGTCCGGTTCGGTAGCCGTCAATATCTGGAGGTTGACGACTGAGAGAGCAACCAGCAGAATAATCATGCCGGAGAGGATGCCCACGCTGAGTATTAATTTAGTACGAATATTCATAACGCTCCTAAGAATTAAATTTTATGCAAGTATAATCAAATCTATGTTTGCTTGCGCCAATTCGCTCACAAATTTTCTGTATTTCAACACCATGAACAAAGATTGCGGAAAGCTAAAGGCAGGACTGCCCATGCAAACAGAAGTAATCTGTCTCTCCTTACAAGTACGGATAATGGCATCCAATATATCTTTCGATTGTACCTGGAGGACTTCACCATCCAACTCAGTGACCAGTTTGAAGTGGTTCAGCAGATAACGTTGGCTTGCCAGGTCGATGCGGTCGGCACTCTCGCGGGGCGTCTGCACATACAGGGCAATGAAAGAAGTATTGTAGCGGGTAGCCAGCCGTGCCGCCTTACGGATGATGCGCCGTGGCGTCTTCTCATGACTGCTGATGCATGCCAGAAACTTCTCGTGCCGGACACCTACGCTCGAAATGACGACTTCGTTCTCCACCTTCTTCTCCACTCGCAGGGCTACTTCCTTCAAGGCCAGTTCACGGAGTTGGAGGATGTTCTCGGTCCGGAAGAAGTTGGCCAGTGCCGTCTGTACCTTCTCCGGGCGATAAATCTTGCCGGCTTTCAGACGGGTTATCAGTTCTTCGGCAGTCAGGTCGATGTTCACCACCTCGTCCGCTTCCTGAAGGACACTGTCGGGGATGCGCTCTTTGACTTCGATGCCGGAGATGCCTTGCACTTCTTCGTTCACGCTCTCGATGTGCTGGATGTTGACGGCGGAAATCACGTTGATGCCTTCGTCCAAAAGGTCCATCACGTCCTGCCAACGCTTTTCGTTACGACTGCCTTCTACGTTGGTATGCGCCAGTTCGTCCACGATGACTATTTCGGGATGGATGCGGATGATACCCTCCAAATCCATTTCTTCCAGTTCCTTGCTTTTGTAGAATATCCGGCGGCGGGGGATGACGGGCAGGCCTGCAAGGAGAGCTTCCGTCCCGGCACGTCCGTGGGTTTCGATGTAGCCGATTTGCACGTCTACGCCGTTGTCCAGCAAGTCGTGGGCTTCCTGGAGCATCCGGTAAGACTTGCCCACACCGGCTATCATGCCGATGTAAATCTTGAACTTGCCACGACGGGATTTCTTTATCAGGTCGAGGAAGTGTTGCACGTTTTGTTCTCTGTCCATACCTTTAAGTAGTTATCATTATGGGTTAGCTGGGATTAGTAAGTGAGTTGGCATATCATCAATACGGATGATGGGTAGAATCAATGCCAATGATTCTATACTAAGTCATAGAGACAAGATACCTCTGTCACTTACATTAAGGCTTTAAGGTTATGCCAAAGACTAAGTGGGTATCTTCCAAACAAGGATTCCAGATAGCCTGTGCAAATATAGGCAATGAAAACGAGTCTGTTATCCTGATAGCCGTAGTAGCTTTCAATGCTACATTGGTAAAGGCAAAACCGGAGTTTCCATATCCTACCGTATAAGTTTCATAAGGAACGAATCCTACGGTTGCATTCAAACCTACCGACTTCACGCTGAACGGATAGTTCAGTTCACAATAGGAAGAATAGTTTTGCGCGCCTTCCTCATTCTTATCGGCACCGGCAAACATGGTATACCAAGCTATGGACAGGGTAAACTTCTCGCAAGGCAACGTATAGGCCAGACCAGCTTCAAAGAAATGTGCCGTCTCATGACTTTTGAAGTTGAAATACTGCCGGGCACCCTGTCCCGCCCACCAAAGGCTTGCCACAGACAGTGACAGACCGGACTCGCCGAATGCGTAAGCTGCCGTCAGGTCTATCTCCTTGTTTGCCTGGCCTTCGGTAGATTTATAACCGTCGAAGTCTGTGGAACCCCACGCAGTCAGAGAGAATCCGCCAATGCCGAAACCCAGTGTAGGTTGGAAGCTGGCTCCCGTCTGATATACGCCGCGCCAGACGTAAGAGCTTACTAAATCACCCTGCACGGTAAATTCCTGTGCCTTCACATCGTTTGTCCCGAAAAAACATGCAGCAACAATGGCTGCCGCTACTAAAAATGTTCTTTTTATTTGTTTCATAATTCATTCAATTTACAAAAGAGAGAGGCGTGTCTCCGTCCACCCTGTTTTTAGACATCACCATGGCAAAATATGAACGGAGCCTGTCTGCCTCTCTTCTACCAACCTAAAGTTATGTTCTGATTATTAATGATTTGTTACTTTGTGAAATTATTTATCCATTGTTTCGGAAGACGTAAGCTTGCCAGCCTCTTCGAGTGCAATATTCAGCTTCAGTACATTCACTTTCGCCGTCCCGAAAAGCCCGAGCAACGGTTTCTGTACTGCCTCGTCCACCATACTTTTGACTTTCGCCTCATCCATGCCACGAGCCTGAGTCACACGCTTCACCTGCACATAAGCACATGCAGGAGTGATGTCCGGATCCAGTCCAGAGGCACTGGCCGTCACCATTTCAGCCGGAACATCCTTGCGCTGCAAATACGGATGGTGCACCAGGAACGTGTCGATGCGGGCTTCCACTTCCGCCAGATATTCCTCATTCGTAGGACCTTTGTTGCTGCCTGACGAACTGGAAGCATCGTAACCGTCTCCGGCAGACGAGGGACGTCCCCAGAAATAAATATCCTTTGTAAACATCTGCCCCACATTGGCAGCACCCACCACTTTACCGTTCAGGGTAGCGACTTCCGCATTACCGCCATTCGGTCCTGCTACCTGGGCGAATATCCACAGGACAAGTATATAGAACACTGAAAAGAACACGCAAAAAGCAAGTGTTATTTTGAGGGATTTCAATAGAGTTTTCATTTTCTTTTTATTTATTAGTTTTGTTATTATCAGGCCTCCTTCCGCAAGGAAACCCGGCCGGGGCGCCTCGCCCCTAAAAGAATAGACTGACAATCATATCTATCAATTTGATACCGACGAACGGAACAATGACACCACCCAAACCATAGATGAGCAGGTTGCGGCGAAGCAATGCACTGGCACCTATCGGCTTGTATTGCACACCACGCAGCGCCAACGGAATCAGGATAGGAATAATGATTGCATTAAAGATGATCGCCGAAAGTATAGCCGTTTCCGGACTGTGCAATCCCATCACATTCAGCGGTGCCAACTGCGGTATGGCAACCATGAACAAGGCGGGGATAATGGCAAAGTACTTCGCCACATCATTTGCAATAGAGAAAGTGGTCAGCGTGCCGCGCGTCATCAACAGTTGCTTGCCGATTTCCACAATCTCAATCAACTTGGTCGGGTCATTGTCCAGGTCCACCATGTTACCGGCTTCCTTGGCGGCCTGCGTACCGCTGTTCATGGCAACGCCCACGTTGGCCTGCGCCAGTGCCGGAGCATCATTCGTACCGTCACCCATCATTGCCACCAGCTTACCGGATTGCTGTTCCTTCTTGATGTACTCCATCTTGTCCTCCGGTTTGGCCTCGGCTATGAAGTCGTCCACACCGGCTTTTTCGGCAATATACTTTGCCGTCAGCGGGTTGTCACCGGTCACCATCACCGTCTTCACACCCATCTTGCGCAGACGCTCGAAACGTTCCTGAATACCCGGTTTGATGATATCCTGCAACTCTATAACGCCGACCACCTTCCGGCCCACACACACCACCAGCGGAGTACCGCCATTGCTTGAGATTGCAGCTATCGCATCTTCTATCTCTTTCGGGAAACGGTTTCCGGCACTCTCCACAATCTTGCGGATAGCGTCGAAAGCGCCTTTACGTATCTCGGTGCCATCCGGCAAGTCCACACCGGAACATTTAGTCTCGGCAGTAAACTTAATCATGCGGGCACCCGTGACGCTCAAATCGCGCATACGGCGCCCCATTTCACGTCCCAGTTCGATGATGGACTTGCCTTCCGGTGTTTCATCAGAAAGGGAGGAGAGCAGGCAGGCTTCCACGAAATCGGGTTCGTTCACTCCGGGAGCGGCATAGAACTTTGTTGCCTTGCGATTACCGATAGTGATGGTGCCCGTCTTGTCCAGCAACAGCGTGTCGATGTCTCCGGCAGTCTCCACAGCCTTACCCGATTTAGTGATTACATTAGCACGGAGCGCACGGTCCATACCTGCAATGCCGATGGCGGAAAGCAAACCGCCGATAGTGGTCGGTATCAGGCAGACAAACAGGGAGAGGATGGCTGCGATGGATATGTACGTTCCCGGATGGTCGATGTTCGTATAGTCAGCCATCGGAATCAGCGTCACGCAGACAATCACGAATACCAGTGTGAAACCTGCCAGGAGGATGGTGAGTGCAATCTCATTCGGTGTCTTCTTGCGGGTGGCACCTTCCACCAGCGCAATCATCTTGTCGAGGAAGCTCTCGCCCGGTTGCTGGGTCACCAGTACCTTTATCTTGTCAGACAACACCTTCGTGCCGCCCGTTACGGAGCTCTTATCGCCACCCGCCTCACGAATCACCGGGGCGGACTCTCCCGTAATGGCACTCTCGTCGATAGATGCCAGACCTTCTACAATCTCGCCGTCGGCGGGAATGGTGTCTCCGGCTTCACAAATAAAGTAATCTCCCTTCTTCAACCGTGAGCTACTGATGGTACGCACTTTACCGTCAATCAATATCTTGGCGGGAGTCTCCTCACGCGTCTTGCGCAAGCTGTCGGCCTGTGCCTTGCCGCGTGCTTCGGCAATGGCCTCGGCAAAGTTGGCAAACAGCAGGGTGACGAACAGGATGACGAACACGAGGAAGTTATATCCGAATGTTCCGTATTCCGGGGTGCCCAGCGAGAGGAGGCACACCACCAGCATCACCAGTGTCACAAGTTCCACCGTGAACATTATCGGGTTCTTTATCATCATTCGCGGGTTCAGCTTCACGAATGATTGCTTCAAGCTTTCCACTACTTGCTCCTTCTGAAACAGAGAAGCTGATTTCTTATCTTTCATAATCTTCTTTTTCTTCTACTTACAAACTAAAATGTTCAGCAATCGTACTCAACGCATGTACCGGGAAGAATGACAGTGCAGCCACAATGAAGATAACCGCAAAAGTCATCACACCAAACGTCAATGTATCCGTTTTCAGCGTGCCGGCACTCTCCGGAATAAACTTCTTCTGCGCCAGCAAACCGGCAATCGCCACCTGTCCTATGATAGGAATGAAACGGCTCAGAATAAGTACCCAACCGCATGAGTAATTCCAGAAATACGTATTATCACCCAGTCCCTCGAAGCCGGAACCGTTATTTGCCGCGCACGACGTAAATTCATACAGTTGCTCGCTCAAACCGTGGAAACCGGGGTTATTCAGCCAACCTCCCTCACTTGCCACAAAATCGGGATGATGGGCAAAGAGATAACTGGACAGTGCCGTGCCCACCAGAATCACAAACGGATGGAGCAGCGCCACAATGGTAGCGATCTTCATTTCCCGTGCCTCCACCTTCTTACCGAGGAATTCCGGTGTACGCCCCACTATCAGTCCGCTGATGAACACTGCGATGATGATGAAGGTATAATAGTTCATCCATCCCACACCGACACCGCCGAACCAGGTGTTAATCTGCATGTTCAGCATCTCCATCAGTCCGCTGAGGGGCATGGTAGAGTCGTGCATACCGTTTACCGAACCGTTAGAAGTCACCGTGGTCGTAATGCTCCACAGAGCCGTGGCACCGGAACCGAGGCGCACTTCCTTACCTTCCATCGCTCCGCCTGTCTGCGCAATACCCATGTCGTCGATGCGCGGGTTGCCGTTCATCTCCTGATATACATTGATGCCCACGCCCGTCAGATAAGCAAAGAGCATCATACCGAAGATGCTATAAGCCAGCTTCTTGCGTTTGGAGTAGAAACCGAGTGCGAAGACCATTGCCATCGGGATAATGAGGATAGACCAGCACTCTGCCATATTCGTCAGGTACGACGGGTTCTCCAACGGATGCGATGAGTTCACACCGAAATAACCGCCGCCATTAGTACCCAATTGCTTGATGGGCACGATGGCAGCCGCAGGACCTTGTGAAACCATCTGTTCCTGCCCTTCGAGCGTGGTCACTTCCATCTTTTCGTCAAAGCCCATCGGGGTACCTTCTATAATAAGGATGAAACCCACAATCAGCGAAAGCGGTAACAGGATACGGGTGCAACTCAGCACCAAGAAGTTCCAGAAGTTACCTATCGTCTTAGTCGTCTTCACGGAGATGGACTTCATGATACCTGCCATAGCCGCCATACCCGTTGCAGCCGTAATAAACTGGAAAAGCATGATGACAAATAACTGCGTGAAGTAAGTCAGCCCGCTCTCACCGGAATAGTGCTGCAAGTTACAGTTCACCATAAAACTGATGCAGGTGTTGAATGCCTGATCCGGCGTCTGCGGGCCATTGCCGTCCGGGTTCAGCGGTAGCCAGCCTTGGCTGACCAACAGCACCATGCCCCACACAAACCAGAAAGCGTTTAATATCAGAAGTGCTTTCAGGAACTGTTTCCAGTTCATTTCCTCAGCGGAGTTGATGCCACACACTTTAAAAATAAGTCTCTCAATCGGCTTCATGAAGTCCGACCATGTTTTTTGTCCTTTATAGACCTTTGCAATATATTTTCCCAGTGGGTAAGCCAGCACCACCATCAGGACAATTTGCAGGACTACACCTAAAATTTCTGTGTTCATTTCTCTAATTCATTAATAGAATGATACCTTAATTGCCAATTGACTAAAACTTCTCCGGTTTTACGAGTACATACATCAAATACCCGAAAACCGCAATACCTAATACAAATAATGTTGTGTACATAATTCTCTCTCCTTCTTAAATCTTTTCAAACCAATCCACACATTTCCAGAACAGCCCGAAAGCGAGCAACCCGCTCAACAGGCAGAAAATAAATGAAATCGTTATTCCCATGTCTTTTACCTTTTTAAAATTGATACTATTATTTCATCGTGCTAAGGTATGCCAATTGCGTGCCAGACATGCAGGATAGTGCATAACAGTCTAATATCCAAGATTGTGAGGGTTACAAACAGAAAAGTATAAAACAGAAATACCCTTTCAAAATGAAAGGGTATTTATCAAAATAGGGCGAGATGATGAGTATTAAAGAGAAATGAGAATGTATTTAATCGGGACACTCTTCATGTATCAACCTTTCCATCGCATCAATGTTTCTCCTTCATAGCACTACCCCTTCCTTCATTACATTAATGCTAAACGGCGTGGTAAATCTTTCCCATACATGACATAACATCACCATAGGACTGATAATGACACCTGTCTCCACTTCTACCTCATACAAATAACGAGCTATTTCCAGTTCACGTTCAGGAGCCAGTTGTTCTTCATCAAGCAAGATAAGCAGATCGATGTCTGAGTCGTGACGAGCATCACCACGGGCCTCGGAACCATAAAGAATGGTCTTCGCATCGGGAGCAATATGATGTATCACTTCTGCAATACGACGGACAATATCAGGTCGTTTCATTAGCTTTCCTCCTATTCGTAATTATAATCTCTTATCTCTTTCAGTTGAACAACACAAAGATAGCAATGTTTTCCGAAAAGCCCATCGCTACATACCCCGAAATACAACTCAGATCTTATATTCCTCTATCTTCCTGTACAGCGTTGTCAACCCGATTTTCAGTAGCCGTGCTGCTTCCGTCTTGTTGCCTTTGGTGTATTCCAGCACGCGGGCGATGTGCCGCCTCTCCATGGTCGAAAGCTCGAAACTGCCGGGAGTCTCCTCGTCCGACTGTTCATAATGGGCATTCTGGATGTCAAGAGGCAGGTCGGCAATAGTCAGCTGTTCCCCTTCGCAAACGATGAGGCTGCGCTCTATCACATTGCGGAGTTCACGGATATTCCCCTTCCACGGTTGCAGTTCAAGCGTAGTGAGAAATTCGGGAGTGATCTCGGTTATCGAACGAGCCAGTTGCACAGAGAAGTTCTTCACGAAAGCCTTTGCCAGCAGGCGGATATCTCCCACACGCTCACGTAACGGCGGCAGATGTATCTGGAACACCGAAAGGCGATAGAACAGATCTTCACGGAAACGCCCTTTAGCTATCTCTTCGGGCAGATTGCGGTTAGTCGCCGCAATGATACGCACGTTGACGCGTGTCGGCTTGGTGTCGCCTATCTTGATATATTCGCCTGTTTCGAGGATGCGCAGCAGCTTCGCTTGCAGTTCAAAGGCCATCTCACCTATTTCATCCAGGAAGATCGTCCCGTTGTTCGCTTCCTCAAAAAGCCCTTTCTTATCTTTCAACGCCCCCGTAAACGAACCTGCCTTGTGCCCAAACATCTCGCTCTCCAGCAATTCCTTGCTGAACGAGGAACAGTTCACCGCAACGAAATTCTGCCGGGCACGCTTGCTACTGTAATGGATGGCTTGCGCAAACACCTCCTTGCCTGTTCCCGTCTCTCCGGTCAGCAATACAGGAACATCAGTCACCGACACTTTCTGCGCCAGCGACACAGCATCTTTCAAAGATTTGGACTCTCCCAGGATAGAATCGAAAGAGTACGCCTGCCCCACCTTCTTCTCAAGCTTTTCAAGACGGGCATTCATTGCGGCCTTCTCTACCGCACGACTGATAAGGGGAATAATCTTGTTATTGTCATCTCCTTTGGTGATATAGTCGAAAGCCCCGTTCTTGATGGCTTGTACGCCATCGGGAATATTGCCGTGAGCCGTCAGGAGAATGACCTCCACATTAGGCGCGGCTTTCTTGATAGCCAGCACCAGATCCACCCCGTTCCCGTCGGGCAGGAAAACATCACACAAAGCTACATCGGGGCTTTGCAATTCCAACTGTTTCAGGGCAACCCTGCAATCACCAGCCTGACATACTTCATATCCTTCTAATTCCATCATACGCGCCAAAAGGGTACGGATTTGCATCTCGTCATCAACGATTAAAATCTTACTCATATCTTATTCGGATAAGTGTTTAAACTGATAATGCTAAAAACAGGGTGTGCAAATATAAAGCTTTTCCTGAATACGAACGGCACATCTTTTGAACTTTTATAGTAGAAAGCTTGAAAACCCCGTAACCGATTTCATCGCTTAACTCCATTAGTACAAGGAGATAAGGGCAGAAAAGAGAGAACAGGCAACGGGGGAGTTTCCTTTCCATTTTGATAAAACCATTCTGAAATGACAAGGAGGCTTCACAAGAGGATTTGATTAATAACTTAAAAAAGAAGAATATGGAAATCTACAAATTCGATGGAAACGCAACCGCATCCGTAAAAGGTATGCAACATGTGGCAAAACTGATTCAAGACAATACGTCTAAAATAGTCGTACTATCCGCCCCCAAAGATGTCACCAAACATTTGGGCGAGGTAGCCGCCAACTTCTTCAACCGAAACATAGAGGAAGCACACGACAAAATAACCCGGCTGGAATTCCAGTTCATTGACTTTGCCAATGAACTACTTACGGACGACACTATCAAGCACGAAGCCATCCGGGGCATTCTCGACTGTTTCCAGGCAATATGGAAATACAGCATGGAACCTTTCTACGCTACCGACGAAAAGGAAATCCTGGCACAAGGCGAGTTACTGACATCCACCTTACTAGGATTCTACTTGCAGGAACAGGGAGTGGACAACAGCGTGATTTGTGCCTTCGACTTCATACGTACTGGCATGAACGGGGAAGCGGATGAGGAATATATCAGCCAGAAGGTGAAAGAGATATGTAAATCATACCCCGATACGCATCTGTTTCTCACACAGGGAAGTATTTGCAGGAATGCCTTTGGTGAGACCGATTATCTGAAACAAGGTGGAAGCGACTACACCGCCGCCCTGATAGGGACAGCCATACAGGCGGAGGAAATACGGATATGGACAGATGTCGATATACACAGCAACGACACACTGGTAGTGAAAGATGCCGACACTATAAAGAACCTGAGTTTCAGTGAAGCCGAACGGCTCATCTACTTCAATCCCCAGATACTGCACCCGCTTTGTCTGGCTACGGCATGGAAAGAGAATATTCCCATCCGTTTGCTCAACCCGGTGAACCCGGCATCAGAAGAGACTTATATATCCGCCAACAGATTGAACGGGAACATGGTGAAGGCAGTCGCCACCAAAGATTCTATCACATACATCCGGTTCGAATCAAACCACACGCTCCGGCCTTATATGTTCATCAGCAAGATTTTCGATATCTTCGCCAAATACAAGACGATGCCCTGTCTGTTGACTTCATCCAACGATAACATATCCGTAGCCACGGATGACAGGAACTTCCTTTCGCTCATCCTGCGGGAACTGAATAAGTATGCCCGGATATGGGTGGAAGATAAGATGAGTATCATTTCTGTGGTAGGAAACATGAAGTCATCGTGCATCGAAACCGAAGCGCGGATTATGGATGCGTTGAAGAATATTCCGCTGAAGATGATTTCTTACGGAAGTGATGAGAATGATGTGTCGCTGGTGGTCAAGGCAACGGACAAGGCGGAAGCACTCCGGTTGCTCGACGAGAAGTTGCTGAAGAAGAAGTGGCTTAAGAAGGCGTCTTGAATATATTCTCTATATAACCCGTTGGCGGAATTAATTCATAACCCGGCAGAAAGAAATCAACCCGCACCTAAAAAAAATTATTCCGTATTTCTTTCGCAATATAGCGCCTCATCAACTCCTGCCCTTCTTTATCGGGATTAAGCCATCGCGCAGATAGCGTCCCCTGCCCGAAGGCTGTTCGAATTTCCCGGTTATACCGCTATTAGAGTAGCAATCTATCAGTTGTACGGAGAGAGCACGGCAGATTTCACGCAGAATGGCAATCTTCTCCAGATTACGTTCATTGCGGGTTACATCACCGGTTTGAATAGGGGTACAAACAAAAACACGACATTTGGGATGATACATTGTTATGGCGCATTTGTAATTCACGCTTATCTTCGGTAAGCTGCCAGCCATTGGATATCCCGGCAAAACCGGCACTTCCGTAATCCTGAGTATCGGGATGGCACGCCCACGTTGCAGAACCTACCGCTACATTATGATGGGTGGCAAATCCAAGTAGATCGACCACCGTCTTCGACTATTGTTCACCCGCCGTGATACTGTTCCCATCACAACCGAAATTCATCTTACTGAAATCAGGATAAAGGGACTGCGCCTACAACGCAATCCCTATCCACAACACAAAATCCAATCGATCTTCTCATTCCAGACTTCTAAAATACTTATAAAATAACCTCTAAACCACTCATGAAAAACGTTCCATTATCTCCATGCACATACGTCCGTTATGATATGGGCATTTCCAAAATCCGGCCTTGTCATCCTCAGTATTCACCGTGCCGTCGGCACGCACACTCCAATGCCACTCGCCGTTCCGGTAATCTACCAGATGCCTCTTGATGAAATCCCAGCAACGAAATGCTTTCTGCAATGCTACTTCATCTTCAAAATGTTGGTAAAGATTAACATGTCCCACCACATTCTCTGCCTGTACCCACCAATGGCGGTCGGCATCGGTCTTCTGTCTATCTGGGAAAGTCTCATAAATCATGGCACCGTCAGGCGTCAATCCTTCACCGGCGGCAGCGGCGATAAACTCAACCAAAGGTTCTACTTTTTCCAGTAAAGTATTATCAGCCAGCATCAAAGCGGCTTCATGTATCAGCCAGGAAGCTTCTATATCATGTCCGTAGGAAACAATGCGGTACTTACTCCGCCAATTGTCATCGAAAAACAATTCCAGATGTCCAGTCTCAGAATTAAGAATCCGGACCGTGAATAATTCTATCAAATTGCGGAGTTGCTTCTTGAGGCGATCGTCTTTCCATACACGGTACAGATTGGTATAGGGCTCCAGGATATGCAGATGAGTGTTCATGGTCTTACGTTCGTTCTCGTCTTTATCGCTAAGTCGCATATCGGCAATCTCTCCCCATTCCCGGGTAAGAGCCTCGCAATAGCCATTCTTTACAGAGTCGAAGCTATGCTTTTCGATATCCTCGAACAGGCGGACGGCATATTCCAAAGCCTCAGCATCACCCGTGGCACGATGATATTCGCTCAGCCCGTAGATGGCAAAGCCGATGGCATAGATTTGCTTCTTCGTATCCAAAGGGCGACCTTTGTAATCAAGCGACCAGTAGACACCACCGAACTCGCGGTCATAGAAATGATCTATCACATAGCGTTTAGCACGCGTTGCCGCAGACAAGTATTCTTCCTTCTTCAGCAAACGGTAGGCTGCCGAAAAAGTCCAGAGAATACGGGCATTCAATACAGCACCCTTTTCTGTTTCCGGCATCAGGATTCCGGTTCCCGTGATGCGGCCATAGAAGCCACCGTTCGCTTCATCCGTCATCCGGTTCATCCAGAAAGGAAGAATGTTGGCTGTCAACTCTTCCTCCATCTCTTTTCGCATATTTTTGACGTCCATAGAAAATCGTATTAGTTTATATATTGAACCCGTTTGGGAATTCATCTATTTCCGCCCGAACAGGGCTTGTAACCCGGCGGGGTACGGTTAGCCTAATGGTTAGGGGCACTACCAGCCTGCCTCTGCGGGAGTACTGTGAACCGGCTCATATCCGAAAATCAAGACATACCCTTCGCCCGTATGAGTCTCAGCTTCTCGTCAATCTCTTCCACACGCTTCTTGGTCAACGGATAGAAGTACACGACCACCGTAGCCAACACGGCCACGGCAGCAGGTATCCAACTCATAAGCAAGTTCAAGCCGGTCAGTGCTTCCCCTGTTTGCACAGCCCCTTCAGCCGTATTATACCCGAAGGATGCCAGTATCCACATCACAGCCGCACCGCCCATAGCACCGCCAAACTTCTGCGCCATCGACGAAGATGAGAATATAAGACCTGTCGAAGCCGTCCCGTCTTTCAGTTCGGCATAGTCCGAGACATCGGCATACATACTCCAGATCAGCGGTGAAACAATGCCCGTACAGACAGATATGACGATTTGCATAATCAGCATCATCCAAAAGCCCACCGGGGTGCAAGGCAGATAAAAAAACAGAATGCTCAATACCGCCAATGCCGCCATCGTGACAATATAGGTGGATTTCTTGCCCAGCCCGCGCGAAAGAGGAACTGCCAATACCACGCCTAGCATATTGGAGACCTCGCCCACCCCCAAAAATAACCCAGCATAAAACAGAATCGTGAAATCACCCAGGTTCAGGAATATACTATCACCTATGTAATCTTTGAAGAAATAGGCAGCGGTAGCGCCACGTACCGTATTGAAGAGGTTGGAGCACAACGCCGCTCCGATAAGCAACCACCAAGGTACATTAACCAGCAACGACTTGAAGTCCTTTCCAATAGAAACCGTAGAAACACTTTTCACGTATTCCCTTGTCATGCTGAAACAAAGCAAGAACACCATGAAGCATAATGTGGCAATCACAATCATGGCATACTGCCAACTGACAGTCACCGAATCGGTCATATTCCTAAACCATGTGCACAGCGGTTCCCAGGCAAATAATGCAACAAAACTACCTCCATAAGCAAAGAACATACGATAGGAAGAGAACACGGTTTTCGTATCCGAATCATCGGTCATTACTCCAAGCATGGCACCATAAGGCACATTAATAGCTGTGTAAACAGTCATCATCATGATGTACGTGATGTATGCCCAGACCAGTTTACCTGTCGGTCCGAAATCCGGTGTAGTAAACATCAATATACCACAAATAGCAAACGGAAGAGAAATCCATAACAAGTAAGGACGATATTTTCCCCAACGTGTATGTGTTCTGTCCGCTATTATCCCCATCATCGGATCAGATATCGCATCCCATATGCGCGTCACCAGCAACAGGACCCCGGTATCTGCCAGACTCAATCCATATATATTTGAATAGAATATAGGCAGATAATAGGAGAATATCTTCCAGAACATGGAAGAAGACATATCGCCAAAGCCATAACCAATTTTCTCTTTCAGTGTTGCCATGATACTAAATATTAGGTATCAAATATAAAATATTAATTCTGTGCAGAACGCTGTCAGATAATATTTAATATCTAAATAAATTAAGATTTTGTTTAAGGTTCTTGTCAATTAGCTTCTTCAGCGTCTCCACCGAAGCCGAAGAGGACAACCCGTCCGCCGGAGTATTCATACAGTAATCCACCAATTTATCCACCGTAGAAGTGGCTACATGCATCCGTGTATCCGAAGAGGCATAATAGATGAATACCTTGCCGTCTTCATCTGCAATCCAGCCATTGGCGAAGAGCACATTGCTTACGTCGCCGATACGTTCTTCCCCCACGGGAGCCATGAAGTAACCGCCGGGAGTAGCAATCAACCTTGTAGGATCATCCAAAGCAGTCATATACATATAAAGTACATAACGCAGTCCCGCAGCACAGGCACGCACGCCATGAGCCAAGTGCAGCCAACCTTTCGCTGTCTTTATCGGATGAGGACCTTCACCGTTCTTCACTTCCTTAATAGTATGGTAGTAACGTTGTTCAATGATGGTTTCCTCTCTCACCTCCGCATGTGTCATATCGTCCACCAAGGCCCAGCCTATACCACCGCCGCTTCCGGCATCAATAAATCCATCCTGCGGACGGGTGTAAAGGGCATATTTACCATCTACAAATTCCGGATGAAGCACTACATTACGTTGCTGGCTTCTGGATTTCAGGTCCGGCAAACGCTCCCAGTTCTTTAAATCTTTTGTGCGGGCAATACCGGCCGTGGCAGTAGCTGAAGATAAATCACCCAAAGGTGCATTGTCATCATGACGCTCGGCACAGAAAATACCATAAATCCAACCATCTTCATGGGCGGTGAGGCGCATATCATAGACGTTAGTAGCCGGTATCACATCTTCGGGCATCGTGACAGGATAATCCCAAAAGCGGAAATTATCCACACCATTAGGACTTTCTGCCACGGCAAAGAACGATTTGCGGTCGACACCCTCCATGCGTAGCAGCAGCAGGTATTTGCCATTCCACTTAATAGCACCGGAGTTGAGCGCAGCATTCATGCCAATACGTTCCATAAGGTAGGGATTGGACTTTTCATCCAGATCATAGCGCCAAAAAACAGGCGTATGAGCCGCCGTCACAACCGGATATTTATAACGTGTAAATATGCCGTTGCCTCCTTCTATCGGTTTATTCTTTCTCGTGATCAACTCCTCGTGTTCCTGAAAGAGTCTTGATACCTTATCATTAAAAGTTTCCATATTCGTTGTTTATCTTATTTATACAAAGAGTTTACGTCTGTCACAAAAAGAGTTTTGGGATGATTATAGAATGTTACGAAATCTTCGGCTGACGCCTGTCCGGGATAGGGGGCATAAAAATGCGTGATACGTTCGCGGGCATTACGCCATACCAAGACGTATGCTATCGGATACTCTCCAATAGCCGGTAATAAGGTTTCAGTCCACCATTTCGGATCGGGAATGCCTTCATATCCGGTCTCAGTGATAGCAATCACTTTATCGTGCACCCGGCCTATACTATCCACGATAGCCAGGCTTTTGCCTATATTCGCCAGATAAGAAGGACGGCCAAACTGATATGTGTCGAAACCGATTACATCTATAAGGTCGTCACCGGGGTAGCGTTTCAGATATTGTGCCGTGTCCTGCGGTTCGCTGCCGGGAGAATAGGCATACAGGACATTGTCTACCCCATCACTTCGGAGAATGTCTACTGTCATGTGCCAGAGAGCTTTATATTCTTCAGACGTACAAAGTTTTTCACCCCACCAAAACCAACTGCCCGTATGTTCGTGCCACGGGCGGAAGAGTACCGGGACTTTCACTCCATCCTCCGTCTGTAAGGAGTTGATGAAAGCCGATACTTGACTTACCCAACCGGCAAACTTCTCATGATTGGCTCCACCAGGCAGAATAGACTTTACCACCGTCGTATCCGACACATCCCAAGCGTCTCCCCCTGTCAGCGGATTGCGCAGATGCCAGCTAAGAGAGGATAGGCCTCCTCTTTTATATTGGTTCAATATTTCTCTTCTGATTTTGCTGAACGGCACCTTGTCCAAGCTCAATGTATCGCCCAGTTCCAAATGTCCCAAGTCGAAACTGATGACTGCAGGATAGTCTCCGCAGACGTTCTTGACATCAGAACGTCCTTCATCGCCTTCCCAACCGATACCATAGTTGGTGTCGTCATGATGGCCAAACATAAATCCGCGGGATGATACTTTTTTAAGATTGGCAAGCAGGTGCTCGGTTTCGGGAGTACGCACAAGTATCCTTCCTTTCGTAATTTCTTGTTTTTTGTGGACAGATCCACACCCTATCAACATACCGACTATCAAAAATGCAAGTCCAACTCTTATATTCTTCATACTTATGTCTTTCATTTATTATATTACATCAAACATTATCATTTATACAAATGCAAAAGTAGCGGATTAAAAAACAGTATAATGATACTTTTTTATCACTTTGCAGTATCATACTCACATAGGTAGATCTTACCTCACTTTATCACTTCATAGAAGGAAGTTTTTCACGGCTGATTACATAATCCTGACTCATGACATCTAACCACCAAGCCTAATCTGCATGTTGATGCACAACCAGTATAGTAGCATCATACTGATACCAAGGTATAAAGAACACCCAATGTATTCCAGTAGTCCACTGTTCGGTTCTGTATGTTCATGTAAACACGAAGATTCTCTACACCAATTGTTTTAATCAATTTCTTGGGGAATGTATATCCAAAGGCTATATTCTTTAGATACCATCAACATACATCACAGTTGCATCAATAGGCTCAAGACGTGCACGATTCAAGACGTCAGCAAGCTAATTACTCCAAGCAGCACTCATAGAAATTATCTTCAAGTAGTTATAAACCTTGTTTCCATAAGAACCATTGATAAAGACTGAAAGATCAAAGTCTTTATAACGAAAAGTATTCGTCCAGCCAAACGTAAAGTCAGGTATCGGAGAACCGATGTTGGTCTTGTCATACTCATTGATAACGCCAGCGGGTTTACCGTCGGGTCCACTCAGGTCTTTATACTTCGCATCACCGCCCCATGCTGTCTGCGAACGATTGCACACACCGTCTACCGGATATTTCTTCGGTTTTGGAGAATTCTGCATGTCTTCCTGATTCTCAAAATAAGCTTTTACCTGTTCCCAGCTATCATCCACCGGTTCATTGAATATCTCATAAATAACATTAGAGACACCTTTGGAACGAGTTGCCATCTTAGTAAAGAAATCTTTTGCTTCTTTCTGACGGATGCAGTGTCCAGTTCTATTCCCATAGAAGCGCGAAGCACCTGCGCTCCCCCCAGTCTTCAGAAAGGTAAGCCACCGTGAAAGCATTATAAAGACAGGGCTAGAACTGATGTCAGCCATAACTTACACCTTTCAATACTACCATATCCCCTTTTTCATTCATCAACTGCATACCGGTCACACACAAATGAGGCAGTTGTCCCGTAACTTCTCCCGAATCCTTTTCTTCGACGTACCCATATACCACACCCAAACACTGCTGGCAGCATAAAGGCAGCCAATACACCTTTCCCAATATTCATCATCTTATTTCAGCTTTTCATTTTCAACCTTAATAATCCCAACCGTAACATCCGTCGCAAAAACAGAATTCAATCCTTGCTGTTCCTGTGCCGGATCACCCGTATAATCATCTCCCTTCTCCCAATACACATGTCTGGAATTCAGTTCGGCGAAACCGCCCCATGCCCAGAAGTTGCATCCGACAAAGAGACCACCACTTTCACGATCCTGACGAATCAGGTCGAACACATAACCATAATATTCATCACGGGCTGTAGTAGGTGCATCTTTAGAGAACCGGAAACCATCGCGCGGAAAGCCAAATTCCTCAAGCACAACTGGTTTCTTATATTTCCGTGCCACCACCATGTGCTCATCAATATACCTCTTTGTATTTTCTTTGGCTTGCGGAAGAAGTTCCGTCAAACTATCGGACTTCACCCAACCCCAGTTATAAGGCCAGATATGAATATTCAGATAATCGATATTCGAGTCGGAATGAATCTTCTCGTAAAGAGCGATATCCCCTTCACAGCCCCCCGCACCTTCACTTCCGGAAGAGACCAGATGATTAGCGTCAAGCGACTTTATCTGTGACGCCACATCCGCCATCCATTGAGCAAAAGGTTTCTTGTTTTCATCAGAAAAAGCGCGAGGCTCGTTACCAATCTGCCAGGACATAAGCGTGGGATCATCCACATATTTTATCTGATTATACCTATTTGTTCTTGTGACGATATCCCTAACATAATTGGCAAACAAGGCTTTCGCGCTGTCCGATTGATGAAACTGTTTCACGTATTCCATATAGGCAGACCAGCCATCCACCGCAGGCACCACAGCCTTGCCGTGTCCCGACCATTGTAGGTATACAGAATAACCGCCACTCCACTCCCAGGAGTTATTCAAATAGAGCACAGCAGTCATATCACGCTTGCGCAGTTCATTCATAAGATAATCCAGACCGGCTAAAATAGTATCATTATACACACCGGGCGCTATTTGCAAAGAAGGCTCCACACGAGTTTTCACTCCATTTTCGCCATCCGCCCCCACCAATACACGCAGGTTATTGATGCCGTTACTTTTCAAAAAGTCCAACTCTCTATGCAAGCGTTCACGATTACCGCCTTCACCTTCAGAACCCAGGATGGCACCATACCAGAAGTTGGCACCTACATAATAATAAGGTTTCCCGTTGCGGATGAACTGTCCGTCCTCATTCACATATACAAACGGATTTTCAGCAGGTTTAGGGGCACATGCGCCCAGCAAGGAGATAAAAAGAGTAAACAAGAATAAATGTCTCATACTATCTGTTTTTATTATTTACTTATTCCCATCTGTTTCCATGTCCATGCCAGCCATTCATCCCATTGTTCCTGGTACCAATAATGCCCAGTTTCCAGATACGGATGAAGTTCTTTAGGCGAAGTCACCACATTGTAGGCAGCATACATGGAAGTCGGTGGACAAACATCGTCATTATAGCCCCAGCTGAACCATCCGGGCACGGTGAGACAACGGGCAAAGTTTGCCGTATCGTAGTATCGCACCACCTTGAGTTCCTTTGCATCGGGGGCACCATAATAATAGAAATAGTGAGGCCAGCCACAAGCACGCTTTTTGGTGTATGCTTCATGGTCGCACAGCGCCGGATGCACGGCAGCGTAAAAAGTGACACGCGAATCAAGAGCAGCCGTCATCACAGACAGCGCTCCTCCCTGGCTGGAGCCGGTTACTCCAAGAGCCTGCCCGTTATATTGCGGCAGTTCACAGATAAAGTCAACGGCACGTAAAGCACCAATAATCACGCGATGATAATAGAAATTCTTCAAATCATTCCGACAGAACGTCCAATAACAATTCAGTGCGCCATTCATCAGTTTATCATAGAATGACTGTTCCATCGTAACGGGAATACCATGAATACCGACTTCCAAAGTGATAGCACCTTGTTCCGCCGTATAAACATCGCCCGCATAGGGACGAATACCGGCACCGGGCACACGCAACAGAGCGGGATACCGGCCTTCCTTCTTCGGCACACAAAGAATGCCGTAGAAACGGGAGCCCCAACGGTCAGTCTGAAAGCTGACATGATACACATTCACCGTCGAAGTGCAACGTTCGGGAAGTAAAGTCATCAGTGGCTGGAGGGAAGTGTGACGTGCTTCTTCCAGCTCTTTCTTCCAGAAGTCACGGAAATCTGCTGGAAATTCCGTTACGGGTTGCAGTTGTTCAGGGGCATAGGCGGCAGTGGCAAGTCCTTCATATTTACGGTCGCCCACGTGAGCCGTCACTTTGCAACGCAGAAAACCTGGAGTTTTCATTGTTCCGTGCAAAGTAAGTTCGCCATTTTTCAATACCACGCCTTTCCGAGCTTCAGTAGGATACATTTCCGGACCCAGTTCATAGTCTACCGTCACATCCGGCAAAACGTTCTGAACTTTCAACACCCGTACAGTAAATGTACATTTCTCATTCAGACGATAATTCCAACCGGCATGATCAGGAGAAACCACTACACGGATTTCATTGCCGCGTATCTGCGCTGTTGTGGCAAGCATACACAACATGCACACAAAAAGAAGTAATACTTTCTTCATGGTATAAAATTTAAAATTTGTTCGTTGCCTGCAAAAGTACGTGGTTTTCAAGATAAAGAATGATACAATATTATCATATCACAATCTTCTTCTTCCTATAATTTTCCCGAAACTCTTTCGGTGAACAATTTTTCTTCCGCCTGAACATCCGATTGAAGTTGGAAAGATTATTAAAGCCGCAGTCATAACAGATTTCGGCAATGGTACGGGTAGAGTCCACCAACAGACGCGTGGCAAACCCTAGGCGGATATCAATAATATAGTCAGAAAGCCTCTTCCCCGTGCGCAAGCGGAAGAAGCGACTGAACGATACGGGCGTCAAGCCTACCATATCCGCCAGCATATTCAAGCGAATATCCTCCTGATAATGATCAGCAATATACTTCTGCACTTTCTGCACTCTCCGGCTATCCGAGAATGTTTCTATCTTGGCAAATGAGGAACTGGACAACACCTTCGCATCGTCATATTGCGACAGTTCATAAAGGATTCTCAGAAAATGCATCACTGCATAGAATCCCTGTTCTTCGGAAGCCAGCCTGTCCAGCCAGTTATACACCTTCATGATGGCCTGCATTGGGAAGCTGATGCCGCACTGCGCTTTCTCCAACATGCAACGGATGCTGGAGAACTGGTTCTTATTCATGAAGTTCTTGAAGAATAAGTCGGGTGAGAACTGAATTGTAATCTCACGGATTTCTTTAGAGTCACATTCATGTTGCTCCCATACATGCTCCAATTCTTTGCCGGTAATCAACACCAGATCATAGTCCCCGATCACTTCGGCAGAATCGCCCACCACGCGGCGGACACCGGCTGCATGTTCCGTAAAGTTCAGTTCGAACTCGGCATGGCAATGGATAGGGTAAGTAAACTCCGTCTTACGACGGTCAGCGATATAAAAGCAATCGCGGTCGGACAAGGGAGTAATTTCCCTCATGATGTAGTTTGAATTCTCCATATAGATTGGTTAAAAAAGTATCATATCACAAATATAACCATTCTTTTTAATCATCGACTGGTAAGACTGGTAGAATTTATTATATTATGAAAGAAGATTTGTTATAACTGTCCCAAAATAAGGTTATACCTGACCATAAGAAAGATATAACCTTACATAAAAACAATCACCTATTCTATTAACTTGTTTTATTTCACGAAGAAGTTATCTTTCAGCAAATCTTTATCATCAGAAGATGCCCCCACCATCACGATAAACTCGCCCGGTTCCACAATCTTCTTCATCTTCTTATCATAAAAAGCCAACTTGTCGGGAGTGATGCTGAAACTTACCACCCGGCTTTCACCGGCTTTCAACAGTACACGAGCAAAGTCTTTCAGTTCCTTCACTGGACGGGTGATGCTACTGAAACGGTCGCGAATATACAGTTGCACGATTTCCACTCCGTCACGGTCGCCCGTATTGGTCACCTTCACACTGACATCGACCGTACCATCTTTGTTGATTTCCTTTTGTGACAATTGCAAGTCATCATATTTATAAGTGGTATAAGAAAGACCGTAACCGAACGGATAAAGCGGAGTGCTTGGCTTGCCTGCCGCATATGGATGGAAGTATTGCGACGGCTTATGGTTATAAATCATCTGCAACTGTCCTACGCTGTGAGGAATGGTAACGGCCAGCTTGGCAGACGGATTCACCTTACCATAAAGAATTTCAGCTACAGCCTGACCACCGCACATACCCGGTGCCCATGCTTCCACAATTGCGGGAAGATTTTCAGCAGCCCACTGCACACCAAGCGGACGTCCGTTCACCAGAATAAGAATGGTGGGCTTGCCGGAAGCTGCAACCTTCTCTATAAGTTGGTTTTGCAGACCTACCAGGTCGATATCAGAGCGGTCGGTATCTTCACCATCAGTGCGGTCATTCCAGCGGAAGCGCATCATGTACTCTCCGGCCACAACGATATTGAGGTCGGCAGTCTTGGCACGTGAGACCGCTTCAGCCACTTTCTTCGGATCCATGTTGCGCGGGTCCCATCCCTGGTCTACAAAGTCGAACTGAGTATCGGGAGCAATCATTTTCAATCCTTCGAGGATGGTCGTGACGTTCTCGTCCTTTTCGGGTGCACTCCAGTCACCCAGAATATTCTGATCGTCGGCATTGATGCCGGTCACCATTATCTTTCTGTATTTAGAAGCGTCCAGAGGAAGTATACCATTATTCTTCAAGAGCACGATACCATTACGGGCGGCTTCGAGCGCAGTTGCACGATGCTCGTCGCAGAGGCGTATCTTCATGGTTTCGGCTTCGTCGGCGTATGGTTGTTCAAAAAGACCGAGGCGGAACTTAATATCAAGAATACGGCGTACAGACTCGTCAATGCGGGATTCGGGGATACGACCTTCCTTCACCAGTTCCACTACCATCTCGTTCCAGTGAATACCATGCATGTGCATATCCATACCTGCCATGATGGACTGATAAAATGCTTCTTTCAGATTTTCGGCCGTGGCGTGCAGGTCGTGGATATGTTCGATGTCCATCCAGTCACTGACCACAAATCCGGGGAATTTCCATTCGCCACGCAGAATATCCTGCGTCAACCATTCGTTGCTGTGGCAAGGAATACCATTCAGTTCGTTGTGGGCAGTCATCAAAGACATTACACCGGCCTTGACACCCGCTTCAAAAGGCGGGAAAAACACTTCGCGCAAAGTGCGCTCGGACAAGTCGGTGGGAGAACCGTTTGTTCCGTTGATGGGCTCGCTGCCTCCTACAAAATGCTTGATACAGGCCAGCACATCTCCGCTACCATTCAAATTGCCTTGATAACCTTTCACGGACTGTACTCCCAGTAAAGTCACCAGATAAGGGTCTTCACCATATGTCTCGCCCACACGTCCCCAGCGGGCATCGCGGGCAACTTCCACATTCGGATTGAAAGTCCAATGCATGTTCATGGCACGCATTTCTTTTGCTGTCTGGCGGGCTATCCGGTAAGCCATCAACGTATCGAAAGAACAAGCCAGGTTGATATTGGTGGGATATACCGTGTTATCGGGCGCATTGGCATTACCATGGATAGCGTCGATACCGAAGATAACAGGTATCTGCAAACGGCTCTTCATGGCGAGTGATTGCAGATAATTGGCTTCTTTGACAGTGAGCACATGCAGGAAAGAACCTACCAGCCCTTCTTCCGTCCATTTCTCTATATCTTTTTCCGTGAAGCCTGGATAGAAAGCATTTGCAGTGTTGTTTTTCAGTTCATCTTCGCTCATTACGGCACTGTTAGCCTTGATATGTTCTATGCCGACAAACTGATTCATCTGCCCTACTTTCTCCTCCAGGGTCATTCTCTTCAAGAGGTTTTCCACTCTGTCCTTCACGGGGGTGGAAGGGTCTTTATATACTTCCGTCCTATCTCCGCTGCAGGAACATAAACAAGCTCCAATTGCCATAGTTGCGATAAATTTCTTCATTATTATTCAGTTATGAATTAAATGATAATTTAGTGAAACTCTGCTTCGCTAAATTATCATTTGTTTTTCTTTTCCGTTACACCGCAAAGATAGCGTTCTCCATGAATTTCCGGTAGCTGTTTCTTAGCCAATTGTAGTACAATTTGTTTCAAATCGAGGTATGAGTTGTATCCTTCATACTTTTGATGAACCAAACAAGTCTTTTCCGAAAGAATTGTATACTTTTGTATTCCTAATAATCTCTTAAACTCAATAACATGATCAACCCCATTTACTCTCCCGACAGCAACCGGTATGACAATGGTATGAAGTACCGCCGGTGCGGACGAAGCGGCATTCGGCTGCCCGAAATATCCTTAGGCTTATGGCACAACTTCGGCGACGTGAACACGCTGGCCAATTCTCAGGCGATGGCACATTACGCTTTCGACCAGGGCATTACCCATTTCGACCTTGCCAACAACTACGGTCCATCCTACGGATCGGCCGAAGAAACCTTCGGAATGATTATGAAGAAATCATTCCTCCCCTACCGGGACGAACTGTTCATCTCAACCAAAGCCGGTCATGACATGTGGCCCGGACCCTACGGCGAATGGGGCTCCAGAAAGTATCTGATGAACAGCCTTAACCAAAGTCTGAAAAGGATGAATCTGGATTATGTAGACATCTTCTATTCTCACCGCTACGACCCGGAAACTCCGTTGGAGGAGACACTGCAAACTCTTGTTGATATTGTCCGCCAAGGCAAAGCCCTATACGTAGGCATCTCCAAATATCCGAAAGAGGCTGCCGAATTTGCTTACCGCTACCTCGAAGAAAGGGATGTGCATTGTTTGCTTTATCAGGGAAGATATAATATGTTCAACCGGGAACTGGAGGAAGAAGGTATCCTGCAACAGGCCAAAGAGAATGGAACAGGTTTCATCGCCTTCTCACCGTTGGCACAAGGATTACTGACGAACCGTTATCTGAAAGGCATCCCCGAAGATTCCCGCATCGCCAAAGGAGGCTTTCTGAAGAAAGAAGCATTGACGGACAAAGTCCTGAACAAAATCAAAGCCCTCAACGAACTTGCCGCTTTCCGCGGACAAACTCTTGCCGAAATGGCATTGGCATGGGTGCTGAAAGACGAGATGGTGACCTCTGTCATCATTGGTGCAAGCTCCGTATCCCAGTTGAAGGACAATCTGGAAGCAATAAAGAACACAGCTTTCACAGCGGAAGAAATAGAAAAGATGAACCGGATATACAATCAGAAGTAGTATCTAACCGGACTTCAATCCAAGATGTATTTATCAGGTGTGCTATTACATTCCCGTAATCTTACTACTCCTCTTTTCGAAGGTCCGTACAAAGATAGTACGAGTTATCAACTCGTACTATCTTTGTTGGTTTCATAGAAAGAGTTTAATTCATTTCTATTTCAACTAAACAGCAAAAGCCCTCCATTTCCATATTAGACAGAAAAAGACAGTTCACATACCTGAATCCCTTATTTCTACGGCATACGGGCTACCCTCCACCAACATCTTCATGCAAAAGAATGCAAATTTAACGCCCCCTCCTCTGAACTTTTTTTTTTTAATCTTGTTCATGTACCAAAAGCCTGAGGTACCAGGGCAGGATTTTTATATTTAACCTAAACATTATAAGAAGTATGAAGAAATTAATTCCCCTACTATTAGTGGTCTTAACTTTCGCAGCTTGCGAAAAAGACCCTGACACGGATAAGCTGGACAACAAGTATCTGGTTTATACCAATTATGACACGAAAGCTAACTTCAAAGCTTTCCAAACGTACTACATGCCGGACAGCATCCTCGTCATCGGTGACAAGAAGGAAGCTGAATACTGGAAAGATGAAAACGCCCAAGAGATTCTGAAAGCTTACGCAACCAACATGACCAACCGTGGTTTTGTACGCGTAGACGACCGCGACGATGCCAACCTCGGTTTGCAGGTCAGCTACATCAAGAGCACCTACTACTTCAACGATTACGGACAACCCGAATGGTGGTGGAACTACCCAGGCTATTGG
Organism: uncultured bacterium; assembly: GCA_905215555.1. Classification (GTDB taxonomy): domain Bacteria; phylum Bacteroidota; class Bacteroidia; order Bacteroidales; family Bacteroidaceae; genus Bacteroides. The sequence goes on from CAJMQU010000017.1 coordinate 56,235, forward strand.
GATGCACCTTACTGGGGTAACTGGGGTGGATGGTACTACCCGTATGCCGTAACCTATACTTATAGCACCGGTTCATTCATCACCGAGCTCCTCAACCTCGAAGCAGTTCAGGGCGAAAAAGAAAAACTGCCTGTACTCTGGACAAGTTATATGAGCGGATTGCTCAGCGGTTCCAGCGCAGTCAACACTAAATTAGCTATTGAAGGTGTGAACCAGGCTTTCACTCAATCGTCCTATCTGACTAATAAATAATTAGCAGTAAGTAGTTAAGTAGTTAGTAGAAGATGGTCCGGAAGCGGACTATCCGGAAACTTAAAAACAATAACAAATATGAAAACAATAAAATATATTTCCATGAGAGTGCTGGCAGTTGCCGCCTTGGCTCTCGCCTTCGCCATGCCGGCAAAGGCACAAATGACCGATAACGGTTATGCCAACATCGATTGGCAATTCAACTTCCCTCTGAGCAACCACTTCGCCGACAAAAGCAGTGGATGGGGTATGAGTTTTGAAGGTGGTTATTACGTAACCTCGAATATTGCACTCGGTGCTTTCTTAGCTTACCACAGCAACCACGAATACTTCGGACGTCAGACACTGCCTGTAGGCGAAGGCGGTAGCATCAATACCGACCAACAGCACACGCTGTTCCAGTTGCCTTTCGGTCTTGCCGGACGTTATACTTTCGACCGTGGCGGAGCTTTCCAACCTTATTTCGGTGTCAAAGTAGGTCCTCAGTACGCTGAAATCAAATCTACTTTCAACGTTTACGAGGCCAACAAGAGCACTTGGGGGTTCTATGTATCACCCGAAATCGGTCTCAACATCTACCCATGGGCTTACGGGCCGGGTCTGCACATCGCAGCTTACTACAGCTACGGTACCAACAAAGGTGATTTGTTCACTTACAGTGTAGACGGTTTGAGCAACTTCGGTCTGCGTCTGGGTATTGCATTCTAAACATAATTTGCATTATAACACAGATATAAGTTTGACTGGTATTAATTGATTGTTTCAAGACGTGTAAAAAAAGGGAATAACCGGCCGCGTGAGCGGGAGGCTATTCCCTTCGTTTTTTTTATTAGTAACGAGCTGCAAGTTACGAGTGCCGGACGAACAGCTACTTCAACGCCTGATATATCACCTCCTGTATCCGTGTGCGAATATCCAGCTTCATCAGCTTCGTATTCCATACATCAGGATAAATACGATTACAAAGGAACACATAAACAAGACCGTTTGTCGGATCTACCCAGGCACAAGTACCCGTAAAACCGGTATGTCCGTAAACAGTAGCCGGGGCAGCGGCCGCACACGGACTCTTTGCAGGATTCTGCCGGTCGGGTTTATCGAAGCCAAGACCGCGGCGGCTGATCCGGGAAACGGTAGTAGTAAATACCCGACAAGTTTCTGGGCTCAGATAGCGTTTGCCATCCAGTTCACCGCCATTCAGCAACATCTGATAAATTCGCGCCACTTCCGTAGCATTAGAGAACAACCCGGCATTGCCTGACACACCACCCAGAAAAGCCGCGGACTCATCATGAACAAAACCCTGAAGAACCGTTTTCCGTAGGAACGGATCAACGGAAGAAGGTACGATTTCAGCTTTCGGTATAGGCATATGATTATAAGGCAGATATCCCGTACGCTTCAGCCCCATCGGTGCATAGAATTCCTGTTCAAGAAAAGCATCCATCGACATCCCCGTACGCGCTTCGACCACCTGCTGCAACAAGATGAAGCCGACGCAGCTATAACGGTAACGGCGGTCGCGCAAAGGCGCTTTCACAATCTTCTGCCGATATTCTTCTTTAAAGGAACAGTTCAGCCATAAGCTATCGCTTACCTGCAATGTATGTTCCGCAGTACGCACTTCAGACATCAGCCCTTTCCGGAACTTGAATTTCGGATTTGCCCAGGTACGGATGCCTATCTGTACAGAATGCACTGCATCGGGCTTCGCCTTGAAAAGAGTTCCAGCATAGCTGTCCTCATCTATCGCCTCCTGATAGAACAGCAATGTAGACGGCAATCCGGATTCGTGCAACAATAACTGCCGAATAGTAATATCTTTCTTATCCGTGTCCTGCAACCAGGACAAATAATCCGAAGCGCGGTCTGTAAGGCTCAGACGGCCTTTATCATACAACTTCATCACGGCAAGCAGTGTCGCAGTGGTCTTTGTAAGCGAAGCCAGATCGTAAACATCTGTCGGCAATACGGGGAGAGCGGCACCGGGAACATTCACCGCGGCAGGAAGTTTATTGGCTGAAATGCCGACAGCCCCTCTCCAGATATGTGTCCCGAATGCCTTGTTATACATTTCCTTTCCGTCTTTCAGTACCACAATCTGACAACCGGGATATGCACCTTCCTTAATACCTTCTTTCGCTATTTCATCGATACGCGCCAGCAAGCGGGAGTTCACCCCATGTTCATCAGGAACAAAATGACGCGGTGTTTTCGGAGTAATGGCCAGTCCGTCACCCGTTGCAAACAGATTGCCGATACTTGCCGAAAGACGTCCATCCGCCGTAGCATCGGCATAAAGTATCCTGACTACTTGCGTCTGTACAGCGTCCATCGAAGAGTGAGCCAATATCACGGCATCAGCCGCAGAGACTCCCTGGCGTATCTGTAACACTTGCTTGCCGGGAACGAAGAGCAGGTAAGCCACCGGTACGTCCGGAACCAATTCATTGAAGAAAGCCTGATAGGGTACCAGACGGTGATCTGTGATACAGACAAGGATACGTTTATATTGCGACAGGGAGTCTCGCAGTTGTTTGCGTGCAGTTGCCGGCAGTTCCTTCTTCAGTTGGAAGACGGCAGGTACAGCGTTGTGCATCCCGCCGGATGTGGAGGCCTTGATATATCCGGAAAGTTCTTTCAGGAAAGGTTGGATTTCTTTCGCATCGCCCACATTGAGCACAGCTACCTCCCGTGTGTCCGCATCCAGCGGAAGCATATTACCTTTATTCTGCAATACGGTGATTGCCGCCTGATTCAGACGGCGTATCAGGTCACGGGTGTGCGCCGTATTGATCCGGTTCTCCAAACCGGAAAGGCGGACGAAAGGTTTCTTCGACAATCCGAGGGCATACTTATAAGTAAGCACTTTCCGGCACTTCGCCTCGATTTCCGCTTCAGTCAACTCACCGTTTTTCACGGCATCCAGCACAGCGTCCACTTCTTCCTTGATGCGGCGGGGGACAAGCAACAAATCATGTCCTGCCTTCAAGGCCTTCAAGCAGACAGTCTGGTCAGTAGTAGCAACCCCCTTCATGGCAAGCGCGTCCGTAAACACCAATCCCTTAAACTTCATTTCCTGCGTCAGCAAATCATGCACTACTTTACGGGAAAGCGAAGAGGGCACTCCCCGTTTCGGTTCAAGCACCGGCACTTCAAGGTGTCCTACCATCATACCGGATAATCCAGCCTGAATGGCCTTTCTGAACGGATACAGTTCCACACTGTCCAGTCGGGCACGCGAAAAGGACAATACCGGCAATGAATGGTGCGAATCCACATCTGTATCGCCATGTCCCGGAAAGTGCTTGCTGACAGAAAGCACACCGCCTTCTTCCAGTCCACGGGAGTATGCTATCACCTTGTCCGCCACATTGACAGGATTTTCACCAAAAGAGCGGGTGTTGATGACCGGATTCTTCGGATTGATATTCACATCCGCCACCGGAGCAAAATTCACCTGTACACCGAGTTCACGGCATTGCCGTGCCATCTCGCGTCCGTATTCATACAAAAGTTCGTTGTCCTGTATACAGCCCAGAACCATGTTGCGGGGAAACACCGGCGTGCCGCGCAGCCGCATGGAAAGTCCCCACTCACCATCGAAAGTTATCATCAACGGGATGTCCGCCATCTTCTGCGCCTCATTCGTCAGAACCACCTGGTTTTCTATTAGCCCACCGGAAAAGAGCAGACCGCCCACTTTGTAGTCGTTCACCACTTTGCGCAGCAGGTCACGGTTGGCTTTATTCTGCTGCGGAGCAATCGTATAGATGAATAGCTGTCCGATACGTTCTTTCAGATTCATCTTGTTGAGTATAGAGTCCACCCACTGCCGGCATTGTTCGTTACCGGAAAGCTGGCGGATCATAATGGGTTCAACAGAAGGTATGGGAGATTGCTGTGCAGACAGACGATGCGCCTGAGCGTTGATACGGGCGCAGCAACTGCATATTATAAGGAAGGATAGGAGTAGTTTTTTCATTATCATCTATACATTAAGGCTACCAAAGTTATATCATTTCCAACACAAAGACACGGTAAATACAGAGTTTTTTTGACTAATTAGAAAAAAATACTGTATTTACCGTGCCTCCGGTAGTTTTTATGCTCAGGCTATTTCAGACTTTTATAAATCGCTTCCTGTATGTCCGTCCGGATATTCATCTCTCCCAGTTTCGTGTTCCAGACATTTGGGCACAAGCGGTTACTGAGAAAGACATATACCGTTCGGTTCACAGGGTCCACCCAGGTGCAAGTGCCGGTGAATCCGGTATGCCCATAAACGGCGGATGAGGCCGAAGGCGCACAAGGGCTATTCTTCAAATCACTTAAATCAGGCTTATCAAAACCTAGTCCCCGGCGGCTGACGGCGGAAGTTTCCGTTGTGAACAACCGGCAGGTCGCTTCACTCAAATAGCGTCTACCATTCAGTTCACCGCCATTCAGCAGCATCTGATAGATCTTCGCAACTTCCGTAGCTGTAGAGAATAAACCCGCATTACCGGAAATACCGCCCATGCAGGCAGCCGCTTCATCGTGCACATAACCGCATAAGTCCTGGCGGCGAAGGAAATCATTGGCAGCCGTAGGCATTATCTCTTGTCTGGAGTATCTCAGCAAAGGCAGGTACATGGTGCGCTGCAAGCCCATAGATGCATAAAATTCTTTCGCAACATAAAGGTCCATCGGCAGCTTGACAACCGCCTCCACCACCTGTTGCAGAAGAATAAAGCCGAGGTCGCTGTACACATAGCGTTTGCCGTCCATATCGCAACGGGCGATCTTTTGCAGAATGGTATTCTTGAAACTCTTATTCAGCCACATATCATCCGCCACATGCAGCGTATAGACAGATGAACCTTTAGCAGACACCAATCCCTTCTTAAACTTGAAGTCCGAACAATAGTAGCTATGCTCGCTCACCTGTGTGCGGTGCCATTTATCTACCCAACTTTGGGCATATGGACCTTGCACGGAATTAGGGTCAATGGCTTCCAGATAGAAACGGATGTAAGGCGGCAGGCCGGATTCGTGAAGAAGCAACTCTTTGATGGTTATATTCTTCTTATTGGTGTTCCGCAGGAAAGGCAGATATTGAGAGGCCTTGTCCGTCAGTTTCAGTTTGCCTTCGTCATAAAGCTTCATGACGGCAAGCAGCGTAGCAGTGGTCTTGGTCAGAGAAGCAAGGTCAAACATATCCGTAGGGCGCACGGCAGTGGTATCCTTATCGGAATGCGTGCCGAAACACTTGTCATACACAGGCTGTCCCTCTTTCAACACCAGCACCTGGCAACCAGGATAAGCCTTGGCATCCAGCCCCGCCTTGGCGATAGCATCAATCTGATGCAACTCGTAAGATTTCATACCCAGATCTTCGGGAATAATGTTCCCCGGCTTCATATCCGGAATGACGATACTGCCCTCACCCGCCCGGTAAAGGGCACCGATGCTCATGGAAAGTTTCCCGTGTGCAGGCACTTTAGCAAATATCACCCCGGCTACATATTGCTGGATGTCCTCCTCCGACGAATGTCCTAAGACCACGGCACTGGCTTGCCTCAAAGCCGGTTCCAATGGCTGCATCCCCCTGTAAGACGTGAAGAAAGCATACACCAACGGTACGGATAAATCCAGTTCCGCAAGGAAACCGGCATAAGCAACCACGTCGGCATCCCTCCCCGACACGCTGATCACGATGCGGCGGTAATCCGCCAACTTGCGTGCCAGTTCACGGCGGGCACCGGCAGTCATTTCCCGCGTCAGGCGAAGATGCTCCACAGGAACAGGAGCCAATCTCTTCATCTCTTCTATAAAAACACCGTCATTTCCCTCGCCCACACTCAACACAGCAATCGGGGCGCCACCAACAGGCGTCAAAGGCAATATCCCGAAATGGTTGCCCAGCACCGTAACAGCTGCCTGACGCAATTTAGTGATCAATGCCCGTGCTTCGTCCGTATGAATACGATAGCTCATTCCGCTAACTTGCAGCTGCGGACACGGCTGACGCAAGCCTAATAAATATTTGCAGGTAAGTATCCTACGGCATTTGGCTTCTACCTCTGATTCGGGAAGCACACCGTCTTTCACAGCGTCCAGCACTTCCTTCACGGCATTTTCCGTGTTATACTGCACCAATACCATATCATTTCCGGCAAGCAATGCTTTTGTGGTGACCTGTGGCACGGACGAGACGCCTTTCATATCGAGGGCATCCGTAAAGACCAATCCCCGGAACCCCATTTCGTCTTTCAGCAACCCTGTCACTACCTTCCGGGAAAGTGAAGAAGCCGTCTTATTGTCCGGTTCCAGAGCAGGCACCTGCAAGTGGCCCACCATCACGCCGCCCAAACCGGCGCGTATCATTTCTCTAAAAGGATACAGTTCCACACTGTCCAGACGTTCGCGGTTGTAATACAACACCGGCAATCCTTTATGCAAATCCACATCCGTATCGCCATGCCCGGGAAAATGCTTGCTGACCGATAATACACCGCCACTTTCCAGTCCCCGGCTGTAGGCCAGCACCTTCTCCGCCACTTTCTTTGCGTCCTCGCCGAAAGAACGCACATGAATCACCGGATTCAAGGGATTGGTATTGACGTCTGCATCGGGTGCAAAATTCACGTGTACCCCCAGTTCTCGGAACTCGCGCGCCACCTCACGCCCATATTCATAAATCAGATTATTATCTTCAATACAACCAAGGGCGGCATTCTTCGGGAAATAGGGCGTGCCTTCCAGCCGCATGGAAAGTCCCCACTCACCATCAAAGGTAATCATGACGGGAACCTTGGAATTCTTCTGTGCAATATTCGTCAGTATCGCCTGTTCTTCCGGTGTACCTTCGGCAAACAGCAGTCCGCCAATCTTATACTTCTTAACCAGATCGCGTATCTGTTTCTTTTTCTGCTTATCCGCTTTGGCGGGAAAGGTGGTAACAATCAACTGTCCCACTTTCTCTTGCAGGTTCAGACCTGCAAATACGGAGTCGACCCATTGTTTGCAACGGGCATCCGCCGCCGAAGGAAGAAAAGGCGCTTCTGTCTGTGCACGAAGCAATGACACATTGTCCCACAAAAGGGAAATCAACAATAAGAGAAGAATCCTCTTCATTTTATTTATTCTTTAGTTTACCTATTTTCATTCATTTCTGCGCGATTATGAGTTAGGCCGAGATTGAAATTTATCTTCTATTTTTACATCCGATCAGAGACGTTATTTGAATTAAATGATAATTTAGCGCAGAGTGCTAAATTATCATTTGCTTCCTCTCTTCTCAGTCTCACTTCTTTTCGTCCGCTTCCGTCAATGTCAGTTTCAACATACCGACATAAATTCCACTTTTTCCGGAATGTAGTACGGGCACATTCTTACCATCTTTATTCAAATAGACAGCCGGTTCTTTCATAAAAGTATGGGTATGTCCGCCCAGAATGGCATCAATATGATTCGTTTTCTGTGCCAGTTCCACATCACAAGGAGCGTTTTTCAGTTGATGACCGAGATGCGACAGACAGATGATGACATCACATTTTTCCTGATTCTTCAGTATATCCACCGTTTTCTGAGCCACTTCTATGGGATCGTTATAGACCACCCCTTCGCATTTGTCAGCTTGCACCAGTCCCTCCATCTTCGGAGCAAGACCGAATACGCCGATTTTCAACCCGTTACGGTTAATAGTAACATAAGGTTTTACCAATCCTTCCAGCACCGTGCCCGTCATGTCATAGTTGGCACATACCACCGGAAAGTTTGCCATACGGAACAAACGCGCCATATTCTCCAAACCGAAATCAAATTCATGATTTCCGATTGTCATGGCATCATATCCCATGAGATTCATCATTTTGATCTCCACTTCACCCTGAAACAGATTATAATAAGGTGTTCCCTGAGAGATATCCCCGCAGTCGAACAGCAATAAGTCCGGATTAACCTCACGCGCTTCCTTAACGAAAGTAGAACGGCGCACTGTTCCCCCCATACCGGCATAGCGGTCGGCAGCATGTGCTGCAATAGGTTCAATGCGGCTATGCGTATCACTTGTCTGCAAAATCACCAGTTGTTTGGTGTCCTGGGCCGTCTCGGGGGCTACCAGGCAGAGAGGTTCTTCAATAATTTCTCTGGTTGATTGCTGTGCTGATACCGGAAAAAGGTAACCGACAGCCGATAATAAAAGAATATATCGTCTCATGAATGATAAATTTAAGAATTAGTTTATTGTTACCCTGCCTTCCAGACGAGAAGTAATCTTCTTTCCAGCAGCCGTCTGACGTTCTACATACTCCATGAACAAGCCGCGCAAAGTAGCGCCTTCCGGGCATTCCCGTTTTTCAGCTTGCGGCAAGGCAATCATGCCGTCATTCCCGTCAGCCAAATAATCGATGGTGGCAATGGTGTAGAGTTGCTCATCTTCTACGGGACGACCGCCAACCGTGCCTTGCAGCAATTTTCCGTCTTTCGTTATCACAAGCTGCACTCCACTGACTCCTTCGCCATGACGCGCTGCAATATTATTAAACAATTCTTTCAGATAAACGCCTTTCATGGTCAGCACACAAAGGGAGTTCTCAAAAGGCAATATTTCATAGATGTTTTCGCAGGTAATGGGACCTTCAGTCAAGACATTACGCAGCCCTCCCATATTTATCAATCCCATATCGGCAGGCTTACCCAGTACCTGTCCGGCAGCATCACGCAACACATCAGCCACCAGATTGGAGAGCAAACTTTCGGGAGCTCCCTTATCCATGCTCATTTCTGCCATACCCACCACGCGATACATGATACTGTCAACTTTTGCCTTATACGGAGCAAGCAGTGCTACCGCCTCAGCGTCAGGTTTTATATCCCAAGTGGAGTCAATCGCTACCATTGTGCCTTCAGCTTTTGCTACCTCATACACAGAGTGACAAGAACTTAACAGGAACACAGCGGCCAAGATTACACTTGGAATAAATTTCAAAGTCATTCTTTTCATTTTGTTCGGGTTTTTAAATTGGTACAAATATAAGGAAATGTCTTTCTTCTCACGTCTTGAAGGAAAGAAAAAAGGAAAGTTTTTGCAATTCCCGGACAGGAGGTCATTTTACCTCATATCCTGTACGCTCATAATGCAGAACACAAATTGCACTGACGGCAGGTCTCTGAAAAAGTAACAGAGCAATAGTGAAATTTCACTACCGAATATCTCTGAACAGATAATAAACCTATGCAACTTACGTTATTTATCAGAATGATATGTTTATATTTGAATATCAGAAGTAATGTAAAGGATAGATAATCGCATGGAAATTAGCATGATAGCCGACCAAAAATGGAGTATATCCCGCTACTCGGCAGCAGACAAAGAACGCTGGGACCGCTTCGTGCGCCGCTCCAAAAACAGCACTTTCCTGTTGCAGCGCGATTATATGGATTATCATGCCGACCGTTTTCAGGATTGCTCCCTGCTGATCTTCTGCGACCAAAAACTAACGGCACTATTGCCGGGTAACCTTTCCGGTGACTGTTTTTATTCCCATCAGGGACTGACCTACGCCGGAATGCTTTTCTCCCCCTCCACCACCTTGCAACAAGCGGAAAGTGCATTCCGCGCCGCGCTGAATTATCTGCAGGCGGAATACTCTGTAAAGTCACTGGTCTACCGGGCCATTCCCCACATCTACCATCGCTATCCGGCGGAAGAGGATTTATACATACTCACTCGCCTGGGAGCCACGCTCACTGCCCGCAGCATCTCGTCCGTCATACCGCTGGACGACCGCTTGCCTTTCCGCACCCTTCGCCGCCGCCAACTGAAAAAGGCACAGGCACGCGCGCTGACAATTATAGAAGATGACGACTTCGCAGCCTTCTGGAACATATTGGAAGAAAATCTGCACAAACGGTATAGTGTCTCTCCGGTACATACGCTGGAAGAAATCCTCTGGCTGCACAAGAACTTCCCCCGGCAGATTTCTCTCTTCCGGGTATGCGACCAAACGGAAACACTGGGGGGATGCGTAGTGTACGAGACAAATGAAGTAGCCCATGTGCAATATATCGCCGCTTCCCCGGACGGGAAAAAGTGCGGCGCGCTCGACTTGCTTTTCCATCAATTGATATACGACCGCTATGTCCAAAAGCGCTATTTCGACTTTGGCATCTCCACCGAACACAACGGACAGGTGTTGAATGAAGGACTGCTCTTCCAGAAAGAAGGCTTCGGGGCAAGGGCAATCATGTATGACGTTTATGAATTGAAGTTCTAACGACATTCGCAAACAAAGAAACATTATGATAAAGTATTTAGACCTGCAAAAGTTCAATGCCTCCTTCGAACCGGAACTTTCGGACGCTTTGCTGCGTATCTCCCGTTCCGGATGGTATCTGCACGGTGAAGCTACCGCCCGTTTCGAACAGGAATTTGCCGACTATTGTGGTACGCCCCATTGCATCAGCACAGGCAATGGTCTGGATGCGCTCACCCTGATTTTCCTTGCTTATCAGGAATCAGGAACGATGAAGGCAGGAGACGAGGTGATAGTTCCTGCCAATACCTACATCGCCACCCTGCTTTCCATTCTGCGTGCCGGACTGAACCCGGTGCTCTGCGAACCTTCACCCGAAACCTGCAACATAGATGTTGCCTATGCCGAAACATTGATTACTCCGCGCACACGTGCCATACTGCCGGTTCATCTGTACGGCCGTCTTGCAGATATGCAGGGAGTGCATGATTTAGCCATCCGCTACGGATTAAAAACAGTAGAGGATGCAGCACAGGCACATGGCGCCATTTATGATAAACGCCTGCGGGGAGAAGAAGCCCGGTCTTTGCGTGCCGGAAATCTGAGTGATGCCGCCGCTTTTAGCTTTTACCCCGCCAAGAATCTGGGAGCATTGGGAGACGGGGGTGCCATAACGACTCATGATGCAAGTCTTGCCACCATTGTCCGTTCCATCGCCAATTACGGCTCTACAGAAAAGTATATCCATCGGTATCAAGGGATAAACAGTCGTTTGGACGAATTGCAGGCAGCCGTTCTTTCCGTGAAACTCTCCCGCTTGGATAAAGACAATGCACGGAGAAGGGAAATAGCACGGTTATATCAGGAAAACATTCACTGGAACCGCCTGGAGTTACAAAGCACCGTCAACACAGGCGCCATAAACGAGTCCAACGTCTTCCACATCTTCCCCGTTTTTTCGCCCCGCCGCGATGAGCTGCAACATCATTTGGCGGCACATAATATCCATACTCAGATCCATTACCCTATTCCGCCCCACCGCCAGAAGGCGTTGAAGCAAAAGTATGGAATGCAACAACTCCCCATCACGGAACGTATCCACAATGAGGAGTTAAGTCTTCCCATCTCTCCGCTACTAACAAATGAAGAGGTCGGGCAAATCATCGATTGTATAAATGCCTTTAGCTGACATGAAAGGCAATCAGGCGCCTTTATTCAACAAGAATATCATTTGCGGAAGTGGCATACAAACCGATCAGACAACCGGTAAAGCCACCGGCAACATTGGTTGAAAGGATATCACCGGACACGGTGTTGCCCAACCGCACAAAGTTAGTGCCATCTGTGGAATAACTGAAATCGTAATCATCCCCCGCACCTTTCACTTGCAGTTGAATCGGGTTCTTAACCTCTATCTTCGTACTTGCAAGCACTTTAGAATTACCCTTCTCGGTTCTTTCCAATACCAGATAGAAGTCTTTATCTTTTTTAGTCACCCCGAATACATAGTTGAACCGTTCGCTCTGTACACAAGTGATACCTGCCAGGTCTTTTTCCGACTTCGGAGTATATTTCAATGTCGTAGTGAAGGAGAAGTTACTATGCTGTTGCCTGTGGAAAAGCGTTGAAGTGGGTTTCACCTCTTTTATATTCACCGGGAACGGAGTAATCTGCAATCCTCCGTCTTTCAGTACAGATATAAATTCCTCGCGAGGGCCTCGCAAACCAATCCAGCGATAATCCAGTTGCGGAGATGTAAAATTCTCCGTGAACGTAAAATTACCGTTGGGGAAGTAACCGTCCCTGCCCGTTTTATTCTCAACACCTTCAGGCATCATAAGCTTCGGTTCCATCGGAATAAGCCCGTTTTCAAAAACAGGGAACTCTCCCGACCAGTCAACCGGCAAGATAAATGTTTCACGGCCGATATTCACCCGGTCCTTCTCATTCGGACGGATAGCCAGGAATACACCATAATATTTGCCGTCAGGACCTTCCACCAAATCGGCATGTCCGGCCCAGTCCACTTTGTTTTCCCGATTAGCATTCAGATATCTCTGGCTCAGGATAGGATTACTCGGAGCAGGCGTATAGGGCCCTTTAGGATTGTCACTCACAAAGATGACTTCGCTATGCCAGCCGCCTGTGCCTCCTTCGGCGCACATCAAGTAATAACGTCCGTCTTTCTTATAAAGATGCGGTGCCTCAATCCAGATAGGTTTCTTGGACAAATCCACTCCACCGTTCACAATAATCTGATCTGTTCCGGAAACAACCTGGTCATTCTCCACATCATACTCCCAAATCTTGATGACACGATGTCCTTCATAAAGTTCCTCGCCCTTGTTCGGTGCGTCATTATGAACCACATACGCCTTTCCGTTATCATCAAAGAAGATGGACGGATCTATACCGTCAAACTTCAGCTTCACAGGATCACTCCATCCCTTGAACGGATCTTTCGTCTTCACAATGATATTTCCGAAACCTCCGGCAAACTGGGTGGTAATCATATAGAAGGTGTCATTATTGGGATTATACTTAATAGCGGGAGCATATACACCGGCACTGATACCGGTATCCTGCACTTTCAGCTGTGAAGTACGATCCAGCACATGGCCGATCTGCGTCCAATTCACCAAATCTTTTGAATGGAAGATGGGGACACCAGGGAACATGGCAAAGGAGGAACATACCAGAAAATAGTCGTCTCCCTTCCGAGTAATCGCCGGGTCAGGATAACAGCCTTGTAGAATAGGGTTATAGAACTCACCGGCCTTCAACGGATTCTCGTTGTACACCTTGTCATCCCCCTGATAAATCACCTGCGAGAATACCGGAGCATTCTTAACCTTCTTCCCTTTACTACTCTGAGCAAATCCTACCGTCGAAAACATCGCCATACAAAGGGAGCACAGGATAATCCGCCTGCCCATTGAAAGCGTAGAGTTTACCTTTTTCATTTCTAATACAAATTACTGATTTATAATTACTATTTATTCATTTATCACTGATGCGGAAATAATCGAAGTCCACATAACCGCCGGACGTCTGCGTCGCATAATTGAAAAGTCCGAAACGGTAGCCCATAAAGTGCGGAATCGTATAAGCCATCCTAAGCTGGCTGCCGATCTTCGTCCACTTCTTGCCATCCAGGCTATAATAAAAGTCGGCCTTGTCTTGCAGGTCCGTAAAGTTACATTCGGCTTTCAGAAATACTGTGCTTTGGTTTAGCGGCAGGCTCTCCACTTCTTCCGGCGTATCGGCCTGAGCACTTATCATAACGATCTTTTTCACCCCGTTCTCATACTTCACGCCTACCAGTCCATATTTCTTCTGGAGAAGCGCCAACCCTGCAAAATCCCCTTCCTTCATACCGGATACATCAATGGAAGTCGTTCCCGAACATACCGGTCCGATCGTCCGTTGAGTCAAAGTATTCCGGGCCAACAAGAAATCATTATCCACCCGTCCGGTTTTCAGGCGCAGATAGCCCTTACGCTCGCTGACCGACCAAAGGGAATTATCCGGATTGTGGTTCCATTGCCAAACCAACGGTAAAGCCACCTCCTTCTTCTTGCGAGTGAACTCATCCGAAGCAACAATGCCCGGGATCAGCCCTTTACCGGCAGGCAGTTCCAAAGTTTCCGGCACCTTTCCGTCAATGCCGATTACCGGCCAACCATCTTCCCACTTCACCGGAACCAGGTAAGGGATGCGGCCTACCGAACCATTGTCGCGGAAAAGATATGCGAACCATTTACCATCGGGAGTATCCACCAGACCTCCTTGAGCAACGCCTTTATCCTGCAAGGCAACTTTGCCTTCCCACGGCCCGTTCATACTGTCGGCACGATGGATAACCACCGTGCGCATCCCCCCTTTAGGCCAGGTGATATTAAACAGATAGTACTTCCCATTCACCTTGAACAATTGGGAACCTTCAGCCGGCAGACCAACATTATCTCCAGATGGAGCGCTGGCATTCTCTATAAACACCCGTTCCGTTCCTTCTTTTATGCCCGATAAATCGTCTTTTAGTTCCGCAATATGCAGCTTTCCACCGCCCCAAATCATATAGATACGGCCGTCATCATCAAAGAATACCGTATGGTCGTGATAGGCAGGTTTGAAGGTACTTACTTCCCAGGGTCCTTTTTCTATGTCCCGGGTACTGAATATATAAGTCTTTCCGGTGGTCTGGGCAAAGGTAGTCACATAATACATATTATTATGGTAGCGTATACAACTCGCCCAAGTACCACGGCCATAGGTGCTTTTGCCATTAGCCAGGTTCAATTCGTCCATATCCTCCAGGATGTCATAGCAGTAGTTCACAATTTCCCAGTTCACAAGGTCTTTCGACTTCATGATGGGTACCCCTGGAGCCATATGCATGGTGGTGCTACTCATGTAATAAGTGTCCCCCACCCGAATTATCGACATATCCGGTACATCGGCATAGATCACCGGATTCTTAGCAGAACCGGTTTGCGCAAAAGCTGCGCAACCGTAGGCAATGACTGCCAGCAGAAAAATACAAAAACGTTTTTGCATAATCATATCTTTTTTATTAGAAATCTCCCGACAGCAAATATACAGTATCTATCTCAAGATAGTCATATGTTCATTTAACACATTCTTTCACTGACATTACATCATTGCCTTCAAATATTTCATTTTCTTTCGCCCACGTTACATCAGGCGCATAAGACACCTCTGAAACAGCAAACAGCCTGTTTTGGCAAAGAAAAACAATCTCCTTCCCAAACAGATTTGGCAGAATCGTATCAAAAGCTCTTTCAGTAGTGTAAAAAAATAAAGTGGTATAAATGGGCGTTTTATTTTTCCCTATTAGGAAAAAATAATTTAGTAATAGCCTAATAATAACTTGGGAGAAAAATTATCATTTATGTACCAGGCTATTTTCAAAGTGTTACTTACATAGAAAACATAATTAGTGCTTTTCCCAGAAATCAAGATACCGACGGGCTACTTTGACGTGATCATGGTGTTTAGCCACATATTCAATGCTCTGTGCGGACAGTTCCGGAATACGTTCCTTATGAAGCACAATATCTTCCAGTTTCCGATAGATATCCTGTTCGTCCGGCAGCACGTTGATGATGGGGCGAAGCTTTGTTTCGTTTATGATTTCATAATTCTCCGGTTCTCCGCCCCCCACTACGGTCAGTCCCTTTGCCATAGCGAGCAATGAATTCATTGAGGGAGTGTATGAATAGAGTTGGTCCAACTGGACGTCAGCATCATCCATCAGTTGCCGGTAGCGTGCATAGGGCGCATCGTGGACTTCGGTAATGCGGCAAAGTTCAGAATACTTGTGCTGTACTTCTTGCAGGACGGGAAGCATGACATCAGTCCCCTTCAAATTGCTACGTGCCGACTGAATGCCGATAAAGAAGTTCAGAATCTCCGGCACACAACGAACCCTGAAAGTTATTTCGCGCAAATCAATCGGCAAGGGAATGAAGGCCGTTTTCTCCGGAAAATAAGGCTGATAAGAAACGTAGTATTCCCATAAACAGGCAATTATGCCATTACAACTCTTAGCAATGATTTGGTTGGCATGGGCAGTTCCGCCATACAAGCATTCTTGTAGCTCTGTCCGGTTATCTAACGTATCCCTATACCTGCTTCCTATCTTAAAATCAGAATAACGGAAAGTATCTGTCTCCATACACGCTTTGGTATAATAGTAATCCGTACCAAAAGCCCCTAAAAACACTTTTTTATTATGCCGCCTCAAATAATGATACACAGGAAGAGCCCGTTCCGAACGAATACGAAGAAAATAAGGATGAGTAATCTGTACTACATCATACCCTCTAAACTTAGGCAAATGATACAAGATACGGCAAACACAGCCAATTCCATCAGCAAAACTATTTGTCGGACGATTCAAAGAAATATCATATGAATATTTTCGCCAACCATTATCACTGGCTGCTACACAAACTTCATGTCCTAAAGTACGTAATCCTTCTGCCAAATTCCAATGTAAATTGCTGCATTCTCCTATCAGTAATATTCTCATAAATCAAACAAAAATATTAATCACCATACGAGCAATCCGATACTTCCAGGTATAATCAATTTTAGGTAACGGAAGAAACCCCTCATACTTCAAAGCTTTAAACTGTTGCTGCAAATACGGACTCCGGTTTCGCAAAAGCAACCGGATATAATCGATTATCAAAAAGTTCAAACGCCGTTTCACCCCCATTGTTCTCATTGACTCTGCCCCTTCAGCAGCTTCAACAGAAAGAAGCAGATCTTTCATCCGATAAAGCATCTTATGAAAATCAGCCAACCGTCGCAAACGCATTTCCAAGGAACTTTGATGAGTAATAGAAAACGGATTCATGTAATAGGCATAGAAGTGAGCATTTGTAACAACCGTCGTGCTTGCCCAGCAATAAACCTTTGCCAAAAAGTCTTCATCCTCATGATAACATTCTTCTGCAAAAGTGATGTTATGGTCATTCAAGAACCTGCGACGGAAGAAGTGCCTGCAAGCACTGCCAGTAAAGTTTTCACTGTTCAGGTACTCTGCCCCAGAATCATATGTCGTCCACATAGAGATAGAGATAAACGACTTAAATACTTTTTCCCTAACCTTACACATGTTGAAAGAGCAGACATCCGGATGTATCTTCATTAGCTCTGGAATACATTGGGTAAGGTTCTGCAAAAGAAAATCATCCGCATCTATAAACATCAGATAAGTGCCTGTTGCCTGGCGCATACCTTTATTGCGGGCAGCCCCCAAGCCCTTTCCGCCATCATCCGTCACTATGACTTCATAACTTCCTTCTTCCATCCCCTGCTCACGTATAGAGTTGATGCAGCGTTGCAGCAACATTTTGTCTGCCGCACCGTAAAAAGGAATTATTATACTGATAAAAGGATTCATGCGACAAATATACGAAAAATCCTCCCTCAGCCTTGCAGCCAAAGAAGGATTTTAGAGAGAAACACACTGAAAAATTATTCGATAGGCACTCCTTTATAGAAGTCCAGTATCTTTGTGCGGAACAGATATTCATACTTAGCCTGCAATTCATCCGATTGGGCCTTCATTAAGTTCTGTTTCGCCTCGTTATATTCTACGGCAGTGGCTTTGCCATTGTCATACTTCTCACTCATCAGTCTGAAAGATTCTGCGCTGGCATCAGCAGCCGTGCTACTGCTGGTATATTTGCTTTCGGAAGCGAGTGCAGTGTACCATGCCTGTTGAATTTCCTTATAAAGCGTCTTCTTCGTATTATCCAGTTGTAATGCATAATTCTCTTGTTGAAGACGTGCCGTGCGTACACGGTTACGGGTAGAAAAACGGTTAAAGATGGGTACACTAAGATTAAACCCTACATATTTCTTAAAGTTATCATTCATCTGCTGACCGAAATTCCGGTTCAGAGAAGAATAGTAGTTTGTACTGAGGCTACCGCCAAGACTCAATTGAGGATAAAAAGCACTCTGTGCGATACGAATACTATGTTTACTTCCTTCCAAACGATATTGAGCAGCTTGAACGGAAGCCTTATTCGCCAAAGCAATCTGATAAACTTCATCCGGAGGAGTCAATGCCACTAAATCTAATTTCACAATAGGAGAAGACAACGTAAACCCTTCCGGTGTTTCCAATTCTATAAGCTGGCTCAGATCAAGCAAAGCCAGTTGATAATTGTTATTCGCCTGAACAGCTTTCATTTCATCCTGGGCCACACGAGCCTTTGCCTCGGCAACTTCGGCAGGAGACGCCTTGCCCAACTCGGCAAGACGAGCAATTCGGGCAAATTGTTCTTTACTCAACTTAACCTGTCCGAGAGCCACCTGATACAGTTCCTGATCGAATAACACCTGCAAATAGGCAGAAGCTATATTAATGGAAATATCTTCTTTTGCCTTTTCCAAATCTGCAATAGCCGCCTTAAGATTTAGTTTGGCCAAAGCATATTGGTTGGGGAGTTCCAACCCTGTAAAGATAGGAATATTGGTAGATAACGACAGATTTGTACTATTACTACTCGTATTGGCATAAACTATAGATTCGGTCTTTCCATCTTCACCTTTCACATAGTTCTCCGTACGTCCCCAGTTCCAGCTCTGCCCCGCACTACCATTCACGTTCGGCAAACGCGCCCATTTAGCCGTGTTCACACTTACCTCGCTCTGTTCCGCCGCATTGGCCGTCCGGCGTATATCTATATTATGTTCGATAGCGTAGTCAATACATTGGCGCAGAGTCCACCCCTCCTGAGCCTGGGCAGAAAGTCCTCCCAACATAAGGCATGCTATGATTAATTTATTTTTCATATTTCAATGATACTATTGAGTTATAACAAATGATTCATTAAAGCTTACTTATCTTTTTTCTCGGCACCACGTACTTTGGCCTTTCCATCCACACCGTCCTTAATGACAATCTTGATACCATCGCTCATGCCTACCTTCACCTGTTTACGTTCAAACTTCTGCACAGGTACACTGTCCGTCATAACATATACGAATGTACTGTCACCACTAAATTCAATAGTACTTTCCGGTAAAGTGAGCGCTTTTTCAGCACGTTCCAGCACAATTTCCGCATTGGCAGAATACCCCGAACGAATCATCACCGTATCCGGAACCTGAATAGCTGCTTTAATCTCAAACTGATTAGCCCCGTTCTCCTCTACCCCCTTCGGTGAGATATATTCCAGCATAGCCTCGAATGACAGATTCTGCAAAGCACCAATCGTCAGTTTCACCGGCATCCCTTCATGCACGCGCCCTACTTCGGTTTCATCAATCTTACCCTTGAAAATCAAGTCGTTCATGTTGGCAACCGTAGCGATTGTAGTACCATCATTGAATGTATTACTCATAATCACCGAGTTACCTGCTTTTACAGGAACATCCAGTATCAGACCGTCGATGGTAGACCGGATAAGCGTACTTGAGAAAGAAGCACTGCTTTTTGTAATACCTTCTTTCACAATTTCCAGATTATCTTTAGCTGTCTGCAATTCTTCACGCGCCTGCTTCACACTCACCTCAGCCTTCTCGTATTCCTCACGGCTGATCAACTTGTCTTCAAACAACTTCTCTATACGGGCAAAATCGGTTTCACCTTGTTTGGCATTGAGTTCTGCCAGGCGCACACGACTTTCGGCAGAGTTCAGCGTACCCAATTCGGGAATCACTTTCACCTTAGCAATCACCTCTCCCTTACGTATGCTCTGCCCAGCCTCTTTATACAACTCGTCAATGATACCCGAAATCTGAGGTTTGATAAGAATCTCGTCTCTCGGTTCCACCTTTCCGGTCGCCACAGTTGTTTTTTCCAAGTCAGCTACCGTCGGAGTTACCGTTTCATAAACCGTAATCTTCGGTTTGGACTTCTGGTAAAGGAACACAAACGTGAAGATGAAAATGGCAGCTACAACTACCAACAATGCGATTTTCAGATACTTTTTCATACTATTATTATATTATTGTTTTTTTATTTCTGTTTTTATATCCCGCCCACACACCCGCAGGCTCTTTTATTTTTGAATTTATAATCTATAATTATTATTCGTCCCTTATCGCCTCAATAGGTTTGATAGCCATAGCACGATAGGCCGGTGCCAGCCCTGCAAGTACTCCCAGAGCAATCAGTAATGCGCAGGTACCTATAGCCAATCCGAATGAGACCTGATAATGGGTAGTGATATTTCCCGGATCATTGGCAGCAACTTCCAACACCTGCAACACAAGTACGGCAAAAGAAATACCTGCCATACCGGCAATAGTGGTCAGTACCATACTTTCCGAAAGAATCTGCTGCAAAATGTCTCGCGGCCGTGCCCCGATGGCCCGGCGGATACCAATCTCCGTGGTACGTTCACGCACCGTCACCATCATAATATTCGATACCCCAATAGCTCCGGCAAACAAAGTTCCCAGACCTACCATCCAAATCAGAATACGGACTCCCGCCATCAGATTATCCACCATAGAGAACATGGCTTCCGCATTCAGCATCATCACTGCCTGTTTATCATCCGGAGATATATAATGAGCTGCCTTCACGATGCGTTCCACTTTGTCTTGAATATCCGTCACCTTAATACCCGGTTTCACAGTGAAACATACCACATGTATCCGGTTGCCCAGATTATATGCCTGTTTCATGGTGGTATAAGGTAAAGTCACAGCCTCCGATGCCTGTCCCTGTATATTCATGTTACCCTCGGACGAGCACATACCGATAACCTGATAGTAAATGCCATCCACCCGGATATATTTTCCACAAGGGTCTTCTCCCGGACGGAACAAACTTTCATACACACGCTTACCAATCACGCACACTTTACGCGCCTCCTTAATATCCACATCATTGATGAAGCGCCCATACGCCATTTCCTGATGCTCTATATGTTCATATTCGGGATACAATCCCTTTACGCTACAATCATATTTCTTATCTCCATATATGGCTGTTTTTCCCCAATAGGCGATGGAAGGTGTGATGATGTCTATCTCATCCACTCCATGACGCAGGCGCTCAATATCCGAAAGTTCCAGATCCCACCAGCGCCCCTTACGGAAACCTTTGTACGCCTCTCCCGTCTTCTGCGAAACCAAGAAAGCCGAATTTGTGGCAAAGCCTTCAAACTGCGAGCTCATGGCCTGTTGCATCCCTTGTCCGCCACCGATAAGTGCCACCAACATGAAAATGCCCCAGAATACACCAAATGCCGTCAGCAAACTTCGCGTCTTGTTTCTTGTAATCGTGATGAGGATTTCCTCACAAGAGTCTATATCTATTCTCATAATTTCTATTTACGATTTACGTTCGACTTAATCCGCTCTCAACGCCTCTATCGGACTGATACTAACAGCTTTCTTTGCCGGAAAAAATCCTGCCAGCGTACCCGCTACAATCAAGGTAAGCGTGGCCTGGACAGCAATTCCCAGATCGACAGTCGGATTTGAAAACATGGTCTGCTGAAACATACCCGCATCCATAGTCTGATTTCCGAAAGCCGAATTCATCCATTCCGTGACGGCAATGCCGGCCACCATGCCTATATATCCGAATAAAGTGGTGATAGTGACACTTTCCACTATAATCAGCCACAGAATAGACAACGGCTTCGCTCCAAGTGCCTTGCGGATACCAAATTCGCGGGTACGCTCTTTTACCGTAATCAGCATAATGTTCGACACTCCGACTATTCCGCTCAACAAGGTGAAAATACCAATCACCCAGATAGCCGTGCGAAGCATTCCCATTGCATTCTGCGTCCGCATATAGTCGGTGAAGCGGTTCCATATCCAAATTGCACTGTTATCCTGAGGATCAAAACGCCGATTGGCGCCAATCACCTTACGATAATTAGACTCAAAGATCTCATTGCTCTCTATCGTTTCCAAATTTTTAGTAGTAAAGATGATATTGTTCAACTGTTCGCCTTTATTATAAATGGCCTGCAAAGTAGAAAAGGGAATATAGGCCTCACTGGCTTCACGGTCTCCCTGATCGTTATAAATGCCAACCACCTGATAGGCTACGCCACTCGCATTGACAAACTGCCCGATAGGTTCGGTATGCGTTTTGCCAAACAGAATATCAGCAGTCTTCTTATGTATAACTATAACTTTCCGGCGCTCTTTCAAGTCATTCTGATTAATGAAGCGTCCGTCCGCAGTCTTCACTGTCTCCACTTCCGTATAGTTAGGATGTACCCCCATCAGGGAGATATTTACATACTCCTGCCCGAAACTGACGTTTACATTACTCTGCCTCACAGTAGCACCGGCACTGATTACATAATCCGGAAAATACTTTTCCGTCGCTTCCAGGTCACTGTTCTCCAGACGAACACGGCGTCCCTCCTTCAACCCCGCATAGGGCTTGGAAGTCCATCCCGGAAAAATGCGGATAGAATTCAATGCACGTTCCGACGACGACTGGTCGAAAGCATGGATGATACCGTTTCCGGCACCCAACAGCACTATCAGCATAAAAATGCCCCATGCCACGGCAAACCCTGTAAGGAACGTGCGCAACTTATTCCGTTTGATGGTTCCGTATATCTCTTGCCAAATATCAAACATTCTGAATTAAGAATTAATGATTTTAAAATTAAAGAGCTGAAAGCTGACCGGCATGCCGGAGTTTTCATTCTTTCATGATTCACTCGCTTACCGGTTTGTCATTTCATGATCCCATCTATTCCGAACGGAGAAGCGTCATGATTCAGGTTCTCTTCGATACTGCCGATAATGCCATCCTTGATATGGATAATCTTATCCGTCTGGTTGGCTACACCGCTTTCGTGGGTAACTACGACAATCGTCATACCCGTCTTGTGCAAATCTTTAAGAATCTGCATCACCTCAACGGAAGTCTTACTGTCGAGGGCACCAGTTGGCTCATCGGCAAGGATTATCTGTGGCCGGGTGATAAGTGCACGGGCTATGGCAACACGCTGTTTCTGTCCGCCGGACATTTCATTAGGCATATGGTGTGCCCAATCCTTCAGTCCCAGGCGATCCAGATATTCCAACGCCAAAGCATTGCGCTTGCGACGGCTCACTCCCTGATAGAAAAGCGGAAGCGCCACATTCTCCACCGCATCCTTGAAAGAAATCAAGTTAAAAGACTGGAAGATGAAACCTATCATACGGTTCCGGTATTCGGCAGCCTTGGTCTCGCTGAGGTTCTTAATCAGCGTGCCGTTCAGATAATACTCACCGGTATCGTAATTATCCAAAATACCTAATATATTAAGCAAGGTGGACTTACCGGAACCCGAAGCTCCCATGATGGAAACAAACTCACCCCGCTTGATATCGAGGTTGATGCCTTTGAGCACATGTAGGGGTGCCCCGTTGTTGTAGGTCTTGTTAATGTCTTTCAGCTGTATCACGTATCTCTCCTGTTTTTAGTCTGTTTACTTATTAATTTTCACTATTAGACGCGGCTGTGTTACAAAAAGTTGCAAAGCGGGTGAACTTTTTTTAAAAAAGATTTTGAAGTGTCGTTTTTCTTTGTGTAATTTGTAACCATAAAACTAATTAACTAACCCTTTAAACAAAACTTTGATATCATGAATTCAAACATGGAAAAACCCTACGTAGTAGGTATTGACATAGGCGGCACAAATACCGTCTTTGGTATTGTGGACGCACGCGGAACTATTATAGCAAGCGGTTCCATCAAAACCGGCGCTCATGCAGAAGCTGATGCTTATGTGGACGATGTATGCAAAAATCTGTTGCCTTTGATTATCGCCAACGGCGGTGTAGACAAAATCAAAGGTATCGGTATCGGTGCTCCCAACGGCAATTACTACAGCGGCACAATCGAGTTTGCCCCCAACTTACCATGGAAAGGCGTGATTCCTTTGGCAGCCATGTTCGAAGAGCGTCTGGGTATCCCTGCCGCATTGACTAACGACGCCAACGCCGCAGCTATCGGTGAAATGACTTATGGCGCTGCACGCGGTATGAAAGACTTTATCATGATTACTCTGGGTACAGGTGTAGGTAGCGGTATCGTCATCAACGGTCAGATGGTCTACGGTCACGATGGTTTTGCCGGAGAATTGGGCCACACTATCATTCGCCGCGAAAACGGTCGCCTCTGCGGATGCGGACGTCACGGTTGTCTGGAAACTTACTGTTCGGCTACCGGTGTAGCCCGTACGGCTCGTGAATTCCTGACCGCACGTACCGAACCAAGTTTGCTCCGTTCTATCCCTGCAGAGAACATCACTTCCAAGGATGTATACGATGCAGCCGTCCAAGGCGACAAACTGGCACAAGACATCTTCAACTTCACAGGTACCATTTTGGGTGAAGCCATTGCAGATGCCATTGCTTTCTCCAGCCCCGAAGCGATCATTCTGTTTGGCGGACTGGCTAAATCCGGAGATTATATCTTCAAGCCTATCCAGAAAGCTATCGACGACAATGTGCTGAATATCTATAAAGGTAAGGCCAAACTGTTGATGTCTGAATTGAAAGACTCTGATGCAGCCGTATTGGGCGCCAGTGCATTGGGTTGGGAACTGAGAGACTTGAAATAAGATAGTCCATCATAATTTTAAGGGAAATCCTCCTTTTGCCGGTAAAACGGAGAAAGGAGGATTTTATTTTGCCAAGCTACCGCGCCGCCACTTTTATCTCTCGGCCTTGCGGTTGCTAAGAATATTCATAGTAGAAGCTTATTCTTTCCTCTACGGGAAAATTTTATTTCCATCATGGAGGAAAGAATAGATATTCGGATGAAAAAGACTAAGCATCCGAAGGAAAAAACAATAAGAATGCCTAAAAAAGAAGTTAGCTATCGGAAAGGGTATTCATTTCAGAGCAAATCGGAAAAAAACGACAAGAAAGGAAAAAGACAAAGGGAATCCCTCTTTTAACAATATTCTCCCAACAAAAAAGGGAAACCAACGAATCGGCTTCCCTTTTTTATCTCGAAATCAGAGTATAACTGATTAGTTATTAACTCTTTTTTCTTTAATTCTTGCTTTCTTACCGGTAAGAGCACGCAGGTAATACAATTTAGCGCGACGAACTTTAC
>CAJMQU010000018.1 GCA_905215555.1 uncultured bacterium
AATTAAAAAAAGCAAATAAGAAAAATTATTCATCTTTTTATTCCAAACGCCACACTTAAACGTCCGGAATGCCACATCTGAACACTCGGAATGCCACACTTCAGACATTTCCAAGTGTGGCATTCCGGCTGTTCAAGTGTGGCATTCCGAGTGTTCAAGTGTGGCATTCCGAGTGTTCAAGTGTGGCATTCCGAGTGTTTAGGTGTGGCATTTCAAACCACCAAGCGGTAGTTACAATCTTTTTTTCTCCCTGCAATACGACCGATGTCCATAAATCACAATCACCACAAAGCAGATGAACGGAAGGATGAATGAAAGGTTTACGGCAGGCATTCCCAGCAATGTCTGGCAATCGATGATGCTCGCCTGAAGCGGGGGCAATACCGAACCTCCCAAAATAGCCATAATCAGTCCTGCAGCGCCGAACTTGGCATCATCACCCAATCCCTGCAAAGCGATACCGTAAATCGTGGGGAACATCAGAGACATACAAGCAGATACTCCCACCAGGCAATACATTCCCCAGACATTCTGGAAACCGATTACTCCGACAGTAAAGAAACAGGCAGCAATGGCCAACACTTTCAGTAACAGCCCCGGACTGAGGTATCGCAAAATGAATGTACAGATGAAGCGGCTGGCACAGAAGATAATCATGGCAATGATATTATACTGCTGCGAGAGGACTTCCGCCGCCTTTTCTTCCATACCTTGAGACATGAACAAGCGTGTGCCATACTGGATAACGAATGTCCAGCACATGATCTGTGCCCCTACATAAAAGAACTGTGCAATTACTCCTTCACGATAATGGTGTATCATAAATATCCGCTTCAACGTAGGCAGGAAGTTGATGCCATGAGATTGGTCGCCATTCTTCGGCATCTTCATCATGCGGATCACTATCAGCATGATCAGAATCACAAGTCCGATGATGAGATAAGGAGCTATCAATACCGCCAGATCCGAATCGCGCACAGCAGCAAATTCCGTATCCGAAAGTCGGCTGCGTTCCACCGTATCCATCGGATTGAGGCGGTTCTGGATGAAATTCATCGCCACATACATACCCAGCAACGAGCCCATCGGATTGAAAGACTGCGCCAGGTTCAGCCGACGGGTGGATGTGGCCTCATCGCCCATAGAGAGAATATAAGGATTACAACTCGTCTCCAGGAATGATAAACCGCACGTCAGTATGAAATAGGCGATAAGAAAAGGATAATAGTTTCCCGTCAACATAGCGGGATAGAACAGGAATGCACCTATGGCATACAGCCCCAATCCCAGCAACACACCCGCCTTATAGGAATACCTGCGGATAAAAATGGCTGCCGGAAATGCCATAGCGAAGTATCCGCCATAGAAAGCCACCTGCACCAATGCCCCGTCGGTGACACTCATACGGAAGATTTTGGAGAAAGCTTTCACCATCGGGTTGGTGATATCGTTGGCAAAGCCCCATAAGGCGAAGCAACTGGTGACAAGTATGAACGGAATGAGATAACTTACTCCGTCTTTGCTGATAATACTGGAGTTCTTGGTGTTGTTCATGGTATTTTCTGTCTTTTGTCAATTAGTCATATAAGTGGAAAATTCGCTCCATCGGCTGCCATTTTTCGGCGGCTGTGGAACCGGGTTTCACAAGCTGGAAGATGGCCATATAGTCTTCCCACTCCTGTTGCCGCGGCAGGGAAGCAAGGCGTTCCATCGACGCATCCCAGTCGAAGCCCACAGGCACCTCGACAATCATGAACAGGCGGGTGCCTAACAGGTAGATTTCCATTTCCAGAATGCCGGCTTCACGAATGCCGGCGGGTATCTCAGGCCAGATAGCCGTCCGGCTGTGACGTCGACGATATTCGGCTATCAGTTCCGGATCGTCACGAAGTTCCAGCGTCCGGCAGATGCGCTCCACAGGTTGATGGTGCTCTTTGGCAGGGTAACGTTTGATTGATGTGTCCATAGTTATTTTATTAAAACGCAAATAAACGCAATTTAAATGAAGAACTTTCCAAATGAAGAATGAAAAAAAATGAATTTTCATTCCTCATTTAGCCTGGCCTGCACCAGAATATTCCCGATAGCAGTCGCTTCCACAGGTCCCGCAATGACGGGAATGCCCAGTGCATCGGCAGTCAGACGGTTCAGCAGCGCATTGCGACAACCGCCGCCGATGACGTTCAGTTGTTCTATCGGAGAGGGAAGCAGGCGGTTCAGTTGCTCAATGCCCCGTTTATAACGTTGGGCAAGCGATTGAAGTACGCAACGCACGTATTCGCCCGAAGTGGCAGGAACGGGTAACTGATGTTCACGGCAGTAATCGGCTATGGCAGCTTCCATGTCCGCCGGATTTTGGAATGCTTTATCGTCCACATCAATGACGGAAGAAATATCCGCGCTTTCAGCAGCGGAAAGCAATACCTCATAACCACACTCCTCGCCTCGCTCTGTCCACTGTGCCATGAGACGCTGAAGTATCCACAGGCCGGTGATATTCTGGAGAAAGCGGATCTTTCCCCCTATTCCACCCTCGTTGGTAAAACCGCATATTCTGGCTTCCTCCGTGAGGATGGGCTCGTCCAGCTCCACGCCCAGCAAAGACCAGGTTCCCGAACTGAGAAATGCACAACGCGACTTATCCACCTGCGTCTCAGGAATGGCAAAAACAGCGCTTGCCGTATCGTGAGAGCCGACAGCAATTACATCTACCCCTTCCGTTAGACCAATCTCTTCGGCAATCTCCGGTTTCAGCCTGCCACGCACAGTGCCCGGCATCACAATATCACCAAAGAGATGTTCCGGTACTCCCAAACGACGTATTAGTTCCCGGTTCCAGGTACGGCTGCGGGCATCAAGCAATTCGGAAGTAGAAGCGATGCAATATTCATTGTTTGCCACACCAGTCAGGAAGAAGCTGAAAAGATCGGGCATGAACAGAAGGCGGTCTGCCACTTCCAGCTGCACATCATCACTCTTCTTCATGCTGTAGAGCTGAAAGAGCGTATTGATAGACATCACCTGTATCCCCACTTCAGAATAATGACGGGAAAGGCTACCCCCTGGATGTTTTCCGAAAGTGTCAGCACCGGATGCGTCCGTACAAGAAAGATCCGTCTCTAACGTATCAAAGAATTCTTCCGGCAAACCGTCCGTTCGCGAATCGCGGTAGCAAACAGGATTTCCCAGCAAATTTCCGTTACGGTCTATCAAGGCAAAATCCACTCCCCAGGTGTCAATACCGATACTTCTGATATGATACCCTTTGCGTACGGCCAGCCGAAGCCCGTTCTTCATCTCGTCGAACAAAGCAAGAAAATCCCAATACACATGGTTACCGATCCGCACCTGGCGGTTTGGGAAACGGTACACCTCTTCCAGTTTCAGCGTGCCCTGGCAGATGGAACCGGCCATCACACGACCGCTTCCACCTCCAAAATCTACAGCCAGATAGGTATTCGTCATTTGGTCTTCTTCCCTAAGATGTACGTCTCAAGGTCATCTATCTCTTCGGGAGTAAGCACCGTGTAATCGCCTCCGGACTGGATAATGATGCGGCACGCCATCTCAAAAAACATGGCACGCTCAAAAGCCTGGTCAAAATCCTTTCCGCACACCACTTGTCCGTGCTTCAGCAACAAGACGGAATTATGGTCTTTCAAAGCATCAACCACTCCCTGCGCCAGTTCCTTCGAGCCGGGACGGAAATAAGGCACCACAGGTATTTCACTTCCCACGTGGCAAGGCACTTCTGCCGTCACATTAAAGTTCGTGGGACGGTTTTTCATACAGGCCACAGCCGTAGCATAATGAGACTGGAAATGCAAGACTACATTCACATCGGGACGCTCACGCAGTACGCCAAGGTGAAAACCGCTCTCCATGGAAGGCTTCACCCCATTCAGCACTTCACCGGTGGAAAGGCGGCAAACGGCCACTTTCTCTTTCGGAAGAGAAGGCACCCATGAGCCAGTGCCCGAAAGCAAGACTTCGTCATCAATGCGCCAGGAAATGTTACCGCTACTGCAAATTGTCAATCCGGCATCTCCTACCCGATGTGCCTGGGCGATGAATTGTTCTATCTGTTCATTCGTTATCATATTTTTTCTATTTGTCAAGCAATTAATAATTAGCATTTTTTTAAAACGACAGTATCTCAATTCCTCTCCTCTGCCGGAAGAGAGGAATTGAGATACCGGCTTATTTATAGATAGGTCCGTACGTTGTGCAAGCGCGATAATCGGCCCCTTCCTTATCCATGCCGAACGCATTCCATGCGGCCGGACGGAAAATCTTCTTCTCATCCACATTGTGCATGCAAACCGGAATACGGAGCATCGAAGCCAACGTAATCAAATCCTGGCCGATGTGTCCGTAGCTGATGGCACCGTGGTTAGCTCCCCAGTTGTTCATCACCGAATATACGTCTTCGAATGCCGGTTTGTCGCACAGACGGGGCACAAACCAAGTGGTAGGCCAGGTACGGTCTGTACGTTCGTCGAGCAATTTGTGAATTTCCGGATCAATTTCCACCGTCCATCCTTCTGCAATCTGGAGCACGGGGCCAAGGCCTTTCACAAGATTCAAACGGCTCATCGTCACAGGCATGCCCCCCTTAGACAGGAAGTTGGAAGAGAAACCGCCGCCACGGAAATAATCACGATTGGCCGGATACCAGGTAGTTGCTTCCAGACATTTCTCCACCTCGGCTTCCGAGATTTCCCAATGAGGTTTCATGGCAGGCTCGCCTTGTGCATTTGTTTGCTGACCTGTGCCGTCCAAAGTAGTGGCACCGGAGTTAATCAAATGAATGATGCCATTGGCAGCCATACCGGTAAGTTCCTTACCCGTAACGCGCTTCACTGCTTCGGGGCTCCAATACGTACGCACATCCGAGAAGATTTGAGCACGATTCGTCAGCAAATGGCCGAAAAGCATAGCCACGCCATTGCAAGCATCGTTTTCAGTAGCCACTACATAAGCCTCACGGATACCGTTCCAGTCGAATGAAGTGTTGAGCAAAGCTTCGGAATAATCACCATTCGGATAGAAATCCGTCCATTGGCGCTGTCCCTGGAAACCGGCGGCAATGGCATTATGACCGAGTGCTTCTTCCTTGAAACCCATCTCACGCAGTTTCGGATTACCTTGTATCAGGTCGCGCATGATAATGGTCATCTTCACAATGAATTCCCAGTCTTCATCTTTCTGTTCGCGGGTCTTGGCCTTAGCGGGAAGATTGAAATCCTTGCCTTCATTCTTCTTGCAATTCTTCTCTGTCCATGCCATTGCTTTAGCAAATTCTTCCTGATCATAGATGCCTTCGGTCATGCGGCGGATGATTTCCGTCAGATCAACAGACTCGCAGCGGATACCCAGATATTCCTGGAAGAAATCGGGATTGACGATAGAGCCTGCGATTCCCATGGAAACACTACCCATTGACAAGTAAGATTTTCCTCTCATAGTTGCCACAGCCTGTGCGGCACGGGCAAAACGCAAAAGTTTCTCGGCCACATCGGCAGGGATAGAGTTATCATCCAGATCCTGCACATCGCGGCCATAGATGCCGAATGCGGGCAAACCTTTCTGTGCATGTCCTGCCAATACGGCTGCCAGATACACCGCTCCCGGACGTTCTGTACCGTTAAAGCCCCAGACGGCTTTCGGATAATACGGATTCATATCCATCGTCTCGGCACCATAGCACCAGCAGGAAGTCACCGTAATGGTGGAACCCACCCCTTCGCGCTCAAACTTCTCGGCACAAGCCGCACTTTCCGCTACGCGTCCGATGGTGCTATCTGCAATCACACATTCCACGGGACTTCCGTCACCGTTCCTCAGGTTGGCGGTAATCAATTCGGCTACTGCCTTTGCCAGATTCATGGTCTTTTCTTCAAGACTCTCGCGCACGCCTCCCTGGCGGCCGTCGATGGTGGGACGAATCCCAATTTTCGGATACTTTTTCATACGTTTATTTTATTGGGTTAATAATACTTCATCTATGCTGAACTGTGCTGAAATCACTTCATAAAAAAGGCTATAAAGAGCCTCTTAAATGAATTTTTGTCGGCAGATAAACCTGCACGGGTTTGCCCGTCAGTATAAAATCGGCCGTCATGCTGCCCATCTCTTTCCAGTCTACGCTCATGGCTGTAATGCCTTTGTCAATCACTTCGTAGGCAGGAGTATCGTTGTAGGCTATCAGGCCAAAGTCCGCCCCACACGTCAGCCCTGCGGCACGGCTTCTCTTCACAATCTCCACCACATCCACCTGCCGGATAGCAATGTATACTTCTCCGGCGTGCACCTCCTGTTCGTCCATCGTCTCTATGACAGCGTAATCCAGATGATTATCGGTACAATACTTCTTGAA
Organism: uncultured bacterium; assembly: GCA_905215555.1. Taxonomy (GTDB): domain Bacteria; phylum Bacteroidota; class Bacteroidia; order Bacteroidales; family Bacteroidaceae; genus Bacteroides. The sequence goes on from CAJMQU010000018.1 coordinate 6,380, forward strand.
ATAGTCGCACGTCTCTTTGGGATGCTTGCTCTCTTTCGGCAGGAAAAGAACAAGCCGGTGATAGCGCTGCAACCTGTCGGACAATTGCGACATTGCCTCATAGAAAGCCTCGCCAAAGTCCTGGCAGATGTAGGAATACTCCCGCTTGTCGAACCGTCCGAAATCGAGCAACAACAGACGGGAAGCATCTATCTTATAGAGATATGGAGAGAATTTTTCATTGTCGAAGTTCATCACAACATACTTATTATACCGTCCGATGGAATCGCGAAGCAGGGCGTTGAACAATGATTCATTGTACTGATGGAACCAAAGATCCACTTTATACTGCGCGGAAAGGCGGCGGACAAAGCTGTTATAAAGCGTATCCTTGAAAGGGGAATATTCATCGAGCAGAAATAGGATATTCTTCTGGCGATTGACCACATAATAACCTTTACCGGGTGTGGAGTCTATGATTCCCCGCTCTTTCAAGTCGATGAATGCCTTGAACACCGTGTCGCGAGAAACTTTATAATCATGGCTCAACTGATTGATGGAAGGCAGGGCGGTGTCCATCTTGTAGCGCCCCATAGAGATGTCCTGGCTGATGAGGTCGGCCAGTTGTTTTACCTTCGTTGTCTGTTGAGTGAAAATTGTTTTCATACTGATACAGGTTTAATCAAGGATTAAGAACAGCAAAGCAAACTGTGCTGAACTGTGCTGGCGCAAAGTAAGGTTATTAATTTGAGATCAGGAAGAAAGAGGTATATGTTTTGCAACATACAAAATAAAAAAGACTCCGTTGCACATCTTCCTGATAATGCAATGGAGTCTCTTCTAGCACTTATCGAAGAGGACATTTCATGCTGAATTTGATTTCTTGCCGCATGCTTACTACAAAGCATTGAAATATAAACAACCAGCAGTCATGAAATGAGGATGTGTCCAAAGCCTATTTGTACTCTTCCCACGACTTAATCGCGATATCATCCACACTCATCGTACAGAAAGCATTGATGAAAGCACTTGCCAGACGTGCATTCGTAATCAGCGGCACATTGAGGTCAATGGCGGCACGGCGTATTTTGTAACCGTTGTCCAACTCGCCTGCGGTAAGGTTCTTTGGAATATTCACTACCATGTCAATCTCCTTGTTGTGCAGCATATCCAGTGCCTGCGGATGATTTTCCGGTTCGCTGGGCCAGTAGACGCGGGTGTTCTCCACTCCGTTCTCCGTGAGGAATCTGCTGGAACCGCCTGTGGCGAAAATCTTGTATCCCTTCTTCTGCAACATACGGGCGGCAGAAAGCATATCTACTTTCTGTTTCGGCGTACCCGTAGAAAGAAGAATATTCTTCTTCGGGATGCGGTAACCAACGGAGAGCATGGCTTTCAGCACGGCACACGAAGTATCGCTTCCGATGCAGCCGACTTCTCCCGTAGAAGCCATGTCCACACCCAGCACCGGGTCTGCCTTTTGCAGGCGGTTGAAGGAGAACTGACTGGCCTTGATGCCCACATAATCGAGTTCAAACAGGTTCTTGTTCGGTTTCTCCACCGGAAGCCCCAGCATGACTCTCGTAGCCAGCTCAATCAGGTTTATCTTCAACACTTTGCTGACGAACGGGAAACTACGCGAAGCACGCAAGTTGCACTCAATCACCTTGATGTCATTCTCACGGGCCAGATACTGGATATTGAACGGGCCGGAGATATTCAGCTCCCGCGCAATCTCACGACTGATGCGCTTGATGCGGCGGACAGTCTCCACGTATAATTTCTGTGGCGGAAACTGGATGGTTGCATCGCCGGAGTGTACACCGGCAAACTCAATATGCTCGGAGATGGCATAAGCCACAATTTCACCGTCCTGCGCCACTGCATCCATTTCCACCTCTTTGGCATGTTCGATGAACTGGCTGACAACAACCGGATGTCTCTTCGATACATTGGCCGCAAGCTGGAGGAAACGTTCCAGTTCTTCCTGATTGGAGCAGACATTCATCGCCGCACCGGAAAGCACATAAGACGGACGTACCAATACCGGGAAACCGACTTCTTCCACAAATTCGTTGATATCGTCCATGCTCGTAAGTTCGCGCCAACGGGGCTGGTCTACGCCGATACGGTCCAGCATGGCGGAGAACTTCTCACGGTCTTCGGCATTGTCGATGCTCTTGGCGGAAGTTCCGAGGATGGGCACATTCTGTGCGTCCAGACGCAAGGCAAGGTTGTTCGGTATCTGACCGCCCGTAGACACGATGACCCCATGCGGATTTTCCAGTTCGAGGATATCCATCACACGTTCAAAGGTGAGCTCATCAAAGTAGAGGCGGTCGCACATATCGTAGTCCGTAGATACGGTTTCGGGGTTATAGTTAATCATGACGCTGCGATACCCCTCCTTGCGGATGGTATTCAACGCCTGTACGCCACACCAATCAAACTCCACCGAAGACCCGATACGGTAAGCACCCGAACCGAGCACAACGATAGATTTGCGATCGCCCAAATAACGGACATCGTTGGCAACGCCGCTATACGTCAGGTACAGATAATTGGTCTGTGCAGGGTACTCTGCCGCAAGGGTGTCTATTTGCTTCACTACAGGAAGGATGCCAACGCTCTTGCGATGGTTGCGCACGTAGAGAATGCCGTCTTCCATATCTCCCTCGTAACCGATGGCACGGGCAATCTGGAAGTCGGAGAACCCTTGTACTTTGGCCTTTTTCAGCAACTCCAGAGGCAGTTCTGCAATCTGTTTGTGATTCCTGCTCCACTGCTCCAGTTCCTTACTGGTATCCATGATGTTCATCAGCTTCTGTAGGAACCATTTGTCAATCTTCGTCAGTTCGTGCACCTGGTCTACGGTGTATCCGGCACGGAAAGCCTTGGAAATGACAAAAATGCGCTTGTCCGTCGGTTCGCGCAACGCCTTATCTATATCGGAAATGACAAGTTCCTTATTCTCCACGAAACCATGCATGCCCTGCCCGATCATTCTCAAACCTTTCTGAATGGCTTCTTCAAAGGTGCGCCCGATAGCCATCACCTCGCCTACGGACTTCATCGAAGAACCAAGTTCCTTGTCCACTCCGTGAAACTTACCCAAGTCCCAACGGGGAATTTTGCAGACCACATAGTCCAGCGCAGGCTCAAAGAAAGCGCTCGTGGTTTTCGTCACGGAGTTCTTCAGGTCGAACAGACCATAACCGAGTCCGAGCTTGGCGGCAACAAAGGCAAGCGGATAACCCGTAGCTTTGGAAGCCAAAGCCGAAGAACGGCTCAAACGAGCATTCACCTCAATCACCCGGTAGTCTTCACTTTCGGGGTCGTAGGCATACTGAACATTACACTCTCCCACAATACCTATGTGACGGATGATGCGGATGGCCAGTTCGCGCAGTTTATGATAATCGGTATTCGAAAGCGTCTGTGAGGGGGCGATAACGATGGACTCTCCCGTATGGATGCCCAGCGGGTCGAAGTTTTCCATGTTGCAGACGGTGATACAATTGTCAAAACGGTCGCGCACCACCTCGTACTCCACTTCTTTCCAGCCACGCAATGATTTTTCAACGAGCACCTGCGGAGAGAAGGAGAAGGCTTTCTCAACCAGCACATTCAACTCCTCCTCATTGTCACAGAAACCGGAACCCAGCCCGCCAAGTGCATAGGCAGCACGGACAATGACCGGATACCCCAACTCAGCGGCAGCACGGCGGGCATCAGCAGCATTTTCCACCGCTTCACTTTGGATGGTCTTTACATCAATCTGATTGAGTTTCTGAACAAAGATTTCGCGATCTTCCGTGTCGATAATGGCCTGTACGGGAGTGCCAAGCACTTTCACACCATATTTTTCGAAGACTCCTTCTTTATAAAGAGCGACCCCGCAATTCAGCGCAGTCTGTCCGCCGAACGCAAGCATGACGCCATCTGGTTTCTCTTTCGCAATGACTTTTTCCACGAAATACGGAGTGACGGGCAGGAAATAAATCTGGTCGGCAACGCCTTCAGAAGTCTGCACTGTGGCTATATTGGGGTTGATAAGGACGGTATGAATACCTTCCTCTTTCAACGCTTTGAGCGCCTGGCTGCCGGAGTAATCGAACTCACCCGCCTCACCGATCTTCAGTGCGCCGGAACCGAGCAACAGGACTTTCTTTATATTGTTTTCTTTCATTGTCTTTTATTTTTTAGCTGACAAGGAGACAAGTTGACAAGGGAAAAAAGGGACAAATGAAGAATGCCCTTTTATGCCGCAAGGAGAACCTGTATCCTGTTTCCTCATCAACTCGTCAACTTATAATAGTTTCACAAACTCATCAAACAAGAATTCCGTATCCGTCGGGCCACTGGCGGCTTCCGGGTGGAACTGTGCGGAGAACCAGGGATTCCGTTTGTGCCTGATGCCTTCGTTGGAACCATCGTTCATATTGACGAACAGCGGTTCCCAGTCCTCGGTCAGCGTGTTGTTGTCCACTGCATAACCGTGGTTCTGCGAGGTGATGAAACAACGCTCCGTGCCCACCATACGCACCGGTTGGTTGTGGCTGCGATGACCATACTTCAGTTTATAAATTTTTGCTCCGCCCGCTTTGCCCAGCAACTGGTTTCCCATGCAGATACCGAAGATGGGCAACTTCCCGTTTGCCATCACCTTGCGGATATTCTGCACGGCGACATCACACGTATCCGGATCGCCCGGGCCGTTACTGATGAAAAGCCCGTCGAACTCCAGTCCGTTGTAATCATAGTCCCAGGGCACGCGGATGACTTCCACATCCCGTTTCAGCAAGCAACGGATGATGTTTGTCTTCACACCGCAATCCACCAGCACCACTTTCTTCTTGTCCGCCCCTTCATTGTAGCGGATCACCTCTTTGCAACTCACTTTATCCACATAGTTCACTCCAGCATAAACGGCTTCAGGCGCGCTTTCCGGCTCGTCATCGAAAACAATCTTGCCCATCATCACACCATGCTCGCGCAACACCTTCGTCAGTTCGCGCGTGTCGATGCCCGTGATGCCCGGCACTTGTTCACGTTTCAGCCATTCGCTAAGGCTCTCCACCGCATTCCAGTGGCTGAAGTCTTCCGAATAATCGCTTACGATGATGGCCTCCGCATGGATGCGTTCACTCTCCATGAAGGTAGCCAAGCCGTTTGATTCGATGGTGAAAGGCGGCACACCATAGTTGCCCACCAACGGATAAGTGAGCGTCATCAACTGTCCGGCATACGAGGGGTCTGTCAGGCTTTCGGGATAACCCGTCATAGCTGTGTTGAAAACCACCTCTCCCGCTACCGGCTTTTCGTAGCCAAACGACTTGCCGTGGAAGCGGCTCCCGTCGTCGAGGATAAGAGTTACATTTCTCATATTTAAAATTGATAGACTTGTTCTATATAATCAATAAATGCATTATTCAGCAGCCTCACCCCGCCCGGCGTGGGATAATCACCACTGAAGTACCAGTCGCCCGGATGCTTGGGACATGCTTCGTGCAGTCCCTGCAAAGGCTGGTACACAATTTCCACTTTCGCTTTCGTTCCGGCAGGCGTCAGCAGTTCCACCATCTTGGCAGAGATTTCCTCATCGGTGAAGGGGGCATAGATTTCCTTCACGTAGTTCACCATCTGTTCCTTCGGCATTCCCACCTGGTCTTTCGACTTACGGTAGGCAGCGGCAATCACATCTTTCATATCCCGGTCCTTCAGCAGTTCTATGGCAGCCTTGAAGGCAATGAATTCGCTCATTTTCGCCATGTCGATGCCATAGTAGTCAGGATAGCGCACCTGCGGAGAAGAAGATACAATCACAATCTTCTTCGGATTCAGTCGGTCGAGGATGCCGATGATGCTTTGTTTCAGCGTTGTTCCGCGCACAATACTGTCATCAATGATTACGAGGTTGTCCACATCCGGTACAAGACTTCCGTAAGTGATGTCATACACGTGCGCAGCCAGGTCGTTCCGGCTGTTTCCCTCAGCGATGAATGTGCGGAGCTTGATATCCTTGACAGCTACCTTCTCACTGCGGATGCGGCGGGAAAGTATCTGTTCCAATTCTTCCAGATTAGGGTTATGCCCCAGTGCGGCTATCTGCCGCACTTTCTCTTCATTCAGGTAATCATCCAGTCCCTGAAGCATGCCGTAGAAGGCAACCTCCGCCGTGTTCGGAATGAATGAGAAGACGGTATGGTCCACATCGTTATTGATGGCTTTCAAGATGTTGGGCACCAGTTTCTCACCCAGCAGTTTGCGTTCCTTGTAGATATCCACATCACTGCCCCGGGAGAAATAGATACGCTCGAAAGAACAAGGTTTCAGTTCGCGCACCTTGTTTATTTGTGTGGTACGCAACCTGCCCGCCTTGTTTATCAGCAATGCCTGTCCCGGCATCAGCTCCCTAACGCTGGCAGCCGGCACATTGAGAGCCGTCTGTATCACAGGGCGCTCACTGGCAAGCACCGCTATCTCTTCATCCTGATACCAGAATGCCGGACGTATGCCCCACGGGTCGCGCACGGCAAAAGTCTCACCGCTTCCGGTCAGCCCGCATATCACATAACCTCCGTCCCACTCTTTGCTTGAGGTGCGGAGCACGTTTGCCAGGTCGATGTGGTCTTCAATATAATGGGTCACCCCCATGCCCGTCAGTCCCTCCGCTTCGGCAAGGTTAAAGAGGCGCTCCACTTCGCGGTCGAGGCGATGGCCTACCTGTTCCAGCATGATGTAGGTATCGGCATACTTGCGCGGATGCTGGCCTATGGCGGTGATGCGGGCAAAAATCTCGTCCACGTTCGTCATATTGAAGTTGCCGCAAAGGGCAAGGTTCTTCGCCCGCCAGTTGTTCCGTCTGAGGAAAGGGTGCACATAAGAGATGCCGCTTTTTCCGGTAGTGGAATAGCGCAGGTGCCCCATATAAACCTCACCGGCAAAGGGCAGCACACTCTTAGCGTATTCCGCATCGTGCAATTGTTCTTTTGTCAGGTCTTTGAAGTTGCTTTGCACCGTATCGAATATTTCGGTAATGGCGCCCGAACCGAGTGCACGCTCGCGGAACATGTATTCTTCACCGGGATTGGCTTCCAGCTTTACGCAAGCCAGCCCGGCACCTTCCTGTCCGCGGTTATGCTGTTTCTCCATCAGCAGATAGAGTTTGTTCAAACCGTACATCCATGTGCCATACTTCTGTTCGTAGTATTCCAAAGGTTTCAACAGGCGTATCATGGCGACGCCACATTCATGCTTCAGTTCTTCCATCTTTACATTTACAATTTATCATTTACAAGGTACAATTTAAAATGTACATTTCAAATTGTGCACGACTTTATTCCACTGTTACGCTTTTAGCCAGATTACGGGGCTGATCCACATCCATGCCTTTGCACACGGCAATGTGATAAGCCAGTAACTGCAAGGGCACCGTAGTAATCAACGGGTCGAGGCATTCAATTGTTTCCGGCAGTTCGATGCAAGTATCTGCAATCTTGCCGATGACTGTATCTCCTTTCGTCACCAGGGCAATCACTTTGCCCTTGCGGGCCTTTATCTCCTGTATATTGCTCAGCACTTTCTCATAAAGCCCGTTTTGCGTGGCAATCACCACCACAGGCATTTCAGCATCCACCAGCGCGATAGGTCCGTGCTTCATTTCGGCAGCCGGATATCCCTCGGCATGTATATAAGAGATTTCTTTCAGCTTCAACGCACCTTCCAGGGCTACAGGATACGAATAGCCGCGCCCCAGGTAAATGAAGTTATGCGCATAGGTGAATATCTTGGAAAGCTCGGCAATGGCCTTGTTCTGTTTCAACACCTCTTTCATTTTGTCGGGGATGCGGTTCAGTTCCTGCACGATGGCAAGATATCGGCCTTCGTCTATGGTGTTCTTTTCTTTGGCCAGCGTCAGCGCCAGCATGGTGAGCACCGTCACCTGCCCCGTAAATGCTTTGGTAGATGCCACACCGATTTCAGGTCCTACGTGGATGTAAGATCCCGTATGCGTAGCCCTCGGAATGGACGAGCCGATGGCATTGCAGATGCCGTAAATGAACGCCCCGCGACTGCGCGCCAGTTCCACAGCGGCCAGTGTATCCGCAGTCTCGCCACTCTGCGAAACGGCTATCACTACATCGCTGCTATCAATCACCGGATCGCGGTAACGGAACTCCGAAGCATACTCCACCTCCACCGGTATGCGGCAAAGGCTTTCTATCAGATGTTTTCCGATGAGGGCAGCGTGCCAGGAAGTACCGCATGCCACAATCACGAAGCGTTTGGCCGCCAGCAGTCGCTCTTTATAATCTATCACAGCAGAAAGCACCACGTTCGTATTCTCCACATTGATGCGCCCGCGCATGCAGTCGTGAATGCAATCGGGTTGCTCGAAGATTTCCTTCAGCATGAAATGCGGATATCCGCCCTTCTCCAACTGTCCCAGGTTCAGCGCCACCGTTTTCACTTCGTGGGGGCACTCCACATTTTTCAGGTTCACCACTTTCAGTTGTTCCCCACGACGTATCACGGCAATCTCTTCGTCTTCCAGATACACCACCTTATCCGTATATTCCACGATAGGCGTGGCATCCGAAGCCAGAAAAAATTCATCCTCGCCAATACCCACTACCAGGGGGCTGCTTTTGCGGGCGGCAATAATCTCATCCGGATTGCCTTTGTCCAGCACGGCAATGGCATATGCGCCTATCACCTCGCGCAAGGCCAGTTGCACGGCGGTCAGCAAATCGGTGTTTTTGGATTTCTGGATGAATTCTATCAGTTGCACCAATACCTCGGTGTCTGTACTGCTTTTGAATGAATAGCCTTTGGCTTGAAGTTTTTCTTTAAGAACGGCGTAGTTTTCGATGATGCCGTTGTGGATGAGAGCGAGACGTTCGGAAGAGGAATAATGAGGATGGGCGTTAGCGGAACAAGGTTCTCCATGCGTAGCCCAACGGGTGTGGGCTATTCCGATGTTACCGGAAATATCTTTTTGAGTAACGAAAGTTTCCAGTTCCGAAACTTTACCTTTCGTTTTGTACACATTCAACTGCCGGTTATCACTGATTAATGCTACCCCTGCACTATCATATCCGCGATACTCCAATCGCTTCAATCCTTTGATAAGAATGGGGTAGGCTTTTTTTTGACCAATATAGCCTACGATTCCACACATAATATATTCAGTATTTGATTTTGCGTTGCAAAGATAAGCATTCTAAAGAACATAAAGTTAATATTTTCCCAATTTATTTATCAAAAGAATAGAAAAAAGTTATTTTTATATCAAAACGTTAACAAAAACAAACTTATTAAAGCAAAAGGCTGTTACTTGCAATTTCATATCAAGCGACGGAAATTTAGTTTTATATTGAAAGAAGATTACGGAAAATTCTTCCAATCCGACAAGGGAAACACTTTCCCGCATTACCCAATTGCTACATTTTGCATAAGTGATGATGACTTTTCTGCCAACAACCAAATTAAATTCGTACATTTGAGGCGTATAAAGGAGAGAACCTACAAAAAACACTATAATTTTACTATAACATGAAGAGGACTTTTTCTAAAGGATGGCTTTCCATTCTCATTGTATTGGGAGTTTTGATTATTGACCAAATTGTAAAAATAGAGGTTAAAACCCATATGAGCTATGGTGAGAGCATCCGTATCACTGACTGGTTTTATATTCATTTTGTAGAAAACAATGGTATGGCTTTCGGAATGCAGATAATGCCTAAAGTTATTCAGACTGTTCTGCGCATCTTATTTTCCGGTATAATCATATGGTATATTTCCATACTTGCAAAAGCCGACTATAAGCGCGGCTATATTGTTTGTGTTTCACTGATACTGGCCGGAGCCATTGGAAATATCATCGACAGCATATTTTATGGCGTTATTTTCAGTAAGAGTACATTCACTGAAATTGCAACGTTTGTACCTGTGGGACATGGATATGCCGACTGGCTATATGGAAAAGTGGTAGATATGCTACACTTTCCTCTTTTTGAATTTAACTGGCCCGATTGGCTACCATTCATAGGAGGAAACCATTTCCTGTTCTTCAGCCCGGTGTTCAACATTGCAGATGCGGCTATCAGTTGCGGAATATTCATCCTGATCTTATTCTACTCAAGAAGCTTTAATAACAGCTACCATCTGGCCAAGACCGAATTAAAAAAACTTTTAAAGAGAGACATTCCCCAAACTCATTAAAAGTAACAAGATAGACTTTTCCATATTTTATTCATTTCAGCAGTAGGGAACTTTGCACCTTTTCTTGTCTTTATAATAAAGATTTTATTTATAAACTTTAAAGAAAGACTATATGAAAGAAAAAAAGACGCTTCGTCATCATCTGCTTGCAATCAGTAAAATAATGATTACACTCACCCTACTCCAATTGAGTATACCTGCTTATGCACGCCTACTAGACAAAAAGAGCGATAAATCAACGCAAAGTACCACCGTTTCAGGACATAGTATTCTTCTAAATGGTATCGGTTTAGCTTATAGTTACGAATATGCTTTTGCTCCCCGGGCCACCCTTGTGTTCAGTGCAGGCAGTTCCTACGCCTATGGAAAAGTATTAGGTTTGAAGATGGATTCGGACTATGGGTTTTCCTTCTCGACCAAAGACTACCATTTGGTAACCGGAGATATAGCCATAGAGCCACGCTTTTATTATAACTTGCAAAAACGGCATCGGAAAGGCAAGCGCACTTTTGGTAATTCGGGAGGTTACTTGTCGGCAAACTTCGACTATTCCTTTCCGATAGCCATCACAAACGGATGGAAAGCGGCATCCATTTACACCATCACACCTTACTGGGGATTCCGCAGAGTGTGGAAGCACTTTCTGTTTGACCTGGCAGGAGGCGTAGGATATAGCGGCTCTACCAATGGGACTTCGAATATACATCCGGCTTTAAAGATAGGATTGGGATATAGATTCTGAAATAAGCAGATAGAGCAAAAGCCGAACGCAAATAAATAAAACGACAAGCCACAAGTCATCAAAAACAAAAAACTGCTTTATACCGGTTCTTTTCATTAATTCCTTTCATCAAAAAGGAACCTGAACCGTATCTGGTCCGTACACGGTCCGTATCTATAAGAAGGGAGATGACACGGAGATGGTACGGACTGGATACGGAGATACTACAAAGATAGCACGGAGATGATACAGAGTATATGCTTTATAATTATTGTCACGGACTAACGTTTTGGCAACGTGGCAATATGGCAATTTGACAATATGAGCCATCAGATTACATGGATTTCAGGGTCTATAAGACATATAACCAATTCATTATCAATAATATTACATACAATAACTACAAAACTAAACCGTGAAGCGACGGAATTCTGTTAAGTGATTCATGATTCACTGTCCTCCATCCACAAGTTATAAATTAAAATAAAAATACCTTTTATTATTAAGATACAAAATAAAATACCCTATTTTACTTTCAATTCACAATACAACTCCTAAAGACATAAATTTCACAAGTCAGAATATTCTTAATTATTACATCGTTTTGAAACCAAAACAATATATTTGCCAAACATTTTGATAGAAAAAGAAGGTATTACCACAAAATAAAGTAAATTACAAAGATGAAAGAAGAGCTTTTTAACAACAGAACAAAGGAAAAAGCCGGCCAACAGAAAACCGGACAGAGTCAACAGTCCGTTTGCCAGCGACAGCCCAGACAGTTGGGCTTGTATGATGCAAACAACGAGCATGATGCTTGTGGCGTGGGTATGCTGGTGAATATTCACGGAGGCAAATCGCATGAGTTGGTAGAGTCGGCATTGAAAGTATTAGAGAATATGCGCCATCGCGGTGCAGAAGGTGCGGACAACAAAACCGGAGACGGCGCCGGCATCATGCTGCAAATACCACATGAATTTATTCTCCTGCAAGGTATCCCCGTTCCCGAAAAGGGAAAGTACGGCACCGGACTTCTGTTTCTCCCAAAGGACGAGAAAGATCAGTCCGCCATTCTAAGCATCATCATCGAAGAGATTGAAAAAGAAGGTTTGACACTGATGCACCTGCGCAATGTGCCTACCTGTCCCGAAATACTGGGCGAAGCGGCACTTGCCAACGAACCGGATATCAAACAGATTTTCATCACCGGATTTACGGAAAGCGAAACGGCAGACCGTAAACTCTATATAATAAGGAAAAGAATAGAGAATAAAGTGCGCAAGTCGGACATCCCGGCAAGGGAGGATTTCTACATCGTCTCACTGTCCACGAAGACCATCATCTATAAAGGTATGCTCTCTTCGCTGCAACTGCGCAACTACTTCCCTGACCTGACAAACAGTTATTTCACCAGCGGACTGGCACTGGTACACTCCCGTTTCAGCACCAACACCTTCCCCACCTGGGGACTGGCACAACCTTTCCGCCTCCTGGCGCACAACGGTGAAATCAACACCATCCGCGGCAACCGGGGCTGGATGGAGGCTCGCGAAAGTGTGCTCTCCTCCCCTTCTTTGGGCGACATCAAAGAGATACGCCCCATCATCCAGCCGGGCATGAGCGACAGTGCCTCACTGGACAATGTGCTGGAATTCCTCGTGATGTCCGGCATGAGTCTGCCCCACGCCATGGCTATGCTGGTGCCGGAATCCTTCAACGAGAAAAACCCCATCAGCGAAGACCTGAAAGCTTTCTACGAGTACCACTCCATCCTGATGGAACCGTGGGACGGCCCTGCCGCACTGCTGTTCAGCGACGGGCGTTTCGCAGGTGGTATGCTCGACCGTAACGGGTTGCGTCCGGCACGCTACCTCATCACGCACAACGACATGATGGTGGTGGCGAGCGAAGTGGGCGTCATGGACTTCGAACCGGGAGACATCAAGGAAAAAGGGCGCCTGCAACCGGGAAAGATACTGCTGGTGGACACAGAGAAGGGAGAAATCTACTACGACAGCGAACTGAAAAAACAGCTTGCCGAAGCCAAACCTTACAGAAACTGGCTGGCAACGAACCGCATCGAACTGGATGAGTTGAAAAGCGGTCGCAAAGTGGAGCACACAGTGCCCGATTATTACCGCATGCTGTGCACCTTCGGCTATTCCAAAGAAGACATCGAGCGCCTCATCATCCCTATGTGCACCACAGGCGCCGAACCCATCCACTCTATGGGAAACGACACGCCGCTGGCTGTACTCTCCGACAAACCACAACTTCTATACAATTATTTCCGCCAGCAATTCGCACAAGTCACCAACCCACCCATCGACCCTATACGCGAGGAACTGGTGATGTCACTGACGGAATATATCGGTGCCGTGGGCAACAACATACTCACGCCCAGCGAAAGCCACTGTAAGATGGTGCGCCTCAACCACCCCATCCTGAACAACGCACAACTGGACATCCTTTGCAACATCCGCTACAAAGGTTTCAAGACGGTGAAGCTGCCCATGCTGTTCGAGGTAGTCAAAGGGCGTGCAGGATTGCAGGAAGCACTCGCCGCCCTCTGCAAACAGGCGGAAGAATCCGTCAGCGAAGGCGTAAACTACATCGTGCTGACCGACCGCAACGTGGACGCCGCCCATGCAGCCATCCCCTCACTGCTGGCTGTCAGCGCAGTGCACCATCACCTCATCTCGGTAGGAAAACGCGTGCAAACGGCACTGGTAGTGGAAAGCGGTGAGATACGCGAAGTGATGCACGCTGCCCTGTTGCTGGGTTTCGGCGCCAGTGCACTGAACCCGTACATGGCATTTGCTGTGATAGACAAGTTGGTGGAGAAGAAAGAAATACAACTGGACTACGCTACTGCGGAGAAGAAATACATCCAATCCATCTGCAAGGGATTATTCAAGATCATGAGCAAGATGGGCATCTCAACCATCCGTTCCTACCGGGGCGCAAAAATATTCGAGGCGGTGGGATTGAGCGAAGAGCTGAGCAATGCCTACTTTGGCGGTTTGAAGTCTACCATCGGCGGCATCCGTCTGGATGAGGTGGCACGTGATGCGATAGCATTCCACGATGCAGGTTTTGCCGGACAAATAAAAGATTTACTTCCTAACAATGGTTTGTACGCTTTCCGTAAGGACGGTGAAAAGCATGCCTGGAACCCGGAAACCATTTCAACCCTGCAACTGGCCACACGCCTGGGCAGCTACAAGAAGTTCAAGGAATTCACCCGGCTGGTGGACGAAAAGGAAGCGCCCATCTTCCTGAGAGATTTCCTCGATTTCCGCCACAACCCGATATCCATTGATAAAGTGGAACCGGCGGAAAGTATCATGCGACGTTTCGTGACGGGTGCCATGAGTTACGGTTCCATCAGTAAGGAAGCCCACGAGGCGATGGCTATTGCCATGAACAAGATTCACGGACGCAGCAACACCGGTGAAGGCGGTGAGGACAGTGCCCGCTTCGCCCCCCGCAAAGACGGAACTTCCCTGCGCAGCGCCATCAAGCAGGTAGCTTCGGGACGTTTCGGTGTGACAACGGAGTATCTGGTGAATGCCGACGAAATACAAATTAAAGTGGCACAAGGTGCCAAGCCCGGCGAAGGCGGTCAGCTGCCGGGCTTCAAGGTAGACCAGGTGATTGCCAAGACACGCCACTCTATACCGGGTATTTCTCTGATTTCCCCTCCTCCCCATCACGACATCTATTCCATCGAAGACCTGGCACAGCTCATCTTCGATTTGAAGAACGTGAATCCGCAAGCCAAAATCAGCGTGAAGCTGGTGGCAGAGAGTGGTGTGGGAACCATCGCCGCAGGTGTGGCAAAGGCCAAAGCCGACCTCATAGTCATCTCCGGCGCAGAAGGGGGGACAGGTGCGTCTCCGGCTTCCAGCATCCGCTATGCCGGCATTTCGCCGGAACTTGGTTTGAGCGAGACGCAACAGACACTTGTATTGAACGGCCTTCGCGGGCAGGTGACGCTGCAAGTGGACGGGCAACTGAAGACAGGCCGTGACATCGTGCTGATGGCAATGCTGGGAGCCGAAGAGTTCGGTTTCGCCACCGGTGCCCTGATTGTGCTGGGCTGTGTCATGATGCGCAAATGCCATCAGAACACCTGTCCCGTGGGGGTGGCAACACAGAACGAAGAACTGCGCAAACGTTTCCATGGGCGGAGCGAATATCTGGTGAACTTCTTCACCTTCCTGGCACAGGAAGTGCGCGAGTATCTTGCTGAAATCGGAGTCGAACGTCTGGATGACATCATCGGTCGGACGGATCTTATCATAAGAAAGGGACAAGGAGATGAGCCGGCAAGGAGAAAAGGGAATGAGTCAACGAGGAGAAAGGAAGACGAGTTGGCGAAGAAAGAAAGAGGTGAAAAGGCAACAGAGGGGAATCCGAAATTCGAGCTTCTTGACTTCTCCCGACTTCTGGCACGTATCCCGAACAATGCCGCCATCCGCCACACCACCGACCAGCAACACGGCATCGACCACGTAAAAGATGTGGAAATGCTGCATGCTGCTGCCGAAGCGCTGGAATACCAGAAAGAAATCTCACTGGAATATGCCATTGCCAACACCGACCGCGCCTGCGGAGCCATGCTCTCCGGTGCCATTGCCGCAAAGTATGGCGAAGCAGGTCTGCCTACTCACACGCTGAACGTGAGGTTCAAAGGTTCGGCAGGACAGAGTTTCGGTGCATTCCTTGTACCGGGCGTCCACTTCAAGCTGGAAGGCGAAGCAAACGATTACCTCGGCAAAGGTCTGTCGGGCGGACGCATCGCTGTCTTGCCCCCGGTGCGCAGCAATTTCCAGGCAGAAAAGAACACCATTGCCGGAAATACCCTGCTCTATGGCGCTACAAGCGGTGAAGTGTATATCAACGGGCGTGTAGGCGAGCGTTTCGCCGTCCGCAACTCCGGCGCCATTGCCGTGGTGGAGGGCGTGGGCGACCACTGTTGCGAGTATATGACGGGAGGGCGTGTCGTAGTCCTCGGCTCTACGGGACGCAACTTCGCAGCCGGAATGTCGGGCGGTGTGGCTTACGTCTGGAACAAGGACGGCAACTTCGATTATTTCTGCAACATGGAAATGGTGGAACTCTCACTCATCGAAGAGGCTTCGTACCGCAAGGAACTGCACGAGCTTATCCGCCGGCACTACCTCTACACAGGCTCCAATCTGGCACGGACGATGCTCGATGACTGGAACCGCCATGTAGACGAGTTTATCCAGGTAGTCCCCATCGAGTATAAGAAAGTGCTGCAAGAGGAACAGATGCGGAAACTGCAACAGAAGATTGCGGACATGCAACGCGATTATTGAATCGCGAATCAATAATGAAAAATGAAAGAATCATTCTTTAACTCTTTAATTTGTTTATCATGGGAAATCCCAAAGCATTCTTAACCATACCACGGCAGGAAGCGGGCTACCGCCCTGTCCACGAACGTATCACCGACTTCAGTCAGGTGGAACAGACTTTGAACAGCCACGACCGCAAACTTCAGGCATCACGCTGCATGGACTGCGGTGTCCCCTTCTGCCACTGGGCATGCCCGCTGGGCAACAAACAACCCGAATTTCAAGATGCCCTCTATAAAGGCAAATGGCGTGAGGCTTACGAAGTTCTCGCCGCCACCAACGACTTTCCCGAGTTCACGGGACGCATCTGCCCCGCCCTCTGCGAGAAATCATGTGTGCTGAAGCTCTCCTGCGACGAGCCTGTCACTATCCGTGAGAACGAAGCCGCCATTGCCGAAGCTGCCTTTCGCGAAGGCTATATCACTCCCATCCGCCCCGAACGCAACGGAAAGCGGGTAGCCATCATCGGCGCCGGTCCTGCCGGTTTGTCCGCTGCCTGCCGACTGAATGCAAAGGGATATGAAGTGACCCTTTTCGACAGCAAACCCATGCCCGGCGGATTATTGCGCTATGGTATTCCTAATTTTAAACTCGATAAAGCAGTAATCGACCGCCGCATGCGGGTGCTCGAAGCCGAAGGTATTCAGTTTGAGATGGGCATGACGGTAGACGTGCGGAAACTGCCCGCAGGCTTCGACGCCTATTGCATCTGCACCGGAACCCCGCAGGCACGCGACCTCACCATCCCCGGACGCGAACTGAAAGGCATCTACTTCGCCCTCGAAATGCTGTCACAACAGAACCGCATCCTCGACGGAGAAACTTTCCCGAAGGATAAATTAGTGAATGCCAAAGGCAAGAAAGTGCTCGTCATCGGTGGTGGAGATACCGGTTCGGACTGCATCGGCACCAGCATCCGCCAGGGAGCCGTGAGCGTGACGCAGATAGAAATCATGCCGCAACCTCCCGTAGGACACAACGACGCAACGCCCTGGCCGCAGTGGCCCGTTGTATTGAAGACGACTTCGAGTCACGAAGAAGGTTGCACCCGCCGCTGGAGCCTTGCTTCCAAGCAGTTCATCGGGAAGAACGGCAAAGTCTGCGGCGTAGAGGTGGAAGAGGTGGAGTGGATTGCCGCACAAGACGGCGGACGCCCCACCATGAAGCCCACCGGAAAGAAAGAAATCATCGACGCCGACATGGTACTGTTGGCTATGGGCTTCCTGAAACCGGAACAGCCGGAACTTCCGGAGAATGTGTTCGTGGCAGGAGACGCTGCCAGAGGAGCAAGTCTTGTGGTTCATGCGCTGGCTGACGGACGCAAGGCGGCAGAGAGAATAAATGAGTACTTAAATCATTAACCCATAATTCCTAAACATCATGTGTGGAATAGCAGGCATCTTCAACATCCGATCTCAATCCCAGGAATTGAGAAGTAAAGCGCTGAAAATGGCGCAGAAAATCCGTCACCGAGGCCCCGACTGGAGCGGTATCTACGTAGGGGGCAGTGCCATCCTGGCACACGAACGCCTTTCCATCGTCGATCCCGAAAGCGGCGGACAACCTTTGTATTCATCCGACAACCGACAAATCCTCGCCGTCAACGGTGAAATCTATAACCACCGCGAAATACGTGCCCGCTATGCCGGAAAATATGCTTTCCGGACAGGTTCGGACTGTGAAGTCATCCTCGCCCTCTACAAAGACAAAGGCATCGACTTCCTCGAAGAACTGAACGGTATCTTCGCTTTCGCCCTCTACGACGAGGAAACCGATGATTTCCTCATCGCCCGTGACCCGATTGGCGTCATTCCTCTTTATATAGGCCATGACGGTGAAGGACACATCTACGTGGGCAGCGAACTGAAAGCCCTCGAAGGCTTCTGCGACGAATACGAGCCTTTCCTTCCTGGCCATTACTACCGGGGAAGCGAAGGCAAGATGCAACGCTGGTATAAGCGCAACTGGATGACTTGGGAAGGGGTGGAGCAGTTGACAAAGTCACCTTGCCAACTTATAAAGCTCTCTCTCGAAGCCGCCGTACAGCGCCAGCTTATGTCCGATGTTCCCTACGGAGTACTCCTTTCCGGCGGGCTCGACTCCTCTGTCATCTCTGCCATCGCCAAAAAGTACGCCCGCAAGCGCATCGAAACCGACAGCCAAAGCGAAGCCTGGTGGCCGCAGCTCCACTCCTTCGCTGTCGGCCTGCGCGGTGCACCGGACTTGATAAAGGCCCGTGAAGTGGCCGAATACATCGGCACCGTTCATCACGAAATAAACTACACCGTGCAGGAAGGGCTCGACGCCTTGCGCGATGTGATCTATTTTATCGAAACTTACGATGTCACCACCGTCCGCGCTTCCACACCGATGTACTTGCTGGCACGTGTCATCAAGAGTATGGGTATCAAGATGGTGCTCAGCGGTGAAGGGGCTGACGAAATTTTCGGAGGATATCTCTATTTCCACAAAGCGCCTACCCCGCAGGCTTTCCACGAAGAGACGGTGCGCAAGCTCTCCAAACTGCACATGTACGATTGCCTGCGTGCCAACAAGAGCCTTGCCGCATGGGGAGTGGAAGGGCGTGTACCTTTCCTTGATAAAGAATTTCTGGACGTAGCCATGAGCCTCAATCCCGCCGTCAAGATGTGCCCCGGTCGGGAGGTGGAGAAACGCATCGTCCGCGAAGCTTTCGAAGATATGCTGCCCCAAAGTGTGGTCTGGCGACAGAAAGAACAGTTCTCGGATGGTGTGGGCTACAACTGGATCGATACGCTGAAAGCCATCACCTCTGCTGCCGTCACCGACCACCAGATGGAACATGTGGCCGAACGCTTCCCCATCAATCCGCCGCAGAACAAAGAGGAGTATTATTACCGCAGCATCTTCGAAGAGCACTTCCCCAGCCGGTCGGCAGCACGCAGTGTGCCCAGTGTGCCCAGCGTGGCATGTTCCACAGCCGAGGCGCTTGCCTGGGATGCCACACTGCAAGGTAAAAATGATCCGAGCGGACGCGCTGTGGCAGGGGTGCATGAAGCGGCATACATATCATAAGATAGAAATGCCACATCTGAATAAGCACAATGCCACACTTCGTGTTCATTGAAGTGTGGCATTGTGTCTGCTCAGGTGTGGCATTGCGTCTGTTCAGGTGTGGCATTGCGTCTGCTCAGGTGTGGCATTGCGTCTGTTCAGGTGTGGCATTGCGTCTGTTCAGGTGTGGCATTGCGTCTGTTCAAGTGTGGCAAAGTCCCGTTTTGCCTCAGAACAGGCTTCGAGCGTGGAAAAAAGTTATGCTGAGATGCACCTCCTCTTTCATATTCCCGATTTATTCCCTACCTTTGCCCCGCTTTTTTCGAAAAAGCAGAATTCGTTCAATTCGTTTTTGGGTTAAACTTAATAACGCTTATGCAAAAGTCTGACTGCATCATCGGTGTGGAGCACGTATCGAAATACTTCGGAGACAAAGCCGTACTGAATGATGTAAACCTCTCTGTCCGTAAGGGCGAATTTGTAACTATCCTGGGACCCTCCGGCTGTGGCAAGACTACCTTGCTTCGCCTGATAGCCGGTTTCCAGACCGCCTCGGAAGGCATCATCACCATCGGCGGACGCGACATCACCCAGACGCCGCCACACCAGCGCCCGGTGAACACCGTCTTCCAGAAGTATGCCCTCTTCCCTCATCTGAATGTGTACAACAACATTGCCTTCGGACTGAAGCTCAAGAAGATGCCCGAAGCCACCATTGGCAAGAAGGTGAAACAAGCCCTCCGCATGGTAGGCATGACGGATTATGAAGACCGCGATGTCGATTCCCTCTCCGGCGGACAACAGCAGCGTGTAGCCATCGCCCGCGCCATCGTCAACGAACCGGAAGTGTTGCTACTGGACGAACCCCTCGCCGCCCTCGACCTGAAAATGCGCAAGGACATGCAGATGGAGCTGAAGGAGATGCACCAAAAACTCGGCATCACCTTCATCTACGTCACCCACGACCAGGAAGAAGCCCTCACCCTGAGCGACACCATCGTCGTGATGAGCGAAGGCCGCATCCAGCAGATAGGTACCCCGACCGACATCTACAACGAACCCATCAACTCTTTCGTTGCCGACTTCATCGGCGAAAGTAACATACTGAACGGACTGATGCTTCAGGACAAATCCGTCTCCTTTGCCGGACACGAATTTGAATGCGTGGACAAGGGCTTCGGTGTCAACACCCCTGTCGACGTCGTCCTACGCCCCGAAGACATCTATATCTTCGAGCCCTCTGCCGCCGCCCAACTGACAGGCCGCGTCACCTCTTGCATCTTCAAGGGCGTGCACTACGAAATGATGGTGCAGACCGATGAAGGTTACGAATTCATGGTGCAAGACTACCACAGCTTCGAAGCCGGACGCGAAGTGGGGTTGCTCGTGAAACCCTTCGACATCCACGTCATGAAGAAGGAACGCACCTGCAACACTTTCTCCGGACGACTGATTGATGAACAGCACGTCGAGTTCCTCGGCTATACCTTTGAGTGTGCCGAAGTGCAGGGCATCGGGCCGGGTAGCGACGTACAGGTAGAAATTGATTTCCAGAACGTCATCCTCGAAGATAACGAAGAAGACGGCTACCTGACAGGTGAAGTGAAATTCATCCTCTACAAAGGCAACCATTACCACCTCACCGTGTTTACGGACTGGGACGAAGATATCTTTGTCGATACCAACGACGTCTGGGACGACGGCGACCGCGTCGGCATCACCATCGCTCCGCAGAACATCCGGGTGATAAAGCCCTCTGCCGAAGCCGGAACTACCGGAGCAGCCAAAGCTGACTCCCCCGAATCAGAATCCTCCCGCATTGTCGAACCTACTAATAAGAAAGGAAGTGCTCAGTAATATATCCCGCTTCTTCATGCGCCGCCGGAACTGGACTGTTCCCTACGCTCTGTTTCTCGTCATCTTCGTGGTGATGCCCTTGTTGCTCATCGTGCTCTATGCTTTCACGGACGCCGAAGGCGCGTTCACATTCGCCAACTTCCGTAAGTTCATGATGCATCCCGAAGCCATCAACACATTCGTTTACTCCATCGGAATAGCCGTCATCACCACGCTGGCATGCTTCATCCTGGGTTATCCCGCAGCCTATATCCTGAGCCAGAAACGCTTCAATACTTCACAGACCATGGTCGTACTGTTCATCCTCCCAATGTGGGTGAACATCCTGATACGCACACTTGCCACTGTGGCGCTGTTTGACTTCCTCAACCTGCCGTTGGGCGAAGGTGCGCTGGTATTCGGCATGGTCTACAACTTTCTGCCGTTCATGATATACCCCATCTACAACACATTGCAGAAGATGGACGGCAGTCTGATAGAAGCTGCCCAAGACTTGGGCGCTACGCCTCTGCAAGTGTTCCGAAAGGTGATTCTGCCTCTTTCCATGCCAGGCATCATGAGTGGCGTGGTGATGGTTTTCATGCCCACCGTCTCCACCTTTGCCATTGCCGAATTGCTGACGATGAACAATATCAAACTGTTCGGTACCACCGTGCAGGAGAGCATCTATAACGGAATGTGGAACTACGGCGCTGCCCTGTCGCTCATCATGCTGTTGCTGATCGGCGTCACCGCCCTGTTTACGAACGAGGACGACAGCGCCCAAAACGAAAGCGGAGGTGTGATATGATGACACGTATACTTGCCAAGGGATATTTGTGGCTGCTGCTGGCACTGCTCTATTCGCCCATCCTGATTATTATGATTTTTTCCTTCACCGAAGCCAAGGTGTTGGGCAACTGGACCGGGTTCTCCACCAAACTATACAGTTCTCTCTTCACCGGCGGCATGCACCATTCGCTGATGAGCGCCATCTGGAACACGTTTGCCATCGCGCTGATTGCGGCCACGGCATCTACGTTGCTGGGGAGTCTGGCTGCCATCGGCATCTTCAACCTGCGTTCCCGTACCCGCCAAGTGATGAATTTCACCAATGCCATACCGATGATGAATGCAGATATCATCACAGGTGTGTCGCTGTTCTTGTTGTTTGTCAGCTTCGGCATCTCGCAGGGATTCACAACGGTAGTGCTGGCACACATCACCTTCTGTACTCCATATGTAGTACTCAGCGTCATGCCCCGCCTGAAAAAGATGAATCAGAACGTTTACGAGGCCGCCCTCGACCTGGGTGCCACGCCTTTCCAGGCATTGCGCAAGGTCATCTTCCCGGAGATTCTGCCGGGAATGATAAGCGGGTTCATCCTTGCCTTCACCCTTTCCATTGATGATTTCGCAGTGACCATCTTCACCATCGGAAACGAAGGTCTGGAAACGCTTTCCACCTATATATACGCCGATGCGCGCAAGGGAGGATTGACTCCGGAATTACGCCCACTGTCAACCATCATCTTCGTAACGGTGTTAGTGTTACTGATTGTGATCAATAAAAGAGCAGAACGTTCTAAGAAAGAATAAAAACGAAAATGGCAATTTAATGAAGAAATACCTCCCCATCCTCCTCTGTATCCTTTTCCTCGCCTCCTGCACCAGTTCCGGCGAGAAGCGCAGCCATGTCCTCAAAGTCTATAACTGGGCTGACTACATCGACGAAAACGTCCTTGCCGAGTTCCCTGCCTGGTACAAAGAGCAGACAGGCGAAGATATCCGCATCATCTACCAGGTATTCGACATCAACGAAATCATGCTCACCAAAATCGAGCGCGGTCAGGAAGACTTCGACCTCGTATGTCCCTCGGAATATATCATCGAGCGCATGCTGAAGAAAAATCTCCTCCTCCCCATCAATCGCGACTTTGGCAAAACCCCGGACTACATCCCCAATATCTCCCCCTACATCCGGAAGGAACTGGAAAAAATCAGCCAGCCTGACCGCCACACCAATGATTATGTCGTTCCCTACATGTGGGGCACCGCCGGCATTCTCTATAACAAGAAATTCAAAACCCTCGAAGAAGTCAGCACCTGGGGATGCCTTTGGGATGCCGTCAACCGTGGTAAAATCCTGATGAAAGACAGTTACCGTGATGCCTACGGCACTGCCATCATCTACGCCCACGCCCGCCAGCTTGCCGACAGCACCATCACCGTGGAACAGCTGATGAACGACAACTCCCCCGAAGCCATCGCTCTGGCAGAACAATACCTGAAAGCCATGAAACCCAACATCGCCGGTTGGGAGGCCGACTTCGGTAAAGAAATGATGACCAAGAACAAAGCATGGCTCAACCTCACGTGGAGCGGCGATGCCGTCTGGGCCATCGAAGAGGCCGAAGCCGTAGGTGTCAGCCTCGACTACGAAGTTCCCCGCGAAGGCAGCAACATCTGGTATGATGGCTGGGCAATCCCCAAATATGCCCGCAACGTAAAAGCTGCCAGTTACTTCATCAATTACCTTTGCCAGCCGGACATTGCCCTGCGCAACATGGATGCTATCGGCTACGTAAGCGCCGTGGCAACCCCCGAAATCATGGAGGCAAAAACAGACACCACCCTCGAACAGTTCTCCGACCTCAGCTATTTCTTCGGCCCCGGTGCAGACAGTATCCAAATCAATCCTATCCAATATCCCGACCGTAAAGTAGTAGAGCGTTGCGCCATGATCCGCGACTTCGGCGACCGCACGGAACTCGTCCTCGAAATGTGGAGCCGCGTCAAAGGCGATAATCTGAACACCGGTATCGTACTCCTCATCTTTGCCGTTTTCGGCGCGCTATTTGTTTGGATTGTGTGGAAACGAATCAGCATCTATAAGCAGAAGAAACGCCACCGCCGTCGCAGACGACGCATACGGCGTTAATCAATCAGTAGTAGCAAGTAGTTAACTGCTTGCTACCAACTACTCATCATATTGAATTATTTCGTAACTTGCAGCCAATTTAAAATCAAGCACCTATGAAACTTAAAAACATTTTATTCGCCTCTGCCCTGTCCATTGCCGCATACGGCACTATACAGGCACAAGATACCCAAGTCATCGCCCACCGTGGCTTCTGGAAGACTGACGGTTCTGCCCAAAACAGTATTGCCGCCCTGGTGAAAGCCGATTCCATCAACTGCTACGGTTCCGAGTTCGACGTATGGCTCACCGCCGACAATAAACTCATCGTAGACCACGATGGTGTATTCAAAGGCGTCCGCATGGAAACAGCCACCAAGAAAGAGTGTACGTCCATCACCCTCGACAACGGCGAAAGCCTTCCTACGCTGAAGCAATACCTCGACAAGGCCAAACAACTGAAAACCCGCCTGATCCTGGAACTCAAAGCGCACCAAACTCCCGAACAGGAAACTCGCGCCGTAAAGCAAATCGTGAAAATGATAAAGAAAATGAAACTGGCAGACCGCACCGAGTATATCACCTTCTCCCGCCACGCCTGCAAAGAATTCATCCGCCTCGCCCCGAAAGGTACTCCCGTCTACTATCTGGAAGGCGACCTCAGCCCGAAAGAGTTGAAAGAATGGGGATGCGCCGGCCCCGACTATCACTTCAGCGTATTCAAGAAACACCCCGAATGGATTAAAGAATGTCACGACCTCGGCATGAAAGTAAATGTCTGGACAGTGAACGATGCCAAAGATATGGAGTGGCTTATCAGTGAAGGTGTAGACTTTATCACCACCAATGAACCTGTATTGCTGCAGGAAATATTGAGAAAGAAATAACTCTTCCAATGAGAGTGCAGGAGATTTCTTGAAAATCATATAGTCACTAAAAACGAGTGAAGCCGTTTCATAATGTCATTTATGAAACGGTTTTTTCATTCCACAAACTTCACTTTTTTTGTAAAAAAAACAAGCATTCACTCCCTTTTTACACAGAATGAATATGCGGAAATAATTCCATAAATAACAAATTAGCCAAATATCCCCATACAAACTTTTAAATTAAAACTTGAATAGTGTATATTTGCAGCGACTGAAAGATTTAATACTAAAAGTAGAAATAAGGTATTGTTTCTATTAAATAATAATCAAAATGCTGTATCTTTGCATCATGATTAAAGCAAAAGGAAACATTAATTCACCAACATAGTACAAAATGACAAGAATGATTAGATTCACCAAGATGCACGGAGCGGGTAATGACTACATTTATGTAGACACCACGAAATACCCCATCGAAAGTCCTGAAATACTTTCGGTTGCATGGAGCGCTCCGCACACCGGAATTGGAAGTGACGGTCTGGTACTTATCGGCAATTCGGACAAGGCTGATTTCAGCATGCGCATCTTCAATGCGGATGGTTCCGAAGCCAAAATGTGTGGCAATGCCAGCCGTTGCATCGGCAAATATCTATATGAATATGGACTGACCTCAAAGACGGCAGTCACCCTCGATACCCTCTCAGGCATCAAAGTGCTGAAACTTCACGTAGAAGACGGAAAAGTAGATACCGTCACCGTAGATATGGGCATCCCTGCCGACATGCAGAAACAAACCGTAGAAGCCGACGGACAGCAATTCAGCGGAACCACCGTATCAATGGGAAATCCCCATCTGGTAATCTTCGTAAATGATATAAAGGAGATAGACCTCGCAAGTATCGGCCCGAAATTGGAAAACCACCCGTTATTCCCCGGACGAATCAACGTTGAGTTCGCCCAGATACTTGAAGACGGCAGAATCCGGATGCGGGTATGGGAAAGAGGTTCCGGAATCACCCAAGCCTGCGGCACAGGAGCTTGCGCCACTGCGGTAGCCGCTGCCCTCACAGGAAGAACCGGAAGAACCTCAGACATCATCATGGATGGAGGCACCCTCACCATCGAATGGGACGAAGCAGACGGGCACGTAATGATGACCGGAGAAGCGGTCCGGGTGTTCGATGGAGAGATAGAGATAATTAACGCTTAAAACAACAAGAAAGTATGGCATTAGTAAACGAACATTTTTTAAAATTACCGGGAAGTTATTTATTTTCAGACATAGCTAAAAAGGTGAATACTTTCAGGATAACACATCCCAAGCAAGATGTCATCCGTCTGGGTATCGGCGACGTTACCCGGCCACTGCCACCGGCCTGCATCGAGGCGATGCACAAGGCAGTGGACGAGATGGCAAACGGGAATACTTTCCGCGGATACGGTCCCGAACAGGGATACGATTTTCTGATTGAAGCCATCATCAAGCACGATTACGCCCCGAGAGGCATTCATTTCAGCCCTACTGAAGTGTTCGTCAATGATGGAGCCAAGAGCGATACGGGTAACATCGGCGACATCCTCCGCCACGACAACAGCGTGGGAGTGACCGACCCCATCTACCCGGTATACATAGACAGCAACGTGATGTGCGGCCGCGCCGGAGTGTTGGAAGAAGGCGGCAAATGGAGCAATGTGACCTACATGCCCTGCACTGCCGAAAACAACTTCGTCCCCGAAATACCGGACAAACGTATCGACATCGTCTATCTCTGTTACCCGAACAACCCGACAGGGACCACACTGACCAAGTCTCAGTTGAAGAAATGGGTGGACTACGCACTTGCCAACGACACCCTCATCCTGTTTGATGCAGCATACGAGGCATTCATACAAGAAGAGGACGTGCCCCACTCCATCTATGAAATAAAAGGGGCCAAAAAATGTGCCGTCGAGTTCCGCAGTTTCTCAAAAACAGCCGGATTCACCGGAGTGCGTTGCGGATATACCGTAGTTCCGAAAGAGCTGACAGCCGCCACACTGACCGGCGAACGCATCGCGCTGAACCGCCTGTGGAACCGCCGCCAATGCACCAAGTTCAACGGCACCAGCTACATCACCCAACGGGCTGCCGAAGCTATATATACTCCGGAGGGCAAACGGCAGGTAAAAGAAAATATCGATTACTATATGAACAACGCCCGGACAATGAAAGAAGGTCTGGAAGCAGCCGGACTGAAAGTGTATGGCGGCATAAATGCCCCCTACATCTGGCTGAAAACACCGAACGGCATCGGTTCCTGGCGATTCTTTGAACAAATGTTGTATGAAGCCAACGTGGTGGGAACACCCGGCGTAGGTTTCGGTCCCAGCGGAGAGGGTTACATCCGGCTGACCGCTTTCGGCAAGCATGAAGATTGCACGGAAGCCATGAAAAGAATCAGAAACTGGCTGATTTAGACGAGTAAGCAGACAGTAGTGGCAAACAGAAAGTATTATACTTAAATAGCAACAATTTCATCGGACTGATCATCCGTTGTTTTTCTTAACTTAAAAGGTAAAAAGGTATGAAGACGAAAAACGTTAAATTAGGGGTAATAGCCATCGCGTTATTATCAATGGGAATGCCTTTCACGGCAAAGGCACAAGACAAAGTGGAAGCATCGGTAGGTGCCGATCTGGTAAGTGGCTACATCTGGCGTGGTCAGGACTTAGGCGGTGTAAGTATTCAGCCGAGCCTCTCCGTCGGTTACCAAGGTTTTTCACTGGAAGCCTGGGGATCGGCAGGCATTGAAAGCAAAGATGCAAAAGAGCTCGACCTTACTTTAGGTTACTCAACCGGAGGTTTCAGTGTATCTGTCACCGACTATTGGTTTACCGGAGGTGCCGGTTATCTTCACTATGGTGCACACAACACCTCTCATGTGTTCGAAGCACAATTAGGATACGATTTCGGTCCTTTATCCGTAAACTGGTACACTAACTTTGCCGGAGACGATGGTCTGGACAAAGATGGCGACAGGGCTTATTCATCTTATCTCTCTTTAACTGCTCCCTTCAAACTGGGAGGGCTGGACTGGACGGCTGAAATCGGCGCCACTCCCTGGGCAACTGATTTCTATGGTGCCAACGGTTTCGCCGTATGCGATATCAGCCTGGGAGTATCAAAAGAGATCAAAATCACAGATTCGTTCTCTCTTCCGGTATTCGCTAAAGCGACCTTGAATCCAAGAACAGAAGGCGCCTACTTCGTATTCGGAGTTAGTTTTTAAGAGACAGACAGGCATAGGTTTACATACGAAAAAATGTTTAAGGTATGAAAAAGATTGAGGCAATTATCCGTAAGACCAAATTCGAGGATGTAAAGGATGCATTGCTCGAAGCGGACATTGAATGGTTCTCCTACTACGATGTAAGAGGCATAGGAAAATCCCGCCAGGCGCGCATCTATCGCGGTGTGATGTACGACACCAGCTCCATTGAACGTATCCTGATCTCGATTGTGGTGCGCGACAAGAATGCGGAAAAGACCGTGCAAGCCATCATCAAGTCCGCACAAACCGGAGAAATCGGCGACGGACGTATCTTCGTCATTCCCATCGAAGACGCCATCCGCATCCGCACTGCCGAAAGGGGCGACATCGCACTCTATAATGCAGAACAGGAAAGATAGGCAGCTACAAACCACAACAAAAAATGAGCGATACGCTGCCTTATAAGGCAGAAACGTACTCCCGCTTAAGGGAAAAAGCTCACTCCCTTGTAAGAGAAAAGCCCACAGCCTTATAAGGGAGAAAACTCGCTAGAGAAAAAACAAAGAATACAAGTACAACAAAAAGCAAAGAAACTTATGGATAAATATAGAAAACGCAGCATTGCCAGGCTGTGGATAGTCGGTGCTGTCCTTATGGCAATCTGCACGACAACAGAAATTTTCGCACAAGACATCACTATGGCGGACAGCCTATCCACCTCAGTAACATCCGTCGAAGAGCAGCTATACGTAGAAAAAAACGCTCCTGACACTTTAGGAGAACTGGTAAACGGAATAAACACCATATGGATGCTTCTTGCCGCCATGCTGGTATTCTTCATGCAACCGGGCTTCGCACTGGTGGAAGCCGGATTCACCCGGGTGAAGAACACCGCCAACATCTTGATGAAGAACTTTGTGGACTTCATGTTCGGCTCCCTGCTCTACTGGTTCATCGGTTTCGGACTGATGTTCGGCGTAGGTAGTTTCGTGGGAATGCCCCACTTTTTCGACCTCTCGTTCTATGACGGAGGCGGACTGCCCACAGAAGGTTTCCTGATTTTCCAGACCGTATTCTGCGCCACAGCAGCCACCATCGTATCGGGAGCCATGGCAGAGCGCACCAAGTTCTCCATGTATCTGGTTTATACCATCTTCATCAGTGTACTGATTTATCCTATATCCGGGCACTGGACCTGGGGCGGCGGATGGCTGATGAACGGTGAAGAAGGATCGTTCATGATGAATCTGTTCGGCACTACGTTCCATGATTTCGCGGGGTCTACGGTGGTTCACTCCGTTGGCGGTTGGCTTGCACTGGTAGGTGCGGCTATCCTCGGCCCGCGTATCGGCAAGTATGGCAAAGACGGCAAGTCCAGAGCCATCCCGGGACACAACCTTACGATGGCAGCTCTCGGCGTATTTATCCTATGGTTCGGCTGGTTCGGTTTCAATCCCGGTTCACAGTTGGCGGCAGCCTCTACAACCGATCAGGAAGCTATCTCACATGTATTCCTTACCACCAATCTGGCAGCCTGTGCAGGCGGTTTCTTCGCACTGGCAGTCAGCTGGTTAAAGTTCAGCAAACCGTCCTTGTCACTCACCCTGAACGGCATCCTGGCAGGTTTGGTAGGTATCACAGCAGGTTGCGATGCGGTTTCTCCGCTGGGGGCAGTCCTTATCGGTTCTATCTGCGGTATCGTAATGATCTTCTCAGTAGAATTCATCGACCAAGCACTTAAAGTTGACGACCCGGTAGGCGCCTCTTCCGTACACGGTGTCTGCGGTTTCCTCGGAACGATACTCACAGGACTTTTCTCCACCAGCGAAGGTCTCTTCTACGGTGCAGGCGCAGGCCTCCTGGGTGCACAGATATTCGGTGCCCTCGTGGTAGGTGCATGGGCGGCAGTTATGGGCTTCCTCATCTTCAAAGGACTCGACATCGTGCACGGTCTCCGCGTTCCGAAACGGGTGGAAGAAGAAGGACTCGATATTTACGAACATGGCGAATCAGCCTACAACTAAACAAGAGTTTTTTTACTCCAACAAATATATTTTTATAAACCAACAATTACAACTCAAGGTATTATGTCAAAATTGAGATTCAGAGTAGTTGAAACGGCGTTTAAGAAGAAACCCGTTGCAGTGGCAGCCCCCGCGGAACGTCCGTCGGAATATTATGCCAAGTATGTATTCAACAAGGAAAAGATGTTCAGGTATCTGCCCAGCAAGGTGTATGCCAAACTGATTGACGTGATTGACAATGGCGCTCCGCTGGACCGCAGCATCGCTGATGAAGTGGCAGCCGGCATGAAGAAATGGGCACTCGAAATGGGTGTTACTCACTACACTCACTGGTTTCATCCGCTCACCGAAGGCACAGCCGAAAAGCATGACGCTTTCATCGAACACGACGGCAAAGGCGGTGTGATGGAAGAATTCACAGGCAAACTCCTCGTTCAGCAGGAGCCGGACGCATCCAGCTTCCCCAACGGTGGCATCCGCAATACATTCGAAGCACGCGGTTACAGCGCATGGGACCCTTCCTCTCCGGCTTTCATCGTCGATGACACACTCTGCATCCCGACCATTTTCATTGCATACACCGGCGAGTCACTGGACTACAAGGCACCGTTGCTGAAAGCCCTGCGTGCCGTAGACAAAGCCGCCGTAGACGTATGCCGCTACTTCAATCCCGAAGTGAAAAAGGTGTTTGCCTACCTGGGCTGGGAACAGGAATACTTCCTTATTGACGAAGGACTATACGCTGCCCGTCCCGACCTGTTGATGACCGGACGCACGCTCATGGGTCACGACAGTGCCAAGAACCAGCAGCTCGAAGACCATTATTTCGGAGCTATCCCCACCCGTGTGGCCGCTTTCATGAAGGAATTGGAGATAGAAGCATTGAAGCTCGGCATTCCCGTCAAGACCCGTCACAACGAGGTAGCCCCCAACCAGTTTGAGTTGGCTCCCATCTTCGAAGAATGTAATCTGGCGGTAGACCATAACATGCTCATCATGGCATTGATGCGTAAAGTAGCCCGCAACCACGGTTTCCGCGTATTGCTGCACGAAAAACCTTTCAAGGGCGTCAACGGTAGTGGTAAGCACAACAACTGGTCACTGGGTACTGACACCGGTATCGGGCTGATGGGTCCCGGCAAGTTGCCCGAAGAAAACCTGCGCTTCATCACCTTCATTGTGAATACCTTGATGGCTGTCTACAAGCATAACGGACTGCTGAAGGCCTCCATCTCCAGTGCCACCAACGCACACCGCCTGGGCGCTAACGAAGCACCTCCCGCAATCATCTCCAGTTTCCTCGGCAAGCAATTGTCGCAGGTATTGGAACATATCGAAGAGAGCACCAAGGACGACCTTGTAAGTCTCAGCGGCAAACAGGGCATGAAGCTGGACATTCCGCAGATTCCCGAATTGCTCATCGACAACACCGACCGTAACCGCACCAGTCCGTTCGCCTTCACCGGCAACCGTTTTGAGTTCCGTGCCGTAGGCTCCGAAGCCAACTGTGCCTGTGCCATGATAGCCCTGAACGCTGCCGTAGCCGAACAGTTGGTAGAATTCAAAAAAGATGTAGATGCCCTCATCGAAAAGGGTGAACCGAAGATTTCGGCTATCCTCGAAGTGATCCGCAAATACATCAAGATTTGCAAGCCCATCCACTTCGATGGCAACGGTTACAGTGACGCATGGAAAGCCGAAGCTCAGAAGCGCGGTCTGGATTGCGAAACCAGCGTACCTATTATCTTCGACAGCTATCTGAAACCGGAAAGCATCAAAATGTTCGAGGCTACCGGTGTCCTGAACCGGAAAGAGCTGGAAGCCCGCAACGAGGTGAAATGGGAAACTTACACTAAGAAAATCCAAATTGAGGCCCGTGTATTGGGTGATCTGGCCATGAACCACATCATCCCCGTGGCAACACAATATCAGACGGATCTCATCGACAACGTTTACAAGATGAAAGACTTGTTCCCCGGCGATAAAGCAGCAAGACTGTCTGCCAAGAACCTGGAACTCATTGAAGAAATTGCCGACCGCACCGCTTTCATCAAGGAGCATGTAGATGCCATGATCGAAGCCCGCAAAGTTGCCAACAAGATTGAGAGCGAACGTGAGAAGGCCATCGCCTACCACGACACTATCGTACCGGCAATGGAAGAGATCCGTTACCACATCGACAAGCTGGAACTGATTGTTGACAACCAGATGTGGACGTTGCCCAAATACAGAGAACTCTTGTTCATCAGATAAGTTCAAATTTATGATTTTCAGTCAGATGCCACAGACCTATGGCTGATTTACAAATCATAAACCAGAGATTATCTATTTCTTTTGTTGGTTGTTTTAAGTTTGCAGGGGGAGAGGTGCCGTGAGGCAGTTCTCTCTCTTTTTATTAGCTCTCCCTTCGAAAAAACGAAATTATTCCTTTATTTGTCCCCATGAGTATCACTTTTTACTACCTTTGCCGAAATTAAAAATCAACTCTAAATTTAAAATCCTATCATGATGAAGAACATACACATTCGCTACGCGACGCTTTTGCTCTTTGTGCTACTGGTAATTCCGGCATCCTTATCCGCACAAACTGCCCTGAGGCAAAAATTAAGTAAGATTTCCGCCATCAAAGAAGTACGTCCGTTAGAAACCTCTGAATTTGCAGAGAAGTATGTCACCTATTTTACCCAGCCGTTAGATCACCGCCATCCGGATAAAGGCAGTTTCCGCCAGCGTGTCATAGTCTGCCATGTTGGTTTCGACCGCCCCACAGTCATCGTCACCGAAGGTTATGGCGCCGCCTATGCCCTCCGTCCCCAATATCGCGAAGAGCTTTCAAAACTTCTCAATGCCAACATGATATTTGTAGAATACCGCTATTTTCTGGAATCCACCCCCGAGCCCAAAGATTGGCAATACCTGACAGCCGAAAATTCCGCCGATGACCTGCACGCCGTCACCACCACATTCAAAAACATCTATCCGGGCAAATGGATTGCCACAGGCATCAGCAAGGGCGGACAAACCACTCTCCTCTACCGCACCTTTTATCCGGACGATGTAGATATCTCCGTCCCATATGTAGCCCCACTTTGCTATGGGGTAGAAGACGGCCGTCATGAACCTTTCCTGCACAACGTATCCACAGCCGAAAACCGTAAGAAAATTGAAGATTTCCAACTGGAAGCATTGAAACGGAAAGCAACCCTACTCCCCCGTTTCGAGAAATATTGCGCTGAAAAGAAATATTCCTTCAACGCTCCTATCGAAGAAATCTACGATTATTCGGTACTGGAATATTCCTTCGCTTTGTGGCAATGGGGTACTCCCATCAGTTCCATTCCCGCCACTACTGCTTCTGATGACGATATCCTCACACATCTGCTTGGCATCAGCGAACCCGGCTATTTCACTCCCAACAGCCCTAACGCTTCTTTCTTCGTGCAGGCAGCCCGCGAACTGGGTTACTACGGTTATGACATCGAGCCTTTCAAAGAATACCTCTCTATCAAGTCGAGCAAAGGTTATCTGCACCGCCTGATGCTCCCCAAAGAACTGAAAGATATGGATTTCGACAAAACCCTCAGCAAGAAAATAACAAGGTTCCTAAAGAAAAACGATCCGAAAATGATTTTCATCTATGGTCAGAACGACCCGTGGACAGCAGCAGGCGTCACCTGGCTGAAAGACAAGAAGAATATTCACGTATTTATCCAGCCGAATGGAAGCCATCTGGCACGCATCAATACGTTACCCGAAAAGGAAAAGAAAGAGGTGATGGAACTGATAAATGAATGGCTGGAATTTAGCGAAGCAGAGCTTCGCTAAATTATCATTTTTCTTCCAATATTTCCGCATCCTCAATATTTCCTGCCTCCCTTAAAGAAGCTCCCGGATCAGTCGGCAACTTCGGCCGTTTACGCATGAACGTAAACCAGTTCAGCAACTCCGAAACTGCATAGACTATGCTGGTGACACCGATAATAATGAACGCTGTCGAGCGCACTCCTGTCGGATTGAACAAGGCCACCAGCCCTGCAATCAGAATGAGTACCGGAATGACATAAAATCCTGCACGAACCGGCATCCAACGACGGGCCGCCGACAATGACGCAATCTGCTGCACGCCTCCCAGTACCAGGATAAATCCTAATACAAACGTCAGCAAATCAGCAAAGAAACCGGGCATAATCACCAGCCAAAGACCGAACAGCAAGCTGCCGATCCCCTCAATAGGCCAACGGCGCCTTTCCTCCGCATTCATGGCAAAATACCCGATAATACTTAAGAGCGACGGTATCAGGAATACGACACCAACCGTTATAACCAAATAATCGCCCGCCTCATTGGGAAACATCACCAATATCAGACCGATTACCAGCGCACATATCGTGCGTAAAAATGAGTTACTTATTCCTTTCATGAGCTTATGATTTTTTGCGAAGATACATTTTTATCCGCACAACTCCGCAAGAAAGTCAGGAAAAATCAATTAACGTTCAGCCAAGCATTCATATCTTCGGCCACCAACAGCCAATAAAGCAACAAGAGAATAGCAATCGATACGCCAATGGCGACTAAATGTTTTCGTTTCATAGTTCATCCTTTCTTTTTTATATGAGTAATGGTTGTTTTTTTAATACCTTTATAAAACAAGTTTATAAGAAAATTGTTCTCAGAAAGAAAAAAAGCAAGAAATTCTTTGGTATTTAAAACAAAGTGATTACATTTGCCCCCAGTTAAAACAAAAAGACAATGAAAACAATGCTCGTAAATACATATTGGTGGTGGCGCCCGTTACAACTCCGACAGTCGTAAGGGAGCAGCGCTCGTATGTATATATGTGAACATAATATAGAATAAGAAAGAGCCCTGTCGCAACCTGCGACAGGGCTCTTTTCTTTTGGTTGACAAGGAAACAAGATACAAGTTCACCCGTTTTCGCTTCCCCTTGTCACCCCCCCCTTGCCAACTGAAACAAATTAAAAATATAAGATTATGAGTTTTTTAGTAAATCAAGACGGTTATTACGGAGAGTTCGGCGGAGCATACGTTCCCGAAATACTCCACAAGTGTGTAGAAGAGTTGCAGAACACCTACCTCAACGTGCTGCAAAGTGAGGACTTCAAGCAAGAGTTCGACCAGTTGCTGCGTGACTACGTAGGCCGCCCCTCCCCACTCTATTACGCCCGACGCCTCTCCGAGAAGTACGGCTGCAAACTCTACCTCAAACGCGAAGACCTGAACCACACAGGCGCCCACAAAATCAACAACACCATCGGCCAGATTCTCCTGGCACGCCGCATGGGCAAACACCGCATCATCGCCGAAACCGGTGCCGGCCAACACGGTGTAGCCACTGCCACCGTCTGCGCCCTGATGAATATGGAGTGCATCGTCTACATGGGTAAGACAGACGTCGAACGCCAGCACATCAACGTAGAAAAGATGAAAATGCTCGGCGCAACCGTCATCCCCGTCACCTCCGGCAATATGACACTGAAAGATGCTACCAACGAAGCCATCCGCGACTGGTGTTGCCATCCCGCTGACACTTACTACATCATAGGTTCCACAGTCGGCCCTCACCCTTACCCCGATATGGTAGCCCGCCTGCAATCCGTCATCAGCGAAGAGATAAAAAAGCAGCTCATGGAGAAAGAAGGGCGCGACTGTCCCGACTATCTCATCGCCTGTGTAGGCGGTGGAAGTAACGCTGCCGGAACCATCTACCACTACATCGACGACTCCCGCGTACAAATCGTCCTTGCCGAAGCCGGAGGAAAAGGAATAGACACCGGAATGACCGCCGCCACCATCGCCCTCGGCAAAATGGGTATCATCCACGGCGCCCGCACCTACGTCATCCAGAACGAAGACGGCCAGATTGAAGAACCTTATTCCATCTCCGCCGGACTGGACTACCCGGGCATCGGCCCCATGCATGCCAACCTCGCCGCACAAAAGCGCGCCATCGTCCTCGCCGTGAATGACGATGAAGCCATCCGTGCCGCCTATGAACTCACGAAACTGGAAGGCATCATTCCCGCCCTGGAAAGCGCCCACGCCCTCGGTGCCCTCGGAAAGCTAACCTTCAAACCCGAAGACATCGTTGTCCTGACCGTTTCCGGACGCGGAGACAAGGATATAGAGACATACCTGGGATTAATTAATAATTAAAGATAAAAGCGTTATGAATACATACAACTACCAAACGTATAGCCGTACCATCCTTGGAGACCTTCACACCCCCGTAAGTACCTATCTTAAAGTCCGTGACGTGTTCCCCCAGAGCGCCCTCATGGAAAGTTCGGACTATCACGGCAGCGAAAACAACCGTTCCTTCATCGGCCTTTGTCCGCTGGCAAGCGTCAGCATCGACCACGGGACAGCTGTCTTCCGCCTGCCCGACGGCACTCGCGAAGAACATCCCGTCACACACGAATACCGTGTAGAGAATGCTTTGGAAGATTTCCTCAGCCGCTTCCACGTCGAAGGCGAATACGCCAACTATTGCGGCCTTTATGGTTACACCTCTTTCAATGCCGTGCGCTATTTTGAAGACATCCCCGTGAAGGACAGCCGCGAAAGCACCAACGATGCACCGGATATGCTCTACATTCTCTATCAATACCTTATCGTCTTCAACGATTTCAAGAACGAAATGATGCTTCTTGAAATGCTTGCCCCCGGTGAAGAGAGCGAACTGGACACTGTGCAAAAAGCCATCCACAACCGCAACTATACCGCCTACGACTTCCGTGCCGTCGGCGAAACCACCTCCCCGCTGACCGACGAACAGCACAAGGCAAATATCCGCCAGGGCATTTCCCACTGCCTGCGTGGAGACGTTTTCCAGATCGTCCTCTCCCGCCGTTTCGAACAACGCTTCGTAGGCGACGA
The DNA here is from genome assembly GCA_905215555.1 of uncultured bacterium. Taxonomy (GTDB): domain Bacteria; phylum Bacteroidota; class Bacteroidia; order Bacteroidales; family Bacteroidaceae; genus Bacteroides. The sequence goes on from CAJMQU010000018.1 coordinate 43,527, forward strand.
TTTCAAGCTCTACCGTGCCCTGCGCAGCATCAACCCCTCGCCTTACCTGTTTTACTTTGATTTCGGTGGTTTCCGCATCTTCGGTTCGTCCCCCGAAACCCACTGCCGCATCGAAGGCCGCCATGCCTACATCGACCCCATCGCCGGTACCACCAAGCGCACCGGAGACCCTGAGCAGGATGCCGGAAATGCCCAATATCTGCACGACGACCCCAAAGAAAACGCAGAACACGTCATGCTCGTCGACCTCGCCCGCAACGACCTTTCGCGTAACTGCCACGATGTAAAAGTGGATTTCTACAAAGAGATGCAGTATTACAGCCACGTCATCCACCTCGTCAGCCGTGTCAGCGGCACCCTGAACGATGATGCCAAACCCATCAGAACTTTTATCGACACCTTCCCGGCCGGCACTCTGAGCGGCGCGCCCAAGGTTCGTGCCATGCAGCTCATCAGCGAACTGGAACCGCACAACCGTGGCGCCTACGGCGGTTGCATCGGCTTCATCGGCCTGAACGGCTCGCTGAACCAAGCCATCACCATCCGTACCTTCGTCAGCCGCAACGGAGTGCTTTGGTTCCAGGCAGGCGGCGGTATCGTAGCCCAAAGTAACGAAGAATACGAGTTGCAGGAAGTCAACAATAAACTGGGAGCGCTGAAAAAAGCAATTGTAATGGCAGAGAAAATGTGAAATGCTCCACCGAAGACGAACCGGTTTACACCGATTTCCACCTTAATTTATCTGCATCATTTCACTGACAATCTGTGTCAACCAGCGTAATCTGTGGTAAGAAAAAAAATAGAAGAACAATGAAAACAGTAATCATAGACAACTACGACTCTTTCACCTACAACCTTGCCCATCTGGTGAAAGAACTCGGTGCAGAAGTAGATGTTCTGCGCAACGATTGCTTCGCCCTCGAAGCCCTTGAAGCATACGATAAAATCATCCTCTCTCCCGGTCCGGGTATCCCTGAAGAAGCAGGGTTGCTTCTCGATGTCATCCGCACCTATGCCGGAGTCAAACCCATACTCGGTGTCTGCCTCGGCGAACAAGCCATCGGCCAGGTTTTCGGCGGCAGGCTGACCAACCTGAGTGAAGTATTCCATGGCATACAGACAAAGGTATATGTGTGTCCCGCAGAGGCGAATGATCATACGCCCGCCCCCGCAGCGCCGGCAATACCTGTAGAGCCCGACTACCTTTTTTCCGGCCTTCCCGCTGAAATTTCTGTCGGCCGTTACCACTCCTGGGTAGTCGATACCGAAGATTTTCCCGAAGAACTAGCCGTCACCGCCCTCAGTCCGGAAGGTCAGATCATGGCACTGAAACACCGGACGTTCGACATCCGCGGCATCCAGTTCCATCCGGAATCGGTACTGACCCCCGATGGAAAAACGATCTTGAAAAACTGGATTTCCAAATAATAATAATTGAAGTTATGAAAGATATATTAACCCGTCTCTTCAACCACGAAGAGCTCACTTCAGAGGAAACCAAGCAAATCCTCCTCAATATTACCCAAGAGAAGTATTCCGAGGCTCAGATAGCAGCATTACTAACTGTGTTTCAAATGCGTAGCATCACCGTAAACGAGTTGGCCGGGTTCCGCGAAGCCCTTATGGAGACTCGCATCCCCATCGACTTCGCGCCCTATCGTCCCATTGATATCGTCGGTACGGGCGGCGATGGGAAAAATACTTTCAATATTTCCACCTGCGCCTGTTTTGTCGTAGCCGGAGCCGGTTACAAAGTTGCCAAACATGGCAATTACGGCGCCACTTCCGTCAGTGGGGCGAGCAATGTCATCGAGCAACATGGCGTCCGCTTCACCAACGACCCCGCCAAGCTGAAACGCAGCATGGACGAGTGCAACATCGCCTACCTTCATGCCCAACTTTTCAATCCGGCAATGAAGTTTGTCGGCCCTGTGCGCAAGGCTCTGGGAGTGCGCACCCTGTTCAATCTTCTCGGCCCGCTCGTCAATCCCTGTAAGCCCGCCTATCAATTGTTGGGTGTTGCCGATCTTGCCCAGATGCGTCTTTACACCAATGTCTTCTACAAACTCGGCATCGACTTCGCGGTAGTCAACAGCCTCGACAGTTACGATGAAATCTCCCTCACGGACGAATTCAAGGTTATGACACGCAATTACGAGCGCATCTACCGTCCGCAAGCCCTCGGTTTCAATGCCGCACAGCCCGAAGAACTTTTCGGCGGGGCGTGTAAGGAAGACGCCGCCCGCATCTTTGATAACATCCTTAACAACCGTGCCACACGTGCCCAAACGCAATGTGTCATTGTCAATGCCGCTTTTGCCATCCAGATAATGGAGCCGCAAAAGGAAATCGAAGAGTGCATTGCCATCGCCCGCGAATCGCTGGTAAGCGGACGGGCAATGGAGGCATTGAAGAAGTTTATAGCAATTAACAGTTGACAAGGAAGCAAGCTGTCAATTCAGAAAAAACAAGAAACAATGAAAGATATTTTATCCGAAATCATCGCCCACAAGCGAATTGAAATAGCACAGCAGAAACAGGCAGTCTCCCTCAGCCAATTGCAGGAGCAAGCTGCCGCTGTACTTCAGGAAGATGCTGCCGCCCTAACCAGAGGCACTCTCCAGCACCGCAGTATGAAGCACTCCCTTGCTTCCTCCGCCTCCGGCATCATCGCCGAGTTCAAACGCCGCTCCCCTTCCAAAGGCTGGATTAAAGAAACCGCGCAGGCCACCCTCATTCCTCCGGCTTACGAAGCCGCCGGCGCCTCCGCCCTTTCCATCCTCACGGACGAGAAGTTCTTTGGCGGCACCCTACGCGACATCCGCACCGTGCGTCCCCTCGTCAACATCCCCATCCTGCGCAAGGATTTCATCATCGACGAGTACCAACTTCTGCAAGCCCGCATCGTGGGAGCCGACGCAGTGCTTCTCATCGCTGCCTGCCTCACCCCCGACGAATGTCGCACGCTTACCCTCCAGGCACACGAACTGGGCCTTGAAGTCCTGCTCGAAGTGCACACCCCGTCCGAACTCTCCTATATATATAAGGAGACGGATATGGTAGGCATCAACAACCGCCACCTCGGCAGCTTCGTCACCGATGTGGAAAACTCCTTCCGCATTGCAGAAGAGCTGAAGCAGACCGTTGCGGAAATCGATTTCGAGACTCCTCCGCCACTCGTTTCCGAAAGCGGAATTTCCAGTCCCGAAACCATCCGGAAATTGCGTTCTGCCGGTTTCCGCGGTTTCCTCATGGGAGAAACCTTCATGCGTACCGAAAACCCCGGAAATACCCTAAAAGAGCTCATCCGCGAAATATAAGTTTGGAAATTTACACAAAATTTCATATATTCGAAAACTCTAAGTGTACATAGCCCATGAATACAATTATCAAAGTATGCGGAATGACCGAAGCCGACAATATCCGCAGTGTAGATGTATTAGGGGTAGACATGATTGGTTTCATCTTCTACCCCAAGTCTCCCAGATACCTGTACCAGATTCCCAGGTACCTGCCCACCCTTGCCAAGCGTGTCGGCGTATTTGTCAACGAGACAAAAGAGAACATCCTGATGTATGCCGACCGTTTCGGCCTGGACTATATCCAGCTACACGGCGACGAATCGCCCGAATACTGCCGCACCCTCCATTCCAACGGTTTCCGGATCATCAAGGCGTTCTCGATAGCCCTTCCCAAAGACCTTCTCGCCGTTTCCGACTACGAAGGTTTTTGCAACTACTATCTGTTCGATACCCGCACCGCCCGCTATGGCGGTTCCGGCCAGCAGTTCGACTGGAACATTCTGCAACGCTACACCGGTTCCACGCCTTTCCTGCTCAGCGGCGGCATCAACCCTTACAGCGTGAAGGCCCTGAAAGAGTTTCACCACCCCCGCCTTGCCGGTATCGACATCAACAGCCGTTTCGAGACCTCCCCAGGCATCAAGGATGTGGACCGAATAGAACGTTTTTTGGAAGAATTAAAAATGAAAATTGAAAATTGAAAACATCATGAATCGTATAAACAAGCTTTTCCAGGACAGCCCCAAGAACCTGCTGTCCATCTACTTCTGTGCCGGTTGCCCCACCCTGGAAGGCACCGCCCACGTCATCCGTACCCTCGAACGCAATGGCGTCCACATGATTGAAATCGGTATCCCCTTCAGCGACCCTATGGCCGACGGCATTGTTATCCAAAACGCCGCTACCCAGGCTCTCCGCAACGGCATGTCCCTGCGCATCCTCTTCGAGCAACTGCGTGATATCCGCAGCGACGTACGCATCCCCCTTATCCTTATGGGCTACCTTAACCCTATCATGCAGTTCGGCTTCGAATCCTTCTGCCGGAAATGCGTGGAATGCGGCATCGATGGTGTCATCATCCCCGACCTCCCTTTCAAGGACTACGAAGAAACTTACAAACCCATCGCCGACCGCTACGACGTCCGCGTCATCATGCTCATCACCCCCGAGACCAGCGAAGCCCGTGTCCGCGAAATCGACGAGCACACCGACGGTTTCATCTATCTGGTATCCAGCGCCGCCACTACCGGTGCCCAAAAAGATTTTGACACCCAAAAGCAAGCCTACTTCAAGAAAATACAAGATATGCATCTGCGCAATCCCCGCATGGTCGGCTTCGGCATCAGCAACAAACAGACTTTCGACGCCGCTTGCGCCCACTCCTCCGGCGCTATCATCGGCAGCCGCTTCGTCACCCTGCTGAATGAATGCGAAGGAGATGCCGAAAAAGCTATCACACAACTGAAAGAAGGGTTGAAATAGAGAGGAAAAATAAGGTATAGAGTATGAAAGGTACTTTATACCTATTTTTTCACTATCTTTGCGCCCAAAATAATCAAACTCCGATTATGTTTATGAAAAACGACTACCCATCCGTATTGCTGATTTATACCGGTGGCACCATTGGTATGATAGAAAATCCAGAAACCGGCGCGCTCGAAAACTTCAATTTCGACCACCTTCTCAAGCACGTCCCCGAACTGAAACGTTTCAACTACCGCATCTCCTCCTACCAATTCGATCCCCCTATTGATTCCTCCGACATGGAGCCCTCCCTCTGGGCGAAAATCGTAAAGATTATCAATTACAATTACGACTACTTCGACGGCTTCGTCATCCTCCACGGAACCGATACCATGGCCTACACCGCCTCCGCCCTTAGCTTCATGCTTGAGAATCTTGCTAAGCCCGTCATCCTCACAGGCTCTCAACTTCCCATCGGCACCCTGCGGACCGACGGAAAAGAAAACCTCATCACCTCCATCGAAATCGCTGCCGCCAAGAATCCGGACGGCACCCCTGTAGTCCCCGAAGTGTGCATCTTTTTCGAAAACGAACTCATGCGCGGAAACCGCACTACCAAGATAAATGCCGAAAACTTCAACGCATTCCGTTCTTTCAATTATCCCTCGCTGGCACATGCAGGCATCCACATCAAATATGACGCCCACCTCATTCGCCGTCCCGACCCCACGCGTCCCATGAAGCCCCACTATCTGTTCGACACCAATGTCGTCATGCTCACCCTTTTCCCCGGCATCCAGGAGAGCATCATCAACTCAGTCCTCCACGTTCCCGGCCTGAAAGCCGTCGTACTCAAGACCTTCGGTTCCGGCAATGCCCCTCAAAAAGAGTGGTTTATCCGCCAACTGAAAGAAGCTACCGAACGTGGCATCATTATTGTGAACATCACCCAGTGTCAGCGCGGCGCAGTCGAAATGGAACGCTACGAAACCGGACTGCAACTTCTTCAGGCAGGCGTCGTCAGCGGTTATGACAGCACCCCCGAATGTGCAGTGACCAAACTCATGTTCCTCCTCGGACACGGCTTCAGCCAAGCCGAAATCCGCTACCGCATGAATTCCGACCTTGCGGGAGAAATCACGAAATAGCAAAACCCGGAAATATCCAGTCTAAAAGTTACGGATTATAGCAGCCCAAATCCCCTGCCAGCTATAATTCCGTTTCATTTTGTATATCCAGGCGAGCAAGTGGATAGAATTTACAAGTTCCCCCTTCCGAGTATATCACACTCATTTTTAATAAAAGAAGCACCCGAAAGACACAAATAAGCAACTTTTTTGTTATTATATCAATTTTATCCTTATCTTTGTGTCGAAAATTTGCAAGAAATGCACATTTTCGACAGTCAATAATGCAAAACAGGCTATAATCCAATACATATATTCTATCAATTTATGAAATTAATTAACCGATTATCAGTAATGGCTACCGTGGTAAGCGTCATGTTCTTAGCCAGTTGTGCGGATGATGTGTACGATTCCAGTAAGGAACTGCAGACACCACCGGCAGAAAATCCCTTTGGAGAAGGCTTTGCAGCCCCGGACGGTTTCAGCTGGTCTATGATTAATACCGTCAATCTCAAGGTTGAGGTAAAAGACGAATTCAACGGTAAATACCGGTACGCGATTGAGGTATTTACCAGCAATCCTCTGGCTGACGAAACCACGACCCCCATTGCAGCAGGTTCGGCTAAACAAGGCGCTGACTATACCAACGAAGTCAACCTCCCCAAGACAGTCGAGTATCTCTATATCCGCCAAACCGATCCTAACCAACGGAAAGAAGTATACGTGTATGCAGTACCCGAAAACGGCGGTCCACTGAATTGCAGGTTATATTACACAGCAACCGCCTCCAGAGCAACGGCACGCACTTCATCAGCAGGAACCTCCGGTTGGGATAACGTCACAGATCCCGGATATACAGAAGAGACTTACGATATCCCCTCAGAATCCGCATCTATCATCAACGGAAACCAATTGCCCAACGGATCAACATATGTTATCAAATCAGGTGAGACCCTTTCCCAAGTGCTTCATGCCTACAACGGAGCCAACGCCACCGTATATGTACAAGGCACCTGGAATGCCGATGGGAATATAGCCCCTCAAGGCATCGATATCATCGTTTTAAATGGTGGTAAAATCACGTCCGCCTCCGGAGCTTTTATGGTATCAGACAAATCCTCCCTCACGGTGCAAAGCGGCGGTGAAGTAAACTGTAATGTATTCAGTACTGCCGCCAATGTAACCATCAAAAACTTCGGTACAATAAAAGCCAAAGAGATATCGGGGCAGAACGGACTCAACACCGGTACTGTACTGTATAACGCTTCCAACGCCCTTTTGCAAGTGGAAGACAAGTTTGTCGTTACCAGCTCCCAGATTTACAATCATGGCACCATTGATATGACAGCCGAAAACGCACGTATGCAAGCCAACAAAAACGCCAAGGCATGCCTCATTGCAAACTACGAAAAAGCAACAATCAAAGGTAATCTCATACAAGCCGGAGCCACTATCGTAAACAGTGGTACAATCGAAGTAAACACATTAGAGAATTCCTCGACAGACTTCCTTTATAACAACTGCCTCCTGATTGTGAAAAACACACTCAAGTTCAGAAATATCGTATTGGATCAAGGCTCCATAACCGGAGGCAGAAGCAACCCCGGCGATAAAGAATGGCTGCCGGTTCCTCTTGTAGAGAGTTTGAACGATGCTAAGTATACATTGATTGACGGCTCCATGATCAAAGCCAGAGAATTCAAAGTCCAAACGGGCCAGCAGGTTACATTCAAAGCAATTAACCAAACCAACGAAGACCGTTCCATGATTAAGGCAGAGAACATCTACTTTGATTGGCATACATACGTACAAGGCAACATGGTTCTTGAAGGAAAGCAACATAATTCCGAGCGTTCACACATAGACCCCTCCGTTGCCGGTACAGGCTATGACGAATCCAAATATACCATTGAGACCTGCGGCGGTATCTTCAATGAAGGCAACGAAGGCGAAAACCCATACCCTCCTGAAATTCCGGTAGTGGATGATGCCACTACCTATACATACGTATTCGAGGACAACTGGCCCAAATATGGCGACTTCGACCTTAACGACATCGTTTTGAGAGTGAACAACAGATCCACCCAAACCAACACAAAGGGTAATCTGAAAAGCGCCAAACTCGATATCAGCCTTGAGGCCGTTGGTGCAAGCAGAGTTTTGGGGGTCGGCATCCGTTTCCTCGGCTTACCGGCCAATATCACCCCAAGCAAATTTACGGTCAAAGGCGCGGACGCTTCTTTCGAAGCCGGCCAGAGCCTTCCGACCCTCATACTGTTTGAAAACGCACACGGCGAGTTCGGATTTAGCGACAGGCCGTTTATCAACACATCTCAGTCATCATCAACCAACAGTCCTGATGTACCTGATTATTCAGTCCGTTTTGAGTTCGAAGAATCCGGCAATGTACCTGCATCTGCATTCAATATCAACAATCTGGACATATTCATCATCACCAAAGCTGCCGACTCAAAAACGAAACGTACTGAAGTCCACGTAGCCGGTTATGCTCCTACCGATTTAGCCAATACCACCCTGTTCGGCCAAGGCAATGACGACTCTTCGTTATCCGCCAAACGCTATTATCTAAGCTCCGAGAACTTAGCATGGGGTGTCGTTATCCCTGACGAATTCGCTTGGCCTTTAGAGTCCAAGAACGTAAAAGATGTTTATGCGGATTTTGCCAACTGGATAACCAGCGGCGGCAAAGATAGCAAAGACTGGTATAAGAATCACAATGGTCAGGTATTCAAAAAATAATATATTTGTTTCCTAATATGAAAAGCCGATGAGTACCTTTATTCATCGGCTTTTTCGGTAATATGAGAGGGTATCATTTTAAATGCCCGTATTATAGTTAAAAGATACTAATGGATTATCTTTTTAAAGCTTATAAAAGCTGTTATTATCTTAATTGTCCGTATTTTTGTTATTAACCAAGCAAAACAAACAGGCCATGGGAAGGAAGTTCAAAACAAATCATATTCTGCCAACTGCACTGATCCTATCATGTGCCCTGCTTGGAGGATGTGAGAAAAATGCATTCGACCCCGAGAAAGTAAAAGCTACTTACGAGGATAAGTTTCCGGTAAAAGACATCGATCCCAACATGAACTGGAAGATGACAGAACCGATCTCCGTCAATATATCCGTTTATGAAGACGCAGGCGCCGATTATTCCATCCGCATTTATGATGCCGACCCTTTAGAAGCAAACAGCCCTGCAAAAGTCCTCGCAAAAGGTACGGCTAACGACAAACACCCCTTCGCCACTAAAATGGACTGTCCCACCGCATTGACCGAAGTGTACGTATGTCGTACAGACGCCGCCAACCGCAACGTGGTAAAAGTCGCAACAATAGCCAACGGCACGTTAGATGTAACTTTCGGGACCCCACCGGCCGCACGTGCCTTTACCCGCACTGTAAACAATAGCATCACCACCTATGAGCCGGAGCGTTCCGAAGCAGAAGTGCAGGCACTAATCCCCCAAGCCGCTGTCATCACGGTAGATGACGCCAACAACTGGGAATTCTTCCAAAGCGGAAAAGCATATATCATCCCCGAAGCAACCACCTATAAAGGCCCTATAAACAAGCATCTCAGCAACGGGCAACCGGCAACAATCATAATTGCCGGTAAATGGATTCCTACCAACATGGATATAGAAAAAGGCTATGACATATGCGTCATGAACGGTGGAGAGATATCAATTCCTGATGATAAAACATTGTCAATCAAGAACAACAGCCGTCTGTTCATTTATAAAGGAGGGAAAGTCAGCGGTGAAAAGATAGACCTTACCAACGGATCGGCAAAACAATACAACTACAATGCAGGAACCATCGAATTAGAGAATTTAAACATATCTACGCCCGGGTGCACATTCTATAACTGCGGCACCGTCAATGTGGAAAAATTGAATATAAACAATAGAGGTACCAAATTCGTCAATCAAGGCAAGACGGAAATAAAAGAAACTTATACCCAAACCACCATTGAAAACGGCTGTTTTCTTAAGATTGAGAAGTTTACGGGCCTATCCTTAGTGTTGGGCGACAATTGTTATACCCAAATAGAAGAGTTCGAACCGGAGTGGAATACCGAAGTAAGCCTTGGAGCCAATACCATACTCGCTATCGAAGAAGGGAAATTTGGAAAAACGAGGTTTAAAGGCACCACCAAGCCCTCTCTTGTTAAAATTGCCGATATTGAAGAAGTCAACCAGATGACAAGCGAAGGTTCGGTCTACTACGAAGTAAAGAAACCTGAGGGAGAGAAGTACAAGCAATTCGTGAAGTGCCTCACCAACACCGGCGGCACCATCTCCAAATGGGGAGAATCCCCCGTTGTGATCCCCGAAGGAGAGTGTACGGGCGAAGGGAACAATCCCGGAGGCGGCAGTGAGACGCCTTCCGGCACGCTACCTTATACATATGTTTTCGAAGACAACTTCCCCTTGGTAGGAGATTACGATTTCAACGACATCGTGCTGGACGTACTCATCAATCACGACCGCGACCGCGACAACAAAATAACGGCCACACATATCGACATCACGCTCGCGGCAGCAGGAGCAACCAAGACCATTGGCGCCGGTTTGCGGTTGGTAAACGTAGATAGGGCCGCCGTCGCAAGCATCAGTTACGAAGGAGATGTAAACCGATTCCGGAACACCCTGCCCGGTTCCGTATTGGACAACATTAACTTTGAAGATGACATGGTAATTCCTCTCTTCGGAAATGTGCACAGCGTATTCGGTGCCGCTCCCGGCACCATGATTAATACGGGGATTGCAACAGCTCCCACATATACATACAAGATAAAGATAGAACAGAGCAATGCCTATCAACGTGAGTCTCCGGTAATATCCAAAGACAATCTTGACTTCTTCATCGCTTATAAGTTCAGAAGTATGCAGCAACATATGGAAGTACATCTTTACGAATTCTGGAATTATGGTGCCACCAAGGGCGGAACCGTACAGAAAGAGAATCTCGACTTGGCGGGTAACAATACCTGGGCCATTTGCGTACCCCATTTCCGTTACCCGAAAGAAAACATCAACATCAGTACGACAGATGGCAATTGCGCATATCCTCTCTTTTTGAAGTGGGCTCAAAACCGCACACCGGAAAATGAGGGTTGGCATCTCCATCCCAACGAAAACAATGTTTACAGATAACAACAATCATATAATAAACAACAGGTATAGAATATTATAAATTACAATAATGAAACAGATATTATTAGTAGATGATAAAGCCTCTATTGGCAAAGTGCTCTCCATGTATTTAGGAAAAGAGTATGATCTTGTATATTGCGAAGATCCCCTGAAAGCAATTGAGTGGTTACACGAAGGTAATGAGCCGGATTTGATCATATCCGACATCCGTATGCCGAAAATGACGGGGTCGGAGTTTTTAAGCTATCTTAAAAACAATGAGTTATTCAAGCACATTCCGGTTATGATGCTTTCCAGCGAAGAGAGTACAACAGAACGCATACGCTTACTAAAAGAAGGAGCGGTCGATTATATCCTGAAGCCTTTCAATCCGCTGGAATTGAAAGTACGCTTACAGAAATTTCTCTAATAGACAATCTAAAAAACGCATAATAAGGATATGTTATACTACATCTATATCGGGAATAACCGGGTTATCATCGACCACCTGAGCAAAGTTACAGGTGGCATGTTTGTAGCCGTCTCCTCTTCACAGAAGGCGGCAAAAGTCATTGACGGTATTCGCGAACGCTATAACATATCCATCCTTTACGAGCAAACCGATGTTCGCGAAGCAGACTGTATTGAGATAACCTATCTGCGCAAACGTTATCCGCGGCTCTATATCACTCTTATTACCGAAACCCTAAAGCCCGAAAACAGAAAATCTTATTTACAGTCAGGCGTCAACAACACCCTCCCTCCTCATGCCGAAGAAGACAGCATTCAGCACATGAATACCTATCTCAAGGCACGCAAAGAGAGTAAATTGAAAGAGTTCAGCGAGACGCACCGCAAAGTATTGAACACCTTCCACCTTCCTTTCTGGAAGCGTACTTTTGATATCCTCTTTGCCGGCACTGCCATTGTTATACTTTCTCCGGTATTGATAGGAACGGCTATTGCCGTTCGTACAGAGAGCAAAGGAAAAGTCATTTACAAGTCACAGCGTGTAGGCTCCAATTATCAGATTTTCAACTTTCTGAAGTTCCGTTCTATGTACACCAACGCGGACAAGAGACTGAAAGAACTGAACGCCCTGAATCAATATCAGATTGAAGAGGTTGAAAGTTCAGATGAAAGTCCTGAAATCCGTTTTGACGATCTTACCGGAACCCCGGACGAAGAAGAAACATTGTTGATTTCAGACGATTTTGTAATCTCTGAAGAAGACTTCATTAAAAAGAAAGAAAAAGCAAAAGAAAATACCTTCATCAAACTTGAAAATGATCCGCGCGTCACCCGGGTCGGGCGTTTCATCCGTAAATATAGTATTGATGAATTGCCGCAACTATTCAATATTCTAAAAGGCGATATGAGCATTGTAGGCAACCGCCCTCTCCCACTCTACGAGGCAGAATTGCTAACCAGCGACGCTTATATAGACCGCTTTATGGCTCCGGCGGGTTTGACTGGGTTATGGCAAGTAGAAAAGCGGGGAGGCGCAGGCAAGATGTCGGCGGAAGAAAGAAAACAATTGGATATCAAGTATGCAAGGGATTTTTCATTCTGGATGGATATGAAGATTATCTTTAAGACGTTGACGGCGTTTGTACAAAAAGAGAATGTATGATATTCCTATAATACAAATCCTTTATTTTAAGAATAAAAATGAAATTTACACACTATATTATCCTAGTATTCACTACCTGTATGACAGGAGGAATTCCTTTGAGTATAGATGCACAGCAAACAACTACTCGTGAAGAGCGACTCAAACAGTTGCAACTTCTCCAATCCAAATACGATCAAGAGGAATTAAATCAAATTCCCTCTGTGGCAAAGAATGTACCTACAGATATTGAAAAACTTGAGCTTCCCCCGTTATCAGTGTTTTTAGACGCAGTAAGTGAAAATGCAACGATTAAAAAGAAACAGTCAGAAATTAAGCAGATTGAGGCTGAATATCGGTTACAAAAACGTGATTGGTGGGATTATCTTCGCCTTAATGCCATGTATTCTTATGGGCGGTATAATATACTTAGCAATAATAGCGAAGAATCCGTTCCTATGTATCAAACGACAATGTCAAGCGCACAACATAACTTTAACGTAGGAGCTAGTATTGCTATTCCTCTTGGCGGTTTTACAAATCGTAAACTTCGTTTAAAATCTTACCGTTATAGCATAGAGCAAGTAAAATATAGCATGGACGAAGTCATGGAGGAACGCAAACTGAAAGTATTAGAAGCATATAATGCTGTAACAGAACAATTAGCGACCATAAAAGCTAAAGCGGAATCTGCTGCACTTTACAATGCGCAAATGAAGATTTCAGAGAATAATTATATTAATGGAGTTATTGACATTATAAGTCTATCATTAGAAAGAGGACGACGTTCTTCTGCGGTTGTATTGTATGAGCAGAGCCGTGTAGCTTTGCATAATTCAATCATTCTTCTTGAATTATTGACTAATGTAAAAATCATAAAAGAAAAATAACATTTATGGACATTATACAATTCCTGGCACAGTTCTTCTACCGTATTCGTTACAGATTGCTATGGGGAAGTCTTATTGTCACTGGATTAGTGATATACTTCACTCAATTCCTACCTTTCAGTTATACAGTAAATAGTAGTATCTATGCAGGAGTTACTAATGCAACCTCTGTTACAAACGAAGGGTTCAATCTTTTTTCCGTAAATAGTACGTTTGACAATTTAATCAATATTGCTAAATCCAAAGGAACTTTAGAAAAAGTATCTGTGCGCTTACTCGCTACATGTTTAGTCTATGGAGATGAATATAAAGACAATCAGTATATTCTCGCTAAACATTATCGCCAACTGTTACAAATAACCCCCAAAGAAGTTCTCGCATTAATTGACAGAACTTCGCTGAAAAAAACAACTGAAAACTTGATTAAATATCGCAAGCCTGTCAGTAAGAACTTTGTATATGTCATGTTTAGTCATCCCGATGACCGTTTCTTCAGTTATAAAGCACTTAGTAAAATTAACGTACACCGTCTAGGAACTAGTGATATAATTGATATAGATTATACATGCAGTGATCCAGGAATAGCCCAAAACACCATTAAAATATTGGAAGATGAACTGACTAAAGCCTATGAAGAACTTCGCTTTAGCGCCACAAACAATGTAATAGCCTATTTTGAAGAGCAAGTAAAAAAGGCGAAAGAAAACTTGACACATGAAGAAGATGACTTAATGCGATATAATGTGCAAGAAGAAGTCATTAACTATGGAGAACAAACCAAAGCACTTGCTATTACTAAATATGAAGTGGATGACCGTTATGAACTTGCACAAAGACAATATGAAAGTGCCCGTAATCTACTTGAAATGTTAGAAAACAAAATGGATATACGTGCTAAAATCATACGTACTAACACTAATTTATTACAAGAACTTAATAAAGTTAGTACTCTCAATGAAAAAATTATGGAACAAGAAATTTTCACAGATGATAAAACATACAATCAAAATAGCCAATTACAAAAGAATAAGCAAAATCTTAAAAGAGCAGAGGATAGAATTAGTCAACTTTCTGATGACTTAAATGAACTAGGATTTTCCAAAGAAGGTGTTGGTATTCAGAATATGGTAGATGAATGGCTCCAAGCAGTTGTAAATGAAGCCAAAGCTAAAGCAGAATTGAAAGTCCTGAAAGAGCGAATGGAAGATATAAGAAATGGCTATAAGACTCTATCCCCTGTTGGTACACAGGTAAATCGTAAAGAGCGTGCTGTAGGAATTGCAGAATCTACTTATCGTGAGCAACTTCGAGGGCTTTCAGAGGCACGTCTTCGTCTTAAAAATATAGAAATGAGTACCAGCAACTTACAAATAGTTAGCCCACCTGAATATCCATTAACCGACAATGGTCGTAAACGTACTCTATATGTAATCTTTGCATTTATAGGTAGTATTATTTTTATTACTGGCTTCTCTTTACTTGTAGAACTTATAGACCGTACACTCCGTGATGCTCAACGCAGCAATCGTCTCACAGGCCTTCCCGTTATTGCAGCTTTCAATGGTACCAATAATTTGAAATACCGCGGTTTTCTTAAAGTATGTAATAGGCGTGCGGCCGCTTATGCTTGTCAGCAATTGAATGCATATTTACAACAAAATCGTCCGACAGTAATAAATCTACTCAGCATCGAAGATAGAGAAGGTAAATCCTTCTTAGCTCGATATTTTGCTCAATATTGGCAAACGGAAGGCCTACATGTACGCATCGTAAATCATAATATTGATTTTGAAGAAGGAAATAAAGATTACGTGCAAGCGCAACAGTTAAGTGATTTTTGGCGGCTAAATGATGCAGAACAGATTCCAGATGTAATCTTAGTCGAATATCCAGCACTTTGTCACAACAGTGTTCCAGAGAAAGTACTTGCTGAAGCAGATTTTAATTTATTGGTTGCCAATGCAGCTCGTTTATGGAGTGAAAAGGATGATGCGCGTCTACGCTCTATAAAAGACGTTTTGAAAGAAAAACCATTCTTCTTATACCTAAATAATGCCGGGCGAGAAGTCGTAGAATCATTTACAGGAGAACTTCCACCTCATAATCCAGTACACAGTTTCTTTAGCCGTTTAGCACAATTAGGATTAACGTCAAAAAAAGCAGCTGTAAAATAAGGCAAGTATTATGAATCAAAGAGAATATATATCACCAAGTTTCCTATTATACTCCGGCTTAATAATCGGTTTAGCAGCCATAGCCGTATGTGGTATATTAGGCTCATTTGTTGGTATATGTATAGTAATGGTCACGCCTGTCATATTGTATTATTTGCTACAAACCATACGTATGCCAATTATAGCTTTCTATGGATTGTTTATACTGAACTATTTCGTAATTGGTATTATGCGATACACTCATACTTCAGGGCTCAGTATTTTTATTGATATAGGCCTATTCAGTGTCTGCTTTGCAGCTATTATTCATTCTTTGTTAGCCCAAAGCCTTCCCTGGAAAAATGCTTTTAACTTTGTCACTATGGGGTTATCTGTCTGGACAATTTATTGTTTTCTAGAACTATTGAATCCTACAGCTCTTGATGAAGCATGGACATCCTCACGAAGTATTATATATAGTGGGACTGTGGTTTCTTTTATAGTCAGTATACTTATTTCTCAGTATAAATATGTAAAGCAATTATTATTCCTATTATCAATATTAGTCTTATTAGCCTCCCTTAAAGCTATAATGCAAAGATTTATAGGATTTGACGGTACGGAAAAACAATGGTTAGCAGAAGGTGGATCTGTAACCCACATTATAGCCTCTGGTACACGTTATTTTTCATTTTTCACAGATGCGGGAAATTTTGGATCAAACATGGGGTTTGCAGGTATTGTTTTCGGCATAAGTTCGATCTATATATCAGAAAAAAAGAAAAGAATATATTATGTTATTGTTGCTGTATTAGCGATTTACGGAATGTTTTTATCTGGAACCCGAGGTGCCATGGCTGTTCCATTAGGAGGTTTATTATTATTCTGTATGTTAAGTAAAAACCTCAAATTAATGCTCATAACTGGCTTTATTGGCATTTTCATTTATTTATTTTTTGCTCACACTAACATTGGGCAAAGTAACTCCATGATAAGACGTATGCGTACTTCTTTTCGCCCAACTGAAGATCCCTCATTTAATGTGCGTCTTGAAAATCAAAAGAAACTGGCAGTATATCTTAGGGAGCGTCCATTCGGTGAAGGCTTAGGATTAGGAGGAGTAGAGGCACAACGTTATTCAGAACGTACTACTACTTTAATACCACATGACTCTACCTATGTAAAAATATGGATGGAAACCGGTATTGTAGGCTTGATTCTCTACCTCGCCTTACTTGTCGTATCTTTACTTTGGGCATGCTATATTGTTATGTTTCGAATAAAACATAACAGATTGAGAGGACTACTCACCGCCATGCTATGCGGAGTATTCGGTTTAATGATTAGTGCTTATGGAAATGCCTTTTTAAATCAATTTCCTACACAAATCATTGTCTTTACATGTTTAACAATAGCAATCAATGGACATCGCATTGAAAGATATACAACAGATAACCAAACTAATAAATAATTAACTGTTATATGATAGCTGATATTTTTTCCATATTAGATCCTGAATGGTGGATGGATGAAAACAACAATGCCATACAAATAGTAGATTCTATACTGTTTTTATTCATGGCAATTCCTGTGTTATATTTATTTATTTGCTCACTTTTCTCATTAGGTAAATACCAAAACCCTTATCCCGAAGCAAAGATAAAACATCGCTTCCTGGTTTTATTTACAGTATTGCGTAATGGAAAGGAAGTCATTCATTCCGTCAATAATTTTCTTGATACGCAAAATTATCCTCGCGATAAATATGATATTGCAGTAGCAGCTACTCAATTGCCCGAGGAAGATCTTGTAACTCTTCTTCAAATGCCAGTAAACATCGTGGTGCCTGATAAAGAAAAATGCACCAAAGTCTATGCTGTACAACAAGTAATGGAGCGTTATTCGCCTAATGAATATGATATGGTTATACTATTCAACTCCGATAACCGTATTGTCCCTAGTGCACTTTCTCTGTTCAATAATGCCTATTATTCAGGCTGTGATGCCATACAAGCACATAGAATGACGGAGAATCTAACAACGAGTATTGCTATACTCAATGCTACTAGTGAAGAAATCAACAATAATATTTTTCGCAAAGGGCATACTAAATTAGGTTTTTCAGCAGCACTAATAGGGTCTGCTATGGCTTTTGACTTTGAGATGTTCCATAAAATAGCCCCAACTCTAAAAGGTTCTGATATGAGCAAAGCAGTAGAAACAGCTTTACTCAAAGAAAATATTTATACCGAATATCTAGAAGAAGTTGTGTGCTACAGTAAAAAAGAGGAAAACACAGATGGATATGAAGCACAACGTATCGGTTGGTTACGTTCCCAGTACAGTAGTACAATATTTGCCCTTAAAAGACTACCGTTAGCTTTATTACAAGGAAAATGGGATTACTGCAATAAATTATTCCAATGGTTACTTCCTTCACGTTTCTTACTGATTGCCTATATTATATTAATCAGTATAGGCATGACAGTATTAGACTGGCCGCTAAGTATAAAATGGTATACATTATTAGCCGTTATTGGAATTACCTTTTTAATGGCTTTACCTGATGGTGAAATCAGTAAACGATTCCGTAAAGCTATTTGGGCATTGCCTTTACTGATATTTACGTCCATTTTCAGTCATATTACCCGTTTCTTTAAAAAAGAAAAGAGAAAAAATGTAGCATAACAAATAAATGTATGAAAATTGCTATTGAAGCCCAACGTATTTTTCGACGTGACAAGCATGGAATGGATTTTGTCGCATTAGAAGTCATCCGTGAATTACAAAAGCGAAATGATGATAATGAATATTATATCATTGTTGCTCCTGGCGAAGATCGCTGTTTAAAGGAAAGTAAGAATACCTTCATTGTTGAGGTGAAATGTCCTACTTATCCACTTTGGGAGCAAATAGCATTACCACTTACAGTAAAGCGATTAGGTGTTGACATACTACACTGTACTTCAAATACTGCCCCTCTATGGTGCCCTGTTCCCTTAGTATTAACTTTGCATGACATTATCTATATGGAGCCTCGTCAACACCGTAGTCATTCGCTTTATCAAGAAATGGGGTGGTATTATCGGCGACTAATAGTTCCACGTATATTAAAAAAGTGCAGAAAAATCATTACTGTTTCTAATTTTGAGTGCGATCGCATCCGTGAAACCTTACATATTGCTCCTGAATTGATAATAGCTGTATATAACGGATATAGTCCTCATTTCCATGAACAAGCTGTAGATACAAGTATCGTGCAAAAATATACATCTGAAAAGCAATTTATTTTTTTTCTAGGTAATACAGACCCTAAAAAAAATGCAGCGCGTACACTAAAAGCCTATAGCCTTTATTTACAACGATCAGCCATAAAACGTCCTCTATTAATTGCTGATCTCAAAGAGGAATATATTGATTTCCTTCTGCAACAAGAAAAAATTACAGATATAAAAAGCAATCTTTATTATCCAGGTTATATTGCCAACAAAGATTTGGCAACCCTCTATAATGCCTCATTTGCCTTTTTATACCCCTCATTACGAGAAAGTTTCGGTATACCAATGTTGGAAGCAATGGCATGTGGAACTCCAGTGATAACAAGTCATACTTCTGCTATGCCAGAAGTAGCTGGCAAAGGAAGTATTCTTATTAACCCATACAAACCAGAAGAAATTGCTAATGCATTATTGCAGTTGGAAATGCATGATAGTTTCTATAAACAACAAAAAGCATATGGATTAGAGCGAGTAAAACAATTCTCATGGGAACAAACTTGCGAAAAATATATGGACATATATAAAGCAATAACACAATAGAAGCTTATGATTACTGAAAGAGATTTTGTTTTTACAGGAATGCAACCGTGGGATATTTCCATAGGTTCTAATGCAAAAGACATTGCATTAGAAGTATCTAAAAATAATCGTGTACTTTATATCAATACACCATTGGATAAAAAAACTCTATGGAAAGGAGAAAACACTATTGAATTCCAACAACGTAAAAATGTTATCAATGGAAAATCAAAAACGCTACGTCAAATAAATCAAAATCTATGGGTTTTAGATTATCCATTCAGTATACTCCCTATCAATTTCCTACCAGATGGTGTACTATTTGATTTCTTCAATCGAAGAAACAATAAGAAAATGTACAAATTCGTTCGTAAAATATTAAAGGAAATAAAGTTTGAAAAATATATTCTTTTTATTGACAATGATATTTATCGCAGTTTCTATGCTCCTGATTTTTTGCATCCTACACTTTCCATATATTATCGTCGGGATAATATGAAAAGTTTTTTCTGGCAAAAACACGCTCCACGTTTAGAACCTTTATTATGGCAGAAGAGTGATCTTATTGTGGCAAACTCTCCTCAATTAGCCGAAGCTGCAAAAACAAATAATATTCACAGCTATGATATAGGACAAGGAGTTGATTTAACAAATTATAGAACAGATAGAGTATATCCAGTTCCAGAAGATATAAAAAATATTCCAAAACCAATAATTGGATATGTAGGTTGGGTTACCTCCCGCAGGCTAGATGCAGATTTATTATATAATATTGCAAATAGTTGCAAGGACTATTCATTTGTCATAGTAGGCGGAGAAGATGAAATGTTCAGAAAGCACGAACTTCATATGCTCAATAATGTTCACTTCCTAGGCCCCAAAGAGCAATCTGAAACAATAGCTTACATTGCACATTTTGATGTTTGCATCAATCCACAAAAAATCAATGAGATTACTATTGGTAATTACCCGCGTAAAGTTGATGAATATTTAGCATTAGGTAAACCTGTCGTAGCAACTAAAACCCAAACAATGGAAATTTTTGCAGATTATGTATGGAACTGCATTGGTGTAGAAGAGTATATACTAGGAATAAAAGAATCATTACAGCAGAACTCCCCACAAGTAATTAATGAACGAATTTTATTTGCGCATACTCATACATGGAGTAATTCTGTAAACAAATTGTATAATTGTATTAAAAACGTAAAATAAGAGAAAAACATGCTTGAAAAATATCCTAAATTAAAAGGAATCCTACACTATTTATTAGTACATCCTTATACCTCACGTCCACGTTGGTGGGCAAGAACCTTCTTAATACCATTTGTGATAAAAAGAGGTAAAGGTTCTATAATTAGAAGAAAAGCTCGTTTAGACATTATTCCGTCTAAAAAAATTAAATTAGGTATTAAAAGTGTCATCGAGGATTATGCGATTATAAATAATGGTATGGGAGATATACTCATAGGTGATTATACTCATGTTACCTCACGAGTCAAGTTAGTTGGACCTGTTATTCTAGGTAATTATGTTACAATAGGAAGTGGAGCACAAATCACAGGCCTAACACACAATTACCTTGATATTAATAAACCTATATCTCAACAAGGCGTCACCCCAAACCAAACTATAATTAAAGATGATGTATGGATTGGCGGTAATTCTTGCATAAACCAAGGAATAACTATAGGTACACACTGTATCATAGCCTCTGGCAGTGTAGTAACTAAAGACGTTCCACCATACTCTGTTGTAGGGGGTAATCCTGCACGAATATTACGGCAATATGATTTTAAAAAGCAAGAATGGGTTAAAATTAACAAATCATGAAAATACGTACTCCATACACTAGACATGATTTACAAATAAGTAAAAAAGATAACGTAGTAGAAGTCGGTTCAGGCCATAATCCTTTTTATAGAGCTAATGTTATTGTTGAAAAATTTATTGACAATAATTATCATCGGAGTGGAGATATAAAAATATACCCTCATCAAAGATTCGTTAATGCCGATGGTGAGAATCTTCCTTTTAAAGATAAAGAATTCGATTACATTATATGTAATCAAGTTCTGGAGCATTCAGAAAATCCGGTGCAGTTTATAAATGAACATTGTCGTGTGGCTAAACGTGGATACATAGAAACCCCAAGTCTATTAGGGGAATTTCTTTTCCCGAAAAAGTCACACAGGTGGGCTATATTAGCGATTGACAACAAATTAGTACTTTTTGACAAATCTCAGATGCCGGAATTCAAACTTGATTTCGGAGCTTTATTTTTAGATTATCTCCCCTATCAGTCTCTAACTTACAAAATTCTACAATTAGCAGAGCCACAATTGGCTGTCAACAGATATGAATGGAAAGATAATATCGATTTTATTGTAAATCCTACAGATGAGTATTACAAATCATTTTTTACTCAACCATGGAATAGAGAGATGGTAGAAATATTGTTTCCACATAGTAATATATCTAAAGAATTCGGGAAACTAGTAAAAGGAATATGGTATCTTATTAAATATGAAATGCGTAAATTAGCATCTCATAGAAAGCCACTCACACTAGAAGAGTATAAACAACTAAAGAACATTCCAAAACTTTGATTATGGTCTCCATCATAACTGTTAACTACAACGGTCTTATTGATACCTGCGAAATGATCGACTCATTTCGCAGGTATGAAATATACCCCTATGAAATCATTGTTGTGGATAATGGCTCTCGAAATTCTGAAGCTGATAAAATCAAGCTATACTACCCCGAAGTAAAAGTCGTGCAAAATACCAACACCGGATTTGCCGGAGGCAACAATGCGGGTATAAAAGTTGCTAAAGGCAACTACCTGTTTTTTCTCAACAACGATACGGTTATTAAAGGTCCAATACTTGAAACTCTGATACATCGCTTGGAGGCAGATTCAAAAAACGGGGGTGTTTCCCCCATGTTAAAATACAATTATTCACCGGATATCATACAATATGCAGGATTTACCCCATTCTCACGCATCACGCTACGCAATGCTGCCATAGGCTTCAATGAGAAAGACCAACCTCGCTATCGAACAGCCTGTGAAACTGCATCTCTGCATGGAGCCGCCATGATGGTACGCCGCGACGTCTTGCAACGAGCAGGCTTTATGACAGAAATCTATTTTCTCTTTTACGAAGAATTCGATTGGTCAGCTCAAATACGACGTGCCGGATATAAATTATGGTACGAACCATCAGCTATCGTATATCACAAAGAAAGCATGACTGCCAGAAAAGGAAGCTCGTTAAGAGAATTTTATCTTTCCCGTGCGCGCTTGCTCTTTGCCCGTAGAAACATATCTGGCATTGATAAATACTTATCCTGTCTCTATATATGTTTCATCGCCGCCCCTAAAAAAGCCATACTTTATTTATTACATGGCAAGTTCAGTTTGTCCATGGCCACACTCCGTGGTACTTTTAACGGATTAATATCCAAAAAACAATGATCAAAACACTCTCAGTTCTTCCCAAGCAGCAATTTCCTCCCCCATTTAAACCTACTTGCCAGCATATCTACTGCTATCGGGCAAATCGTCGCTATAAATGAAGCAAACAAAAATATCAGCGTAGCAGCTTTCACCCCCAGCATTTTCAGCACAATCCGCCCTCCGGAGGTTCCGAAACCATGGAAAAGATAGATACTATACGCATAACCTCCTATCCATGTAAAAAAGCGATTATGCCATTTTAGCGCTAACAGCAAGAAAAGACAAGGTATCAATGTAACAGGATAGAACAAACGACTCAAAGAAGCACACTCAGCAGACGAAAAGTAAACAACCTGTATCAAAAAAATCCCCACCAAAGTCATTATCCACATGCCGCACTTGATGATATGCGAATGATACACCATTGATGCAAAACGAGAAGCTCCCACACCAACAAAGAAATAAGGCAACTGCCCCAACGCACCTTTAAAACTAAACAGATTGGGCAGGCTGTGCATAAAACCTTCATCATTTACCCGACTCAACATCACTGCAACAAAACACCACAGACACCATTCTTTGAAAGTTTCCATCCTCTTGTACCTGTCTATCACCCACTGTACCATAAAAATCAGGAAAAGTGACGGCAGATACCAATATATGGTATAAGGATAAACATAAATGCGCCACATCTGGCTAAGCTCACCTTTATTATTAGTACCCGGCATAAAATGTTGCACCAAGAAATAAATTGTACCCACCACAGCCATCGGTACCAACAAGCGCAAGGCCTTCTTACGCGCAAACTCTGAAAAACCAACTGTATGCGAAAACGGCTTCAATGCATAAACCCATCCGGCAATAGCTGTAAACAACGGCATCTGAATATAATCTATCCACACGTACAAATAACGTAAAGGATGAGGAAAATCAACTTTCATTCCTCCATCAGGCGCAGAGCCAATAGCGTGACCTATCACTACCAACAAGATAGCAATGCCTCGCAAAGTCTCTATAGATAAATTCTTTTGATTCTTCATTGATAGCAACAAAGATAACTATTTTATCCATAATTCCTCACTTTCTCCACTTTTTCTTACCTTTGTCACTTTTTATTCCATTTATACAAAAATTATGAAAAAAATCATTTTAAACTGTCCATCTCCAACGGAGATAAAGTAGAAATTTTCAGTGTCCAAACCGAGACAGAACATGTGAAACTGGAATTTATCGTATTGGAACTTTTTGCCCAAGGCATAGAGCAGTTATTTAAAGACAAAGGCAACATCAGTACGCGCCTGGAACGAATGTTAGGAAACCTCCGCAAGCTCACCCAACATTTCAGACACACTCCGCACAAAAAAGACGAACAAGACTGACTGACAGATGTTTGTGTATAATAATCGCAATGCGCACTTCAGCGCCAGAGCCCCTCCAAACGTTAAGGAACAATAAATCATCTCCTTTTTCAAAATGTGCGGTCTTGCCCCACTAAACCGCTTTCACAAGCATTCTGACAACGGAATAAACGGACAGACCGCACATTTTAACAGTATTATCAATGCTTATATTTGAACCCGCAAAGAGAAAACGCTACGAAAAAAACGCTGTCGCCACAACAAGCAACTCCGCTTTACGCAACCTTTTCCCACAAACAATCACAATCAATTAATAAAAAAAATAACTCAGAATGAAAAGGAACTTTTATCTACAGCACCAGCTCATGGCCATGCACGATCCCCGAATGCAAAAACTGTTTGACGAGGAAGGCCCCAGAGGAACAGGAACCTACTGGATCATCATCGAAAAATTATCCATGCTGCCCGACGCCAGAGCGCAACTGAAATATCTGCGCTCTTCCACGAGCAAAAAATTGCCGATCACCTACATAGAGAAAATCATCCGCAATTTCCAACTTTTCATACTCGAAGAAGACGGGTTCTTCAGTCCCGAAGAACTGAATCCAGTGAAAAAGAAGGAGAAAAAGAAGGAGAAAAAAGCGGCCGAAAATGATAGAGCAAACACCGTTGCTAATGCGAAAAATGACGAAAAACAGCCAAAAACAGCAGAGGAAAAAACGGAAAATACGGACGAAAAACAAGCTAACAAGCTAAAAACCAGTGCCGATAAAGAAACGCCCCGTGAAGTATTTAAAGAGAATATAAAAGATATAATAACATCATCAACAAAAGAAAAAGAAACTGCTGTTGCTGATGATGACGACGACAACGATATCAATCCTCCGGCAAACAGCCGGGATACTTCCACCGGAAGTCGGACGTCACTCACCGTCTGCGATGACTTTGGCCGACCGGAAACGCCGCCGCGCCCCGTACGTCCCTGGCAGGAAGTGGTGGACGGACTGGCCGTGAGGACGCCCTGGCTGGAAGCTGCCTGTATGCATAGCGGCTACGGGGAGCTGCTGATGCGACACATCGAGGCGGCTGTGGAGTGCTTCAAGAAGCATATCGAAATCTACGACAAATGGCACAACCTGCTGGATGAAAGCGATGTACGCCGCTATTTCGTGAACTATACAAGTCCCGGACAGCGCACCTCGCAAGCCCTGCACGCAACCCTCCTTGCACTCGACGCCAAGCAACAGGCCGCTGCGCCACCCGACCCTTACCGCTACGAACTGCGCATTGACGGCCGGCGCACCTACCTGGGATGCCCCATCCCCGACAATGCCCCGCCCCGACCGAATGCCACGGCGTTCTGGGACGAAGCCACACAGTCGTGGAGGACGTAATAGCCCCCACCTGAGCAAGGACTTGAGCAAGGCAAATGCCACACCTCAGCAAGCCAAATGCCACACCTCAGCAAGCCGAATGCCGCACCTCAGCAAGCCGAATGCCACACCTCAGCAAGCCGAATGCCACACCTCACACACATCCAAGTGTGGCATTCGCCCCCACGAAATGTGGCATTGCAGACGCTGATGTGTGGCATTCAAAAACGATTCAAAACAACAATTTCAGAAAACGATTCAAAAACACCCCTGCGTGAATGAGAAATTTCCATCAGCACGGCATTGATACCCGTGGCCGCACCAGCGGCAAAATCAAGACCATCTGTCCCCAGTGCAACGCCACTCGCGGACACAAAGGCAACAAATCCTTCTCCATCGACCTCGACAAGGGCGTGTGCTACTGCCACCATTGCGGCTATAAACTCTACGTGCCCGATGATGCCGAAGAACGGGAACGCCAACTGCGAAAAGAAAAATACAGCCGAGCCAACAAGCTCCCCTCCCACTTCCGCCGCCCCGTCTTCGACCCCGCCCGGACCAATCTCAGCGAGAAGCTGGAACGGTACTGGACACAGGAACGCTGCCTGGCACAGCACTTGCTGCCCGACCTGCACATCACCGAAGAACGAGTGAAGCTGCCCGAAAGCAACGAAGAGGAGAACTGCCTATGCTTCAACTACTTCGAGAACGGAACACTCATCAACACCAAGTACCGAAGCGGCCGGAAGCACTTCATGATGGTGAAGGGCGCCGAGCTTATCCCCTACAACATCGATGCCATACTGGACACTCCGGAATGCATCATCACCGAAGGTGAATTCGATGCCGCCGCTTTCATGACCACCGGCCGGAAGGATGTCATCTCCGTACCCGCCGGCGCACAAAGCAACCTCAACTGGATGGACCGCTTCGTAGAGACGCACTTCGAACCCAAGAAACTGATCTACATCGCCGTCGACGAGGATAATGCCGGACAGTTGCTGTGTGCAGAACTGGTGCGACGCCTCGGTGCGGACCGTTGCCGCCTGGTGCACTTCGGCCCCGGATGTAAAGACGCCAACGAGCACCTGGTCAAGTATGGCGCTGAAAGCCTGCTCATCACCCTGGCACAGGCCGAAGAAATCCCGCTGGAAGGCGTCTTTACCGCCGAAGACTGTCAGGACACCCTCCGCACGCTCTTCGAAAACGGCCTGCAACGGGGAGCCGAAACGGGATGGGACAATCTGGACGAGAACTGCACCTTCGAGACCGGACGCCTTCTGGTGACGACAGGACGCCCCGGTGAAGGGAAATCGGAATTCATCGACGAACTCGTCCTGCGCCTCTGCCTGCGCCACGAGTGGAAAATCAGCTTCTTCAGCCCCGAAAACATGCCTATGGAGTACCACCTGGCCAAGCTTTCCGAAAAGTTGACCGGACACTCCTTCCGCCCCGGTCCGGGCATGACGGAAGCCCTCTACAACCGGACGGTGAGCTGGCTGACGAACAACGTGACGCACATCTTGCCGGACGCAGGAAGCTACACCGTGGACTGCATCCTTGAGAAAGCCCGCCAACTGGTACGCCGCCGCGGGGTGCGCATCCTCGTCATCGACCCGCTGAACCGCATCGACCAGCAACTGGAAGCGGGACAGACGGAACTGCAATACATCACCTCGCTGCTGAACAAGCTGGGCCGCTTCGCCTTGCAGCACAAGTGCCTCGTGATCCTCGTGGCGCACCCGCGCAAGGTAAACCGCAATGCCGTCAACGGCGAACTGAGGCGGGTGGAGATGAATGACATCAACGGATCCGCCAACTTCGGCAACATGGCCGACTTCTGTATTACCGTAGACCGAAATGACGAGAAGGAAATCGTCACCGTCTACATCGACAAAGTGAGGTTCAAGCACTTGGGCAGCGCCCACACTTGTGCCAAGTTCGTCTACAACCGCCTTAACGGGCGTTACTGGCCCTGCGAGGAAGACATCGTGCACCGCCCCGACGGCGACAAACCGGGACCGGTGAACACGGTGGTAGACAATGAAAACTGGTTGAAAAATATTGCAGAAGAAGGTTGCTTATTTGATTAAAATTCAGTACATTTGTAGAGACAATAAACTTAATAAAAAACTAACAATTCATTCAAATTCGAGTATGAAGAAAAACGAGGATTCCATCTTAGAAGTCTGCTTCCTGATACGCAGCTACGGGAAAGGCGAACTGGCCATGTGCTACATTCACGGAGTGACCCAACAAGCAGCAGTCAACCGCTTCAACAACTGGATACGCAAAGCGCCCGGACTGGAACAACGCCTGTTGGAAATGGGGATGAGCCGCACGGGCAGGAACTACACTCCCGCCCAGGTGCAAGCGATAGTCGACGCCTTCGGGGAACCTTAGAAAAAGTATATAATAACCACAAAGTTGTTGCCGGCCAAAGAAATTAAAGTAAAGAAAACCGTTCAACTAATAAAAGGTTATCATAGAAAATGAATATTTTTGCGCCCAGATTGAGATAACTCTTTCTGAAACGTACAAAAAATAAGAAGCGGCATGCTTTCTTGTAAGCCAAGATAAAGAATAAGATTAGATATTTTATGACGAGGTTTGATCCGAAACATCCACGGGGCAAATACCCGGGCATGGCGACAATGAAGCCACAGCATGTGCTCATTACCGGAAATGGCGAGGAGCGCACAAGCCATGTGACCGTGCCCAAAATCATGGAGGCTGTGTATAAAATTGACTCCAACGAATATGTCACCCTTGAAAAGTGCCGTCCGGTCCGTCTTGTGCGCGAAGCTGAGTGTTTCGCCATGAGTTTCTATCGCGACTCACACATTGCAGTTTATTTCAGAGTCAGGAAAAAGGTGCTCCGAATGGTTAAGAACGGTTTCTCCTGCGAGGCGGCGGCCGACATGATGTGCGATTTCTTCCAGTCAGCCGAATTGTCCGACATGTCGGACTGGACGTGCGAGGAATTGACCCCCACATCCCGAAAGAGCGCAAGCCTTAGTGTCGATGGCGAGGATTTCCGCTATTTCGGTAGTGCTGACGTTGTGGCAGCTCTTGAAAATATTATCGATGGAAAATCCGTATGGATGCTTTATGACTTTACCTGCGAGAACGGAGGATATATAAACATCCGACGGTGTGGCGATGGCTCGATACATACAGCAAAGTACAAAGTGGAATGTGTCAGGTGGACCGAACCGGCACCGACCGGCTACCGGGCTGTCATATCTGATGTCAGCCCCTTGCGGAGCTGGCTGTGGAATCTGGTCGACGGCTGCAAATTTCCTGACCCCACCCCCGAATGGGAAAGTTTTGATGTGACCGACTATTTCCAGCGATTGACTTTCAGGTTTTTAGACAAAGAAGATAAATCAGATAACGATGAATGGTAAATACAGTCTGCCCGTAGTGAAGGCAGTAGATATGATCTGGACAAGTTTCGACCGCGAAGAAATACGGCGCGGCTACGCGATGCTTTTCCAGGCGGCGCAGCAAGGCGACGCCGATGCACTGGCATTCGTTGCCCGGTGCTTTATGGGTGAGGAATATGTGTGGAGCGGAGCCGGCTTCACCACCGACGATGCCAATGCCTCGAAGCTGATGCAGAAAAGTGCGTTGATGGGCAGTGCCACCGGCGTGCTCTGTGCCGTAAGAAGCGGCAACTTCACCCCTGCCGTGCAGCGGGGGACGCCTTTCGCATCGTTCAGGGAAGCTTTCGAGGAGATCCTCGGCCAGGCGAAGCGTGGCAATGCGTTTTGCTGCTATATGATAGGCAATGTCTATTACTGGGGCGACTATCTGCTTGTCGAGCCGGAACTTGCCAAGCAATTCAAAACAGAGGACGAATACCATGCCTGGGCCTACCCGATAGCCCAAGAATGGTATGAGCGCAGCTTCAACGGACGCATCTGTGCCGGTTGGGGCAACTACTGCAAGATCCGCGAGTCGGGGCTGTGCGACATCAAAAACGATGCCTTTGAAGCCTATTACCAAGCCCTCGCAGAGATTTCCCCGGTGATCTGCAACAACTACGGACATTATCTCGGGCATGACAAGAAAAACCCTCAGGCAGCTCTGACATACTATGCCAAAGCTGCTTACCGTGGCGACCCGCAGGGTGCGTACAATGCCGGCCACACCTACGAAGCAGGCGAGGAAGTGGAGGAAAACATCGAAGTCGCCTATCAGTTCTATGAAATGGCTGCCAAAGGAGGACATCCCGCGGGACAGTTCGAGATGGGCTACTATCATTTTGAAGGATGCGGCGGTGCGGAACAGGATTACGCCAAGGCTGTACAATGGTTTGAAAAGGCGTATGAGAATCCCAAATGCAGCGACGTCACCAAGACGCAGGCAGCCGCCTACCTCGGCATTTGCTGTCAGGACGGCCTGGGAGTGGTGCAGGACGATGACGCGGCGTTGGAGTACCTTCAGGAAGCTGAAGAGAGAATGGACGACTTATGGGATAGCATCAAGGGAAAGGTGCTCAATGCGCTGGGGGTGGCATACGCTTTCGGTCGTGGCACCGATGAAGACATAGAACTTGGCTACCAGTATCTCGAAGATGCTGCAAAACTCGATTCGGAGGAGGCAAAAGAGTATCTACAATATATAAATTCGCCGGAGTACGAATCTGATGAACGGGTAAAGGAGGCAAAGGATATAGATCCGTTTTATCAGGGATTGGCGGAAAGAATCAGAGAGGCTGCCGAAAAAGATTTGCATGAGGTGCTTGAGCAGATAGGAGATGAACATATTTATACGGCAGCCTTGGTCACCGACAGATACTGCTGCACCCTGTTTCTCGCAGTAAACACCGTTGAGTTTCTGAATGGAAACGGCGGACCTGACAGCGAGGGCAAATGGTATCCCGATGAATGGGGGTACTCCGACGCCGACAACAGCGAACTGTCGAGACTCAGCAAATTGCTGTGGGAACATCACGACAGTCTGCCGGGCGAAGCCTTTTTCTTCGATGCCGTCATATCCGCCATGAAACAGCTCAAGGAGGCGGGAGCATTCGGGGGATGCCCGGAAGAGATAACATTCTTTGTCTCCATATCGGATGACGAAGAGGCTGATAATCTTGAAGATTTTTCGGCAAAACAACTGAACTCGCCGGAACTGGCCGCCGCGTTTTTGAATCGGGACAAATGAAGCAATCTACAAGAATCATGATAAAGTATCGGGACAAATACGTTCGCTCACCATTTGAAAGCAGCGGAAGCAAGATAATCAAATTCACTAAAACACTTGATAACTAAATCTTTGGGCAAATGACTATGGATTGTATTTCTAAGCGTATCGAAGAAATATCGGATAAAAGGGCTTTTTTAGCATTCTTGGACGAACTGAGCGGCAACCTCACATAACCTCATTTATCCTCACGTAACCTCACGAAACCTCACGGAACCTCTCAGCGCGCCGCGCGCCTGTCGTATCTTTGTTTCACCGGAGCGAAAGAAGAAATTATCTCATCTCTTCGCTTCGGAGAGATAAAAACAACTTATTATTCATCAAACCTAAAATTTTACAGAGTTATGTCAACAGCTTTAGTAATGCGCTCACAGCGCCACAAGAAAATTGGAGACGCAGCTTCCCCGATGGTTTTCACCCTGAAACGCAAGCCGAAAGATGCCAAAATCTTCAACCTTGCACGTATCGCACAAGACATCGAGGCACTGGGCGGAATGTCGGCCGAGGATGTGGAGCACGTGGGCAAGGCTATCGTCCGTCAGATGCGCCAGACCCTGACCGACGGTAACAGTGTACGCCTGGATGGTTTCGGGATTTTCCACACCACTTTCAAATGCCGCGCCACCGAGGTGGCCAAGGACTGTACGGTGAAGAATATCGAACGTGTCAACATCCGCTTCAAGGTGGCCAACACCCTGCGACTGGCAAACGACAGCATCGCCACCACCAAGGGAGGGCCGAACAACATCGTCTTCGAACTGGTGGCGGAAGATGACAAGCCGTCCACCGGTGGCGGCTCTTCTTCCGGCGGCAACGGCGAAGGTGGCGGCGGAGGTGTAGATGAGAATCCTCTGGGGTAGGCTGCGCGATCATTGCGCAGCCCGTTAACAGCTAATCACTAAATATTCATCACAAATCTCTTAATCTTTATGAAAAAAACGACTTGGGACAAGATTCTGAAAGTAATCATCGCAGTGGCTTCGGCCGTAATCGGCGCTTTTAGTGCCAATGCCATGAACCTGTATCCCTGATGAGAAAGATTGATTTAATCGTGATCCATTGCAGCGCCACGCGCGAGGACCGCCCCTTTACCGAACAGGATTTGGACACTGCTCACCGCCTTCGCGGTTTTGATGGCATCGGCTATCATTTCTACGTTCGCCGTAACGGTGACATCAAGTCCACACGCTCAGTCGAGAGGGTCGGTGCCCACGTGCGTGGACACAATGCAAATTCAATTGGAATTTGTTATGAGGGTGGCTTGGATTGCCACGGAGTGGCAAAGGATACCCGGACGGAGTGGCAACAGCATTCACTACGGGTACTGGTACGGGCTTTGAAGATGGATTATCCGGAAGCAAAGGTTGTGGGGCATCGGGATTTAAGTCCGGATGTAAATGGAAATGGAGAGGTGGAACCGATGGAGTGGACGAAGGAATGTCCGTGCTTTGAGGTGGAGAAAGAGAGGTGGTGACACCTCTCTTTCTCATCATCGCTTACTTTCTCTTTATCAAAGAAAGAAATATACTCCATTCTTGCATTTTAAATAACCAAGATAAAAATAAATATAAACTCCAACCTACAACAAGGGGTATTAAAAGCTTCGCTAATACAGATAGAGGGAAACACGTAATTCCATACATAACTACTCCCATCACTATATTAAGAAACACTACAGGCAACAAGCCCCTAAACTGTACACAATATCCAATATTTATAACTTTCCTTGAAAAATAAATTATAATTACCATATCAGCCACAGCATACAATACCAAACTAAAACACATTATTGTAATACCAAAAGGCACTGAGACTACAAGTAAAACAATAGCTACTATTTTTTTTATAACTTCCGCTTTTAAAGCATAGTCAGTTCGCCCTTTTACACTCAAAATATTATTATTAATTTTCATGATTGGATCCCAAACGAAAGCAAGACTGAGAATTTTTATAAAGGCGA
Organism: uncultured bacterium; assembly: GCA_905215555.1. Lineage (GTDB taxonomy): Bacteria > Bacteroidota > Bacteroidia > Bacteroidales > Bacteroidaceae > Bacteroides. Next base: position 76,407 of record CAJMQU010000018.1, read on the forward strand.
CAGCTGGTAACCATTTTTCTGTCAAAAGAATAAGTACAAAAGATTCTGCTAGAACAAATAAGGTTACCATAAAAGGGAATATTACATAACACGAGATTCTCATATATTTCATAAACATAGAACGCAATTGCTCCATATCATCCTGATATCTACATTGAATAGGATATACTGCGCGAACAATAACATTTGCTATATTTGCAGATGGAAACTGAGCCAACGTATATGATCGATTATAATATCCTAAATCACTTGCTGAAAAAAACTTTCCAATAATCAGAGAATAAAGATTAGAATAAAGCTCATGCATTAGCCCTGTCAACATTAATTTAGAGCCAAACCTAAAAAGAGAGCTAAAAGATTGATAAGAAAACTTCCAGCATGGTAGCCACCTTGAAAATACCCATAAAAAACATACGCGAAGAAAATTATTTGCTATACTTTGAAAAACCAAAGTCCATACACCATAACCACTATATGCCATCCACAGCCCTATTCCCCCACTTATAATAACAGCAATAAGCGATGCCATCGCTTGATGCTTAAAATCAAGGGCAATTGTCAACTTAGCTTGTTGAACTATCCCTAGTGACATTATTATCAAATTTATACCTAAAACACGGGTAACAATAGTCAACTGAGGTTCTTCAAAAAAATTCGCTATATAAGGAGCTAACAAATATAAAATTATATATATAAAAAGAGAGCCAAAGGCATTAAAATAAAAAGCTGTATTATAATCAGTTTCTGTTCTTTCTTGCTTTTGGACCAATGCAAAAGCAAAACCACTATCAATCAAGACTTGTGACAACGCCAAGAATATTCCTAACATAGCAATAAGCCCATAGTCATCTGGAGAAAGAATACGTGCAATAATAATAGTTAATATAAACTGTATACCTTGCACAGAAAAGCGTTCTATTGCACTCCAAAACACACTTTTTGTAGCCTGCTCTTTAATAGACATTTCCAACTTTCTTTGATATAATTATTCTTCTATTCCATGCGCTGTATGAATAAATTTCTTATTCGCCTCTTTCAGTCGAAATAGATTAAAAAACATTAGTAAAAATGAATAAGGAACAAAACAGACTGCCCTGGCCAAGCGCCACCTCCAAAAACGACGAGGAACAGCAATAGCCAATGCCAACAGCAACAGTCCGAATATCCCCCACCACTTATAAGCCAATGCAGGACACCATATTGAAAGGCATACAGAAAAAATAAAAGTAAAGCCTAATAATAATACCCGCGAGAAAGAAGCCTGCTGAAACAGTTTATCACAAAAATCCCATTTCCGGTCACGGATAGCCGGAAGTAAATGATGCACAAACTCACCCAAACTATAGTATTGTGCAGATAACCAGCGCCTCCTTTGCTGATAGAAATTCTGAGTCTTCTGTATCTTCTCATCCAGCACATAAGTATCCGGCAAATAATGAAAGAAAATACGATGATAAAGTAATTTCATCTCTAGCACTCTGTCGAAACCTCCGACCGAAGTATTACTCATCATCGCTTTATAGAATAAAGAATATTCAAAAGCCATACCGGAACCTATCAGCGCTGCTGACATTCCTAAATTAATATGTCCTAAACGGAATATTGAGTTATTTATCTCTTCACTAATAGCGTCCAGATAAGCCATATCCGTATTCAAATTCTTTGCTATACGATGAGTTTGGATAACTTGCACTTTCGGATCCGCAAATGCATTATTTACTTCAGAAAGATAAGAAGAATTTATAATATTGTCTGCGTCAATAATCAAAGCAACATCATACGAGTCTTCCCCTAAATATTCAAGGGCAGCTTTTAGAGACTTAGTATTCGTGCTTTTCTCAAAATCGACCTGAAGTAGTTTAATGGGCAATGCACGTAATTTCTCATTCGTAGAAGGCTGCATGTGATCCGAAATCACCACAACATCATATTGGTCACTAGGATAATCCTGCGCTAAACAAGCTTGCACTGTATCCATAATAACCGCATCTTCTCTATATGCTGCTATTAATAGAACAAATCGTTTATATTCTTTCGCCGATACCGGCTTATCAGATTTACGCCAAAGCGACGCCAAGCTATAAACTAATAAATACAATACGTTTATTGCAAACAATACGTATAAAATCCAATCAAATATAAACAGTACCTGTTCCAAAATTACTTTTTTACGTGGATAATGGCACAAATATACAAAGAATGACTGAAATAATCACCATTTCTTAAAAAAAGAAAATATCTCTTTTTTAGTAGTGGAACATAAAAAAACGAGCAAGCTCTCACGAACCCCTCGCCTCTGTAAGAAAAGCCATAGAGGCTTTTCTTTTAATTGCATCTAAAACTTGTTACCTAAAAATCAATCTTCTTTTTACCCCAAATTCTATTACCTATAGAAACACAATCTTCTTTTTTACCTTTTATACCTATTATACCTAATTACCTATTTCTTAATCCAAATTTCAGCCTATGAAAAAACTATTAACGAATCTTTTTACCTAACTAATTCCTTTATTGAAAACTAAAAAACTAATTTATTTAAAAGTCAAAATCATAAGCAGTTTCCCAACTGCGATACAAAGGTAAGAAGATTTTTCGTGCGCGCAAACAACTGCACGCAAAAAGGCATGTTTTATAACATCTTTTTAAATATATCCAGCTTTATTTACGCATGTATATAAAAAAACAAACCACTGGAGTAGCATTGACCCTGCCAACTCCAATGGTTGTCCCCTTTAAACACCTTTAAACAAAATGAAATATCTTATTTTCTGGCTTCTGCGATATAAGCCAGCGCTTCTTTACATTTTTCCGTAACGTAAGTCCAGTCTTCTGCGGCTACCTTATCCTTCGGGAAGAGTTTTGAACCCATACCTACGCAGAACACACCGGCTTTGATCCATGAAGTCAGGTTTTCCTGAGTAGGTTCTACCCCACCGGTTACCATCAGCTTAGACCAAGGCATCGGAGCCAACAGGCCTTTTACAAGTTTCGCACCGAGAACGTCACCCGGGAATATCTTGCAAAGGTCGCAACCTGCCTCTTGTGCAAATCCTACTTCTGAAACGCTTCCGCACCCCGGAGTGTAGGCAACCAGACGACGATTGCATATCTTGGCAATCTCAGGGTTGAACAACGGACCTACAACGAAGTTGGCACCCAACTGCAAGTAAAGGGCAGCCGTTGCAGGATCAACAATGGAACCTACACCCATTGCCATCTCCGGGCATTCCTTTGCCGCGAACTTCACAACTTCAGCAAATACTTCGTGAGCAAAGTCGCCACGGTTGGTAAACTCGAACGCACGAACACCACCCTCATAACATGCTTTCACTACTTTCTTTGCTACCTCTGCATCCTTATGATAGAAGACGGGCACCATTCCGGTAGAACCGATCTTATTCAACACTGCTATTTTATCAAACTTAGCCATTGTCTTTAATAATTAATATCCAACAATTAATATTCAGTAATTTAACGCTGCACACGTCCGCTTGCATCACCGCCGGCCAACGCTTCCACTTCTTCTGCCGACACCAGGTTGAAGTCACCATTGATGGTGTGTTTCAATGCAGAAGCGGCAACTGCAAATTCAAGGGCAGCACCCTGGTTAGGCTTCGTCAGCAATCCGTGGATAATACCACCGGAGAAAGAGTCGCCACCACCTACACGGTCGACGATCGGGTTGATGTCATAGCGTTTTGATTCGTAGAACTCTTCGCCGTTATAGATCATCGCTTTCCAGCCATTGTGGCTTGCAGAGAATGATTCACGCAAGGTAGAGATTACGTACTTGAAGCCGAATTCCTTAGCCATTGCCTTGAAGATGCCTTTGTAGCCTTCAGCATCAGTCTTTCCGCCTTCTACGTCAGCATCGGGTTTGAAGCCCAGGCAGAGTTCTGCATCTTCTTCGTTGCCGATACAAACATCTACGTATTGCATCAAAGGCTTCATGATAGACTGAGCTTTCTCTTTCGTCCAGAGTTTCTTACGGAAGTTAAGATCGACAGACACTGTGACGCCGTGACGTTTTGCAGCCTCACAAGCCAATTTTGTCAGTTCGGCAGCTTTGTCGGAGATGGCGGGAGTAATACCTGACCAGTGGAACCAGTCTGCACCTTCCATGATGGCATCGAAATCAAAG